>JBALVL010000010.1:0-124279 GCA_036961355.1 Motiliproteus sp.
AGCACTGTGTGCTGGGGGTTTTTCGTTTGGGGCTAGACTGAGACCCTGTACCAACTGTTGCGGTAACCATCCCGTCGCTTCGAAGAGACACTGTTCAGGGGGTAGTGTGTTATCTCAGGTAAGCGTCTTCATGCCTTACCTCGGTGTGTATCTATCGCTATAATCTGCGCTTCATTTATTACCAATGCATCGAGATATCCATGCCTGATTGCCAGTTCATACACCTGCGTGTCCACTCAGAGTTTTCGGTTGTTGATGGGTTGGTGCGAGTTAAAAAACTGGCGGCTGCGGCTGCAGCTCAGGGTATGCCGGCCGTTGCGTTGACGGATCAGACCAATTTCTATGCCTTGATTAAGTTTTATCAAGCCTCGATGGGTGCAGGTGTAAAGCCGATTTGTGGTGCCGACCTTTGGGTGGAGAACCGCTCCGATCCAAGCGATCAGCCTAGCCGGATTACCTTATTGGCTAAAGATCGGGAAGGTTATCGCAACCTGACCGAACTGATTGCGATGGCGCATCAGCATGGTCAGGGCATCATTCCAGAAAAGGCATTGGTAAAACCTGAGTGGATTCACCAGAAAGCTGAAGGATTGATTGCGCTTTCGGGTGCCAAGCAGGGCGATATCGGTATCGCTCTGCTTGACGATAAAATCGACGAGGCCCGAGAACGAATCAAGGAGTGGATGGGCGTTTTTTCGGATGACTTCTTTTTGGAGTTGCAACGCACTGGCCGCCCTGGCGACGAAGAGTGTTTGCACGCAAGCTTAGCGTTGGCTGCTGAGTACAGCTGCCCTGTTGTGGCAACCAATGAAGTGATGTTTTTACAAGCTGATGAGTTTGATGCCCACGAGGCCCGGGTCTGCATTAATCAGGGGCGAGTGTTAATCGATCCACGGCGACCTAAAGCGTATAGCGATCAGCAGTACTTCAGGTCTGTTGATGATATGTGCCAGCTGTTTTCTGATATCCCCTCCGCGTTGACCAATACAGTAGAGATTGCCAAACGTTGCAACATTGAGATCGAGATCGGTAAGTATTATCTCCCTAGTTATCCTATCCCTGACGGCTTGACCATGGACGAATTTTTCATCGATGTCTCCCGCAAAGGGTTAGATATGCGATTGGAAAAGATTCTTGATCGTAATGATCCAGATTATGCGGTTAAACGGAAAGCCTATGATGATCGCTTGGATTTTGAGCTTAAAATCATTATCGATATGGGTTTTCCGGGCTATTTCCTGATCGTAATGGACTTCATCAAGTGGTCTAAAGGCAATGGCGTACCCGTCGGTCCCGGCCGTGGTTCGGGTGCGGGATCTCTGGTGGCATATGTTCAGGAAATTACCGACCTTGATCCGTTGGAATACGATTTGCTATTCGAACGCTTTCTAAATCCTGAACGGGTATCGATGCCCGACTTTGATATCGACTTCTGTATGGACGGCCGCGATCGGGTCATCAGCTATGTAGCGGATACTTATGGTCGTGATGCTGTATCGCAGATTATCACTTTCGGAACGATGGCGGCGAAAGCGGTGGTGCGTGACGTAGCACGGGTGCAGGGCAAGCCGTTCGGTCTGGCCGATAAGCTTTCTAAGTTAATTCCGTTTGAAGTGGGCATGACGCTTTCCAAAGCGAAAGAGCAGGAACCGGCGCTGGTCGATTTTCTGACCGTCAGTGAAGATGCTCAGGAGATCTGGGAGATGGCCTTGCAACTTGAGGGTGTCACCCGAGGAGTCGGTAAGCACGCCGGTGGTGTGGTTATTGCGCCGACCCGTTTGACCGACTTTTCCCCGTTGTTCTGCGATGAGTTTGGCGATGGTCTGGTAACCCAGTTCGATAAAAATGATGTCGAGGCAGCGGGGTTGGTTAAGTTCGATTTCTTGGGCTTACGGACTCTGACCATCATCGATTGGGCATTAAAAACGATCCACAAACAGCAACTCAAAACCGGTGCAGAGCCCCTTGATATAACAACGATTGAGCTGGAAGATCCGCGAGTTTACGAGATGCTCAAGCGCGGTGACACGACGGCAGTGTTCCAGCTTGAGTCCAGCGGTATGAAAGACCTGATGAAGCGACTCTTGCCTAGCCGCTTTGAGGATATTATTGCTCTGGTAGCACTGTTCCGTCCTGGGCCGTTGCAGTCGGGCATGGTCGATGACTTTATCAACCGTAAGCATGGCCGTGCCAAACTGTCGTTCCCTCACCCTGATTATGAGTACATGCCACTGCAGCCGGTGCTCGAGCCCACCTATGGGGTGGTGCTGTATCAAGAACAGGTTATGCAGATCGCTCAGGTTATGGCAGGTTACTCGCTTGGCGGCGCCGACATGTTGCGGCGAGCGATGGGTAAAAAGAAACCCGAAGAGATGGCCAAACAGCGGGTGGGTTTTCTTGAGGGCTGTAAAAATAACGCCATCGATGCTGACCTTGCCGGTAACATCTTTGACCTGGTGGAGAAGTTCGCAGGCTACGGCTTTAACAAGTCGCACTCGGCGGCCTACGCCTTGGTTTCCTACCAGACAGCTTGGCTAAAACACCATTACCCGGCGCCGTTCATGGCCGCGGTATTGTCGTCGGATATGCAAAATACCGACAAGGTAGTGATCTTTATCGAAGAGTGCCGCACCATGAAGTTGGCGTTGGTATTGCCCGATGTTAACAGCGGTGATTTTATGTTCACCGTAAATGATGCCGGAGAGATTGTTTACGGCCTTGGTGCTGTCAAAGGGGTTGGCGAGGGGCCGATCGAAGCGATTGTCAAAGCCCGAGAAGAGGGTGGTGCGTTCACCGATCTGTTTGATTTTTGCGAGCGTGTTGGCGGCGGCAACATCAACAAACGGGTGCTCGAAGCGTTAGTGCGCTGTGGCGCGTTGGATCACATCGGACCTAATCGGGCGGTGTTGATGGCGGCTATTCCGGATGCGGTTAAAGCCGCCGATCAGAAAGCGCGAAACCAGGACAGTGGTGTATTTGATCTGTTCGGTGATGTGTCGGTATCGCACGAGGGAGAAGATGACCCTTATCAACCCTACGGGCGAGTCGTCGAATGGCCAGATAAACAGCGACTCACCGGCGAAAAAGATACGCTTGGTCTGTACGTCACCGGCCACCCGATCGATGAGTACGAAACTGAACTAAAGCGCTTTGTTAACCACCGGTTAGTTGAGCTGAAACCGTCGCGAGGGGTACAGCAGAAGATTGCGGGCCTGGTGATTGATCTGCGATTAATCAAAACCAAGCGTGGTGACACGCTGGCTATTGTGACGCTTGATGATCGCAGTGCGCGACTCGAGGTTGTGCTATTTGGCGAGTTGTACGAGCAGCATCGGGAAACGATCGTCAAGGATACCGTGCTGGTGTTTGAGGGTGAGGTCTCCTTTGACGATTATAAAGATCAGATGAAGGTGCGCTGCAATCGGGTGATGACGATTCCGGATGCACGCCGCAGTTATGCCTCTGTGCTGGAGGTTGAGCTGCAGCAGGTTCAGCCGAAGTTACAACACAGGTTGTCACAATGGCTTAATATGCATCGTCGTGATGAAGGGGTGCCTGTACGGCTACGTTATCGTCGGGACGATGCGCTGGCTAATTTGCTGTTAGGTGAGGGTTGGCGTGTTGAGGTGACCGATGAGCTGCTGCTGGAGCTCCAGCGGTTGTACGGCAAAGGGAAAGTGCAGCTGCTCTATGGTGGATAAACAACGATCTGCAAGGTAAACTTGCCGTTATTTTTTCGTCCGCCTCGGGCTGTTAGGCGGGAGCGTGGAACTCAGAGACAGAAGCGACAACTATGAATCCGAATTATTTAGATTTCGAGCAGCCGATCGCCGAGCTGCAGGCCAAGATCGAAGAGTTGCGCACAGTTGGTAAGGACAGTGATCTCAATATCGGAGATGAGATCGGCAGACTTGAGCAGAAGAGCGTCGAGCTGACCGAAAAGATTTTCTCAGACCTGTCTGCCTGGGATGTGGCGCAGATCGCTCGTCACCCTAAACGTCCTTATACACTCGATTACGCCGAGCTTATCTTCGATGATTTTGATGAGTTACACGGTGATCGTCACTTTGCCGATGATTCGGCGTTGGTGGGGGGGATTGCCCGTATCGATGATCGTTCGGTGATGGTTATCGGTCATCAAAAAGGCCGTTCGGTGAAAGAGAAGGTGAAACGCAACTTTGGTATGCCTCGCCCTGAAGGTTATCGCAAAGCCTTGCGTCTGATGGAGATGGCTGAGCGTTTCAAAATGCCGATCATGACATTCATTGATACCCCTGGAGCTTATCCTGGTATCGATGCTGAGGAGCGCGGCCAAAGTGAGGCTATCGCTTTTAATCTGGCTGTGATGTCGCGCCTTAAAACGCCGATCATCTCCACCGTTGTTGGTGAAGGTGGTTCGGGTGGTGCATTGGCGATCGGCGTTTGTGATAAGTTGATGATGTTGCAGTACTCAACCTACTCGGTCATCTCTCCCGAAGGTTGTGCCTCGATTCTGTGGAAGAGCGCCGACCGTGCCTCCGACGCTGCCAAGGCGATGGGGATTACCTCAGGTCGATTGCACGAGTTGGGCTTGGTCGATCAGGTCGTCAAAGAACCGCTGGGTGGCGCTCACCGCGATCGAGAGTTGATGGCGGCTTCGTTAAAGACGCAGTTGCTCAGCACTTTAGATCAGTTAGCGGCAATGGATACTGATGAGCTGTTACAGCAGCGCTATCAACGCTTGATGTCGTTCGGCATCAACTGATTTCTGAAAGGCACCTTCGGGTGCCTTTTTTAATACTGTGTTTACTTAGTGTTTTTCTTCTCAACGTTCCCGCCAGCGGTGTCTTTGATGTGCCGTAGCAACAAGGGTTGCACGTTATGACTCTTACCTCTTCTCTTATTACTGAGCTGCTCGCTGATCTGGCTGAGATTGATGCAGGGGGGCCAGTGTGGGTTGCTTATAGCGGAGGTATGGATTCACATCTGTTGCTGCAATTGGCGGTTGATGCCGGCCTCAACCAGCAGGGACGTTTACGCGCAGTGCATATCGACCATGGGCTGAATCCTGCTGCGGCTGATTGGGCGGTGCATTGTCGATCGGTGTGTGACGATTTGAAGATTGAGTTGCAGTGCTTTCAGATTGAGCTAGAGGGCGGGGCAGGGCTGGAAAATCGAGCCCGCCAAGCGCGCTATCGGATCTTTGAATCGTTACTGGCTGCAGGTGGCGTGTTACTGCAGGGGCATCATGCCGATGATCAAGCGGAAACGCTGTTGCTGCGGCTGATGCGCGCCAGTGGTGTTCGCGGGCTGGCGGCTATTCCTCGAAGTCGTCAGCTTGGTCGCGGGCGGTTGCTACGGCCTCTGTTGCGGCGTTCGCGGGCCGAGTTGCAACATCAGGCCCAGCAGCAGGGGTTGCGTTGGATCAATGACCCCAGTAATGCGGATACGGTACATGATCGCAATTTCTTACGTGCTGAGGTTGTTCCAGCCTTAGTGCGGCGATGGCCACAGGCAGTCCCGACGCTGGGTCGCAGTGCGGATAACTGTGCCGACGCTCTGCGCCTGACCGAAGATCTGGCCGCGCTCGATATTGAAGGTTGTTGGCAGGAGGCTGATCGGTATCACGACCGCGAGTTAAAAATTGATGCCCTGGCTGCATTGCCCGATTACCGCCGTTTTAATCTGCTGCGTTTTTGGTTGCAGCGACGCGCGGGTTTGCTACCCGATGATGCCGTGTTAACTCGATTGTGGCAGCAGTTAGTGAGTGCTCGTGACGACGCTCAGCCGCTGATTGAAATGGATGGTTGGCTATTGCGCCGGTTTGACGGCGCGCTCTACCTGCTCAATCCGGCATGGAACACGTTATCTGAAGCGGCTAGCCCGATTAAGTGGTATGTGGATGTCCACTCAGCATCTGACATGATTTTTGCCGGTGGCCGATTGGATGCTAAACCTGCGGTGGGGGCCGGGCTTCTTCTGCCGGCTGGCGCTTGTGTGCGGGTGATGTTGCGGCAGGGCGGTGAGCGAATTTGTTTGCCGGGAAGGGTTGGTAGCCGCTCGTTGAAAAAGCTGTTGCAACAGCAGCGGCTGGCACCCTGGATTCGGCGTCGGTTACCGTTGCTGTTTGTCGATGATGAGTTGGTGGCTGTGGCCGGCTTTTGGATCGCGGAGGGTTGGCAGGCGGCGCCAGATCAGCAAGGAATAGTGTTTGACTGGCAGCCGTTATCTCCGCTTGTTGATGACGGCTGTGAGGGCGATTTCTGATTGTCGAATGCGACCCATTCTGCTAGTCTGTAGCCCCATCCTGAGGTGCTTCGCATCTCCCCCCTAAGTTATTGTTTCTACATCTGCTGACAGGTTCCGAATGACGCATTATATCTTCGTCACGGGCGGCGTTGTGTCTTCCCTAGGTAAAGGCATCGCCTCCGCATCATTGGCCGCAATTCTTGAAGCGCGCGGTCTTAAAGTCACCATGCTGAAGTTGGATCCGTATATCAACGTCGATCCAGGGACGATGAGTCCATTCCAGCACGGTGAGGTTTTTGTGACCGAGGATGGCGCCGAAACCGATCTGGATTTGGGCCATTACGAGCGTTTTATCCGTACTACCATGACCCAACGTAATAACTTTACCTCGGGCCGGGTATACGAAGATGTACTGCGTAAAGAACGCCGTGGAGATTATCTTGGTGGCACAGTACAGGTGATTCCGCACATCACCGATGAGATCAAACGCCGTGTGATCGAAGGTGCTGGTGATGCAGATATCGCGCTGGTTGAGATCGGCGGTACGGTGGGTGATATCGAATCACAGCCATTCATGGAAGCGGTTCGTCAGCTCAGGGCCGAACTGGGCAGCACTCGCACGATGTTCATGCACCTGGTTTTGGTACCTTATATCGCCACAGCCGGTGAGACCAAGACTAAACCGGCGCAGCACTCGGTCAAAGAGCTGCGCTCGATCGGTATCCAGCCCGACATTCTGGTTTGTCGCTCCGACCATGAGATTCCCGCTGACTCTCGTCGTAAACTGTCTCTGTTCACCAACGTAGAAAAGCGTGCCGTTATCGCGTTGGAAGATGCAAATACCATCTATCGGATTCCGCGGATGTTGCACGAGCAGGGCCTCGATGACATCGTGGTGGATCAGTTCCGTCTTGAGTGCGCCCCCGCTGATCTGACCGAGTGGGACGATGTGGTCGACGCCAAACTGAACCCTCACCGCGAAGTCACCATCGCCATGGTTGGTAAATACATGGAGTTGCTCGACGCTTACAAATCGTTGATCGAAGCGATGACCCACGCCGGGATTAAGAACCGCGCCAAGGTCAATCTGATCTATATCGATTCTGAAGAGATCGAACGCAAAGGCACTGGCGTGCTAGAAAAAGTTGACGCTATTCTGGTTCCCGGTGGTTTCGGTGAGCGCGGTGTTGAGGGCAAGATTGAGACGGTTCGTTATGCCCGTGAGAACAAAATTCCTTATCTGGGTATCTGTCTGGGTATGCAAGTCTCGGTCATCGAATTTGCCCGCAACGTGGCCGGTTTGGCGGGGGCTGACAGCACCGAGTTTAACCAGCAAGCCGAACATCCAGTGGTGGGTCTGATCACCGAGTGGACCACCGCCGAAGGTGATGTGGAGATCCGTGACGAAGATGCCGATCTGGGCGGTACTATGCGCTTGGGTGCACAGGAATGCCGTTTGGAACCAGGCTCTACCGCGATTGAGTGTTATGGCGAAGAGGTTATCCTCGAGCGTCATCGTCACCGTTTTGAGATGAACAATAACTATATTGAGCAGTTAGAGAAGGCGGGTCTGCGGATATCCGGTCGTTCGATGGACGGTTCATTGGTCGAGGTAGTTGAAGTGCCGGATCATCCTTGGTTTGTCGCTTGTCAGTTCCATCCTGAATTTACCTCGACGCCACGAGATGGACACGGTTTGTTCTCCGGTTTTGTTAAGGCAGCACTGGAACACAATACAAAATAAATTTGAACGATCTGCCCGGAATGGGTGGATCGATCCCTCTTTTAATTTATCAGGCATTATTTGGAGCGAACGGTAACATGACTGCAATCAGCGATATCAAAGCACGTGAAGTGCTCGACTCCCGTGGCAATCCTACTGTAGAAGCGGACGTCACTCTGACCTCAGGTGCCTTTGGTACCGCTTGTGCTCCTTCTGGCGCGTCGACTGGATCGCGGGAAGCGTTGGAGCTGCGCGACGGCGATACGTCGCGCTACATGGGTAAAGGGGTACTGAAAGCCGTTGCTGCGATAAATAACCAGATTCGTGATGCACTGTTGGGTAAAGATGCCAACGATCAGCGTGCACTCGACCAGATGATGATCGATCTGGACGGCACTGAGAATAAAGGTAATTTGGGCGCTAATGCGATCCTTGCCGTCTCTTTGGCTGCCGCTAAAGCGGCAGCCGTGGATAAAGGCATGCCTCTGTATGCTCACATCGCTGAGCTCAACGGCAACGCCGGTGATTACTCGATGCCGGTGCCGATGATGAACATCATCAACGGTGGTGAGCACGCCGACAACAACGTCGATATTCAAGAGTTTATGGTACAGCCGGTTTCGGCACCGAACTTTGCTGAAGCTCTGCGTATGGGCGCTGAAATCTTCCATAGCCTCAAGAAAGTACTGTCTGCACGTGGTCTTAACACCGCTGTGGGCGACGAAGGTGGCTTCGCACCGAACCTGGCTTCTAATGAAGAAGCGTTGGTGGTTATTCAGGAAGCGATCGACAACGCCGGTTACAAGCTGGGTGAAGATATCACTCTGGCACTGGACTGCGCGGCGTCTGAATTCTACAAAGACGGTATGTACGACCTATCTGGCGAAGGCAAGAAGTTCGACGCCGAAGGGTTTGCCGATTACCTGGCTGACCTGACCGTTAAGTACCCGATCATCTCGGTTGAAGATGGTATGGACGAGAGCGACTGGGATGGTTGGGCCACGCTGACCCGTAAGATTGGTGACAAAGTACAGCTGGTGGGTGACGATCTGTTTGTTACCAATACCAAGATATTGTCTCGCGGCATCGAGCAGAGCATCGGTAACTCGATCCTGATCAAATTTAACCAGATCGGCACGTTGTCGGAGACACTGGACGCCATCAAGATGGCGCAAGATGCCGGCTTTACCGCAGTGATCTCGCACCGTTCGGGTGAAACTGAAGATACCACTATCGCTGACCTGGCCGTTGCTACCAAAGCCGGCCAGATCAAGACCGGTTCGCTGTGTCGTTCTGACCGCGTTTCTAAGTACAACCGTCTGCTGCGGATCGAAGGCGAGCTGGAAGGCAAAGCGCCTTACAACGGCCGTTCTGAGATCAAGGGACAGGCGTAAGCAGTGAGGGGGAGCATCGCGCTCCCCCTTTTCTGTTATCGCCAACCCGTTGAGCCTCTAACCGCGATGAGCATGGGCACCTGATTATGAAATGGTTGCTGTTATTGCTTAGCATCTTGTTTGTTGGATTGCAGCTGCGGCTCTGGCTGGGTGATGGCAACTTGCCGTCAGTCTGGTCATTACAGCACTCGATCGCCGAGCAGGAATCGTCCAACCAATTGTTAATCGACCGTAACACGGCACTGCGTGCTGAGGTTGACGATCTCAAGCAGGGCACTTCAGCAATGGAGGAGCGTGCGCGAAGCGAATTGGGAATGGTCAAACGTGGCGAGACATTTTTTCTGTTGCCCGAAGAGAAGTAGGCCTGCCTTTGAGCTGTTATCCACTCGATTTCCCCCGCCTTTACGGCAACCCGCCAGCAACCGGAGTGATTCGTAGCGAAGCGGCCGATTTTCAAGTCGACGAGCAGCTTGGTTTTGAACCCGAAGGTAGCGGTGAACACCTGTTTGTTCATCTGCAAAAACGCGGTGAGAATACCCAATGGATCGCCCGTCAGCTGGCCCATATCGCCGGTATTAAGCCGGTTGATGTCAGCTATGCCGGCCTCAAAGATCGACACGCTGTAACCACACAATGGTTTAGCCTGTGGCTACCGGGTCAGCCCGATCCGGACCTAAGTGCACTGCCGGATAGCGTGACGGTGCTACAAACCAAACGCCACCATCGCAAATTGAAACGTGGCGGTCATCAGGCCAACCGTTTTAATCTACGAATCCGTCAACTGCAGCTGGTACCGCAGCAGACTTTCGAAGATCTGGAAGCGCGGCTGCAACTGATCGCAGATCGCGGCATCCCCAATTATTTTGGTGAACAGCGCTTCGGTCATGGCGGTGGCAACCTAGAGCAGGCCGATAAGCTGTTCAAGGGTGAGATCCGCATCCGGGATCGTCACAAGCGCAGTATGGCGATATCTTCGGCGCGCTCCTATCTATTCAACCTAGTGTTGGCCAAACGTATCGAAATGGGCTGTTTGGACGCCTATCTGGCAGGTGATAGGCCGGTTATTCGCGGCTCCAGTAATCTGACACCCGAGACTGACCCGATAGCGCTGACAGAGGCGATCCAGACACTGGCACTACATCCGACGGCACCACTGATGGGGCGAGGTCGTCCGCTGGTGGAAGAGCTTTCATTAGAGCTAGAAAGCGCGATTCTTAATCAGTTTGAGCCCTGGTGCCAAGGTCTGGAGCGATTGGGGCAGACCCGCGAGCGACGCTCTGTACGTTTTTTACCGCGTAACTTTAGCTGGCAACGGCCGCAGGATGACCAGCTCGAAGTCAGTTTTGAACTGCCGCCCGGTACTTATGCCACTAGTGTGCTGCGTGAAATTTGTGATTACCGGGTTGCTGCCGGTGCTGGGGCTAATGCCCGTGTTGTCAGTGCCGAAGCTGCCACGACTGAGCAAGGAGAGCCATAGCCGATGCGTATCCTGATTTCAAATGATGACGGCGTTCATGCTTGTGGGTTGAGTACGCTGGCGCAGCGTTTGGCTGAGTCCTTTACTGTCAAGGTGGTGGCGCCGGATCGTGACCGCAGCGGGGCAAGCAATTCGTTGACGCTGGACCGGCCGCTGGAGCCTGCGTATATGGATAGCGGTTATATCAGTATCAACGGCACGCCGACCGATTGTGTCCATCTGGGTATCTCCGGGTTGTTTGATTTTGAGCCTGAAATGGTCGTCTCCGGAATCAACAAGGGTGCTAATTTAGGTGATGACGTGCTCTATTCGGGGACCGTTGCTGCCGCAATGGAGGGCCGTTATCTACTGCGGCCATCGATCGCAATTTCATTGGCTGGCAGTCAGCACTTTGCGGTGGCCGCCGATTATCTGGCTGAGTTCTTGCCACAGCTCGGACGCTTGAATTTGGCCCCGCGAACAGTATTGAATATTAATGTGCCGGATCTGCCGCGTGATCAGATAAAAGGCGTTTATGTCACCCGCCTGGGTCACCGCTTTTTGGCTTCTGAGCCGGTGCGCTCGGTTGATCCCCGGGGTCGCGAACGATTTTGGATCTCTGCAGCGGGTGATGCCGAGGATGCCGGTCCCGGGACCGATTTTTATGCGGTGGAGCAGGGGTATATCTCGATCACGCCGCTGCAGCCGGACATGACCCAGTATTCAGATTTTGACAATCTGAGCAGTTGGCTTGAGGAGTCATTGTGAATAAGTTTGATATTGAAGGGATCGGCATGACATCGCGGCGTACCCGTGATCGCTTGATCTCTCGGTTGGTTGAGCAAGGGATTGAGGATCAACGGGTTTTGGAGGTGATGCGCGAGCTACCCCGACACCTGTTTGTTGATGAAGCCTTGTCGCACCGAGCCTACGAAGATACTGCGTTGCCTATCGGCTTTAACCAGACCATCTCGCAGCCCTATATTGTGGCTAAGATGACCGAGATTCTGCTAAACGGCGGAACCCCCGAGCGAGTGTTGGAGATCGGTACCGGTTCGGGTTATCAGACCGCGGTGTTGGCTTGCCTGGTTGGTAAAATCTATAGCGTTGAGCGGATCAAACCACTGCAGGATAAGGCGCGTACCCGCATGAGTCAGTTGGGGCTGCGTAATATCCATTTCAAACACGCCGATGGCGGTTTTGGTTGGCCGGAAAAGGGGCCTTTCGATGCGATCACCTGCGCCGCGGCACCCGAGGAAATTCCACCAGAGTTGTACCAGCAATTGGCTATCGGTGGCCGGATGATTATTCCGGTCGGTGGGGTTAGGCAGGAACTGCGTCTGGTTGACCGTCTTAGCGAGACCGAGTTTGATCACCAGATTCTTGAAGGGGTTAAATTTGTACCGATGCTCAGTGGATCGATCGGTTAAGGGATTTTAGTGATGAAGCGATCGATGCGGGACTGGTTTAGTCTGTTCTTTAAAGGGACGGCGATGGGAGCCGCTGATGCGATTCCTGGCGTATCCGGAGGGACGGTCGCGTTTATTAGCGGTATTTACGAAGAGCTGCTCGATTCGATTCGCCGGATAACTCCCCAGGCGTTACCGCTGATCTGGCAGCAGGGGGCGCCGGCTTTCTGGCGCCACATCAACGGCACCTTTTTGCTGGTATTACTGAGCGGGGTGTTACTGAGCCTGGCTACGGTCGCCCGGCTGGCGATATTTCTGTTACAGCAGTATCCCACGCTTTTATGGGCTTTCTTCTTCGGGCTGATTGTTAGTTCATCGGTCTGGATGTTGGGTCAGGTTAGCCGTTGGAACCGCCAGCTTGTGGCAATGCTTTTGCTTGGTGCTGCGGTGTCGTATCTGATTACAATTTTGAGCCCGGGCGAAATGCCGGTGACGACGTTGACGGTCTTTGGGGCCGGCGCTATTGCCATCTGTGCCATGATTCTACCGGGTATCTCAGGCAGTTTTATCCTGCTACTTCTGGGTCTATATGTTCCGGTGATGGGTGCGATTAAGTCCTTTGATCTTGAGGTCCTGCTGTTATTCATGGCGGGTTGCGTTACTGGCTTACTGAGTTTTTCTCACCTGCTGGCCTGGATGTTTCGACGTTACCATGACCTGACATTAGCACTGCTAACAGGCGTCATGATCGGTTCGCTTAATAAAGTCTGGCCCTGGAAATACACCACCCACTATCGCATCAACAGTCATGGCGACTCGGTACCGCTGATGCAGGACAATGTATTGCCGGCCAGCTATCAATTGCTGACAGGCCAAGCTTCACAGCTGGGTTTGGCCGTGTTGTTGATGTTGCTGGGAGCGGTTGCGGTCTATATGCTGGAACGATGTGGGAATCGACCCTGAGGGCTGCCTGAGTGGACTTCGGGTATCACTCCGGCCAGGTTGTCGGTAAAACAGGCTCGATTAACTCGGGAGTATTGCAGGCAAGGGTGTTTAGTCGCATTCAACGTACGCTAACAGGGTTGCTGTTCTGCACGCTTTTGTTGTCCGGGTGTGGTGGCCATGTGGCGCCTGTCTCGGACCGCTCGCTCAATTCTGCCGCTCCGGCCTCTGTTAGTCGTAGTTATCCGCAACCACCTCCGTCGGGGTCTTACCGCGTCAAACCCGGAGACACCCTCTACTCAATCGCCTGGCGTTATCGTAAAGATTACCGCACTCTGGCAAAAGCCAACGGTATTGGCTCCAACTACCGTATATATACCGGGCAACTTATTCGCCTCAACAGCACAGCCAAACCGAAACCGGCCTCCTCAAACAAAACCTCGATCAAGCAGAACACAGCTAAGAGCTCGTCTGTCGCAGCTGTGACGAAAACCAAAACCACTAGTCATGTGTCGTCCGGTCCGATCAAGTGGCGCTGGCCTGCGAAAGGGCGTGTTATTCAGGGGTTTAGTTCTACCGGGAAGCTCAATAAGGGGTTAAATATTGCAGGTAATCGCGGAGATTCGGTTTATTCTGCTGCTATAGGTGTGGTGGTTTATGCCGGGAATGGCTTGTTAGGTTACGGGAATTTGATAATTATCAATCACAATGATAGCTTTTTAAGTGCCTACGCTCATAATCACCGATTATTGGTAAAAGAACAGGATACGGTCAAATCAGGCCAGAAAATTGCTGAAATAGGCAATAGCGGTGCTGCCCAGACCATGCTACATTTTGAGATTCGCAAGGAGGGCAAACCGGTTGATCCTAGCCGTTACCTTCCCCGGAGGTAGTACAACAGGGAGTTTGAGGGGTAGGCAAGACAACGTGCTTTACTGATACCGTAGTAATGTGTCGACGCTGTAGCGCGTGGTAGGCAACTAAACATAGACGTATATACGGACAATGTGATGGTCGACAACGAAGTTAACGCCGATAGTGTTGTAATGGATAAAGCGCGCAGTGGTGTACACGATGACTTGGTCAATGCTAGGCATCTGGACGCGACTCAGCTGTATCTCAACGAGATTGGTTTTTCACCGCTGCTAAGCGCGGAGGAGGAGGTTTACTTCTCCCGTAAATCACTGCGCGGCTGCGAGGCATCGCGTAAGCGAATGATCGAGAGTAATCTGCGGTTGGTGGTCAAGATAGCCCGCCGCTATATCAACCGCGGTCTGACCCTGCTTGATCTGATTGAAGAGGGTAATCTGGGGTTGATCCGGGCGGTTGAGAAGTTCGATCCTGAACGAGGTTTCCGCTTTTCAACGTACGCTACCTGGTGGATTCGACAGACTATCGAACGTGCCATCATGAACCAGACCCGCACCATCCGTCTGCCTATCCACGTGGTCAAAGAGCTAAATGTTTATCTGCGCGCAGCGCGCGCGTTGGCTCAGAAGCTGGATCATGAACCGACCTGCGAAGAGATCGCAGAGATGCTCGACAAACCGGTCGAGAACGTCAAAAAGATGATGGGGCTGAACGAACGCGTTGGTTCGATCGATGTCCCTGTAGGTAAAAATTCAGAAAAGTCGTTGGTAGAAACAATCGCCGATACCGATGCTGCTGATCCGGAAGCCTGGCTGCAGAATACCAATTTGATCGGTCGTCTCGATGACTGGTTGGAGACTCTGCCTGAGAAGCACAGTGAGGTGTTATCACGACGCTTTGGTCTTCACGGTTATGAGATCAGCACGCTGGAGCAGGTGGGTCGTGAGATCGGATTAACCCGTGAGCGGGTGCGGCAGATTCAGGTAGAGGCACTGCGACGGTTGCGTGAGATTGTTGAGAATAACGGACTGACAGGTTCCGACCTGTTGGAATAATCAGACCTTCGGCCTGCTCTGATGATTAATCAGCAGGCTGAGAGTTTTAGTGATACCAAAGCTGTTGGAGTTAACGCTCCAGCAGCTTTTTTTTGTCCGGTTGTCCGTTCCATTGATCGGCGTCGGCCGGAGCTGCTTTCATCTCATCAATGACCGGAAAGATTTCAGCCAGCTCGGCGTTGAGGGCGATAAACTCCTGTTGATCGGGCGGCACGTCGCTCTCTTCATAGATCGCATCGGCTGGGCATTCGGGAACGCACAAGGCGCAGTCGATGCATTCTTCCGGGTGGATCACTAGAAAATTGGGCCCCTCGTAAAAACAATCGACTGGGCAGACGTCGACGCAGTCTGTGTATTTGCACTTGATGCAGTTCTCGGTCACGACGAAGGTCATGGCATGTAGCTCCTGTACAGCGGTAGGGCAATCATGGGTGAATGCTTTAGCGTTATATAGCTAAGACAGAGTATATAACCGATATGCGGTTATGCCATGGCCTGATCTTTTAACCGATAGAGTTGCTCCAGTGCTTGTCTTGGCGTTAGTTCATCGGGATCGATAGTTGCCAGTGCGGTTTGAAGCGGGTGTGGTTGTTGTTGTTTGGTAGGAGCAGGCGCTGTTGGTAGCTGACTGAACAGGTCAACCTGATGCGGTGCTTGGCGTTCGGCAGAAGCTGTCTCGAGTTGCAGCAACTTGTCCTTCGCTTCATTGATGACCGCCGCTGGAACACCGGCTAACTTGGCTACTTGCAACCCATAGCTCTGGCTAGCTGCACCGTGATGCACGCTGTGCAGGAAGATGATGTGGTCGTTATGTTCGGTGGCGGTCAGGTGAATATTAGCCACACCCGGCTCGGTCTCGGGTAACGCGGTTAATTCGAAGTAGTGGGTCGCGAAGAGTGTGAAGGCCTGAGTTTCGGTGGCTAGGTGGCGGGCGCAGGACCAAGCCAGCGATAGGCCGTCGAATGTACTGGTGCCACGACCGACCTCATCCATCAGCACCAAGCTTCGGGGTGTGGCGTTGTGGAGGATGTTGGCTGTTTCGGTCATCTCGACCATAAAGGTCGAGCGGCCACCGGCCAAATCATCCGATGAGCCCATCCGGGTAAAGATCCGATCGACCAGCCCTATCTGTGCTTCTGCCGCTGGCACGTAACTGCCGATATGGGCCATCAGTACAATTAAGGCGGCCTGACGCATGTAGGTTGATTTACCACCCATGTTGGGACCGGTGATGATCAGCATCCGTCGCTCCGGGTCGAGTTGCAGATCGTTCGCGACAAAAGGATCATCCGATACCCGCTCAACAACCGGGTGGCGCCCGCCACTAATCGACAATCCTGCTTGATCGGTCATCTGCGGTGCGCAGTAATCGAGTCGATCGGCACGGGCTGCCAGATTATTGAGTACATCCAGTTCACTGATCGCTGCCGCACTGTCTTGCAATGGCGCCAGTTCGAGAGCCACCGTTTCCAGTAATGCTTCGTACAGTTGCTTCTCACGAGCCAAAGCACGGCTTTTACTGCTCAGTGCTTTGTCTTCGAAGGTCTTTAGTTCGGGAGTGATAAAACGTTCGGCGTTCTTCAGCGTTTGTCGGCGGATATATTCAGTCGGAGCCAAGTGAGACTGGGCTCGGCTGATCTCGATGTAATAACCGTGCACGCGATTGTAACCGACCTTAAGGGTGGCGATACCGGTGCTCTCTTTTTCACGTTGCTCGAGTTCGAGTAGGTAGCCGCCTGCGTTTTCGCTCAGTGCGCGAAGCTCGTCGAGTTCGCTGTCGTAGCCTTCGGCGATGACGCCGCCATCCCGGATGATGACCGGCGGGTTTTCCTTGACCGCCTGTTCTAACAGTTCTTGTAGTTGCGGGAACTGTCCGATAGTGAGTGCTAACTCGGCGGCCAGCGGCGAGTCAACGGGGTGCAACAGTTGCTGCAACTGAGGCAGGCAAGCCAGTGATAGTTTGAGTCGCTCCAGATCGCGGGGGCGTGCTGATCGTAGCGCGATTCGCGCCAAAATACGTTCGATGTCGCCGATCTGTTTGAGTACCTCTTGGAAACCTTCGAAGCGGTAATCTTCTATCAGGCAGCTGATACATAGCTGGCGTTGCTGGATGGTTTCCAGATCGCGAAGAGGCCGATTCAGCCAACGACGCAACAGCCGGCTACCCATCGGTGTCGCGGTGCGGTCGAGCACCGAGATCAGGGTATTGTCGCTACCGCCCATCAGGTTAGCGTCGAGTTCAAGATTACGGCGGGTGGCGGCATCAAGGATAACGCTACGGTCGAGTTGTTCGGTACTGATAGAACGAATATGCGGTAGCGCGGTGCGTTGGGTCTCCTTGGCGTATTGCAGCAGGCAACCGGCAGCACGCAGTCCTGTATCTAGGGCCTCGCAGCCAAAGCCGCTGAGATCTTTGGTCTGGAACTGTTGAGTCAACAAACGATGCGCGGTGTCGAGTTCAAAATTCCACGGTGGCTGTCGGCGTAAACCTCGCAAGCCGCTCAGAAGCGGTTCCAGACCATCGTCTTCGTTGTACAGTAGTTCGGCAGGCTGTAATCGCGCCAACTCGCTCAGTAATGAGTTCTTGCCTTCAAACTCCATCACCCAGAAACGACCGGCACTGATGTCGAGGCTGGCGATGCCGAATCGTTCTTTGTGACGCGTTATAGCAACCAGCAGGTTGTCGCGCGATTCATCGAGCAGCGCTTCGTCGGTTAGGGTACCGGGGGTCACGATGCGAACTACTTTTCGATCGACCGGTCCTTTGCTGGTGGCCGGGTCACCGATCTGTTCGGCTATCGCAACCGATTCACCAGCCCTGACGATTTTGGCGATGTAGTTATCGGCAGCGTGGTAGGGGATACCAGCCATCGGGATCGGTTCACCGCCGGATTGTCCGCGGCTGGTTAACGAAATGTCGAGAAGTTTGGATGCTTTGCGGGCATCGTCGTAAAAAAGTTCGTAAAAATCGCCCATCCGATAAAACACCAATTGTTCTGGGTGTTCCGATTTGATACCGAAATACTGCTGCATCATGGGGGTGTGAGAGGAGCTTTTGGCGGCTTTTTTAGACATACAAAAATCGATTCAGGTCGGAGAGTGAAGGCGTCTGAGCGACGGTATTGGTGGCCGTGTAGCTATCGTTGGCGTGGCAGGATGCGCTACAGGCGGGTCGTGAACCAATACAGGCTCGCAAAAGCTGGTCATTCTACGTGATGTTGTGACATATTTCGAAACTTGTACTGTTTAGAAGAGGCATTCGGAGTGGGCATGAACACACAAATATTACAGCTTGCTGATAGCCTGTTGGCACGGGATTGGCGAGTGGTTACCGCAGAGTCCTGCACCGGCGGAGGTGTTGCTGCACAGTTGACCGAGTTAGCCGGTAGTTCGGCCTGGCTGGAAGGGGGATTTGTGACCTACTCCAATGCGATGAAGCAACGGGCGCTAGGAATAAGCCCTGCGTTGATTGAGCAGCATGGGGCGGTCAGCCAGCAGTGTGTTGAAGCGATGGCAACCGGTGCGTTGGATAATAGTTTAGCGCAGATCAGTGTGGCGATCAGTGGCATCGCGGGCCCTGGTGGCGGCTCTGAGGACAAGCCGGTGGGTACGGTGTGGATCGCTTGGGCGACAGTTGATCCCGTAATTAAAAGCCAGTGTTATAAATTTAATGGTGCTCGGAAAGCGGTTAGAGATCAGGCAGTTGAACAAGCAATCAGCGGCTTGCTGGAAATGATTAGCGGTTAATCAGTACAGATGGCTTGCGTTTAAAAAAAGTTGTGGAATAATACTGTTTAGATATACAGTGTTTGTCACTAGCAAACCGATAACGCATTTAGCCGCACAACTTAAGACAAAGAAGGGTATCGCAATGGACGACAACAAAAAGAAGGCGCTTTCCGCCGCTCTGACTCAGATCGAACGTCAGTTTGGTAAAGGTGCTGTCATGCGGATGGGTGACCAGCCTCGTGAGGCGATCCCCTCTGTATCTACCGGCTCGTTGGGGCTGGATATCGCGTTGGGCATAGGTGGTTTGCCGTTTGGCCGCATCTGCGAGATCTACGGTCCTGAATCTTCAGGCAAAACGACGCTGACGCTACAAGTGATTGCCGAAGCGCAAAAGATGGGAAAAACCTGTGCCTTTATTGATGCTGAGCATGCGCTAGATCCGATCTATGCGGAAAGGCTGGGTGTTAACCTAGATGATCTGTTGGTGTCACAACCGGATACGGGTGAGCAGGCGCTTGAAATCACCGATATGCTGGTGCGTTCAAACACAGTGGATGTCGTGGTTGTCGATTCGGTTGCAGCGCTGGTGCCTCGCGCTGAAATCGAGGGTGAGATGGGTGATACCCATGTTGGCTTGCAAGCCCGTTTGATGAGTCAGGCGCTGCGCAAAATTACCGGTAACGTCAAAAACTCTAACTGCCTGTTACTCTTCATCAACCAGATTCGAATGAAGATCGGCGTCATGTTTGGTAGCCCTGAAACGACTACTGGCGGTAACGCGTTGAAATTTTACGCTTCTGTTCGTTTGGACATTCGTCGTACGGGAGCGGTCAAGGATAAAGACGAGGTCATCGGCAACGAGACGCGGGTCAAGGTTGTTAAGAACAAGGTTTCACCGCCGTTTAAACAAGCCGAATTCCAGATTATGTACGGTAAAGGTATTTACCATATGGGCGAGGTGATTGATCTTGGCGTTAAGCAAGGCCTAGTCGATAAGTCGGGCGCTTGGTACGCCTACAAGGGAAGCAAAATCGGTCAGGGCAAGGCTAACTCTGCCAAGTATCTGGAAGAGAACCCAGAAATCGCCAAAGAGATCGAAGACCAGATTCGTGCTGAGTTGATTAATCTTGAAGTGCCTCCGAAGAAATCAGAAGCAGAACCCGCCGCTGAGCTAGAGTTCTGATGAATGTTTGGTAGTAGCCGCTAAAGCACTTAAAAAACGACCTTCGGGTCGTTTTTTGTTTTGGAGTAGTAGGGCATTGAAAGCCGATTTTCCAGGCTATTAGAAGCGTTGATCATCATGGCTATAGATGGTGCTGAGCAGGCTTGGGCGAAAAAAGGGCAAAAAAAACGGAGTCCTCGCTGAGCAAGGGCTCCGTTCTCTCTTTCTGATCGCTGGCGCTCCCTAGGGGGCTCAGCCGGTCGGAAACTTTCTAATTCTAATCAAGATATCGATCTGTTATTGAATCCATTCATAACTTGCTCAGTCGCGCTGTTTCCTAAACAAGTAGACACCAGTATAGGCACAAAATGCTGATCTTGATCAATTTCTTTCGATAAATTTTTTCATGAACATTACTGTTTCAGATAAATTTTGTTCAAGAGTGAGTCCTGAGCGCTTGCGGGGTTTGAGGCTATGATCGCCATCGCCGAGAAAGTGGCATTGAACGCTATCACTCAGCGTGTAACTGCCTACCTCGGCTTGGGTACCGAAGGTGTCGCGCTCGCCCTGAGCAATAAGCAAAGGAGTTTGTAGCTCGCTCAGGTGCTCACCCCGGAACTTCTCAGGTTTACCTGGTGGATGAAACGGGAACCCGAGGCAGATCACACCGGCGATTCCGGTAGGCGGATCCAGTTGCGCGGCCAGTAACGATGCCACTCTGCCTCCCATCGATTTGCCACCGATAAAGACCCGCGTTGTCGGTGTCACTCGGGTCTGTGTTTCTTTGAGCTGTCGAGCATAAGCTTCGAGCAGTTTGGGCATCCGATCCGGTGGCCGCCTACCGCCATCGGCACGGCGTATTTGCATATATGGGAATTCGAAACGAATCACCCGAATGCCTTGCTCGGCAAGTCCAATGGCGATCGACTCCATGAATTCGTGATCCATTCCGGCCCCAGCTCCGTGAGCTAGTAATAACAGGCTGGTTGCGTTTTCAGGGCCGTTATCGAGGATTAATGCGGCTGGTTGATCCATCACAGCTGTCTGATTCATGGTTACAGGACTGACTCAAAACCTTCAAACTGCGGTGGGCCAAGATAGATATCCTTGCGACTATTACCGACGTTAGCATGTGCCTTGCGAAACGCATCAGACTTGGTCCAGGCTTCGAAGGCGGTCTGATCTTGCCAAACTGAGTGGCTGGCAAAGAGGCTGTGTTGATCGCTGGTAGGCCCTTTGAGTAGGTTGAAGCTGATAAAACCGGGGACACTATCGAGAAAGGTGTCGCGCTCGCGCCATATCTGTTCGAAAGCGGCTTCATCACCGGGTTTAATCTTAAAACGGTTCATAGCGATATACATTGGCGTTTTCCGATAAATTGACGCTGCGGGGCGTGATGTTGGTTTTAATCAAGCCCGTAGCGAGGAAGGGTAGTGTTGATGCTAGTGGCGTAAGCCCGCTTGTAGCAATTGCACGAGCATTGATGCTGCAAGTGGGTCATCACAGGATCACAATCCAAGCGGTGTCAGATCCAGTTTCCCTTGAGACAATGCCGGACACCAGAAATAGCTGCCGCTGATCGGTTGGGTGAACTGGAATAGGGCATCGGTGATTCCGTCTTCGAGTCCAATCATTCGCTCTAGTTGTGCTTCAAAGGGGTTAAAGCTGTTGGCAAAGGCGACAAACATCAGGCCGCTTTTTTCAGCTTCGGACCATGGCATTGAGCGGCGCAGCAAAAAAGCTTCGGGATTGAAGCTCTCCTGCGCAGTACGTTTGACATGGGCAGACTCGGGCGCCTCGTCCAGCTCTTTATTGTCATTCAGACGACGGCCGATGCTGTGGTCCTGCTGGACTTGGGTCAAGGCTTCGAAACGGTCAAAGTTGTGTTGCCACTGCTGTACAGCAACAAAGCTTGAGCCTTCAAGACCTGTCTGATTGCATAAAGCTGCTTGGATTGCCGCTTCCCCTTCGGGATTCTCGGTGCCGTCCTCGTAGCCTGTCAGGTCTCGACCTGAGCCGTGAGTGAATCCTTCAACGCTGTCAGCCAGTTCAAATCCGCTTTCGAGCTGTTGATAAATTCTTCGACCGGCATGGAGTAAGTCTCCGCGATCGCTGCCGCGCAACCAGATCCATAACGCGTAGGGTGTTGCAGGTATTTCGATAACATTGACCGAGTAACTCGGAAAGGGTCTTAGAGGTTGTAGTTCAGCGTTTAACGCCGAAACCAATGAGCGACCCAGTGCGACCAAACAGGACTCGTTGGGCTGGATCTGCTGAAGTAACTGTTTGAGTTTTTCCGCGTCGGTGCCGGGTCGGATATTGAGACAGATATAACGGCTATGAGCCGGAAGCGGCGCTAAAATGCCGGGTTGTGCCATCGTCATTGCAGCGATCCTTAATTAGGTCGATGGCGGCGTAAGGCTCTGCCATCGGGATTTTGGTTACTGGTACGTCTAGCCGACGTATGGTTCCACTAAGAGCCTAGAAGCTGACGTTGCACTGCCAAGTCTTGTGTCTTGCGGCGAGCGAACTGTTTCAGCTCGTCGCTACAGCTTAGCTGATCGAGTTTGTCGCTAAGCTCAGCACCTGCGCTGATCAAAACGCCTACTACCATCATTCGCTCTTCAAGCATCAACTGATCTAACAACCGCTTTTCTAAACGTCGGTGCCTGTTGATATCGGCACCGTGTTCGATCAGTCGATTAATGAGTAGCAGTTGCTGGTTTTCGTTATCAACACACAGGCACGCAAAGAGTGCTTCGCCGTGCTGGGCGTTGGCGTCGGTGCCTGCTTGTAACAACAGGGTCAGCAGGCTAAGCGAATGTTGCTTCGCCTCGATAGCGTGAACGAGTAGTAGCCGGCCATCACGGTGTTGTAGAGGTAACTGCGCACCGGATTCGAGTAGCTTTTGCAAGCATTCGGGGTGTTGTAAACCAAGGCAGTGTTCGATTGGACTGAGTTCATCGGCTATATCGGAGTCTTTGTTTAGACTCAGTGGTTGGTTAAGGTCTTCACCGCTTCTTATTGCCTTTAGTAACAGAAGCGGGTCGTTTTGCTGCAGTGCTTTAGCCAGCTTTAATCTGCCGAATATTTTTTTTAACATCCCGTTATTGCGTCTTCTGATAGTCGATAAGGGTAGCGCGTATCGCATCGGGCAATGGAACTGAGCGGTTTGCTTTGTAGTCGATCCAGACCACTTTTACTGGGCCGTTGGCGACGATGCGATCGGGCTGATCGATGGTGCTCATTTGGTGACAGATTTCGATGCTGCTCCGTCCTATCTTCTCTATTGTGGTGCTGATACGGGTTGTCGCCGGGTAGACGACGGGATAGAGAAAATCGCAGCCCGCATGGACGATGACAGCGCCGGTAGCGGCATTGGGTTTGGAGAATTCAGCACCTATATGATCCAGCCACTGTATTCTGGCTTCCTCAAACAGGCGGAAATAGAGCGTGTTGTTGAGATGACCCAAGGCGTCCATGTCGCCCCAACGTATGGGTTGATCGATGCTAAATGCCATAGCGTGTTACCAAAATATGAGAAAGCAGCGCTGTCGGGTTGCTCGAGCCTGCGTGGGAATGTTGAGTCGGAAGGATAGGGCGCTATAGGCTCATTTTGGCATAGCGCCGCCATCGTTACTCCGGCAATGGCTGCCCCGTCTTTGCTAGAACAGGCTGGGGGAGGTCGGGTAATCCTGCGGTCAGGCTGCCCAGGTGGTGTTGCAGTACAGATCCATTGCTATCATCTCCGAAATGTTGCAACAGCCGCGCTAACTCGGCGTAAGCTTCGGTGGTAGCGGACAGCTCAAGGCTCTTTTCAAAAAAGTCTTGAGCCTGCTGCCACTCGTTGTTACGCAAAGCTAATCGTCCTAAGGTTAACTGCAGAGCGGCATCAGCGGGGTGTTGCTGCGCCCAGCTTTTTGCCTGTTTGAACTGTTTGGCCGGGTTAGCGCCGTCAAGCACGCCGTATTGGGTGACTAGCTCGGGTTGCCACTGTTTGTTGAGGCGATCTTTTAAGAAGTTCTCAGCCTGTGCGCTATCGTCGCATTCGAGCAGTAACTCGACCTGTCGTCCGATCAGATCACCATCATTTTGCAGCGTCTTGGGAACGGCTTTCCAGCCGTGCATCAGCATCTTGGCACGGACTGGGTTTTCAGTACTGTTGCTGACAGAATCTAATGTCTTTTGAAGGTGGCCTAAATAGACCTTCTGTTCCAGTTGTTGCAGTTGGGCGTCAGGATAAGCCTGATACTTTCGCAGCTCGGGCAGCAGTTTCACCATCGATCCCCAGTCTTTTAACTCGCTATAGACTTGCACCAATTGTTTGAGGATATAGCTGTTTTTTGGGGCCTTTTGGCGAAGCTCGACCAGGGTTTTCAGCGCTTGCTGCCACTGACCGCGTTCGACATCGATCTGAACCTGGATTATGCCAACCGCAACTTCAGCTTTAGGTGCTGCCTCTCTGGCCTTTTGCAGCAGTTCATCGCAGCTTTCCAGTTGGTTTTGCTCGTAAGCCGCACGAGCAGCAGCCAGGTAATTCACCAGCGAGACGCCGGAACGCGGGGCTGCTTGGCTGAGCAATCGCTGAGCTTTGGACCAGTTGCCTGCTGATAGTGCGTTGAGGCCGCTGAGTGTTTTGTTCTCGGCGCGATGGCGACTGCGATTCTCACTCCAGTCATGAATCTTGCGGCGACGTTGCAGTAAATATTGAACCAACTGTAGCGTCAGGTAGATCAAGGCAAAACCCACAACGACAACCAGCAACAACCCCCAGAGGCTGGTCTCGATGGTTGTATTCTGATAGCTCAGCAGCACATAACCCGGGTCTTGTACGATCAGTTCGCCGACTATCGACCCGGCCAGCAGGACGATCAGTGCAAATATCAACATCAGTTTCATTGGCCACCCCCTTCGATATTATGGAGTTGGCTGAGATAGGTCTTGAGTTGCTGTAGTGATCCGGAAATATCGGGCAGCGTCGGTGAAATTTGCGCTCCCTGAAGTTTACCCAAACTGATTACCAGTGCCTGCGTGGTTGGGTCGGTCGCTTCAAAGTAGGTGCCGATCCAGCTGGTGGCTTTAGCAAGACCGGTATCAAAGGCTTGCTGCTTTCCTTGCAGTAGCGCCAGTTGAGTCTGTTCCAACATCAAGTGCAGGTTTTGAGTCAGGAAGTATTGCTGTTCGGGTGACATTAGCGGCTCAATCGGTTCGTCGCGGTGACGAATCACGATCAAAGAGCCTAGTTTATCAACGGCTTGAGACCATGACATGCTGGCGCCATCCTGCCAGCTTTGCGACATGCTGTCGGCAGTGATCTCTTTTAACAGCTCGGGCAGTTGGTGCTTATCGGTGGCAGGCAGCAGACGTAAGTAATCGATCTGTGAATCGATCGCGACCAGTTGGATGAACATTCCTTCAACGTCGGGAGACGGAACGCCTTGCAGTGCCAGGATATCCTGCGCCAGGGCTTTACGGACCGGGTAGATAGAGACATCATCGGTCTCCTGCAATATTTTATCAGCGCTCTGGAGCAACGCTAACGCACCAGAGGCTGTGCGTTCCATCAGGACCCGCTGATTGGCTAATCGTAGCAGGTATTCAACCTCAGCCAGCAGCCAGTCTTTGCGGCTGTCGGTGCCGAGCTTGCTGACCTGCTGCATTGCCAAGGAAAGACGGTTCTGTAGTTCGTTGAGGTTGCCTTGTTGCTGTTTGGAATTGTCACGAACTTGATTCAATTCGCCGAGAATTTGGCCGTTTTGTTGCTGTAGTTGACGGTTTATTCCGCTGCTATCGCTCAGTTGTTCTTTGAGGCTGCTGACCTGCTCGGCCTGTTGGAGTTGGAGCTTTTGAATCAGGGTGAAACCGTAACCGATAACCCCTAGCGCCACGATGGCAAGTAGTAAGGCGATAATCGCCAGTTTCGATAGCCCCTGCTTTTGTGTGTCTGTATCTGTATCTGAGGCTGGCGGTTTAGGCTTGGTTTCGGCTGTTTTGCTTGATGTGTCGCCAGCGTTTTTTTGAGCGGCTTTGTTGCGCGTTTCTTTCTTGTCGGTGCTTTTGTCAGCGGTACTGCCAGGCTTCGCCGCTTTAGCCGTATCCGGTTCGGTAGTTGTTATTGCTTTGGCCTTGTCAGTGGCTGTCGTTGTTGCAGACTTATCTGGTGAGGTGGGGGCGCTGTCTGTAGGCGAGGTTGCTGAGTCGGTCGCTGAATCGGCAGTTTCAGGGGAGGACGAAGCAGCTGTCTCTGTCTTGGCTGCGCTTGGCTGGGGTGAGTCATCTTTATTGGATTTTTTTTCCACGTCACTCTTCCACTTAGTCGGTAATTGTCATAACAACTGTTTAGGCTAACGACATCGTGCTGTTAGGGCCTTTCGTTATCGGTTCTGTTTTCGGTCCAAGCTACCAAGGGCGTGCCTGGCTAATTATTTGGCGGTTAGCACTGTGATCATCGCTGCGTCGGTGGCGTTTGCTGCAACCCGTACACAGGTAAAACCAAGCTTGCTAGCTAATGCAGCAACCCGTTGGCTGGGTAACACAACAGGTAGGTCGATCAGCTTGCTGTGTGGCTCATCGTTTGTGCCTGTGAGCGCCACTAAATTGAGCAATGCCTCGCCACTGCTCACTAACATAGCTGAAGCAGCTGATTTATAAATGATACTTTCGATCTCTGTCTGACTATAGACCGGTATCTCACGACGATAAAGCTCCGCGTAGTCAAGTTGGGCGCCACGTTGCTGAAGTGTTTGAGCCAACAGCTCACGACCTCCCTCACCGCGACAGATCAAAACGCGCTTTCCGGAAAGCTGTTGTAGCTCGGGTAATGCCAGCAAGTTTTCGCTGTCCATAGCGGCTGAATCATTGTGCGATGGCGCTACTGCTTCTGGTAATAACCGCTGCAGGGTGCTGGCAGTGGCGCTACCGACCGGCAGCCAAGTGATCTGCAGAGGAAGTTGCGGCCAATACTGATCGATCTGCTCGTAGGCCAGCCTCACGGCGTTAGCGCTGATGAAAATTACCGCATGGTAAAGATCAAGATCCAGAAAACGCTGTTTCAGCAGCGGGTAGCCGCTGTCGTGTTGGGCTATCGGGGTGATCGCCAATGTCGGAAAGCGTATCGGTTCGGCACCGAGTTGGCGTAAATTGTCACAAAGGGCGTTGGCCTGATGAGCCGGACGGGTCACCAGGATCCGCTGCCCAGCCAACGGGAGGGCAGCGTTATCGACGTCAGCAGGGATGCTAGCGTCGTCGTGTTTCATTGGCCGTAAACGTCTCGCAGAATGACATCGGCACCCTGATTCAGTAACTCCTCGGCTAATTGTATCCCCAGAGCTTCGCAATCTGCTGCCGGACCGCGAATTTCGGCACGCAGTACCTTGGAGCCGTCAGGACGGCCGACCAGGCCACGCAGGTAGATTTGATCACCGGCATCGTTAAGCGTGGCGAATGCGCCGATCGGCACCTGGCAGCCGCCTTCAAGACGCTTATTCATTGCTCGCTCGGCCAATACACAATAGGCGCTGGGCTGGTGGTGCAGAACCTGTAGCAGGTCGATAACGCGCTGGTCATCGGTGCGACATTCGACACCAACAGCTCCCTGTCCTCCGGCGGGCAGGCTGACGGTATCAGGGATTTGAGATTTGATCCGATCGGCCATTTTCAGTCGGATCAGCCCAGCCGAGGCCAGAATAATGGCGTCGTAGTCACCGGCATCGAGCTTGGCCAGCCGGGTGTTGACGTTTCCGCGCAGGAAATTGATTTTCAGGTCCGGACGCCTTTCGCGCAGCTGGGTTTCACGACGCAAGCTGGATGTGCCGACGATCGCGCCTTGTGGCAGCTCGTCGAGGCTGTTGTAAGTGTTGCTAACAAAAGCATCGGTCGGTGTCTCGCGCTCGCAGATGATCGCCAGATCGAGCCCTTTGGGGAACTCCATCGGTACGTCTTTCATCGAGTGCACCGCGATATCGGTTTCGTTGGCCAACAACGAGTGCTCCAGCTCTTTGACAAACAGCCCCTTGCCACCAACTTTGGCAAGCGGCACGTCGAGGATCTTGTCGCCGCGCGAGACCATACTGTGTAGCTCGACTTTCAAGCCTGGGTGGGCGGCCTCCAGCTCGGCTTTGATGAATTCGGCCTGCCACATAGCGAGCGGGCTTTTACGGGTGGCGATGCGGATCAGGTTGTCGCTCATGATAGGGTCTCGTCTAACCGGGCAGTAGCTGCACACGTCATTGGATAAATAGCTTGATAAAAACAGCACGGAGTGTACCAGAATGGCGCGTACACTACAGCGTAGCTCGGTCCAAACTGCGCTTGTTTGAAGCCGTTTTTATTGTTGATTGATCTGTATTAATTTTTGGACTGGATGACTCTGGATCGAGGTTTGAAAGCGTTACTCATGGGTCTGAGGTTGAGTCGTTTTCTGGCGTCGCGAAGAGCAGGGTCGACATGTATAATACGCGCCTTAGGATTTTTCATCCGTCCGTTACGGCAATGAACAGCAGGAAATCAGGCAACCATTATGTCCAACACTAACCAGCAGTGGGGTGGTCGTTTCAGCGAAGCCACCGACGCCTTTGTGGCACGTTTTACCGCTTCCGTTGATTTTGATCAGCGGATGTACCGTCAGGATATCCAAGGCTCGGTGGCACATGCCAAGATGCTGGCAAAGGTCGGCGTGCTGACTGCCGAGGAGCGTGATCAGATTCTCGACGGCCTGCAGCAGGTGATGGAAGAGATCGAAAGCGGGGAGTTCGAGTGGTCGGTAGCGTTAGAAGATGTTCACATGAATATCGAAGCGGCGCTGACCGAGAAGATCGGCATCACCGGCAAGAAGCTACACACCGGTCGTTCACGTAACGATCAGGTGGCGACCGATATTCGGCTTTATCTGCGTGATGAGATGCGGGTAATCCTGTCCGAGCTGAATCGTTTACAGCAAGGGCTATTGGATGTGGCCGAACGCGAAGCCGATACCATCATGCCTGGATTTACCCACCTGCAGACTGCCCAGCCGGTTACCTTTGGTCACCATCTGTTGGCTTGGTTCGAGATGCTGCAGCGCGACTATGGGCGGATGGAAGACTGCCTTAAACGGGTCAATGTCTTGCCACTGGGGGCTGCCGCACTGGCGGGCACGACGTATCCGATCGATCGGCATTACACTGCCGAACTGCTCGGCTTTGATCGTCCCAGCGAGAACTCGCTAGATTCGGTTAGCGACCGGGATTTCGCCATCGAATTCTGCGCCGCTGCCAGCTTGGTGATGACCCATCTGTCGCGCGCGTCGGAAGAGCTGGTGTTGTGGACCTCAGCACAGTTCAATTTTATCGACCTGCCGGATCGTTTCTGCACCGGTTCATCGATCATGCCGCAGAAGAAAAATCCGGACGTGCCTGAGCTGGTTCGCGGTAAGAGCGGTCGCGTTACCGGCCATCTCATGTCGTTGTTGATGCTGATGAAATCACAGCCGTTGGCATATAACAAAGACAACCAGGAAGACAAGGAGCCACTGTTCGATGTGATCGACACGCTGCAGGGTTGTTTGCGTGCTTATGCCGACATGATTCCGGCGATTACGTCCAACAAAGAAGTCATGCGCGAAGCCGCCTTGCGTGGTTTCTCCACCGCCACCGATCTGGCCGATTACCTGGTGCGTAACGGTGTTGCCTTCCGCGATGCCCACGAAATTGTTGGCAAATCGGTGGCTTACGGTATCGAGCAGAATAAAGATCTCGGTGAGATGAGTTTGCAGGAGCTGAACCAGTTCTCTGACGTTATCACTGAGGATGTGTTCGAGGTGTTAACGCTTGAGGGCTCGGTCTCCGCCCGTGATCATATTGGTGGAACAGCACCGAATCAGGTGCGCGCTGCAGCTGCCCGGGCTCGTGACGTGTTGGCTGCGCGGGCGTAACCTGAACCGTCGTACAGCGACATAGAAAAGGGGGGCTGAGTTGTGAAACTCAGCCCCTTTTTTGTTAGTACGGTTGGTGTAAGTGTAAGACAGTTAACGCCATCTTAAACTAACGTGCTTTAAATCTAACGTGCTTTCAATCTAGCGTAATATCGACCATCAGATCCGAGGCGATCGCCTCCAGTGCATCTTGCAGGTCGTCGATGTCGGCACCGGCGGGCATTAGCAACGAGGCTTGCGCCTTGAATAATTGCTCGGCTGACATCGAGCCGCTGACCACTTCGGTGGTCAGCTCTTCGACGCTGATGCCGCGGGCGGCAAGCGCGCGGGAGATATCACGGACGATGCCTGGCTTGTCGTGGCCGACCAGCTCTAGTGTGAGTGCGGTTCCCGCCGCAGGGCTGATGCTGGCGCTTGATTCAGTGATCACGCTGACGTTCAGGCCTTGTTCGGAGAGCTTGTCGAGCGCCGCCAGTAGCGAGTCGACGCGATTGGTATCAGCGGTAGCGATCAGGATTCCGGCGAATTGGCCCGCCAGGCGCGACATGCTGCTCTGTTGCCAGTTAGCTTGGTGCTCTGCTAGCGTGGTTGCCAACAGTTCAACCAGCCCAGGTTTATCGGGGCCGATGGTGGTCAGAATCAAAGATGTTTTCATGGTGGTGTACTCGTCAGACGGGGCAGTTGTCGGTAACAGCGCAACTTCATCTCAGGCGCTAATCATTGCATTCTATGCCGGTGCAGGTGTTGGTCGCAATGGCAGTGTTGCTGTTGTCTTGGCCGTTGTTTTATTGTGCTGCTGTTATCATTACTGGTTAGCTTACTCGCAGTAAATATAGCTGCTATAGAACACTAAGCGGTATACCACTGTCGCGATTTATTAACGGACGATCAACCAGGTCGACAAAAGGACGTTATGAACGAGTTGTTTTTGATCTTGGCAGCGCTGGGGCCGGTTTTTGCATTAGTTGCACTCGGCGCAGGTTTTAGGGTGATAAATTTTCCGGCGGCGGAGTTTTGGCCATTGGCCGAACGATTTACCTACTATCTGCTCTTTCCAGTGCTGTTGGTGTTGAAGATATCTACCGCCGAGCTACCTCAGCAGGGGGTTGGTAGTGTGGTTATGGCGTTGTTGGCCTTGTTGCTATTGACCTCCGTTGCTTCTTTGCTGCTGTCTCGGTTGCTGGATCTAAAACCGCCACAACAAAGCTCCTTGTTTCAGGGTGGAGTGCGGTTCAATACCTATGTTGGCTTGGCGGCAGCTGTGGAGCTGTTTGGCGAGCCCGGACTCTTATGGGGTGCGCTATTTCTTGGTTTGATGATCCCGTTGGTTAACGTGGTTTGCGTGGCGGTATTCATCGTTTCGGGGAGTAGCAATCAGGGGTGGCGGGGGTTAGGGCTGTCGCTGCTGAAGAACCCGCTGATTTTGGCGTGCCTGTTAGGCGGCGGGTTGAATTTGTCGGGTATCGGTATGCCATCACCTTTAATCCCGGTGCTGGGATTGTTGGGCCAGATGGCGCTGCCATTAGGTCTGCTGGCTGTTGGTGTTGGTCTCGACCTGAAGGTGCTGCGCGGCGGTGGTTCGACGCTGTGGGGAGCCTGTGGCTTGAAGCTGCTGTTGTCGCCCCTACTTTTTTTATTATTGGCGCACCTGTTGTCGCTGCCGGTTGAAGCGACCTCGGTGCTGTTGATCTTTGCAGCGCTTCCTACCGCTTCCTCGGCTTATATCCTGGCAAGGCAGATGGGCGGTGATGCACCGTTGATGGCAGGCATTATTACCGTACAAACGTTATTGGCGATGGTCACGATACCGCTGCTGCTGAGTGCGGTTGGGTGGGCCGGATTAGTCAGCTTACCGTGACTATTGAACGACGGAACAAGGGCTGAACATAATGTCCAATGTCAATTTTGCAATTCTTATCTATTCTGTCAGAAGGTGTCTGGATCAGTGATGTTGTTGCCGCGGATGGGATTGAAGGCGTTGTAGGCTGTTGTTGTTCCGATTTGGTGTCACAAACGATAGTTGCCGGAGGGCCGTTGTGTTTGAAAAACCTGAATTTCCGGTGCTGCTGTTTGTCGCTGCGTTACTGTTTTTTGGTTGGCCGTTGATGGAGATCGCAAGGATGTTGCCTCCAATGGGGCGGCTGGTTTATTTCTTCGGTATCTGGGCAGTGGTGGTGGGATTTAACTTTTTTCTGTTCCACCGGACTCGGTAAGCAACGATGTTTGCTACCAGTACCGTCTTCTTAACGTTTTTGGCCTATATGGCGATTCTGTTTGGAATCGCTCAGCTGGTAGAGCGTACCCCCAAACTTTCTGCTTATCTTGCGGCCCGCCCCTGGGTTTATGCCCTGTCTATCACTGTTTACTGCACCTCCTGGACCTTTTACGGCAGCGTGGGGCTGGCCTCTAGAGAGGGGTTGGCTTTTCTGCCGACCTATCTGGGGCCGACCCTGATGATCGGGTTGTGGTGGGTGGTGTTGCGTAAAATCGTGCGGATCAAAGAGCAGCGAAGTATCACCAGCATCGCAGACTTCATCTCGGCACGATATAACCGTTCGCAAGGGGTGGCGATCATCGTCACCCTGATCGCGCTGCTGGGTACGGTGCCTTATATCTCGATCCAATTAAAAGCGGTGGTGACCAGTTTTAGCATTATTACTGGCGGTTCAACCACGGATCTTGACTGGGGAGGATTGGGTTTTTGGGCCAGTGTATTGTTGATCGCCTTTACGGTGCTGTTTGGTGCCCGACGGCTGGATCCGACCGAACGTCACCAGGGGATGATGACGGCCCTGGCGGTAGAATGTGTGGTTAAGCTAGTGGCTTTCTTGTCTGTCGGAATCTTCGCCACCTACGGCTTGCATGACGGTGTTGGTGAACTGCTGGCCGCGTTACCCGCTGCTGACCTGGATCAGTTGACCCGTGTCGGTAGTGGTGAGACCGCAGCCTACACCCGTTGGATGACCGTGTTGTTTGTGTCGATGGCCGGTATCTTGTTTCTGCCGAGACAGTTCCATACCGCCGTGGTAGAAAATTGTAATGAACAGCATATTCGAACGGCGATCTGGCTGGTGCCCGCCTTTATGTTGTTAATCAGTTTATTCGTCGTGCCTTTGGCAGCGGCAGGGCGGGTGGCAGGGCTGCCACCGGCGATGTCGGATTTTTATGTGTTGTTGATCCCGTTGCAGGCGGAGCAGCAGGGGCTTTCTGTGCTGGTTTTTCTGGGCGGACTTGCGGCTGCGACCGGTATGATTATCGTCAGTTCGGTGACGCTGGCAACGATGAGTACCAACCATCTGTTGGTGCCTGTGCTTAACCGGTTTGAATCGTTGCACCCGTTAAAACGTTACCTGCTACAAGCGCGCTGGGTCTGTATTGCCGGGGTTATCCTGGTGAGTTACCTGTTCGCTCGTGAGCTGACGGAGGGGCGAAGTCTTGCCAATATTGGCATGCTGGGCTTTTGTGCGGCGCTGCAGTTTGTTCCGGTTATCTTTGGTGGTTTGTTTTGGATTAAAGGTAACAAGGCTGGTGCATTGATGGGGCTGGGGCTGGGCTTTGGGGTCTGGTTTTATACCCTGATGGTACCGCTGCTGGCACAGGCTGGCACCTTACCGATATCGTTGCTGACCGATGGTCCGTGGCAGCAGGGATGGCTTCGCCCCGAGGCCTTATTTGGTATGGACCGTTTTGACTCGGTGACCCATTCCGCCTTTTGGTCGCTGTTTTTTAATTCTGCAGCCTATCTGTTGGGATCGGTTTTATTACCGCAAAAAGAATCTGAATTTGAATTAGCCAATAGCTATGTTCATGCGTTGCGGTTTGATAATCGCGGAGAGGTGGTTGATCACTGCGGTACTGAACATATTAACCGGGCCGAAAAAGCGGCTGAAGCGCAGTCGCTATTAGAGCACTATTTCAGCCATAAAATCGCCCGCGGAAAGGTACGGCAGATCACCGAAGGGCTAGGGTTGTTATCTAAGGATGCGATCTCAGCGGCGGAATTGTTGCGCTTTCAGCGCGAGCTGGAGCGTGTTCTTGCCGGCAGTATTGGTACTGCGGCAGCACACAAAGCGATGCGTCAGAATCTCAGTTATTCTGAAGTTGAAAGCGAGCAGCTTAGCCATGCTTATGCGGAGATTTTAGCCAACCTGAAACTGAGTCCGGATGAGCTGATGGAGCGACTCAGCTACTTTGAGGAGCGGGATCGGATTCAACGAGAACACACCGTGGCATTGGAGCAGCGGGTGGCCGAGCGTGAGCAGGAGATACAGGCGCGCCGCCGCGTAGAAACCAAACTTGAGCAGATAGTACAGTCGCAACAACTGTTGAATGAAGTGTTGAGGATTACGCTTGAACCGTTGCCATTAGAAGAAGCGCTGCTGCGGTCGTTGGATCTGGTTAGTCGTTGCAGCTGGCTGCCGGTTGAGCCAAAGGGGGGGATCTTTCTGGCAAATACCGACAACGAACAACTGGAGTTATTCGTTCACCTGGGGTTGGATCCGCAAGTGCAAGCGCTCTGTCGACGGGTCGACTATGGCTACTGTATCTGCGGTATGGCCGCAAAAAATCAAAACCTGATATTTACTGATCGGGTTGATGGCTATCACGGCACCCACTATGAAGGGATGACCCCGCATGGGCATTATGCGATCCCTATTGAATATGAAGGTAAATTATTGGCGGTAATGGTGCTCTACCTGCACGAAGGTCATCGACATACAGAAGATGAGATCGATTTTCTCGAAGCGATCGCCAACGCCTTGGGTGGTTTGATTCAACGCAAACAAACCGAAGACGTATTACATAGTCAAAAGCGTGAAACTTAGCTGTAAACGCGAATCGGGGAAATCGCCCCAAACCCTCCCCGGTTATGTTTCTCCCTAGTATCTCTTTTAAGATAGTGGCGTTGTCACATCGATGCCGGCTTGCAAATTTAGATCACCTCAGGTGTTTATAGACAGTTATAAACGCTGAAGAGTATGTTTCTGCCAGAGATGATGGCGCTTGTTAATATGAATGTTATTGGTGATTAATAGCCGTTGATTGAATATTTAGATGGTCTTGATGACTTGTGAAAATTGGTCAATTATTTTCTGCGATAATTGAATAGCTTAATGTTTTTTTAATTTCCTCTGGGCTCCTGTAAGTGCATATATTAAATGGAGGGCTTGCAAAAAAATCTTAATGTGCGATCCTTGTGCGGTTTTTAATCAACCACGTTTGCAAAGATATATTCTGTGATGAAAAAAGGCCCTGATCTAATTTTAATTCTGGTATTTGTTTTTGTTGTCGGATTTGCTGTCACCGGAGTAAGTAAAACCGGTTTTGCGTCAGCTTCGATTTCACAAAGCCTAATCCAGAAATAACGACTTCCTTGCGGAAGTGGTATCTCAATCACCGTTCAGGTGAGGCAGCGTTACTCTCTTTTATAAATACCGTACCTTGTTGCTTCAAAGGCTATCCCTTGTTGGCATTTTCCTGTGCACGCTTTGATCAAGCTCAATGGCTAATCTGCGATTAGCTGAGCCTGTTATGTCACTTCGCCGTTGTGGGTAAAAGAAATACTCAACCCTTTCTTGTTGAATTCAGGGTCTAAGGACCGCACCTAAATGCGGTCAGTGTACTTCAGGCGGATATATGCAAGTGTTTTTCTGAGGGCTTATCGAGATTCAGAAACTCAATATAGCTGCTGATCGCTGGCGATGCCGGCAAGGGGGATATCCCAGGCAGCTAGCTCAAGAGAGGGTTGTTTTTGTAACTCGTGCGCCAGCCCTATTAGATAAGGTGAGCGCCTAGCCGGTTTATTGACAACGTCAGAACGTGTTTGTTTAAAAGCAAACGTCCGGTCGTAATAACCGCCGCCCATCCCTAACCTGCCACCCTGAGGGTCAAATCCCACCAAGGGTAATAACACCAGGTCGAGCGTTTGAGGCAATATTCGGGGCTGGCGTCGAATATCGGGTTCGGGGATGCCATAACAGTTTTTAATTAAACGACTGCCTGGTTGATGGCGTATAAACCAGAGTCGGTTGTGGCGAATGGGGTGCAGTACTGGCAAAAAACATTGTTTGCCCATCTTCAGCGCGATATCGATTAACGGTTGAGGGGATATCTCACCATCGCTGGCCAGATAAAAACCGATCCTTTTTGAGCGTAGAAACAGTGGTTCGCGTTGCAGAATCCGACAGAGCTTGTTAGCGGCGCGTTGTTGCTGTTTCGGGCTCAAGGCACGGCGCTTGCGGCGTAATGATTGGCGTAGTTGGTTACGAGTCATCTTTAGGTCGCGATTGAATGAGTGGTGCCGGCTGGTCGAGTGACTGGGGTGTATAACTAATGTTCTGTTCAGGTGCTCCCCAAGGTGCCGGTGCTGATGTCGGCCCTGAACCCGAAGGTTCAAGGTGGCGGTTTTCGAGCTAAATTAGGCTTCCCGTCTAGCGGACATGCACATCAGTAGCTACTGAAAACCTCCGGGGTTGTGATTATCGGCTCGAGGGACTATACCAACTGCCAAACACCACAGGGAACTCTGTCAGTATACGCTTCAATTGCGGAATGTCAGGTCTTGAAACTATCGAAATAATTTGGTTAGGCTCGGGCGATCAGGCTGTTTTATTTGGATTGACCGTTTTTGACGTTATCCAGCACTGAACCGATGCGGTCGTTGAGTTGCTGTTGTTGTTGTTTTAATTCAGCCATCTCTTGCTGGGTGCTGATCAGTTCGTGGGTTAGGTTGAGTGCGGCCATGATGGCAATCCGGTCGAGTCCAAAGACTTTGCCGCCGGTTTTGATCGCTTGCATTCGCTGGTTCAGCTGTTGTGCGGTTTCCATCAACTCTTGCTGTGTTTCGCGGGGGCAGTTGATCAGAAAATCTTTCCCTAGGATTTTAATCGCAACTTTATCGTTGTCAGAGGGCTGCATCAGGACTCCATCGCTTTCAAACGGCTTATCATCGCTTCGACCCGCTTCTGTGTTTTATCGCGCACTAATAACAGTCGATTTCGTTCCAGCTTGAGCGCTTGCTCGCTAGTTTTTAGTTGCTGGTTCTGCAGCTCTAACCGTTGGCAGTAGCTAATTAATTGCTCAACGCTGTGGTGCAGATTGTTCTGGGGTGTTTCAGACATGCCGCTAACCTAGGTTTCTGAGCAGAAGATAGTAGGGTGGGTGAAGGGTTCGGTCAATATAGTGATTGATTAACACCTCAGGCAATGGCGGTCATTCGTGGTTCGGATGCGGTTGAAGTGGTAGCATTAGCACTATTCAAATGACCGGTTCGTCCTGTGCTGGTGAGTGTTCAGAGGTGGTTTTACGTGTCACAGCAAGTTATTCCTGGCCAGGTTGATTTTGATCAGCTGGCGAATTTGTTTGTCCAACAATCGGCAATTTTTTCTCCTTCAGAGCTGCACGGTTACCTGTGCGGTCAGCTGTCGGCAGGTTCGAGGCTGTCGCTAGAGTCCTGGTTTCAATCGGCGGCGCAGCAGCTGGGGTTGGATGATGAGCCGCAAGCGCCGCTGAAAGCAGGTCTGTCAGAGCTCTATCAGTGGACGCTGGGCCAGATGGAGCAGGCGGGTTTTGAATTGCAGTTGTTGCTTCCCGATGATGATAATGCGCTGGCGCAGCGGGTTGAATCTCTGGGGCTGTGGTGCCATGGCTTTTTATGCGGTTACACGCTAGCCAAGGGCAAACCGGCGGATCAGTTGAGTGACGATTGCCGAGATGGTATGCAGGATCTGTCGAAGATCGCTCAGATGGCAGTGGATGATGCGGCCGATGAGGACGACGATGGCAATGAAGGCGATTACATGGAGATCTATGAGTATGTGCGGATGGTCGCACTGTTGGTCTTTTCCGAGTGTAATCGGGGCGGTGATAGCGAGAGCGGCGCTTCAGCCGATCAGCCTGCGGGTAGCTCGCTGCATTAATTTTTTGTTGTTGTATCGATGGTTGTATCGATGGTTGCATTGATGCCGGGCATTGACAGCGAGACCGTCAATACCCGCCTGCCATTACACTTAGCGGAGCGTATCGTGATCGAAAAATTACCGGTTTCTGAATATAACCACCGCCGACAGCGGTTGGCAGCGCAGCTTCCGCCGCACTCGGCCGTACTGCTCACCGCGGCGCAACTGTGCTTCCGCAATAATGATGCCGAATACAGCTTTCGTCAGAACAGCGATTTTCTCTATCTCAGCGGTTTTTGCGAACCCGATGCGCTGTTGCTGCTGTTGACCGGAGCGGTCGGAGAAGTAGGAGAAGTCGAGTCGATCTTATTTGTCCCCCCCCGAGATCCCACGCAGGAGGTCTGGACCGGCTACCGTGCCGGCCCTGAGGGTGCCGTGGCGCAGTTTGGTTTTGACCGGGCTTTTACATTACTCGAACAGGAGCAGCAGTTGCCGGCCCTATTACAGGGGTGTCAGCAGATTTTTTTCCCGTTTAGCCAGGCACAAACGCTGGGCGTTCGGATTCAGGACTGGTGTCGACAACTGCAGACCAAGGGCCGCAGCAGTGAAAGCGCGCCGCAGCAGTTGGCTAATATTGAACCGCAACTGCACCAGCTAAGACTGATTAAGAGCGAAGCCGAGCAGGCATTAATGCGCCGTGCCGGTCAGATCAGCGCCGCAGCGCACCGTCAGGCGATGCTCAACTGCGCCCCTGGACGTTTTGAATACCAGCTTGAAGCCGATATACAGCACCATTTTGGCCATCAAGGTTGTCGTTTCTCCGCTTATAACACCATCGTAGGCAGCGGTGCCAACGGCTGTATCCTGCACTACACCGAAAATCGCGATGCTATGCGCTCGGGCGATCTGGTGTTGATTGATGCCGGCTGCGAAGTCGATGGTTATGCCGGTGATATCACCCGTACTTTTCCGGTAAACGGCCGCTTCAGCGACGACCAGAAAGCACTGTATCAATGGGTGCTCGACGCGCAGTTAGCAGCGATCGAGGCGGTTAAGCCCGGAGCCAGCTTCGACGACCCGCATCAGGCGGCCTTGCAGGTGCTAGTCACCGGGTTGGTTGAATTGGGGCTGCTTCAGGGTGAGGTTGATGGGCTGATCGAGTACGAAGCGTATAAGCCGTTTTATATGCATCGTACCAGCCATTGGTTGGGGCTAGATGTGCACGACGTCGGCGATTACCGGCAACAGGATCAATCGCTGCGATTACAGCCAGGCATGGTGTTGACCATCGAACCCGGTTTGTACATCGCACCTGACAACGAGGATGTCGATTCTCGCTGGCGCGGTATCGGAATTCGCATCGAAGATGACCTGCTGGTCACCGAGCAGGGCTACGAAGTGCTCAGTGTCGGTGCGCCTAAGTCGATCCGCGATATTGAGGCACTGATGGCGACACAGGGAGGAAGTGAGCGTGGCTGAAACGACCCCTTCATCAGATAACAAGTTGCAGAGTCACCCGACCGACTGCGATATCGCCATCGTTGGCGGTGGCATGGTAGGTGCAGCGTTGGCACTTGCGCTTTGTCAGAGGGATGCTGTCACAAGTGGGTGCACTGAGAGTGATCGAAAACTGTCGATCAAAGTGTTTGAAACCTTTCCGGTGCCTGACGTAGCTGAGGTAACAACAGCGTCTACAGCTCCGGTCGAGCCGTTAACGCCGAGTTATGACGCGCGTTCGACGGCACTGTCGTTGGGAACCCGGCACCTGCTGGAGCGCCTGGGCGTTTGGTCGACGCTGGCACCGGTATCAACGGCGATCGATAAAATCCAGGTATCGGATAAGGGCCACTTTGGTGCTACTCGAATCGATGCGGCGAAAGAGAAAGTTCCGGCGTTGGGTTACGTCACCGAGAACCGCAGTCTGGGGAAGGCGTTATTGACACCGCTGCTACAGCAGAGCGCTCAGGCATCGGGCAGCGCAACGGTCGAATTTTGCAGCCCTGCCGAAGTGGTTGCCGCACAGTCGGTGAGCGGTGGTAACCGCATCGAATATGAACACGATGGTGAGGTGCGTTTTTGCACCAGTAAACTGTTGGTGATTGCCGACGGCGGCCGTTCCGGCTTGCGCGAGCAGTTGCAGATCGACACCGATCATTCGCCCTACCAGCAGTGCGCCTTGATCGCTAATGTGTCGCTGGACCGGCCGCATCAGAATATCGCTTACGAACGCTTCACCGAAGAAGGGCCGATGGCACTGCTGCCATTGACCGACGACTCTCAAGGACGAGCCCGAGCGGCGTTGGTTTGGAGTGTGCCGTTGGAACAGGCCGACGAGTTGTTACGGTGTGAACCTTCGCTTTTTTTGCAGCAGCTACAGCAGCGTTTTGGTTACCGTGCCGGGCGCTTTGTGGCGATAGGGGAGCGTCACAGCTACCCGCTCAATATGATGTTGGCGCGTGAACAGATCCGTACCGGCATCGCCGTGTTGGGAAATGCCGCGCACGCGTTACACCCTATCGCGGGGCAAGGTTTTAATTTGGCATTGCGCGGCGCCATGTTGTTGGCGCAAGAGATACTGGCGGCGCATGCCCAACAGCGTGATATCGGTAGCCTCGATACGCTGGAGCGTTTTTATTCCCAGCTGGGCTGGGATCAGACCAAGACCATCGGTTTTAGCGACAAGGTGACGGGATTGTTCTCTAACGACCGCAGTGATGCGATCGTTGCCCGGAATCTGGGCTTGCTGGGGTTGGAGCTGCTGCCGCCGTTGAAGCACGCGCTGGCCGAAAGTGCGATGGGTTTGGATATGCCGTTAGCGCGGCTTTAGTTTGGTTTTAGTTCGGTTTAACCAGCACTCGGGATGAACTCCCTAGGTGCGAATCAACAGCCATTAGACGGATTGTCAGCTCATGAAACAGCCCAGTAATGAAACTCAGTCAGCGATTGAGGAACCTGTTCGCAAGGTCGATGTTGCGATCGTCGGCGGCGGCATGGTTGGCCTGACGCTGGCCTGTGCGCTAGGCGGTAGTGATCTTAATGTGGTGGTGATCGATCCGCTGGCTATTAACGCCGATGAGCGTATTAAGCAGGTCGAACAAGCCGCACAGAAGGGCTTTGATCCTAGGGTCAGCGCCCTGAGCTTGGCCTCAGAACAGATCTTGACCGCAGTCGGTGCTTGGCCGGTGATGCAGCAGCAACGGTTGTGCACCTACACCGATATGCGGGTCTGGGACGGGCAGGGCACCGCCGAGATCGAGTTTTGTGCGACCGAACAACACTTGACGCACTTGGGGCATCTGGTCGAGAACCGAGTGACGCTAGCCGGATTGCACTGTGCGTTTGAACGGCACGATAACCTGCAACTGCTGGCTGGGGTGACACTCAAAACACTGTCGGAACCGTTGTACTCAGAACCTATGTACAAAGAAACCGATTCGTTGTCTTTGGCGAACAGCAGTCGCCAGTTGCAGCTCAGCGATGGCAGCCGCATCAACGCCACATTGGTTGTCGCCGCTGACGGCGCGCGCTCCCCAACCCGTACTCAGGCGGGTTTGCCGTTGAGCGAGTGGGATTACCAGCATCATGCCATTGTCACCACGGTGACCACCGAACGGCCGCATCAGGCTACTGCGTGGCAGCGTTTTACCGATGATGGGCCGCTGGCACTGCTGCCCCTGCCCGGCGACGGCCATCAATTATCTATCGTCTGGTCAACGTCGCCCGATCATGCGCGCCAGCTGATGAAGCTTGATGACCCTAGCTTCTGTAACGCCCTAGAGCACGCTTTTGAAGGGCGCTTGGGGCAGGTGTTAGCTGCGGATCCACGGTTTGTCTTCCCGCTGGTACAGCGCCACGCTAAACGTTATGTGGCGTCATCATTGGCGTTGGTTGGTGATGCCGCGCACAGTATTCATCCGCTGGCCGGGCAGGGGGTCAACATTGGCTTGCTTGATGCGGCAACATTGGCGGAAGAGTTGCTCGAAACCCACCGTTTGCAGTTACCGATCGGGGACATCAATCGACTCCGTCGCTATCAGCGCCGCCGTCAGCCTGAAAATATGGCTATGCTGGGGATGATGGCCGGTTTTCGTCATCTCTACGGTGATGTGCCGCCCCTGCTGCACTGGTTACGCAATGCAGGCATGAAGCAAGTTGCCAAGACGGGGGTAATTAAACGCAAACTGGTTCGCCATGCACTAGGGCTGGAGGGCGACCTGCCAGCATTAGCGTGGGCGCCATTGGCCGAAAATATAGTGACTGAAAGTTGAATTGCTGCCTGCTTGGCTATACATTTCCTTCTTTTGACGCCGTAGTCGATCTTTAATGCTATTTTTTAGCATCATGCCTAATAATGTTAGGCATGCAACGACGGTAACTCTTTACCTACAATCTTGTACCTACAAATCCTGTTGAGAGGACTGCACCATGAGTAATATCCCCGCCGAGCTGAAATATGTCTCCAGCCACGAGTGGATTCGTGATGAAGGTAATGGCACGCTGACGATCGGTATTACCGAGCATGCTCAGGAGTTACTGGGCGATGTGGTTTTTGTCGAGCTGCCCGAAGTGGGTGAGAGTTTTTCCATCGGTGATGATATGGGCGTAGTCGAGTCAGTAAAAGCGGCTTCTGACCTGTACGCACCGCTCAGCCTGGAAGTGGTTGAAGTTAACGCCGAGCTTGAAGACTCGCCAGAGCTGGTTAACTCCGATTCATACGGAGATGGCTGGTTTTTCCGCGTCAAGGCTACCGAAGCCAGCGAGTTGGCTGGCCTGCTTGACGCCGAAGCTTATGCTGAGCTGTGTGAGTCTGAATCTTAATCGACACACCGCCGCGTTGTATTGTTTGCCGTACTGTTGAGTTGAACTGAGCGTAATCTCGCGTTCATTCGATTAATTATCCACGGCTGTCCTGGCCCTGCGCTCTTGTTAGAGCGCGGGGCCGTTTGTTTTTTTACGAAGGCATTTACGGCTGCACGCGCACGGTTCGCGACTGAATCTGTGCGCTCCGATGATGCTGTTCGAATTTACCCCCAAGGAATTAATCATGGCTCTGCAAACCCTGCGTCTTAAACCAAAATCCGATCGTCGTCTACGCGGTGGCCATCTGTGGATCTACAGCAACGAGGTCGATACCGCGATAACGCCCCTGAAGGGCTTTCAATCGGGAGAACAGGTGGTGGTCGAACTGGCCAACGGTAAGGCGATGGGAGTGGCCTACCTGAACCCCAACAACCTGATCTGCGGTCGTATGATCAGCCGGGATGCCAAGCAAACGCTGGATCGTTCATTGCTGGTGCATCGCCTGAATATTGCACTGGCGCTGCGTCAGCGCTGTTTTAACAATGACAGTTACCGGCTGATTTACGGCGATAGCGACGGCTTGCCCGGGCTGGTCGTTGATCGTTTTAACGGCGTACTGGTGGTGCAGATATCCACCGCCGGAATGGAGGCGGTTAAGGATATGATCGTCGAAGCGCTGCTCCAGGTAGTCAAACCCGAAGCGATCCTGCTGCGTAATGACGGCAAGATGCGGGCGATGGAAGGGTTGAGTAGCTACGTTGAGGACGTGTTCGGTGTTGTTCCGGATCTGGCAATGCTGGAAGAGAACGGCGTTAAATTTGCCGCGCCGGTCAAAACCGGTCAGAAAACCGGTTGGTTCTACGATCACCGGATGAACCGAGCGCGGTTGCAGCAGCATGCTACCGGTAAACGGGTGCTGGATGTGTTCAGTTATATCGGCGGCTGGGGGGTGCAAGCGGCAGCAGCAGGTGCCTCGCAGGTGCTGTGTCTTGATGCGTCAGTCAGCGCGCTCGATTGTGTTGAATACAACGCGCAGCTCAATGACTGCTCCGAGCGGGTCGAAACGATGCAGGGCGACGCCTTCGAAGGGCTGAAGCAGCTCAAGGCCGACGGTGAGAAGTTTGATGTGGTGGTGGTTGATCCGCCAGCCTTCATCCAAAAGCGCAAAGATATTCGCAACGGTGAACAGGCGTATCAGCGGATTAACGAACTGGCGATGGGATTGTTGGAGCGCGATGGTCTGCTGGTGTCGGCCTCTTGTTCAATGCACCTGCAGCGTGATCGGTTGGTTGAGATTATTCGTGCAGGCAGTCGCAAAATGGACCGCCACGCGCAGATTATCGAACAGGGCCATCAAGGCCCAGACCACCCGGTGCACCCGGCTATTCCCGAAACCGACTATCTCAAATCGATGTTTGTCCGGGTACTGCCGAGTTTTTAAGCCGCTCTACCAGCGGGTTGAGACGTTTGCGGATGTGATAAGGAGTTAACAATGCAATATCAAAATTTGGGCAGTAGCGATCTGAAAGTCAGTCGGGTCTGTTTGGGCACCATGACCTGGGGTGGTCAGAACAGCCAAGCGCAGGCGTTTGAGCAGCTTGATCTGGCGTACGACCGTGGCGTTAATTTTTTTGATACGGCCGAACTCTATCCGTTTCCTGTCACCGCCGATAACCAAGGTGATACCGAACGCATTATCGGGCGTTGGCTCAAAGCGCGGGGCAACCGTGATCGTTGTGTCATCGCCTCCAAAGCGGTGGGTCCCGGAGCGTTTGTGTCACACATTCGTTCCGGTCCGCGTCTCAATAAAGACCATATCCGACGAGCGATCATCGGTTCGTTGGAGCGGCTTGGTACCGACTATCTGGATCTGTACCAGCTACATTGGCCCGAGCGTGCAACCAATTTCTTTAGCCAGCTGAGCTATTCACACCAGCCGGAAAAAGATGGCGTGCCTCTGATCGAATCTTTGCAGGCGTTGGCTGAATTGGTTGACGAAGGCTTGGTACGGCAGATAGGGGTTTCTAACGAGTCTGCCTGGGGGGTGATGACATTAAAACAGTTGGCCAAGCAGCATGATTTACCGCTGATCGCGTCGGTGCAAAACCCCTACAGTCTGCTTAATCGTAGCGCTGAAGTGGGGTTGTGCGAAGTGCTGCAGCGCGAACAGATCGATCTACTGCCCTATTCACCGTTGGGGTTTGGCGTACTCAGTGGCAAATATCTGAACGATGCCCGACCCGAAGGTTCTCGCCTGAAACTGTTCCCCAGCTATGCCCGTTACCTGAATGAGCCCGGGGTAGTGTCGACCGCCGAGTATGTAGCGTTGGCACGCAGCTATGGTCTGGACCCGAGTCAGATGGCCCTGGCGTTTATCCACAGCCGTCCCTTTGTCGCCAGTACCATTATTGGTGCCACTACGATGGAGCAGCTGCGCTGTAATATCGACAGCATCGAGCTGACGCTGAATGACGAGGTGCTGACACAGATCGAAGCCATCCATAGCCGTTATCCGATCCCTTGTCCGTGATTCTTTCTGTAGGTGACTGTCGGTAGGTCATTGTCTGCGTGTTGTTGTCTGTAAATAATGCCTGCGGGTAGTTTCATGCTAGTAACTGGCCGTTTGGTCGCGACCTGGTTTTCAACGCAGGCTGATAATCGGCCAGCCGTTGTTCTTGGCGTGCTCGGTCAAGGCTGGATCTGCGTCGACCGCAATCGGATGGTCAACCCGTTGCAGCAACGGAATGTCGTTGCGTGAATCGCTGTAGAAATAACTGCCCTTCAGATTATGATCGTTGCCCTGTAGCCACTGGTTTAACCGTTCGACTTTACCCTCCTGATAGCAGGGCGTGCCGACCAACTGACCGGTATAACGACCGTCAACCAGTTCGGCTTCCGTAGCCAGGATATCGTCGACCCCTAGTAGTTCGGCGATCGGGCCGGTAATGAAGCGGTTGGTTGCGGTGATGATCAGTAAAAAGTCACCGGCGTCACGGTGCTTTTGCAGTAACGCTGCGGCTTTGTCGAGCATGATTGGCGCAATTTTCTGCTGCATGAACTGCCGCTGCAGTTGTGCCAATTGCTCGGGCTCAAAGCGGGTCAGCGGTTCCAGCGCAAAGGCCTGGTAGGCGTAGATGTCGAGCTCTCCGCGCAGGTAGTCTTGATAAAAATCCTCGTTGGCCTGGCGGTAGCTTTCAGTATCCACCAGCTGTTGCTCAACCAGAAACTCGCCCCAGGCGTGATCACTATCGTCGCCAATCAGCGTGTTATCCAGATCGAAAATTGCTAAGGCCACAGTGGCTCTCCTTCATCGGCCGACCGGGTGTCGGCATCGCGTTTAATCGGGGCGCTCAGCATAGTGATTCGACTCGACGGTGACAAATTTTTTGGATGTTGGTTGCCGTTAGTTCATCCCATTATATCGCCCGTCGGGCGAGGCCCATGCCGGGAGTTATTCTTATTGATTAATAACTTAGTTAGGAATCAATTGACGCCGATTAAATCCGACTTTGGTGATCGGGCAAATGTGTGGAACAATGGTGGGATAATGACAACAAGGTAATCGTGTGATCGATTCGGATGGATTTCGCCCCAACGTGGGGATTATTCTCGCCAATGACCGGGGCCAGGTGCTCTGGGCAAAGCGGGTGGGGCAGGACGCCTGGCAATTTCCGCAGGGCGGTGTTGACGCCAACGAATCACCGGAACAAGCGATGTATCGCGAGCTCAAAGAGGAGATCGGCCTCAATCCTGCCGATGTTGAGGTGGTTGCCTGTACTCGCGGTTGGCTGCGTTATAGGCTACCCAAACGGATGATCCGTCACCATTCCAAACCGCTGTGTATCGGCCAGAAGCAAAAGTGGTTTCTGTTACGCATACGCACCGAAGATACTGCTGTCTGCTTTCACCATTCCACCAAACCCGAGTTCGACAGCTGGCGTTGGGTCAGTTACTGGTACCCCTTGGGCCAGGTGATCTCGTTCAAGCGTGAAGTGTATCGCAGTGCGCTGAAAGAGTTGGTGACCCGTCATGCCCGTCTAACCCGGCCACCGGGTGAGCACTCTCACTCCCTCACTCACTCCAGCAACCGCACACCTGCTCAGTCAGGTCATGCGGTTCAAGGCGCCAGGTAACGACTATGCTATCGGTACTGCGTCGGATCGTTCAGGAAGTGAATGCTGCCCGGGACCTTGATGCCGCGCTGCAAGTGATCGTTTGCAGGGTGCAGCAAGCGATGAAGGTGCAGGTTTGCTCGGTTTATCTGCTTGACCCTGAACCCGAAGAATATGTGCTGATGGCGACCGAGGGGTTAAACCCTGAGATCGTTGGCCAGATCCGACTGTCGCTGGAAGAGGGTTTGGTTGGCAGTGTGGCTGCCCGCGCCGAACCGCTTAATATTGACGATGTCACCCGTCATCCCAAATACCGACCCGTCACTGGTTCCGGTGAAGAGAATTTTCACTCCTTTCTGGGTGCCCCGATTATCCATCAACGTAAAGTGATGGGGGTTTTGGTGGTGCAGCAACAGCAATATCGCCGTTTTGACGAGAGCGAAGAGGCTTTCCTGGTCACCATGTCGGCGCAACTCGCCGTGGTTATCGCCCACGCCGAAGTCAGCGGTGATTTTAACGTCAATCAAAGTGTCAGCAAAATCCGCCAAGATGCTCGCTTTGATGGCGTCTCCGGGGCTCCCGGTGTTGGCCTGGGCGTGGCTGTAGTGATCGCTCCCCCCGCTGACCTTGATGGTGTGCCCGATCAATTGGCCGATGATATCGAGAAGGAGCTGGAGCGTTTTCGTATTGCACTGGCTAAGGTTCGCCATGACATTAAGGTGGTCGGACGCAGTCTGGCGCTGCGGCTACAGTCGGAAGAGCAGGCACTGTTTGATGTTTATCTGCGGATGCTCGATGACAATGCGCTGGCCGGTGAGGTCGAGCTGCAGATCCAGCAAGGGCAGTGGGCACCGGGTGCGCTTCGGCAAGTGATTCATAGCCATGTACGACAGTTTGAGCAGATGGATGACCCCTATCTGCGAGAGCGTGCTACCGATATTAAGGATTTGGGGCGTCGGATCTTGGCGTACTTGCAGGAAAATAGCGCCAGCCGAGCGGTTGAATACCCTGATAAGATGGTGCTGGTAGCCGAAGAGGTGACACCGGCGATGTTGGGTGAAGTGCCTGTCGATAAATTGGTTGGGCTGGTGTCGGTGATGGGGTCGGGTAATTCTCACGCGGCAATCTTGGCGCGCTCAATGGGTATCCCGACAGTGATGGGTGCGATCGAGTTACCGGCGACCCGAGTGCATAACCGCAGCATGATCATTGACGGCTACTCCGGTCGGGTTTTTATTAATCCGTCGAGCAAACTAACCGGCTACTACAGCGATATTTTGCTTGAGGATCAGCGCGTTAATCAAGAGCTGGAGTACTTGAAGGAGCTGCCCAGTGAAACGCTTGATGGCCATCAGGTGCCGTTATGGGTCAATACCGGGCTGATTGCCGATGTCTCTTTAGCATTAGATCGTGGGGCTGTCGGAATCGGTCTGTACCGTTCCGAAGTGCCGTTTATGATCAAAGACGTTTTCCCTAGCGAGGCGGAACAGATCGAGAGTTATCGTAGCCAACTGGAGCCGTTTGCGCCCTATCCGGTAACGATGCGGACTCTCGATATTGGTGGCGATAAATCGCTGCCCTATTTCCCGATCGAAGAGGACAATCCATCGTTAGGATGGCGTGGGATCCGCGTCACTCTCGACCATCCCGAAATTTTTCTGGTTCAGGTTCGGGCGATGCTGTTGGCCAGCGAAGGGTTAGATAACCTGCGTATTATGCTTCCCATGGTGTCCAATGTTGGCGAGATCGATGAAGCGGTGACGTTGATTAACCGCGCTTTTGAGGAGCTGCTGGAGGATGGTCACGAGCTGATTCAACCAGAAATCGGGGTGATGATTGAAGTCCCAGCAGCGGTCTACCAAGTGCGCAGTTTTGCCCGTCGGGTCGACTTTTTATCGGTGGGCAGTAACGACCTGACCCAATACTTGTTGGCGGTTGATCGCAATAATCCCCGCGTGGCGGACCTCTATCAGAGTTATCACCCGGCGGTGTTAGCGGCGCTGCAAACGATTGTCGAAGAGGCACACAAGGAGAACGTGCATGTCAGTATCTGTGGCGAGCTGGCGGGGGAGCCGATGGGTGCGTTGCTGCTACTGGCGATGGGCTACGATATGCTGTCAATGAGCTCGACCAGCCTGGCCAAAGCCAAATCAGCGATCCGTGGGGTGACGTTAGAGCAGGCCGCTGAGTTTCTTGATGCGGCGTTGGCACTCGATGACCCGATATTGGTTCAGCAAGAGTTATCACAACGACTGATCGATCTGGGACTGGGCCACCTAACTCGTCCTCGTGCTTCTATCTGATCGGTTCAAGCAGTTCTCCCTTATTGGGCGGGTTCTGGCCCTATTCAATCTATCGAGTATTTTGTAGAAGTTAAACGCCTAACGTTAAGCGGAAGCTTTTTGGTGCCTGCCATTGCGGCGTGTAGCTCTGTTCACACAACTGGGTGTTGCCGTCGTAGCGACTCATCAGTACCAGCGTTGAGCGGGTGCCGTAGTCGGCGCTGTCGATAAAGCGGCTGCCCAGCCGCTGTTCCCACTCCATGCCGACACCAGTATCGGGTAGCCGTTGTGGCTCGGGCTGGCTGCGATCCTGCATCAGTTGCAGCAGCTGTTCGATGGAGCAGTGATCGTGTTCGATCAATCGTTGTAGTGCTGCGGCACTGTCGGCCACTTTGGGCCAGGGGGTGTCGAGCGCAGCGTTGCTAAGAGCGTAGACGCCGGGTGTTAGCTCGCGCGGTTGCTGTTGGTTGCGGTTGGAGCTGTAGCAAAACCGTTCGCCATCATCGACCAGTAAGTTATAGCCGGCAAAGAATTGCTGCCGCTGTTGCTCCGCCTGTAGCAATTGTTGCAAGTAACCTAGCGGGGCCTGTTGAGATAGCAAGAAATCCAACGGTAACTGGCCGCGAGACGTCAGCTCTCGGCCGTGTGGCGGGGTGGTATGAGTGAACCCCTGTCGGACGTTGGTGACAGCGGCGAAGCGGCCGCTACGGGTTAGTCCGAGCCAGGTGCCGCCCAGTTCCAGGTCTTGTCCGGCCAGTAACGTCGGCGCTTCGGGCCAGTAATCAAGGCGTCGGGTAGGGCGGTGGAAGAACTCATCACGATTGGCTGCCAGTACCAGTCGGTGATCCGGGACGGTCTTGTAAGCAAATACTATCAGGCACATAGGTTTTTCCGGTTGTGAAGAAGAGCGATGACGACGGTTGAACAAGTGCCTTTAATCGCCGTTTGGGCGATAATAGCCGCCTTCTTAAATCAGCTCAATTTAGGCGATCCTTTTGCTACTCCTTAGTTACCTCATTCTTGGCGCTTGCGCCGGTACTATCGCGGGTCTGTTCGGTATCGGTGGCGGTCTGATCATTGTGCCCGTGCTGGTGTTTAGTTTTGAACTGCAGGGGATGTCACCCGAGGTGTTGACCCATGTTGCGGTCGGCACATCGCTGGCCACGATCGTGGTGACGTCGATCAGCTCGATCCGCAGCCACCATCACAAGCAGGGAGTGCGTTGGGATCTGTTCAAACCGATGGCTGTTGGCATTGTGATCGGCGCGGTGGTGGGCGTGAAGCTGGCGGGCCAGCTAAGTGGTCCTGCTCTGCAATTGTTAATTGGCTGCTTCGCGATCCTGATTGCAATTCAGATGGGTTTTGGACTTAAACCCAAACCACACCGGCAGGTGCCTGGAAAGGCAGGCTTGGGTGTGGTCGGTGGAGTCGTCGGTTGCGGTTCGGCGATCTTTGGTATCGGTGGTGGCTCTATGACCACACCCTACCTGAGCTGGTGTAATGTTCGTATCCAGCATGCCATCGGTACCTCGGCGGCTTGCGGCTTGCCGATCTCGCTGGCTGGAGCACTGATGAATATCGAACAGGGCTGGCAGCATCCTGGGTTGATGGAGTGGAGTTTGGGGTATATTTATCTGCCAGCCTTTCTCGGTATCGTCATCACTAGTGCTGTCTTTGCAGGCTTTGGCGCCAAGTTGGCGCACAGGCTTCCCGAGCGAACGCTAAAGCGCGCTTTTGCGGTGTTGTTGCTGGTGGTGGGTAGTCGTTTCATTGCCACCGCCGTGACGGGCAGTTGAATAGCGGGCGCGATATCGCATTGAACTCGGTTCGGCTTTTGCGATCAGAGCTTTACCGACAAATGGAAGGAGTTTTAAACACGTGCTGACCTATCCGCAGATAGATCCAGTGGCATTGCAGTTAGGGCCGTTGAGCATTCACTGGTATGGATTGATGTATCTGGGTGGCTTTGTGGCTGCCTGGTGGCTGGCCAACCGGCGCGCGGCGCAACCCGATTCGGGCTGGAATGCTCAGATGGTTTCCGATCTGATCTTTTACTGCGCGTTGGGCGTGGTATTGGGCGGACGTTTTGGTTATGTGCTGTTCTACAATTTTGATCGCTTCTTAGACGACCCTCTGTGGCTGTTTGCCGTCTGGGAAGGCGGTATGGCGTTCCACGGTGGATTGTTGGGGGTGATCACAGCGATCGCGCTGTTTGGGCGCAAGTACCACAAAAGTTTCTTTGGGGTGGCTGATTTCGTCGCGCCGTTGGTGCCGATTGGACTTGGGCTGGGGCGTTTGGGTAACTTCATTGGCGGCGAGCTATGGGGTCGGGCTACCGACCTGCCATGGGCGATGGTTTTCCCCCGCGCCGATGATCTGGCACGACACCCGTCGCAGCTGTATCAGTTTGCCCTGGAAGGGGTGGCACTGTTCGCTTTGCTTTGGTGGTTTTCGGCCAAGCCCCGACCTGCGATGGCGGTCTCAGGGGTATTTATGTGCGGCTACGGCAGCTTCCGCTTTATCGTCGAATTCGCCCGCCAGCCCGACGGTCACCTAGGGTTTATCGCGATGGATTGGCTGACGATGGGACAGTTATTGTCGCTGCCTATGGTGGTGGCCGGTGCATTGATATTGGCGCTGGCTTATCGGTCGAAGGGCAATGCCGTTACCAAGCGGCAGTAGCGGTATTCGTTTCGTAATAAGCGGCAAAGCAGGTTTTGGATTTAACAGTAGGGCGGGAGTCAGTAGCTAGATGAAACAGTATTTGGATTTATGCCAGCGCATTGTCGAGCAAGGTCACTGGATCGAGAATGAACGCACCGGCAAGCGCTGCCTGACGGTCGTTAATGCGGACTTGGAATACGATGTGGCTGCCAACCAGTTCCCGCTGGTTACCACCCGTAAGAGCTACTGGAAAGCCGCCATCGCCGAGTTACTGGGCTATATTCGTGGACTCAACGATGCCGCTGAGTTTAAGGCGCTGGGTACCCCGACTTGGATGGCCAACGCTAACGATAACCAAGCCTGGCTCGATAATCCTGCCCGTCAGGGTGACAACGATATGGGACGGGTTTACGGAGTACAGGGGCGAGGCTGGCAGAAACCGGATGGCGGCACTGTAGACCAGCTGAAGAAGATTGTCGATGATCTGAGCAAAGGTATCGATGACCGTGGCGAAATTCTTTCGTTTTATAACCCCGGCGAGTTCCACCTTGGCTGTTTACGGCCGTGTATGCACACCCACACTTTTTCGTTGTTGGGCGACACCCTATTTCTGACCTCTTACCAGCGTTCGTGTGATGTGCCGCTGGGACAGAATTTTAATCAGATTCAGGTGTTTACCTTCTTGGCATTGATGGCCCAGATCACCGGCCACAAAGCCGGTAAGGCGTACCATAAGATTGTTAACGCACATATTTACGAGGATCAACTGGAGCTGATGCGTGATGTCCAGCTCAAACGGCAGCCCTTCGCCGCACCCAAACTGCGTATCAATCCGAATATCAAAAGCCTTGATGATTTGGAAACCTGGGTCACACTGGATGATTTTGAAGTCAGTGACTACCAGTATCACGACCCGATCGCCTACCCGTTCTCGGTCTGAACTGTGCGATGAATTCGGGCCATGCAGTTGGCCCGAATTCTGTCTCTGGCCGCGCTCGAAATACGGCTCCCTTCCTCTTTTTTGGTTCTCGGGCTTTACCGCTGCCTGTTGATTTCAGACCCTCAGAGCCAGTGCAGGCAATCGGTGTTAGCTGTTATACCGTCAAATGCTGTTTGAAAAAATCGATCGTTCGGCCCCATGCCTGCTCGGCAGCGGCCTCGTTGTAACGGCCGGTCGAGTCGTTATGAAAGCCATGGTTGACCCCCGGATACATGTGCATCTGGTAATCTTTCTGCCCAGCTTTAAGGTCCATCTCGTATTCGGGCCAAGTTGCGTTGACTCGCTTGTCTAACTCGGCCAGATGGATAAGTAGCGGCGCTTCGATGTTCTGCCGTAGTTCCTTGGCGGCAGGGGTGCCGTAGAAAGGAGCGCCGGCGTCAACCAGGTCCGGTACTCGGGCTGCTAACATATTGGTGATATAACCGCCGAAACAAAACCCCACCACGCCTAAGCGACCGTTGCTCATGGGGTGCTTCTTCAAATACTGAGCGGCTGCGATAAAGTCCTGTTCGATTTTGGCCTTGTCCATCGAGCGTTGTTGCGACCGGCCAAGATCATCATTACCGGGGTAACCACCGAGCGTGTGCAGCACATCAGGGGCGAAGGCGATAAATCCGGCTTTGGCGACCCGCCGCGCGACATCCTCGATATAGGGATTCAAGCCACGATTCTCATGCACCACCAACACCATGCCGGTGGTAGTCACCGCTGTGGGTACCACCAGATAACCGCGTCCCTCGCCGTGGCCTTCGGGCGAAGCAAAGGTCATATATTCGGCTTTGATGTCGTCGTCGTTGAACGAGACCTGCTCGGCAAGTGCATAGTTGGGCAATAGCGCTGCTGACAGCACGCTTAGACTCAGGCCTACCGCGGTCAGAGTGGTGAGCCGGTCTAAAAACTCCCGGCGGCTGATAACGCCATGGGCGTATTCGTCGTACCAGTCAAACGCTTCCTGCGGAATAGCTTGGGTACTCACGCTATTTTTTTGATTGTGCATATCAGCCTCGCTGTGATCTTAGTGGTAGCTCAATTCAGGCTAGCAGAAACCGACGAAATGGCTCGGATATTACATGCCGCAGTGTCTGCTGCTTCAAAAATGATGCTGACAGGCGAGCCCAACCCGATATCCATGCTAGGTGATGATCTGTTTAATGATTTCGCGCAGACAGTTTCAAGGCAGGTGGTGCCAATTATCGGCTATATATAAGGTGCTGCTTATTACCGTGAGGCGGTTTCTTGCGGGCGACCAAAAGCGACCTTTTAAGCGGTTTTCCGTTGCGTTGGGATTATCAAAAAGCAGGGTTGTGGTCAATAGCAAAAAATTGTCTACTAAAAAGTATGGGTAAGCGCAGGCGCTGATACTCTGTCCGTACTTCCATAAGTACCTGCATATGAAGTTGTGTAGCTGTTTTGGCTCGGCGGCTGATAGATGCAAAGCAAAGGATTGAACTGATGCATAAATTTACGAAGACTAAGCTGGCAATCATAAGTTCTGGATTGGCTGTTTTTGGTGTGCAACCGACGCTTGCGCAAGCGGCTAACAATCAACTTGATAGTTACAGGATCAATAACACCATCACTCTTGACGGGTTAGCCGAAGAGGCCTGGGATAAGGCCAGTGCTTTGACGGTTAAGCTGAATAATCTTCCTTACAAGCCAGCTAATTACAACGGTATGAAAGAAACCAGCGTCACCATAAAATCACTTTATGATGATCAGCATGTCTATTTCTTGATGCAGTACGCCGACCCAACGATGAGCCTGAAACGTTACCCGTGGGAGAAACAGGCAGACGGATCATGGAAGCAGCTGAAAGATAAGGATAAAACAGGTCACGACAACGTTTATTACGAAGACAAAGTAGGGATCTTCTGGGAAGTTAAGGCTCGCGGCTTCGCTAAAAAAGGCTGTGATGTCGCCTGTCACATGCAAGATGATAACGGCAAAATTGCCGGAATCGATCAGTCGGGTAAGGCGCCAGGCCGTAAATATACGCGCAAAGAGGGCGAAACCATTGATATGTGGCACTGGAAGAGCGTGCGCATGAACCCCCTAGGGCTGATCGATGATCAGTTTGTTGATCATGTTAAAGACCCAAAGGTTAACAAAAACTGGGGGCGTCACGGCGATAGCAAGACCGGCGGTGGTTATGTCAACAACACCAACGATGCAAAAACGGCTCCTGGCTTTATGAACAGGACACAGGACGGTCTCAACGATTACACGGTTACGCCGTCCCAGAAGACCGCCTTTGTCGATACCTTCAACACGGGTGATATGGTCCCCGGAATTATGTCAACGCCGTTCACCGGTTCGCGTGGTGATATCTGGGCCACGGGTGTCTGGAAGGATGGCCAGTGGACCATCGAGATCAAACGTAAGCTGGTCACAACCGGTGACAAGTCCGCACTTCAGGATGTGCAGTTCAATGACCTGAAGAAGGTCTATCACTTCGGTGTCTCCGTGTTTGACAACTCTCAGATTAACCACCTTTATCACGAGGGTGCTCTGAAGTTCACGTTCAAGTAAATACGATGGATACAGAAGCCCAGCTGCAGCCATGCAGGTGGGCTTCTGGTTGTCACCCTCACCCGTTATTTGAGACATACTCCCATGCGATTAAACGCGCTTAACTTTCAGGCCAAGCTCGGTCTTTCCGGCTTTCTGATCACAGTCATACTCGGAGCACTGAGTGCGGCTACCTTGATAGGCTTGGTCTACTCCAAGCACGATTCAGGTTTTCAGATTCCGGACATGGATAAGGTAAAAGCTAAGTACTCAGACTCCATGTTGGTGGGTTCCATGAAAACGTCGATGTATAAACACGTTGCTGATGATGCGGATATCGATATTGTCGCGCAATGGATCAACGACGGTGCCAAGGATGATGCTTTCTTCAAAGAAGAGGTTATGTATATCATCGAGGCCGACTGTCAGAAATGCCACAGCAAGTCTTCACAGATGACTGGAGCCATCACGTCGATGCCATTTAGTAGTTATGAAGATTTACTGACGTACACAGAGAAAGGATACAGCTGGACCCATATGGCCAAAACGGCACATATACACCTGTTTGGAATCTCGGTGTTTCTGGTAATCGTGTCGCTGGTCATGTCGTTCAGCGCCTATGTCGGGTTAATTAAGACGGTGCTCATCTCAGTTGGTTGGATTGCCTTGTGGTTGGATATTTCAGCATGGTGGCTGGCAAAGTTTTCAGACCAGTTTGCCTACATGATTGCAGCGGCGGGCACCTTTGAGATCGGTGCGGTCGTTACCATGAGCGGTCTTTGTTTGCTCGACATGTGGATCAAGGTTCCACCGTTCTTGTTGGAAGAAAAACCGCACGACTAATCTGATCTTTGACAATGGTATGAGGCGGGCTTTCAATGCGAGTGTTTATTTGGCGCCTGTCTCGCTAAGAGGGATCAAGACCCCTTAGCATTGTTATCGCGGACGCGACCACCGTATTGCTGCGCAGGTGAGCCGGTTTAGGTGTTTGATTTCGAGCTTGTTTTAATTTTGAGCGCAGCGATTAAACGTCCCATCATCGGCTTGATAAAACTTCTTACCTTGGGGATATCGTCAGGCTGATGCGGAATCGGACGACACTCTTTTACGGTCGACAAACCGACCCGTACTGAGATCAGTGCAGAGCCAAATCCCTGGCCCATTCGCCCCAGCAGCTGAGACATGATCTTTTGTTCGCTGACGCTAGCCAGATAATCTATCGCCATCTCTGAGGTTCCCGCGAAGGCCATGTTGTTAAGAACCTGAATCAATATTTTGATTTTATTGGGGTAGGTTGGGCGGATGCCGTAAATTTTTGCGATCTCTTCGATCATCGCCATGTTGCGCCAAAGGGTTAGCAGCATATCCATCGCAGCCCAAGGGCTCAGTGCCACAGCGATGCCGGTCTGGCTGCTGTAGTGAGAGATACAGGCGTAGGCTTTCTCATCAAGCTGACGGACAAAAAGATTATCGATGTGCTGCAGCGTTTCTGCATCGTCGGCGTAATCGGGCAGGGAATCCTGCATTTTTACGAATGCTTCCGCTTGCGGTTTGGTGGCGTAGAAAGCGGATAGTTGATGTAGATAGGTGCTTATATGGCCGTGAGTTCGCCGCTCCCGAAAGCGGCCGGCTTCGTGTTGAAGGGCGCGTACAGTCGCAAGCTTATCGTTGTCTTTGAACCAGGCCGCTAGCGTGACAGTAGAGGCAATCACTAGCCCGGTGACAAACGCACTGAATAGGCCACCTAGCGACCAGTGTGTGCTCCACGCTTGCATAGCAAGATTGTAAGTATGATACGACAGCAACACGCCGACGTAGGATAATGCGAGTGCGGCAAACCATTTCAGTCCCTTGGTCCGTTTCTTGGACAAAATGAAGGGCGTGTAAGAGTCCGGGTTGACGTCATCTAGTGTCGTCATTGTGCTTTGACTGGCATCGATGGTTTCGGGCGGGCCGGTCAATATTTCATCAGCGACGGGTCGGAATGTTTCCCCCTTAGTCCGCTTTTTCTTTTCTATCAAGGGTTCATGGCCAGGGTCTACCTGTTCATCGGTATGCTCGTTGTGGATGCCGGGGTTGTCCTTATTCATCTGCATAGGTCTCCGATTAAATCTTGGAGTATTTGGTCCATTCGAATATGAGGGATCGCTTGCTCTTGATCGCAGCGAACGCCCGCTGGCGGGTTCAGCAGTGGCAGGCTCCAGTCCCTAAACGGCAGCCATTCATCGCCTTTGGGTACGTGGTCGGGTATCTCTGGGTGCACGTAGCCGACCGATTCACCTCCTACGCCGATTCCGGTGACGGCAAAAGCGCCGCGGTGCAGTATTTCATGTGATGAACGAATCGCCGAGATCGCTTCGGATCGGTGTTCAACGCCTTTGTAAGCGGCATTCTCAAGCGCCTTTCGCACGATCGAGGCGAGCAGCTGCCTGACGTTATCGTGGTCCTTGGCAACCACTTGATCGATTTTCGACGCGGCAAAAATAACCTTTTCAATTTTTGGACGGAACAGCTTCAAAATGGGGCTGTTGCTGCCGTAGGAGAAGCTGTCACTAATGTTCGACAAGGCTTGCTGCATGTCCGCAATGTATTCTGGTCCGCCATTGAGGGCATTGATCACATCGACCAGTACTACCTGGCGATCGATGGGGCGGAAGAATTTTTTATAGAAGGGTGCGACAACTTGCTTCACGTAAGCGTCGTAACGCCGCTCGAGTACTTTAAAGTTGCTATCGGGGTTTGCCGATTCCAACTGGGTTCGGGTGCAGCTGTTACAGCTGAGAAGCGGGACAAAGTGGAGCACTTCTTGTCCGATAAATTCACCGGGGATCAGAAACCGTCCCGGCTGAATCAAACTCAGGGCGTGTTGTTCGTTCTTGCAGCGTTTCAGAAAGTTAGCGTATTGGCTGTGCAAAGCGTCGATGGCTTGCGCATCATACTGGGCAAGCGGATCAATCTGCTGCAGTTCAGCGGTCAGATCACCGGCTAACGATAGCCGAGGTTGCTGGGTAAATTGGGCGGCACACTGTGAGCACCATTCCGCGAAACTCATCTGCATCAGCGGCAGGTCGAGTAACCATTCACCGGGGTAGTCCCGAATCTCCAGAAAAACACTGCGGGTTGCTGACTTGCGGGACCATGAGGCGTTGCGGCCGATTTTGATCTCCAGCAGACAGCCACTGATATCGGTTGTGGAGCCGGGCCACCGGGGAGGGGAATCGGCAAGATCGCGTATCGCGTCCGGATAGGGGAACTGCTTCAGCGACCGGTCGGCTAGAGGGTGAACCTTGACCGCCACAATACGTTTTGAAAGCCAGGGAGAAAAAGCGCCCAGCTTGGCGTTATCGTGGTTAAGCAACTGGTTGATCAGGCTGGTAATAAACGTCGACTTACCGCTGCGGCTTAGCCCCGTAATACCGATGAATTTGCGCTCACTGCTCAGTTTATGCAGCGCATCTCGCGTTGAGTCGCTACCTCTTTCAAGGGATCGCTTAAGACTGGTAAGCGGGTTGTTTGCACCGACGTCCTTGCCCATCAAATTTTCCTGCACAGTAGTTGGTCGAAGGCCTCACTTTATCCCATGTGTATAAGTTGAGGCGTGGCGCTAATGTTCAAGTGATATCAGCTTATCAATACCACGAGCTACGATAGCCCATCTGTATCACTGTAGTCGCCGGTGCTGAGTCATGGAACCGCAGCAAGGCAACAAGTGTTGCCAGACAAGATACCGGACAAGACCAAACATCCCTAAATATGACTGAGATAACAGCAATAGTTCAACGGGCTTGTCGATTTCGACCTGTTTTATGGATCAATGAATATAGCGGCTGATCATAGCCCTTGAGTCGACGGCAATATCAGTCATATTTATACTTCGATTATTGGCTTTAGGTTCAATGTGGTTATCCGGCATTTCTGGTTGTCGACGTGAACATTGTGACAGCGTTAAATGTAGTCTCAGCACCGGCTGAAACGCAATCATGCATTGCTATGTTGCCTGCGGGCTGGTTGAATGTTGCTATGCAAACGTACTTGTTACTAGCCACCGACTTGATCGTTCTGCGTGCGAAAAGGCTGTTTGATGGACGTTAATCGCCTGCACGCCGAGGTAGCTGAAAGGGAACTCACTTGACGATTGACAGCAACTCTCGATGATCAAGAAAACCTCCGTATCCGACCTCAAGGTGGGTATTTATATCCATGATCTCAACTGTGGATGGATGGATCACCCCTTTGCTCGTAGCCGCTTTAAGATAAACAGCAAAAAGACGCTCGAGAAAATCCAGTCCCTTAATATCAAAGCGGTCTATATCGACACCAATAAAGGGCTCGACCTGCCTGGCGCTCCCAGCCGAGAAGATGCCAACCGAGACCAATTGGCAGTGGTCGAACGGCTGGCACAAAAAAAGGCGGCTCCCAAACCCCGTCAAAAAACCTTTCAGGATGAGCTTTCCAACGGCGTCGAAGTGCTCAGAAAAGCCAACCAATTGGTTACCGAGATGATGCACGACGTGGGGGCGGGTAAGAAACTTGAGTTGCACCAACCCAGCCATATCGTCGAGCGGATGACTCAATCGCTCATTCGCAATCCCGACGTATTGCCGGCTCTTACTCAGATTCGAAATGCAGACCACTATACCTTTCAGCACTCAGTGAGTACCTGCACCTTGATGGTGGCCTTTTGTCAGTACTTAGGTGTCCCCCCTGATAAGATCACCAGCATAGGCGTAGGCACGCTGTTGCATGATATTGGCAAGGTCAAAATTCCCGATAAGATCCTCAACAAGCCCGGGCGGTTGAGTGACGACGAATTCAATGTCATGCGCAGCCACGTGGTGCACAGCAAATTGATCCTGGCACAGATCCCCGGGGTGGATGATGTAACGGTTGCTATTGCTGCCGAGCACCATGAACGTTACGACGGAAGTGGTTACCCCGAGGGGCTCAAAGGCGATCAGATGAATTACTACAGTCAGATTGCCTCCATTATTGACGTTTACGATGCAATCAGCTCCGACCGCTGTTACCAGAAGGGCCTGCCCCCTACCGAGTCTCTTCGTCGCCTCTACGAGTGGAGTGAAGCTCAATTCGACCGAGAGTTGGTCCAACAGTTTATTCGTTTCGTTGGCGTCTACCCACCGGGGTCAATCGTGGAGTTGGAAAGCCGATATTTGGCGCTGGTCTTATCCAAAACCGATAGTCCTCTCGAGCCCTTAGTTCGTGTTGTGTTCGATACTTCGAAAGAGCAGCTGGTTCAGCCGCGAGATATTGACCTTAGTACGGTTACGGTAGATGACAAGATTACTCACTACGCACAAGTGGGAAACTGGGGGCTGTCTCGGCAGAAGTTGTTGGAGTTGATGCTCTGATTGCGCTGGCCATAACATTCTCCCCCGCCCCAAAAAAAGACCTGTGTCTCGTTTGTTACAACGGCATTAAGAGGTTTGGAGCAACGCTCTAGGTGGCACGGAGCCATGGTTGTCAGTGACTTCGGATGTGTTTGGCCGTTAGGTGTTTCTCATCGTGCAAACAAGCAGAAAAAAATTAATCCGTTAATCCTGCTGCGCTTGGCTGTAACGCACATGGCGGTTGTTTCGAGCAAAGCCGGTGACATTGATGTTGGCCTGCTTGGCCAGTCGGATCGCCAAGGCGGTCGGGGCCGAGACTGCGACCAGATTGCCGATGCCGATCGCGGCGGCCTTGTGGACGATCTCGTAGCTGGCGCGGCTGGATATCAGTAGGAAACCTTGCGAGAAATCGCTGTTGCTATGGACCAGCGAGCCGATCAGTTTATCCATCGCGTTGTGCCGCCCAACATCCTCTTTGAGTTGCACAATCTCCCCCTCGGCGTTGCACCAGGCGGCACCATGCACCGCGCCGGTTTGCTGCTGCAGTGGCTGGTTGGCATCGAGTTGCGCCACCGCGCGTTGAATCGCCGCGTCACTAATTGGCGCTTGCGGTGTGATTCTACTGACGGGCCGGATCGCGTGTTTAAGCGAGTCGGCACCGCATAGACCGCAGCCGGTACGACCGGTCAGGTTGCGTTTCTGTTGCTTCAGCACCTGCGCCCGTCGGGTTGATATGGTCAGGTTGACCTCGATGCCTTCGGCGCAGGGGTTGATGCTGAGATCGTAGAGCTCGTCGGGACTTTGCAGGATCCCTTCGCTGAGACTAAAACCAAGGGCGAAGTCGGCAAGATCACTGGGCGAGGCCATCATCACCAGATGGCAGGTACCGTTGTAGCACAGCGCCACGGCGACCTCTTCGGCGAGTAGGTCATCAGCTGCGGTACTGGCCTGCGGCGTCCAGCGATTGACGCTGACCGAATCGGTGGTTGCCTGCGTCATTGTCTCCTGCTCCGCAGGCAGCGTCAGACCATCGGAGCTGATTGCCCCGATAGTCGTCTGAGCAGAGCCGCTATTCATTTTGAGCGGTTGTCGGTTCACGATCTAGTACTCGCAGGAATGACAGGCTCAGGTTTTGTACCACCGTTTCGTTGTTTCCGCAGCGACTGTTGTTGGCGATCGAAAGCCTTGAAGTCGCGCTGCCACTGTGACGGTTCGGTTACCTTTTCGATCTGCACTGCGGTGACCTTATACTCGGGACAGTTGGTGGCCCAATCGGAGTTATCGGTGGTGATGACGTTGGCTCCGCTTTCGGGATGGTGGAAGGTGGTATACACCACGCCCGGCTGCATCCGCAGGCTAATTAACGCGCGCAGTACCGTCTGGCCTGCCCGACTGGAGATACCCAGCCAATCGCCATTATTGATGCCGCGATCTTCGGCGTCATGGGGGTGGATCTCGAGCTCATCCTGACTATGCCAAACCTGATTGTCGGTGCGACGGGTTTGAGCACCGACGTTATACTGTGACAACACCCGGCCGGTGGTCAGAATCAGTGGGAAGCGACGGCTGGCGCGCTCGGTGGTTTCGACAAACTCGGTCGGTACGAAACGTCCTGGGCCGATCGGAAAGCTGTCCTCGTGCATGATCGGCATCCCTCGCGGGTGTTGCTCGTTGCACGGCCACTGAATGCTGCCCAGCTGTTCCAGTTTGTCGTAGCTGACGCCAGCGAACGAAGGGGTCAGCGAAGCGATCTCGTCCATGATCTCGGATGGATGGCTGTACTCCATTGGATAGCCAAGGGCGTTGGACAGCGCCATGGTGACCTCCCAGTCAGCCTTGCCTGCCAATGGCGCAACCACCCGCCGCACCCGGTTGATGCGGCGCTCGGCGTTGGTAAAGGTGCCATCTTTCTCCAGAAAGGTGGAACCGGGTAGCAGCACATGGGCGAACTTGGCGGTTTCGTTGAGGAAGATGTCCTGCACCACCAGCAGATCCAGCGATTTCAACGCCGCCTCGACGTGCTGAGTGTTGGGGTCGGACTGCGCCAGATCTTCACCTTGCACATACATCCCTTTGTACTTGCCGTTGATGGCGGCATCGAACATGTTAGGGATGCGCAGCCCCGGTTCACTGTCGAGCGTCACGCCCCAGCTTTGTTCGAACTGTTGCCGTATGTTGTCATCACCGACCGGCTGGTAGCCGGGGAGTTCGTGTGGAAATGAACCCATATCGCACGAACCCTGCACGTTGTTCTGGCCCCGCAATGGGTTAACACCGACGCCGGAGCGGCCGATGTTGCCGGTGGCCATCGCCAGATTGGCGATCCCCATCACCATGGTGGAACCCTGGCTGTGTTCGGTCACACCCAGTCCATAGAAGATGGCAGCGTTTTCTGCCGTGGCATACGTCCGGGCTGCTTGGCGAATAGCATCGGCCGCAACGCCGGTGATCGGAGCGACCGTTTCAGGGCTGTTCTGCGGCAGTTGGATAAAGTCACGCCATTGCTGGTATTGCTCAGGATCGCAGCGACCACTGATGAAGCCATGATCTTCCAGTCCTTCGGTGACGACCACGTGCGCCAGTGCGTTGATCAGAGCAACGTTAGTTCCCGGCAGCAGCGGCAGGTGTAGTGAGCCGTTCAAGTGCGGCGTGTTGAGCAAGTCGATTTCGCGCGGATCGGCGACGATCAACTGTGCGCCTTCGCGTAGCCGGCGCCGCATCATCGAGGCGAATACCGGGTGGGCATCGGTCGGGTTAGCACCGATCACCAGCATGACGTCGGCGTCTTTGACCGAATCGAAGGTTTGGGTGCCGGCCGACTCGCCCAGTGTTTGCTTGAGGCCATAGCCGGTCGGGCTGTGGCAGACCCGGGCGCAGGTGTCGGTGTTGTTGTTGCCGAACGCGGCACGGACCATTTTCTGGACCAGATAGGTTTCTTCGTTGGTGCAGCGTGATGAGGTGATCCCGCCGATGCTGGTACGGCCGTGTTTGGCCTGAACCTGTTTAAAACGCGTGGCGCTGAATTCGATCGCTTCCTGCCAGCTCACCTCTTTCCAGGGCTGATCAATCGAGTCACGGATCATCGGAGCCGTGATTCGATCTTTGTGGGTGGCATAGCCAAAAGCAAACCGTCCTTTAACGCAGGAGTGGCCCTGATTGGCTTCGCCGCCCTTGTACGGCACCATGCGTACCAGTTTGTCACCCTGAAGTTCGGCTTTGAATGAGCAGCCAACACCGCAATAAGCGCAAGTGGTGACGACGCTACGCTCGGGCTGTCCCATGTCGATCACACTTTTCTCGGACAATGTGGCGGTGGGGCAGGCCTGCACACAGGCGCCGCAGGAGACACAGTCCGAATCCATAAAGTTATCGCTGCCGGTACTGACGTGCGAATCGAAGCCCCGCCCTTCAATCGTTAGCGCAAAGGTGCCTTGCACCTCTTCGCAGGCGCGGACGCAGCGCGAGCAGACGATGCACTTGCTGGGGTCGAAACTGAAATAGGGGTTGGACTCGTCTTTCTCAGCGTCAAGGTGGTTCTCGCCATCAAAGCCGTAACGCACTTCACGCAGTCCGACGGCCCCGGCCATATCCTGTAACTCGCAGTTGCCGTTGCTGGGGCAGGTGAGGCAGTCCAACGGGTGGTCCGAGATGTACAGTTCCATCACGTTGCGGCGCAACTTAGCCAGTTTGTCGTTCTGACTGCTGACCTGCATACCCGCTTCAACGGGTGTGGTGCATGAGGCGGGATAACCGCGACGGCCGTCGATCTGTACCGCGCAGAGTCGGCAGGAACCGAACGCTTCTAAGTTATCACTAGCGCACAGTTTGGGGATGTTGATGCCAGCCAGGGCTGCGGCGCGAAGCACCGAGGTGCCTTCGGTTACGCTGATGTCGACGCCATCGATGGTAAGCGACACCTGCGTCAGCGCGTCGGAATGCCGGGGTTGTGACGGCGGCGGGGTACCCAGATCTTTGTCGTGCAGGGCGGGATCAAAGAAATCAAGCATCGGTATTCTCCCCAGCGGTATTATGGTTGCTGTTTTGGCTTGTGTGTTGACGACTGTGGTTAAAGTCGTCGCCAAAGTACTGAAGGGCGCTGCGAACCGGATTGGGGGTCATTCCGCCCATGGCGCATAACGAACCATCCTCCATGGTGTCACACAGGTCGTGCAGCAGTTCGAGTGCGTCTTGGTGTTGTTGATCGCTTTGTCGTTGAGGGTCGGTCAGCCGGTCGATCACTTCAACGCCACGGGTTGAACCGATGCGGCACGGTGTGCATTTACCGCAGGACTCTACCGCACAAAACTCCATCGCAAAGCGGGCTTGCTGCAACATGTCGACACTGTCGTCGAACACCACAATGCCACCGTGTCCCAGCACCGCGCCGGTCTCAGTAAAGGCTTCGTAATCGAGCGCTGTTTGCCATTGGCTCTGCGGCATGTAGGCACCGAGAGGGCCGCCAACTTGAATCGCATGCATCGGTCGGCCACTGGCGGTGCCGTTACCAAATTGCTGTAGTAGAAGATCAAGGGAGGTGCCGAAGGCCAGTTCGACCAGGCCGCCCTGTTTGATGTTACCGGCCAGTTGGAACGCCAGGGTGCCACGCGAGCGGCCGCAGCCGTAGTTGGCATAAGCCTTAGCACCTTCGGCGATAATGTAGGGTATCGCTGCGAGTGTCAGCACATTGTTGACTACCGTCGGTTGGCCGAATAGCCCGACCAGCGCTGGCAACGGTGGTTTGGCCCGAACCAGGCCGCGTTTACCTTCGAGGCTTTCCAGCAACGAGGTCTCTTCACCGCAGATATAAGCCCCGGCACCTAAGCGCACTTCCAAATTGAAAGCGCGGCCACTGTTGCAGACGTTGTCACCCAAATAGCCAGCGGCTAGGGCTGTTTCGATTGCCTGATTCAACACTTGGTGCGCCAGTGGGTATTCCGAGCGCAGGTAGATGTAACCTTGCGTCGCACCGACCGCTAAACCGGCGATGCACATCCCTTCGATCAGCATATAGGGGTCGGCTTCCATCACCAGCCGGTCGGCGAAGGTGCCCGAGTCACCTTCGTCAGCGTTGCAGACGATATATTTCTGATCACTCTGGCCAGTACTGATAGGCGCATCAAGTACGGTCTGCCATTTGATGCCTGCTGGGAAAGCCGCGCCGCCGCGGCCGCGTAGCCCGGAGCCTTTGATTTCATCGACAATCGCCTGCGGTGTCAACGCCAGTGCTTTTGTCAGCCCCTCAAAGCCTTGATGGCTGCGGTAGTCATCCAACGATAGCGGATCGGTGACGCCGGCCCGGGCAAAGGTCAGTCGTTGTTGCTGTTTGAGATAGGGGATCTGCTCGGTTAAACCCTGGCAGAGAGGGTGGGCAGCCGCCGGTTGGTTGGTACCGGTACCTAACATGCCAGCATCGATCAGTGCTGGAATATCGGCTGCGGTTACCGGGCCGTAAGCGATACGGCCCTGTTCGGTAGCGATCTCGACCAAGGGCTCGAGCCAGCACATACCGCGTGAACCGTTACGGATGATTTCGATCGTTTCACCATGGCGTTCCGCCTCGGCATTAAGGGCGGTAACTACCGCTTCGGCACCCAAGGCATTGGCGGTAGTGTCGCGTGGGATATAGACAGTTACGCTCATCACTTAACCTCCACTGCGTGGGTTGTCAGTTGATCGATCAGGGTATCGAAACGCTGCGGATCAACCCTCCCGATCACCTCGTCACCGACCCGCAAGCTTGGGCCGCAGGCGCAGTTGCCCAGACAATAGACCGGTTCCAGGCTGAACTCTTGGTCGGCGGTGGTCTGATGGAAATCGATCCCCAGCCGCTGTTTAGCATGCTGCTCAAGCTGCTGCGAACCGCGCGCCTGGCAAGCTTCGGCGCGGCATATCTGTAGCTGGTTCAGACCGGGGGGGGTAGTGCGAAAGTGATGGTAAAAGCTGATTACCCCTTTAATTTCGGCAATGGTCTGCTGCAACGCTTTGGCGATCAATGGCACGGTCGCAGGTGGCACGAAACCTAACTGGTTCTGAAGGTTGTGCAGGATCGGCAGTAGCGCGCCGGGATTGTCTCGGTGCTGCTCCAGCACCGCTCGGGCTGTTTCCAGATGATCAGGTGAGGGGGTGCTGGCTTGCTGCATGGTGTCGTGCCTTCTTTAGCAACATATGAAGTGAATTTCATATGCTGACGTTTATTATTCTGGTAAACATAGCACTGCTTCGGTTTAATCAGAATATGCATGGGAGTTCATAAGTGTTTGTGTTGTTGTGTTTCCCTAATTATAGGTACTCAGGTTTATTGCCAGAGGTTTTCGATGCGCAGAATTGATGTGATCCCAGCCTGGTCGTTTCGTGACGAGGCCGGTAACCAGTTAGACCCTCAGTTGTTCCGGCTGTTACAGGCGATTCATGAGCAGGGCAAGCTGACTAAGGCGGTGCAGGAGGTGGGGATCTCCTACCGGCATGGCTGGAATCTGTTGCAGTCCTGGACCGCATTTTTTGGCAATGAACTGGTGCGCTTGCAGCAAGGTAAAGGCGCGACACTGACCGCGCTGGGCGAGAAGTTACTGTGGGCCGAGCAGCGGGTGGTTGCCCGGCTGGAGCCACAACTAAAAAATCTGGCATCGGAACTCAATCTTGAGATCCAGCAGAGCCTTGAGAATAATCGTCCGTCGTTAAGGCTGCACGCCAGCCATGGCTATGCGGTACAGCTGCTGCCGGACAGGGCGGTCGATTATCAGTTGGATCTGCAGTACAAGAGTGCCGAGCAGGCGTTGGCGTCACTCGAACGGGGTCGGTGCGATCTGGCCGGCTTCCACCTGCCGACCGAGGTGATAAGCGACGCGATGCGGCAAACCTACCTGCGTTATCTTAAACCCCGGGTTCACCGGGTGATCAGCTTTGTCAGCCGTTGTCAGGGGTTGATGATTAAACCGGAAAATCCGCTCGAGATTAGCGGACTGGAGGATCTGTTGCGTAGCGATATACGCTTTATCAACCGCCAGTCAGCGTCGGGAACGAGGGCTCTGCTCGATGAGTTGATGCGTAGGGAGGGGCTCAACAGCGCGGAGATCAATGGCTTTGACGACGAGGAGTATACCCACTCGGCGGTTGCCGCTTATGTCGCCGCCGGAATGGCCGATGTCGGGTTTGGCGTTGAGGCGGCGGCGCACCAGTTTGGTTTGCAGTTTATCCCGCTAACCTCCGAGTACTACCTGTTTGTTTGCCATGCCAAGACGCTAAAGCAGGAAGCGACCCACCGCTTTATCGAGTCACTGCAGCAGCCGGATTTCTTGCAGCAGATTGCAGCACTGCCCGGCTATGCCCCTGTTCGGTCGGGGCAGATTATGCAGTTAGATGAGTTGCTGAACCCGTAACGGCAGCGTATTACGCCGTTTTAAACTGTCCCACAAGGCCTTTTAGGTTGACCGTCAGTTGAGCGATCTCCTCTGTTGCAACAGCAACCTGTTGTGCGCCTGAGCTGTTCTCGTTAGCGGCTTCGTTAATCTGAGTGACCGATTGATTGACCTGTTCGGCGACGGCGCTTTGCTGCTCCGAAGCGCTGGCAATCTGTAAGTTCATCTCGTTGATGGCGGAAACGGCTTGGCCAATTGCCTCTAGCGATAGCCCAGCTTGATTTGAGAGTTTGACCGTTGCGCTGGCTTTGTTATGGCCGCTTTCCATCGCCTCAACAGACGCCTTGGCCTCGCTTTTTAATCGCCCGATCGTCTGTTGTATTTCTACGATGGAATCCTGTGTCCGGCTAGCCAGCGTTCTAACCTCGTCAGCGACTACGGCAAAGCCTCGTCCCTGCTCGCCGGCGCGCGCGGCTTCGATGGCGGCGTTGAGCGCTAGCAGATTGGTTTGTTCGGCAATGGAGGTGATTACGTTAAGAATGGCACCGACGTTCTCGGTTTCATCATCGAGCCGAGATATCGCATTTTTACTATGTTCAATTTCGGATGCAAGTTCAAGGACAGCTCCGTTGACCTGCTCAACCATGGAGCGGCCATGCTTTGTTTCTTCTTCGGCCTGGTTGGTTGACGTGGCTGTTTGCGAGGCGTTGCTCGCAACTTCTTGAACGGTAGCGGACATCTCGTTTATTGCGACGGAGGTTTGGTCTAGGTCTTCTTTTTGCGCTTCAATGTTTTGTGCGGTCTGGGTTGTTACTGTTGTTAGCTCATGGGTCACACTTGTCAGTTGCTCGGTAGCGGCGGCGATCTGAGACATCATGTCGAGCAGTTTCTGCGCCATCTGCTGCATGGCTGTCAGTAGCTGGCCGGTCTCATCGGTGGAGTGAACCTTGGCTTGAACCGTCAGATCCCCTTCAGAGAGTCGCTTGGCCGTATCGACCGCTTGTGCCAACGGTTTGGTGGTGGCGCGAGTTAGTACAACACCCAGAAAAATGCCGATAACACAGGCTGCCACGCTGAGGAAAATCATCCCTTGTAGCGCCGTCTCTTCGTTATGATGGACGGTTTCGAGCGCGTGCTCAGACATCTTCTCAATGCCGAGCAGTAGCTCGGCAAGATGATGGTTAAGCTGCTCTTGGGCTTGTTCGAGTGTTTTGACGTCATTGGCGGAGACTTGAGCATGACGATCGAGTTTCGTCATCAGTAGCTCAACGTTTTGCTCGTACAGCTTGTGCTCGGTTTCAATCGACTTAAGCACCTGCTCGAGTGTGGCTAGCTCCTTCGACTGCTGGTCGGATAACGGATGGGTTTTAGCCGTCGCCAGAATCGCTTCGGCCTGTTTTATCTCTTGGTCGATCTCATGGCCAAGCTCGGTAACCGCGTGGTGCAGTTTGGTGACAGAGGTGTCGCTGTCTGTGATGCCGGCGATCCGCATCGCCTTTTCGATCAGCACGGTTTTCTCGAGTTGCTTCACCGTCACGTCTGAGACCAGTTCGATCAGCGGCATATCTTCGGCTTGAATCGTTGTCATCTCATGGCCGATGGCGCTGACTTTGATGATTCCGTAAACAGAGGTGATGATCAGCAAGCTAAGTAACACGGTCACGATAGCGGCGATTTTTTGGCCGATTGGTAGGTTTTTAAATATGTCCATATGAATGCGCCTTTAGATACATAACGTCGGATTGTTTTTAGGAGAGGGGGGGGGGAGAGTGGAAGATGAAAAAACTATCAATAGGTGATTGTGTCTTTTGGGCGCGTATTGTGCAAGTTTTGTTCAACCGGAAAGAGGGGTGCTCTGGAATGACCTGGCTTAATCGGAATCGTCATTGAATCTGTGCTGATGGGGCGGCTGATTAGTTGCCCCGACCCTATGCAGCGCATACACTGAGCGCTTTTCGGGCCGCCCTCTTTTTATGTTTCTTATGGAGTCATCATGCAACTGGCTTTGATCGTCGCTCAATCTGAAAACCGCGTTATTGGACGAAATAATGCACTGCCTTGGCATCTATCGGAGGATCTCAAGTATTTCAAAGCGGTGACGATGGGGAAGGTGATTATCATGGGGCGTAAAACCTATGAATCGATCGGTCGGCCGTTACCCGGTCGCACTAATATCGTGGTTACGCGAGACCGGGAGTATCAGGCCGACGGCGTCACAGTGGTGTTTTCACTGGAGCAGGCGATCGAGCAAGCGGCTGCGATCTCTGAGATTAACGGCGTGGCAGAGGCGATGGTGATCGGCGGCTCGGAGTTATATACACAAGCATTACCGTTGACGAAACGACTGTACCTGACTCAGGTGCATCATCACGTCGAAGGCGATGCCTGTTTCCCCGAGCTGGATCCGACGCAGTGGCAACAAGTCTCGCGACAAGATTTCGACGCAATCGAGCCCAACCCCTATCGATACAGTTTTATCGTGCTTGATCGTAGTGGGGACTGAGTATGAGTTTGCAGGCGTTGCTGCAGATTTTGGCTGACGGTGAATTCCATTCGGGAGAATCGCTTGGAGAAGCGGTAGGGGTGAGCCGGGCTGCGGTTTGGAAGCAGCTCAAAAAGCTTGATGCGTTGGGGCTTGATTGTCATTCGGTAAAGGGTCGTGGCTACCGCTTGCCTGGCGGCATTAACTTACTACATAAATCACAATTGCAATCGATGTTTAGCAATGTCGTGGCTGCAGAACTGAGCACGATTGAGTTGGCCCTAAGTCTGCCATCAACCAACCGCTTGGCAGCAGAGCAAGCACAGCAGGGTGATTGCCATGGTCGCTTGTATATCGCCGAGCAGCAAACGGCAGGTCGTGGTCGGCGCGGGCGTGAGTGGGCTAGCCCGTTTGCCCGAAATCTTTATTTCTCGCTGACCTGGTCATTTTCCGGTGGTGCAGCGGCGTTGGAAGGGTTAAGTCTGGTGGTCGGGCTGGCTGTGTTGAAAGGCTTGGCGGTAGAAGGGATTGATGGCGTGGCGCTTAAATGGCCCAATGATCTGCTCTATCAGGGACGAAAACTGGCGGGTGTGTTGCTGGAGATGAGCGGTGATGCGTCAGGGCAGTGTCAGGTGGTGATCGGAGTGGGAGTTAATGTCGCGATGCCGAACGAGGCCGCCGCCGATGTGACGCAGCCGTGGACCGATCTGCAACGTATTTCGGGTCGTGAGCTGGAACGGAATCGAATTCTGGCTTCGTTGATCAATACCTTAGTGCCGATGTTGCAGCAGTTTGAGCAGCAGGGTTTTGGCGCGTTTCGTGAGCAGTGGCAACGGTACAATGCTCATCAGGGGCAGCAGGTGCGCTTGGCGACTGAACGCTTCTCGCAACAGGGCGAGTGTGTCGGGGTAGATCGAACCGGTGCGTTGTTATTACGCACCGCTGACGGGGAACAGGCGTTCCATGGCGGTGAGCTGAGTTTGCGGCCTGTGAGTGAGTGATATGGTGGTATTGGATGTTGATATTGGCAACACCCGGCTGAAGTGGCGGTTGTCGCAGCAAGGTGATGCGGGATCAGAACATGGTTTTATTGCTACTGCAGCGCTTGATCGTGCCGTGCTGCTGGAGGCTTGGAAGGGGTTGCCGCAACCACAGCGAGTTCGTTTTGTTTCTGTTGCCAGCGTTGATTCAGAACAAACGCTGATGAAGTTTTGTCACGAGCAATGGCGATTGACTGCGCAGAAGGCGAAGACCCAAGCGGCGCAGGCGGGTGTTGTAAATAGTTACAGTAATTTCCAGACAATGGGGGCTGATCGCTGGCTGGTAATGTTGGCGGGGTTTCATCGGGCTAGCAAGGGCCAGCACAGGCGTGGTTGCTGTGTGGTGGACTGCGGCAGTGCGGTGACAGTGGATTATGTTGACGCCGATGGGCAGCATTTGGGCGGGTTTATCGCTCCGGGTCTACGTTTGATGCGCAAGGGGTTGCTGAATAATACCCGGCAGATTTTGCTGCCGGAGGAGTCGCAGCAGCGGTTCGACACCCGTCCCGGTCGGAGTACTGAGGAGGCGGTAGGTCACGGTATTGAGTTGATGCTGGCAGCATTGGCGCAACGTGTGGTGAAGGATTGTGCCGATTGGCTCGGTGCTGATGCCTTGTTGTTGGTTACCGGTGGTGACGGTGGACGTTTTATCGATGCGGCAGGCTGCGGTGAATGGTGTGCAGATCTGGTGCTCGATGGCTTGGAATGGACGTTTAGTGAGTGACGGTCGTCGTGTTTAAAGATGAGTGATGAAGGCCGGCTGTACGCGGGCGTGAGGGTTAATGGATGTTGCGTTGGATCTTTTTGATCGTATTGCTGCTTAACGCGGTGCTGTACGGTTGGTTTTATCAGGAGCAGGAGAATCGACGCCGGGTGGCCGAACGGGCTGATGCGCGCGTACATGGAGTGGCGGATCTCGATCTGATCGATGAGGTGCCAGCTTCAGCGTTGCGAGCCCGACAAATGTCACTACCACAGCCTGAGACAGATCTTGTTGTACCTGCTCAGAATGCGCGTTACTGCTTTCGATTGGGTCCTTTTTCTGATTCACAGGGTTTGGACCGTTGGTTGTCAGATGCTGTGCTGGGGGCGGTGGAACTGCAGCAGGTAGAGCGTGTTGGTCAGCAGTCCGCTGCTGAGGATGAGGTTGCTTACCGGGTGATGGTTAGCGCGCCTGAAGTGCTTGCGAGTCGGGATCAGTTAATGGCGGAGATGCAGCAGTTAGGGTTGGCAGGTGAGTGGGTCGGCACTGGTACAGGTCCGGGAGCGTTGATGGTGGCTGAGTATTCTCGGCAAGATCAGGCGCAGGCGCTGCTTCAGGCACTGACCGGACAGGGCTATGCGGCTGTGCTGGAGCAGCAAGCTGCTGAGCGGTATCAATATTATCTGTTACTGCGGACCGATACCGACGTGATAGCGAGCACTACTTGGCTGACCTCGCTGCTGCAGAATTTTCCGTTAGTAAAAAGTGAAAAAAAACTTTGTCAGGGGCTTGCAACCACCACGGGGCGTGAGTAATATCTGCGCCTCCTGACGCAGGGCTTAAATGCCGGCATAGCTCAGTTGGTAGAGCAACTGACTTGTAATCAGTAGGTCCCGAGTTCGACTCTTGGTGCCGGCACCAGTTTTGCAGAAGGAAAGTAAGCTTCGGCTTATTTAGAGTAGAAAGCGCGGTGAGGTTCCCGAGTGGCCAAAGGGATCAGACTGTAAATCTGACGCGCAAGCTTCGGTGGTTCGAATCCACCCCTCACCACCATTCTCTCAAGTTATAAGCTTGTGCGGGTATGGTATAATGGCTATCACCTCAGCCTTCCAAGCTGATGATGCGGGTTCGATTCCCGCTACCCGCTCCAACGTTGTTGGTTGGGGAAAAGCAGAATATTGTTTATGAAATGTTGCTCCAGTAGCTCAGGGGTAGAGCACACCCTTGGTAAGGGTGAGGTCGGCGGTTCAATTCCGCCCTGGAGCTCCATTTCATAGGCAGTGGCCGAGTAGAGGGCAGACATAGTGATATGTCTGCCCTTTATTGCATTGGTGCTTTTGTTTGCTGTGGTTGGGCCGGGAGGCTCGGCTGAGTAGTTCTGTTAAGTAGTTCTGTTAAGTAGTTCGGTTAAGTTGATAAAACACTTTGGAGAGTGAAATGGCTAAGGAAACGTTCGAGCGTAATAAACCCCATGTCAACGTTGGTACTATCGGCCACGTCGACCATGGTAAAACAACTCTGACTGCTGCTCTGACTCGCGTTTGCGCCGAGGCGTGGGGTGGTGAGCTGAAGGACTTCAGCCAGATTGATAATGCTCCTGAAGAGCGCGAGCGTGGTATCACCATCGCGACCTCTCACGTTGAGTATGACACCCCTAACCGTCACTATGCGCACGTTGACTGCCCCGGACACGCTGATTACGTTAAAAACATGATCACCGGTGCTGCTCAGATGGACGGCGCGATCCTAGTTTGTGGCGCAACTGACGGCCCTATGCCTCAGACTCGTGAGCACATCCTGCTTTCTCGTCAGGTCGGTGTACCTTACGTTGTTGTGTTCCTGAACAAGGCGGACCTGCTGGCTGAAGACTGCGGCGGCGCAGACAGCGAAGAGTATGCTGAGATGATCGAGTTGGTCGACATGGAGCTGCGTGATCTGCTGACCGAATACGAATTCCCTGGCGACGACACTCCAATCATCCCTGGATCTGCCTTGATGGCGCTGAATGGCGAAGATGCTAACGAAATGGGTACGACCGCAGTGCGTAAGCTGGTTGAGACTCTGGATACTTACATTCCTGAGCCTGAGCGCGCTATCGATGGTGCGTTCATCATGCCTATCGAGGACGTCTTCTCTATCCAGGGTCGTGGTACGGTTGTTACCGGTCGTATCGAGCGCGGCATCGTTAAGACTGGCGAGTCGGTTGAGATCGTTGGTATCAAGGACACTCAGACGACCACTTGTACGGGTGTTGAGATGTTCCGCAAGCTGCTCGACGAAGGTCGTGCAGGCGAGAACGTTGGTGTTCTGCTACGTGGAACTAAGCGTGAAGAAGTTGAGCGTGGTCAGGTTTTGGCTGCTCCGGGCTCTATTACTCCTCACACTCGCTTTGAGGCTGAGGTTTATGTGCTGGGTAAAGATGAAGGTGGTCGTCACACGCCGTTCTTCAATGGTTACCGTCCACAGTTTTTCTTCCGTACCACCGATGTGACTGGCGCGTGCCAGCTGCCTGAGGGTGTGGAGATGGTTATGCCTGGCGATAATGTTCAGATGAGCGTTAATCTGATCAATCCTATCGCTATGGATGATGGCCTACGTTTTGCGATCCGTGAAGGCGGTCGTACTGTAGGAGCAGGTGTTGTAGCTCGGATCGTTGAATAACTGATCTTTGTTGGTTGCAAACCTCTTGGGGGGCGGATATAATTTGCTCCCCTTTGTGACAGGCCAGTGGCTCAATTGGCAGAGCAGCGGTCTCCAAAACCGCAGGTTGGGGGTTCGAGTCCCTCCTGGCCTGCCAATTTAACTATTTGAATTCGTAAGATTTCGATGGTTAGGTTGGCATAGTTTTTTAGGGTGGTAAATCTACCATCTCCGTCTGTCTATAGAGGCTTCACCGCATGAGTGATAAAGCGGGTTCTACTGAATCCAGATTTGATTCTGTGAAATGGATCCTTGTTACTCTGCTGGTTGCAGTGGGTGTGACGGGTAATTCTTTTTATTCCGAAGAGTCGCTGCTGTACCGGGTGCTGGCTCTTCTTGTATTGGCTGCTGTGGCTGGGTTTGTTGCGCTACAGACGGCGAAAGGTCAGTCTTTCTTCTCGTTGTTTAAAGAGGCGAAAGTCGAGATTCGTAAAGTTGTTTGGCCTACGCGGCAGGAGACGACCCAGACTACGGCGATCGTTGTTGTAGTTGTGCTGCTGACGGGTTTGGCGCTCTGGGCGATTGATTCGCTGTTGAGTTGGTTGGTTTCTGGAGTTATTGGTTAATGGCGAAGCGTTGGTATGTCGTACATGCGTATTCGGGTTACGAAAAACGCGTATTGCAGTCTCTGAAAGAGCGTATTGAGCTCGAAGATATGCAGGAAGACTTCGGTGATATTTTGGTTCCAACCGAAGAAGTGGTTGAGATGCGTAACGGACAAAAACGTAAGTCCGAGCGTAAGTTCTATCCTGGTTATGTGCTAGTGAATATGGAGCTCAATGATGCGACCTGGCATTTGATCAAAGGCACGCCTCGGGTGATGAATTTCCTGGGTGAGGATCCTAAGACGCCGGGCAAGGTTGCGCCGATCACTGAGAAAGAAGCTGACGCGATTCTGCAGCGGGTTGAGGCAGGTGTTGATCAGCCGCGTCCCAAGACACTGTTTGAAGCGGGTGAAATGGTTCGTGTTGTTGATGGGCCGTTTGCTGACTTTAGTGGTGTGGTTGAAGAGGTTAACTACGAGAAGAGTCGGGTTCGTGTGGCTGTGTTGATCTTCGGTCGTTCGACGCCGGTTGAGCTTGAGTTTGGTCAGGTCGAAAAAGACTAAATACAGATTTTTGCGATGAGCAGTGAAGGGTGAAAGCCGTTCGCTGCTTTGTCGTAGTTGATAGATTGAAGTTGTTAGGTTGTCTGTAACGCGAGGTTAAGTGGCGCGTTAATCATCGGATTTGATTGCTGTTTTTGTTACAGCGGTTGTTAAGCGGGGAGCCGAAAGGCGCTTGCACCCAAAAGAGGAAGTCTCATGGCTAAGAAAGTAGAAGCTTATATCAAGTTGCAGGTTGCAGCTGGTAAAGCAAACCCAAGCCCACCAGTTGGTCCGGCTCTGGGTCAGCACGGCGTAAACATCATGGAGTTCTGTAAGGCGTTTAACGCCCAGACTCAGTCGATGGAAGCTGGTCTGCCGATTCCTGTTGTGATCACGGTTTATGCCGATCGCAGCTTCACCTTTATCACTAAGACGCCGCCTGCTGCAGTTCTGTTGCTCAAGGCTGCTGGTCTTAAGAGTGGTTCAGGTCGCCCGAATACTGAGAAGGTCGGTTCTGTGAATCGCGCTCAGCTTGAAGAGATCGCTACCACTAAGATGGCTGATCTGACCGCTGCAGATATGAATGCAGCTGTGCGCACCATCGCGGGTACTGCTCGTAGTATGGGTCTGAACGTGGAGGGTGTTGAGTAATGACTAAAATGACTAAGCGCGCCAAGGCGATCGCCGAGAAAGTAGAAGTGGGCAAGCAATACAGCATCGAAGATGCTGTTTCACTGCTGACCGAACTGTCTACTGTAAAGTTTAAAGAATCTGTAGAAATTGCTGTCAACCTGGGTGTTGATCCGCGTAAATCTGATCAGGTTGTTCGTGGTGCTTCAGTATTGCCAAATGGTACCGGTAACGAAGTTCGTGTTGCTGTGTTTGCGCAGGGCGAGAACGCTGAGAAAGCTATCGCTGCGGGCGCAGATGTGGTGGGTTTTGACGACCTGGCTGCGTCTATCAAAGGCGGCGATCTGAACTTTGACGTAGTTATCGCGACTCCGGATGCGATGCGGGTTGTTGGTCAGCTGGGTACCATTCTTGGACCGCGCGGCCTGATGCCTAACCCGAAGGTTGGTACTGTAACGCCTGATGTTACTACTGCTGTTAAGAATGCCAAGGCTGGTCAGGTGCGCTTCCGTACCGACAAGAACGGCATCATCCACGGCGCGATCGGTAAGGTTGGCTTTGAGTCGACTGCGATCAAGCAGAATATTGAAGCGTTGATCGCTGAGGTTAAGCGCCTTAAGCCATCTTCTGCCAAAGGTATTTTCTTTAAGAAAATCACCGTTTCTACCACCATGGGCCCTGGCCTGGTTGTAGACCAGGCTAGCCTGGAGATGTAATTAGCGCCGCGCTTGCGCGGTGCAGTACCGGTTGGTCGAAACGATTGGTTGGTATGAACGAACTTTGGGGTCTTTGTTGTGTTCTTTTTTTAGATTGAATGCGGCAAGGGTCGTCAAAGACCGCAGGTGGAGATTGCAGGTTTATGATCTCCTTAATGGCTTCCGTTGGAACGCCTGCGCAGATGGTGACCCGATTCAGAATTTTGCTGGATCCAACACCGATAGGTTCCCCGCAGGGCTCAGGTTTTACGGGGTGAAGGTAACAATGTCTGGTTGTTGTTAATGGTTGTTAACAATGTAGCCAGGCTTGAATCCAGGAGTACCACTAGTGGCACTAGGACTCGAAGACAAAAAAGCGATCGTTGCTGAAGTCCAGGAAGCTGCTCAGAGCGCTCTGTCTGCTGTTGTTGCTGACTCTCGCGGCGTTACCGTTGCGAATATGACAGAACTACGCAAGCAGGCACGTGAGAACGGAGTTTGGTTACGCGTTGTACGTAACACTCTGGCTCGCCGTGCACTTGAGGGCACTGCCTACGAATGTCTGAATGAGACATTCATCGGACCAAGCATTATTGCTTTCTCTAACGAACATCCAGGAGCCGGCGCACGGATCCTTAAGGATTTCGCTAAGAGCAATGACAAGCTTGAGCTGAAGGCTGCAGCCTTTGAAGGTGATCAGATTTCTATCGACGTATTGGCAAGTTTGCCTACATACGACGAAGCGATCGCCAAGCTGATGAGCGTTATGAAAGAAGCTTCTGCTGGCAAGCTGGTCCGCACTTTAGCGGCCGTTCGCGATCAGAAAGAATCAGAAGCCGCCTAAATACCGACTTTTTAAAGTTGCTGTTTGGATCGGTTACCCAAGTTTTAACGAGCATTTGCTCACGTACTATCAGGATTGAACCATGTCTCTGACTAAAGAAGATATCATCAACGCAATCGCCGACATGTCTGTAATGGACGTTGCTGAGCTAGTTTCCGCTATGGAAGAGAAGTTCGGTGTTTCTGCCGCTGCAGCTGTTGCTGTTGCTGCTGACGGTGGCGCTGCTGCTGAAGAAGAGCAGACTGAGTTTGACGTTATCCTTGCCTCTATCGGCGAAAAGAAAGTTAACGTTATCAAAGCTGTTCGCGCAGCAACTGGTCTTGGCCTGAAAGAAGCCAAGGGCGTTGTTGACGGCGCACCTGGTCCTGTTAAGGAAGGTGTTAGCAAGGACGAAGCTGAAGAGCTTAAGAAAGCTTTGGAAGAAGCTGGCGCCACTGTTGAAGTTAAGTAATAACTTCACGCCTATGGCGTTTGCTGCGTAATGTAAATTGCGCAATCGGCCGGTGACTTGAGTCACCGGCCTTTTTGCCGTTATGAACCGACGGGTTTATGTCGGTAACGGTGTCGGGCAGAAGTGTTGTGACCTCTTCTGTCTTTGTTTGATTCGGTGCACAAGCTGGGGAATGCTGATGGCTTACACGTTCACAGAGAAAAAACGTATCCGAAAGGATTTCGGACAATTGCCTCATGTTATGGATGTGCCTTACCTGCTGGCCATTCAGATCGATTCGTACCGCAAGTTTTTACAAACGGGTGCGGCGGCAGCAGATGCAAATAAAGAAATCGGACTGCATGCGGCGTTTAACTCCGTATTCCCGATTACCTCTTATTCAGGCAACGCAGCGTTGGAATATGTTAGCTACCGTTTAGGTGAGCCGGCGTTCGACGTTAAAGAATGCCAACTGCGCGGAGTAACTTACTCAGCGCCGCTGCGTGTCAAAGTTCGCTTGGTGATCTACGATCGCGAATCGTCAAATAAGGCGATTAAAGATATCAAGGAACAGGAAGTCTACATGGGCGAGATGCCCCTGATGACTGATAACGGTACCTTCGTTATTAACGGTACCGAACGTGTAATTGTTTCCCAGTTGCATCGTTCTCCTGGCGTGTTCTTCGATCACGACAAAGGTAAGACCCACTCTTCCGGTAAGCTGTTGTACTCAGCGCGGATTATTCCTTACCGTGGTTCATGGCTCGACTTTGAATTCGATCCTAAGGACAACGTGTTTGTTCGTATCGACCGCCGCCGTAAGTTGCCTGCGTCGATTCTGATGCGAGCGCTGGGTATGACTACCCAGGAAATTCTCGATACCTTCTTCGATACCGATAGCTTTACCCTCAAAGAGGGTGCTGCGTCGTTAGCGCTGGTTGCTTCGCGTCTACGCGGCGAAACGGCATCGTTTGATCTGAAAGATGCCAAAGGCAAAGTTCTGGTTGAATCGGGTCGTCGTATCACTGCACGCCACATTCGTGATCTCGAAAAAGCCAAGATTACCGAACTGGAAGTCCCTAACGACTACCTGTTGGGTAAGGCGGTTGGTGAAGACGTGGTGCATCCGTCTACCGGCGAGATCGTGGCCGAAGCTAACGCCGAGATCACCGAAGAGTTGTTGGAAGCGATTTACGCTGCCGGCATCGAGTCGCTGAAAACGCTGTACGTGAACGAACTCGATTGTGGTGCCTTTATCTCCACTACGATGCGTATCGATCCGACTCGTAGCCAGCTTGAAGCATTGGTCGAGATCTACCGGATGATGCGTCCGGGCGAGCCGCCAACCAAAGAGTCTGCCGAAGGTCTGTTCCAGAATCTGTTCTTCAGTGCCGATCGTTATGACCTGTCCAAGGTTGGTCGGATGAAGTTCAACCGTCGTGTTGACCGCGAGGAAATTGTTGGCCCTGGCACACTGGATAAAGATGACATCTTGGCTGTTTTCAAGATTCTTATCGGTATTCGTAACGGTCAAGGCATTGTCGATGACATCGATAACCTCGGTAACCGTCGTGTTCGTTCTGTTGGTGAGATGGCCGAGAACCAGTTCCGTGTTGGTCTGGTTCGGGTTGAGCGGGCGGTGCGTGAGCGTTTGTCGATGGCTGAGTCTGATGGATTGATGCCTCAAGACCTGATCAACGCTAAGCCGGTTGCTGCTGCTGTTAAAGAGTTCTTTGGATCCAGTCAGCTGTCTCAGTTTATGGATCAGAACAACCCGCTGTCGGAAGTTACCCACAAGCGTCGTGTTTCTGCATTGGGGCCAGGCGGTTTGACCCGTGAGCGTGCCGGCTTTGAAGTACGAGACGTTCACCCGACTCACTATGGTCGTGTTTGCCCGATCGAGACCCCTGAAGGTCCGAACATCGGTCTGATTAACTCGCTGGCGACTTACGCGCGTACCAACCACTACGGTTTCCTGGAAAGTCCTTACCGTAAGGTTGTTGACGGTTTGGTTACCGACGATATCGAATTCCTGTCGGCGATCGACGAAGCCAAACACGTGGTGGCCCAGGCCAGCGCGAAGATGGACAAGAAAAACCGTCTGGTCGATGATCTGGTAGCGGTTCGTCACCTGAATGAATTTACCGTAATGCCACCTGAGAAGGTGACGTTCATGGACGTATCACCGCGTCAGGTTGTGTCTGTTGCTGCCTCGTTGATTCCGTTCCTTGAGCACGATGATGCTAACCGAGCCCTGATGGGGTCGAACATGCAGCGTCAGGCGGTTCCAACTCTGAAGGCGCAGAAGCCTCTAGTTGGTACAGGCATGGAGCGCAACGTAGCGCGCGACTCTGGTGTTTGTGTTGTTGCAGACCGTGGCGGTGAGATCGAATCGGTTGATGCCGGTCGTATCGTTGTTCGCGTTAGCGATGCCGAGGTTGTTGCCGGTGAAGCCGGTGTTGATATCTACAACCTGACCAAGTATGTCCGCTCTAACCAGAACACCTGCATCAACCAGCGTCCCTTGGTGAAAGTGGGTGATAAGGTTGCACGTGGCGACATCATGGCTGACGGCCCGTCTGTTGATATGGGTGAGCTGGCTCTGGGTCAGAACATGCGTATCGCATTCATGCCGTGGAACGGCTACAACTTCGAGGATTCGATCCTGATCTCGGAGCGGGTGGTTGATGAAGACCGTTTCACTACGATCCACATTCAGGAGCTGACCTGTGTTGCTCGCGACACTAAGTTGGGTTCTGAAGAGATCACCTCTGATATTCCAAACGTCGGTGAAGGCGCGTTGGGCAAGCTAGACGAGTCTGGTGTGGTTTACATCGGAGCTGAAGTTGGCCCAGGCGACATTCTGGTCGGTAAAGTGACACCTAAAGGTGAAACTCAGCTGACACCGGAAGAGAAACTGCTGCGTGCGATCTTCGGTGAGAAGGCGTCTGACGTTAAAGACACCTCGCTGCGGGTTAAGACTGGCACCACAGGCACGGTTATCGATGTTCAGGTCTTTACTCGTGACGGCGTTGAGAAAGATGCCCGCGCGCTTCAGATCGAAGAGGAGCAGTTGTCGTCGATCCGTAAGGATTTGAATGATGAGTTCCGCATTGTCGAAGGCGCGACCTTCGAACGTCTGCAAAAAGTACTTGTTGGCGTTAAAGCCGATGGTGGTGCTTCCTTCGCGAAAGGTGATGTGATCACCGCAGAGGCGCTGGACGCTCTGGTCAAGGCCGATTGGTTCAAGATCCGAGTAACCGATGAGTCTTTGACCGAACAGCTTGAGCGTGCTCAGCAGCTACTGGCCGAACGTCGCCAGCAGTTGGATGACAAGTACGAAGACAAGAAACGCAAGCTGCAGCAGGGCGATGACCTGGCTCCGGGTGTACTGAAAATCGTCAAGGTTTATGTTGCGATCAAACGCCGCATCCAGCCTGGTGACAAGATGGCCGGTCGTCACGGTAACAAGGGTGTTATCTCGGCGATCATGCCGGTCGAAGATATGCCATACGATGAGAATGGTAATCCGATCGACATCGTATTGAACCCGCTGGGTGTTCCGTCACGGATGAACGTTGGTCAGGTTCTTGAGACTCACTTCGGTGCAGCCGCTAAAGGACTGGGCGATCGGATCAATCTGTTGCTTGAAGCGCAAGCTAAGGTGGCTAAGATTCGTGAGCTGCTGGCGCAGATCTACAACGCGGTCGGTAACGGTCGTAAAGAAGATCTGGACTCGATGTCTGATGAAGAGATCTTTGAGCTGGCGCGCAACCTGCGTATGGGTGTGCCGATGGCAACCCCAGCGTTCGACGGAGCTAAAGAGTCCGAGATCAAAGAATTGCTGCGCCTGGCAGGTCTCAGTGACACCGGACAACGGTTGTTATTTGATGGTCGTACCGGTGATGCCTTTGACCGTCATGTAACCGTCGGTTACATGTATATGTTGAAGCTCAACCACTTGGTCGACGACAAGATGCACGCGCGTTCTACCGGCTCTTACAGTCTGGTTACTCAGCAGCCGCTGGGTGGTAAGGCACAGTTTGGTGGCCAGCGCTTCGGTGAGATGGAGGTCTGGGCACTGGAAGCTTACGGTGCCGCCTACACCCTGCAGGAGATGCTGACCGTTAAGTCGGATGATGTGAACGGCCGGACCAAGATGTATAAAAACATCGTGGACGGGGACCACCGGATGGAGCCAGGCATGCCTGAGTCCTTCAACGTTCTGGTCAAAGAGATCCGTTCACTCGGTATCGATATTGAGCTGGAAAACGACTAAACAGCAGTTGTCATATAGACCGGGGCAGGCGATAGCCTCCCCGGTCGATAACTCCGAACGGAGCGCCGTCCGATGAAAGATTTGCTAAACCTGTTGAAAACTCAGAGCCAGACAAACGAATTCGATTCTATTCGAATTGGTTTGGCGTCGCCTGAGATGATCCGCTCTTGGTCGTTTGGTGAGGTCAAGAAGCCGGAAACGATTAACTACCGGACCTTTAAGCCTGAGCGCGAAGGTCTGTTCTGTGCCAAGATTTTTGGCCCGGTTAAAGATTACGAGTGCCTGTGTGGTAAGTACAAACGCCTCAAGCACCGTGGTGTAATTTGTGAGAAGTGTGGTGTTGAAGTCGCTTTGGCCAAGGTGCGTCGTGAGCGTATGGGTCACATTGAGCTGGCCAGCCCGACTGCACACATCTGGTTTCTGAAGTCACTGCCAAGCCGGATCGGTTTGCTGCTGGATATGACCCTGCGTGATATCGAGCGGGTGCTGTACTTTGAATCGTTTATCGTGACCGAGCCGGGTATGACCACGCTCGAAAAAGGTCAGCTGCTGAACGACGAAGAGTACTTCGAGTCGCTGGAAGAGTTTGGTGACGAGTTCGAAGCCAAGATGGGCGCCGAGGCGATCCAAACGTTGCTGATGGATCTCGACATGGACGGCGAAATCGCCCAAATGCGTGAAGAGATTCCAAACACTAACTCCGAAACCAAGATCAAAAAAGTCTCCAAGCGGCTCAAGTTGATGGAAGCGTTCGTCGCGTCTGGCAACAAGCCCGAGTGGATGATCATGAAGGTTCTGCCGGTTCTGCCGCCTGATCTTCGTCCGTTGGTACCGCTGGACGGTGGTCGTTTTGCGACCTCGGATCTGAACGATCTGTACCGTCGGGTGATCAACCGTAACAACCGCCTTAAGCGTCTTCTAGAACTTTCGGCTCCGGACATTATTGTTCGTAACGAGAAACGGATGCTGCAGGAATCGGTTGATGCGCTGCTGGATAACGGTCGTCGCGGTCGTGCTATCACCGGTTCTAACAAGCGTCCTCTGAAGTCCTTGGCTGACATGATCAAGGGTAAACAGGGTCGTTTCCGTCAGAACTTGTTGGGTAAGCGAGTCGACTATTCGGGTCGTTCGGTTATTGTGGTAGGTCCTTACCTGCGTCTGCATCAGTGTGGTCTGCCTAAGAAAATGGCGCTTGAGCTGTTCAAGCCGTTTATCTTCTCCAAGCTAGAGCTGCGTGGGCTGGCAACGACGATCAAAGCCGCCAAGAAGATGGTCGAGCGTGAAACACCGGAAGTCTGGGATATCCTGGCTGAGGTGATCCGCGAGCATCCGGTGATGCTGAACCGTGCGCCAACCTTGCACCGTTTGGGTATCCAGGCGTTCGAGCCTGTTCTGATCGAAGGTAAAGCGATTCAGCTGCATCCATTGGTCTGTGCTGCCTACAACGCCGACTTTGACGGTGACCAGATGGCGGTACACGTACCGCTGACAATTGAAGCGCAGCTTGAAGCCCGCGCGTTGATGATGTCGACCAACAACGTACTGTCGCCTGCTAACGGCGAGCCTATCATCGTTCCTTCGCAGGACGTTGTTATGGGTCTTTACTTCATGAGCCGCGAAAAGATGGACGCCCAAGGCACCGGTATGGTGTTTGCGGATACCAGCGAAGTGAGTCGTGCTTACGGTGCTAAGCAGGTTGAGCTGCAGGCCCGGGTTAAGGTTCGGATCCACCAGAAGGTCCGTGACATTAAGGGTAACGATACCGAATTCACCAGTATCGTAGATACCACAGTGGGTCGTGCGCTGTTATTCGAAATTGTTCCAGACGGAATCGCGTTTGAGCTGGTCAACCAGCCGATGAAGAAGAAGGCGATCTCACGCCTGATCAACGAAGCTTACCGTCGTTGTGGTCTGAAAGACGCGGTCGTTTTTGCCGATCAACTGATGTACATGGGTTTTGCTTTTGCAACCCGTTCCGGTACCTCTGTTGGTGTAAACGATTTCGTCATTCCTGATCTGAAGAAAGTTATCATCGCCGAGGCTGATGCCGAAGTGAAAGAGATCGAGATGCAATACGCAGACGGTCTGGTAACTCAGGGTGAGAAGTACAACAAAGTGATCGACTTGTGGTCTCGTGCCAACGAGAAAGTCACCGAAGCGATGATGGATGACCTGAAAGTTGATGATGTTGTCGATGCCGATGGCAACATTGTGTTGGACGATGATGGTAAGCCAAAGACTCAGGAATCGTTTAACTCGGTTTATATGATGGCCGACTCCGGAGCCCGAGGCAGTGTCGCGCAGATGCGTCAGCTGGGTGGTATGCGAGGCTTGATGGCCAAGCCGGATGGCTCGATCATCGAAACGCCGATCGTTGCTAACTTCCGTGAAGGCCTGAACGTACTGCAGTACTTTATCTCGACTCACGGAGCTCGTAAGGGTCTGGCTGATACCGCACTGAAAACTGCCAACTCCGGTTACCTGACGCGTCGTCTGGTTGACGTAGCGCAGGATCTGGTTATCACCGAGTACGATTGTGGTACCGATAACGGCGTTATGATGGCGCCGATGATCGAAGGCGGCGATGTAACTGTGCCGTTGGGTGAGCGCGTTCTGGGCCGTACTGTTGCCGCCGATGTGTTCGATCCATCGTCTAACGAGACGTTGATTCCTGCCGGCACACTGATTGATGAAGCTTGGGTTCTGTTGCTGGAAAGTGACGAGAAGCTGTCTTCTGTCGATGAGATCAAGGTTCGTTCAGCGATCACCTGTGACGTGCGTCACGGTGTGTGTTCAAGCTGTTACGGTCGTGATCTGGGTCGTGGTCATAAGGTTAACCAAGGCGAGGCGGTTGGTGTTATCGCGGCTCAGTCGATCGGTGAGCCAGGTACACAGCTGACCATGCGTACGTTCCACATTGGTGGAGCGGCATCGCGGGCAGCAGCAGTCGATAGTATCCAGGTGAAGAATGGCGGTGAAATCCGTCTTCATAACCTCAAGTTTGTAGAGAAGATCGATGGCAATCTGGTTGCTACCTCTCGTTCCGGTGAGTTGGGTGTAACCGACGAGCACGGACGTGAGCGAGAGCGTTATAAGCTGCCTTACGGCTCGCTGATCAAAGTTAAAGACGGCCAGACTGTTAATGCCGGTGATATCGTTGCTAACTGGGATCCGCATACCCACCCAATCATTTCGGAAGTTGCCGGTAAGGTTGTCTTCACGGGAATGGAAGAGGGTATTACGGTTCACAAGAAGACCGATGATCTGACCGGCCTAACCTCGACCGAAGTTATTGATCCAGCTGTACGTCCGGCGGCGGGTAAAGATCTGCGTCCGGTAGTTAGTTTTGTTGATACTAACGGCGAAGAGCTTTGTCACCCCGGTACCGATAGTCCTGCGCAGTACATGATGCCAGGCGATGCGGTGCTGAGTATCGATCACGATGGTACTGTGGCGGTTGGTGATGTTATTGCTCGTATTCCGATGGAAGGCGCGGCTAACAAAGATATCACCGGTGGTCTTCCTCGGGTTGCTGACCTGTTCGAAGCGCGTAAGCCAAAAGAGCCTTCTATTCTGGCCGAGATTTCCGGTACCGTTAGCTTCGGTAAGGAAACCAAAGGTAAGAAGCGTTTGGTCATCACACCGACCGATGGCGCGGACGTCTACGAGGTTCTGATCCACAAGTGGCGCACCATGAACGTGTTCGAAGGTGAGCAGGTTGCTAAGGGTGAGGTCGTATCTGACGGTCCTTCGAATCCGCACGATATTCTGCGAATTCTGGGTGTTGAGGCGTTGGCTCGTTATGTGACGTCTGAGATCCAGGACGTTTACCGTCTGCAGGGCGTTGTGATCAACGACAAGCACATCGAAGTGATTGTGCGTCAGATGCTGCGTAAGGTTGATATCACCGGTGCTGGGGATACCAATTTGATCAAAGGTGATCAGGTTGAGTACAACCTACTGCTGAAAGAGAACGAGAAAGCAGCTGCCGAAGGCAAGATACAGGCTCAATTCTCTCGCGTATTGCTGGGTATCACCAAAGCCTCGCTGGCAACTGAGTCGTTTATTTCGGCGGCATCGTTCCAGGAGACTACCCGGGTACTGACCGAAGGTGCGGTAACCGGTAAGCGTGATCCGTTGCGCGGTCTGAAAGAAAACGTAGTGGTAGGTCGTCTGATTCCAGCAGGAACCGGTCTGGCGTATCACGCTGAGCGTAAACGTCAGCGTGCTGAGGCGAAAGAGCCTGCCAGTACAACGACTGTTAGCGCAGAAGATATCCAGGCGGCACTGACCGAAGCATTGAATTCGGAAAGATAGTCGTCAGGTAAGTTGGACAAGTCGGCGCCGGAGCTTTTAGCTTCGGCGTCGACTTGTCTTGACTATGGTGGGCGAGATGATTAAAATTTCGCCCCTTCGTGGCAGGGTGCGTCTGTATCCTGTCTTTTTGTATAGTGCTTTTGCTCGTTTTTATGAGTGAAAAAGCGTGGAGTTAAGCTGAATGGCTACTATTAACCAATTGGTTCGTAAGCCGCGTAAGCGCAAGGTCGTTAAGAGCGATGTACCTGCTTTGCAGGCATGTCCTCAACGTCGTGGCGTTTGCACTCGGGTTTACACTACTACCCCAAAGAAGCCGAACTCGGCTCTGCGGAAAGTATGTCGTGTACGTCTGACGAATGGTTTTGAAGTGACATCCTACATCGGTGGTGAAGGTCACAACTTGCAGGAACACAGTGTTGTTCTGATCCGTGGCGGTCGTGTAAAAGACTTGCCTGGTGTGCGTTATCACACTGTTCGCGGTGCCCTGGATACCTCCGGTGTTGCCGATCGTAGACAAGCTCGTTCTAAGTACGGTGCTAAGCGTCCTAAGTAATCGACTTTATGTCATTACTGAAGATGTGAGCATTGTGCGGGTAGCTCGCTACCGAACACATTGTTGACGATAAGAGTAAGGACAGGCCCTTTGTTTGAGTGCCTGAACTACCTGAAGACCTATAATAGAGGGGCTTATCATGCCTAGAAGACGCGTAGTCGCAAAACGCGAGATCCTACCGGATCCTAAATTCGGTAACCAGACCCTGGCCAAGTTCATGAACCACGTAATGGTCAGTGGTAAGAAATCTGTAGCCGAACGTATCGTATACGGCGCTTTGGACAAGATCCAAGAGCGTGGCGCTAAAGATCCTTTGGAAATATTCGTAAAGGCCCTGGAAACTATCCAGCCTATGGTCGAGGTTAAGTCTCGCCGTGTGGGTGGTGCTACTTACCAGGTTCCTGTTGAAGTTCGTCCTTCTCGTCGTTCTGCCCTGGCCATGCGCTGGTTGGTAGACGCTGCGCGTAAGCGTGGTGAGAAGTCGATGGACCTACGCCTGGCTGGCGAGATCAGTGATGCTGCTGAAGGTCGTGGCGCTGCTGTTAAGAAGCGTGAAGATGTACACCGTATGGCAGAAGCCAACAAGGCGTTCTCCCACTACCGCTTCTGATCAGAGGATTAAGCCGTGGCTCGTAAAACACCTCTTAACCGGTACCGCAACATCGGCATCTGTGCCCATGTTGACGCCGGTAAGACGACGACGACCGAGCGTGTTCTGTTCTATACCGGCCTGTCTCACAAGATTGGCGAAGTTCATGATGGCGCAGCCACTATGGACTGGATGGAGCAGGAACAGGAGCGTGGTATCACTATCACCTCCGCGGCAACAACCTGTTTTTGGTCTGGCATGAGCCAGCAGTTTGATAAGCACCGTATCAATATTATTGATACGCCGGGGCACGTAGACTTTACTATCGAAGTAGAGCGTTCATTACGGGTTCTCGACGGTGCTGTTGTGGTGTTGTGTGCCTCCTCGGGTGTGCAGCCACAAACTGAGACTGTCTGGCGTCAGGCTAATAAATATGAAGTCCCACGGATGGTGTTCGTCAATAAGATGGACCGCATCGGTGCTGACTTCAATATGGTTGTTGAACAGCTTAACTCACGGCTGGGCGCTACCGCGGTTACGATCAATTTTCCGATCGGCGCCGAGGATGAGTTCAAAGGTGTAGTTGATCTGCTGAAGATGAAAGCGATCCTGTGGAACGAGGCCGATCAGGGCATGACCTTTAACGAGGTCGAGATCCCGGCAGAACTGCAGGATAAAGCTGTAGCGTTACGTGAGCAGTTGCTTGAAGTTGCGGCTGAATCCTCCGAAGAGTTGATGGACAAGTACCTTGAAGAGGGTGACCTGTCGGTTGACGAGATCAAGGAGGGCTTGCGCCGCCGGACTATTGCTAACGAGATCGTGCCGGTGTTGGCAGGATCTGCGTTTAAGAACAAAGGCGTTCAGGCAATGCTGGATGCGGTCATCGAACTGATGCCGTCGCCGCTGGAAGTGAAACCGATCGAAGGCGTTCTGGACGATGGCAAGGGCACTCCTGCCAGCCGTCTCGCCGATGATGCCGCTCCTTTCGCATCCCTAGCATTCAAGATAGCAACCGATCCTTTTGTTGGCACGCTGACCTTTATCCGGGTTTACTCGGGCACTCTAAAATCTGGTGACGCGGTGTATAACTCCGTTAAGCAGAAAAAAGAGCGGGTTGGTCGGATGGTGCAGATGCACGCCAATGACCGTGAAGAGATCAAAGAGGTTCGCGCTGGTGATATCGCTGCGACCATTGGTATGAAGGACGTCACCACCGGTGATACCTTGTGCGCACTGGACGATGTGATTGTACTCGAGCGGATGGAGTTTCCCGAACCTGTAATCTCTGTTGCTGTTGAGCCTAAGTCTGTACCGGATCAGGAAAAGATGGGTGTCGCTCTGGGCAAGTTGGCTCAGGAAGACCCTTCGTTCCGGGTCGAGACCGACGAAGAGTCAGGTCAGACCATTATCTCCGGTATGGGTGAATTACACCTGGATATACTCGTCGATCGGATGAAACGCGAGTTTAAAGTGGAAGCGAATATCGGTAAGCCACGCGTGTCTTACCGGGAAAAAATCCGTACCGCTGTCGATGCAAACCACAAGTTTATTCGCCAGTCGGGAGGTCGTGGTCAGTACGGCCATGTGGTGATTGAGTTCTCTCCGTCCGATGAGGATGGACTGGAATTCGTCAATGAGGTTGTAGGCGGTACTATTCCGAAGGAATATATCCCCGCGATCGAAAAGGGCATCACCGAGCAGATGAAGAACGGTGTTATCGGAGGCTATCCTTTGTTGGGGCTGAAAGCCCGTCTATACGACGGATCTTTCCACGATGTTGACTCCAACGAAATGGCCTTTAAAATTGCCGCTTCACAAGCACTAAAAAAATATGCTCAACAAGCAGACCCCTGCTTGTTAGAGCCTATGATGAAGGTCGAAGTGGTAACGCCTGAGAATTATATGGGCGACGTCATGGGTGACCTAAACCGTCGTCGTGGCATCGTTCACGGTATGGAAGACAGCCCGATGGGCAAGGTCATCCGTGCCGAGGTACCACTAGGTGAAATGTTCGGTTACGCGACCGACCTGCGTTCAGCAAGTCAGGGGCGTGCGACCTTCACCATGGAGTTTGAAAAGTATGCGGAGGCGCCACAGAATGTCGCCAACGCTGTTATCAACGCTGATTGTTAATTATTGAATATTAGATAAGAGGTTATGCCCTGTGGCTAAGGAAACATTCGAACGTAGTAAACCCCATGTAAACGTTGGTACTATCGGCCACGTCGACCATGGTAAAACAACTCTGACTGCTGCTCTGACTCGCGTTTGCGCCGAGGCGTGGGGTGGTGAGCTGAAGGACTTCAGCCAGATTGATAATGCTCCTGAAGAGCGCGAGCGTGGTATCACCATCGCGACCTCTCACGTTGAGTATGACACCCCTAACCGTCACTATGCGCACGTTGACTGCCCCGGACACGCTGATTACGTTAAAAACATGATCACCGGTGCTGCTCAGATGGACGGCGCGATCTTGGTTTGTGGCGCAACTGATGGCCCTATGCCTCAGACTCGTGAGCACATCCTGCTTTCTCGTCAGGTAGGTGTACCTTACGTTGTTGTGTTTCTGAACAAAGCGGACCTGCTGGCTGAAGACTGCGGCGGCGCAGACAGCGAAGAGTATGCTGAAATGATCGAGCTGGTCGACATGGAGCTGCGTGACCTGTTGACCGAATACGAATTCCCTGGCGACGACACCCCAATCATCCCTGGATCTGCCTTGATGGCATTGAACGGCGAAGATGCCAACGAAATGGGTACGACTGCAGTACGTAAGCTGGTTGAGACTCTGGATACTTACATTCCTGAGCCTCAGCGTGCTATCGACGGTGCATTCATCATGCCTATCGAGGACGTCTTCTCTATCCAGGGTCGTGGTACGGTTGTTACCGGTCGTATCGAGCGCGGAATCGTTAAGACTGGCGAAGCTGTTGAGATCGTTGGTATCAAGGAAACTCAGACCACGACTTGTACTGGTGTTGAGATGTTCCGCAAGTTGCTTGACGAAGGTCGTGCAGGCGAGAACGTTGGTGTTCTGCTGCGTGGTACTAAGCGTGAAGAAGTTGAGCGTGGTCAGGTTCTGGCTGCTCCAGGTTCTATCACTCCTCACACCACCTTTACTGCAGAAGTTTATGTTCTGGGTAAAGACGAAGGTGGACGTCATACTCCATTCTTCAAAGGCTACCGTCCTCAGTTCTATTTCCGTACTACTGACGTAACCGGTGCTTGTGAGCTGCCTGAAGGCGTTGAAATGGTTATGCCTGGCGATAACATTCAGATGACTGTTACGCTGATCAACCCAATCGCGATGGACGACGGCTTGCGCTTCGCTATCCGTGAAGGTGGTCGTACTGTTGGTGCTGGTGTTGTAGCTAAAGTTATCGCCTAATCTAGCTTCGCACCCTGAGTCAGCTTAGGCTGACTCTTAGCGTTAAAAAAACCGCATCTGAGAGGATGCGGTTTTTTTTGTCTGTCGTTTATTGGTACGACAAGATAAATGCTGCCAATATCGGTCGACAACGACTGTTGAACTCAGCGTTAGCTCTCAACGATCAAGGTATAGTCTAGAGTCGGATTGAGTGGGCAGGAGTAATAGTACTCGCCGGGCTTTAGTGTGATCTGGTAGTCCTTGGTCGTTCCCGTCGTTAAACCACCCCCCGATACGCTGGGCAACGTTGCTCGGCCGATAACGCCTTTGCCACGTAGCCAAAACCCTAACGGGTAAGAAACATTCTTATTGGTAACCCGGAAAGTGTAACGTCCAGGCTTGATAACAATGGGCTCGATTTTCGCGAGTCGCTCGTCCGCACTTTCGCTGTTGATCGTTTTGCAGTCGTCAGCATTGGCGCTGGTAAATTGATGGTCGACACCCGACTCACTTTCCAGGAATTGGCAGGGGGTCTGGGTTAGCTCGATCACGCTTTGATCTGCCGCCGCGGTCTGGCCGGTAAAGGCAATTGCAGCCGCAGTCGTCAGGGTGAAAATTTGAGTCATTTTTTTCATGGTTTCACCTGTACGATTCGTTCCAAGCAACTCAGTAGCCTTTGTTTTCAAAGTTGCAGCTCTGAGCCCTGAAAGGGGATATGTTTAGTGTTGCTGTATTTCATAAAAGTTAAGTTGTTGTTCAAACAGGGTGTAACGCGACTCAGAGACTTCTCTGAGGGCCTGTTGTAACTCTTCTTTACCTCGTTGCGTGGCATTTGAGTCAAGCGCGCTTTGATAAAACTGCTGGTAGAAAAAGTCTGGCTGTACCCATACTTTTGCGACAAAAACTGCCGCTTGGGGATGGCGTATTTGCTGATAACTCAGTGTTGCTGTTTGGCCTGGTGCCAAACGGGTATCGAAAATTTCCTGGCTCAGGTTCAACGCAACACGCCGTGCCACGACGAAATAGGACTCGGTGCCGTCGATGCGGTCACCTTGCTGGTCTTGCTGGTAACCCTCCAGTACGACCTGTGGTGTCACATAAGTCGGGAACCGGTGTCCGGTGTTGCTGTTTTTGATTGTCACAGAAGCGTCGATAGTCTGTTTCTCCAGGCTGTGGATGCGGGCAGATATATCAACGCCCTGACGAACCATCTGCGGATCATGAATCCCTTTCCACTGGTGCTTGCGGTCGGGCATATGACAGTTTTGACAACTAACTCCCCGACGGCTGTAGTCGCTATCCAACCATTCGTTATAGGTGTTTTCTAACAGTTTGCCATTGAGGGAGAACTCATCGGCCTCAAATTGATGGCAGGTGGCGCAAAAACGGCTGTCCTCAAAGGCATCGCTTACCTGCCAACCATTATGCGGTAGCGGCAGGTTATCTGCTGGAGTCGTGCCGTCGCGTCGCTTTGGGCCGTAGCGTTGGTGTTGGCGCACATGGCAAGCAGCGCAGATCAATCCTTGTCGATGCAGCCCTTGTTGCTGGCCCGTTTCGATCTCCCTTACTAGTGCATCGGCTTGCTCTGCCAGTGGTGCGTGACACCGTAAACAGCTTTGGTGGTCACCCCTAGCGTGTGCAGGCATATCGACCAGTTGGCCCATAAGGCCCGGCCCCATCGCTTTGCTGTGAAGGCTTTGGCTCCAGTCTTGATATTGCTTTGTGTGGCATGTCCCACAATCTTCCGGGGCCAGAGACGCTTCCAGCGCAGAATAGTGCTTCGGGACCTTCCCTTGAGCTGGGATTGGGCGCTGCCAGTGCTGATCTAAAAACTGATCAGTTTGATCGGCATTGGCCGGCGTTATCACTGCTAGCAACAGTAGAAATGAAGCCCGTTGCGCCGTAATCCTTGTTGCCCTCTTGGCCATTAATTAGTGTGCTGCGCAGGGGTTCTTAGCAGCGCATGGATTCTTGGCAGCACATGGGTTCTTAGCAGCACATGGGTTCTTAGCAGCGCATGGATTCTTGGCGGCACAAGGGTTCTTAGCAGCGCATGGGTTGTTAGCGGCACAAGGATTCTTGGCGGCACAAGGGTTGTTAGCGGCGCATGGGTTTGCGGCCATGGATGTGAATTGAGCTTGTGCGATTTTGCTGTACTCGGTTAGCGCGGCCAGCTCTTTTGAATCCCAGGCTAATGGTTGAGCGCCTAACGGTACTATCATGCACAGTTGCACCATCTCTTCGAGTTGGATGTTATCTAGACCAGCGCGAGTGACTGCCATATCGACACGGTGAGGATAGGAGTGCTTGAAGCTGCTCTGGAATGCCTGGCCGTTATTGTGACAGGTTGAGCAGGCGAGACCATTACTGCTGAGGCTAGTGTCGTTCCAAAGTTTTTTACCGTAGGCGGCAAGCTCCGCACCGCTTCCCGAATACATCTTGCTACCAACGGGGCGAACGATTGTCCTATGGTCGATATCTGCTCCTGCGCATGGGTTTTTAGCAGCACACGGGTTTTTGGCTGCGCAGGGGTTGGCAGCACACGGGTTTTTGGCTGCACATGGGTTTTTAGCAGCACAGGGGTTGGCTGCGCACGGGTTTGCCGCACAAGGATTTTTAGCAGCGCAGGGGTTTTTTGCTGCACACGGGTTTTTAGCCGCGCACGGATTGGCAGCACACGGGTTGTTAGCCGCTAATTGCATGGCCTGCCAGTTTATTTTGCTCAGATCCAGAGTGGTGTCGGCGACCGCTGGGCTTTGCCAGACCAGCAGACCCGGAAGTAATGTAATACATAGTCCAAGTTTTTGTATTACAGGCTTTAAGTGCGTCATAGTCATGTCCTTTTATTATTGTGATATATCAATATCGGTGATGTGTCCAAGACGCGGTAGATTGGCAACTGTTACAGCATGATAAAAATTATTTTTCCAGGCTGGCGATTAGTGCCATCGCTTGTGGGCTATCCCAGTCGGCGGAGCCGATTAGTTGGCCGGCGATATAGCCGTTGCTGTCGATCAGGATTGTGGTCGGCAGCAGGGTTTGTCCGAGGGCGAAACCCAGGCGGCCATTTAGATCACGATGGCTTGGTAGCTGGGCTGCTTGGTATCGGCTTAGTACCTCAAATATCTGCTGATGATTGTTTAGGTCCTGGTTCAGCGTTAGCACCTGGGCGTTGCTGCCCGCTCGCTGTAGCTGATGTTGCAAGCGTTGTAACGATGGCAGCTCGGACAGGCAGGTTGGGCACCAGCTTGCCCAGAAATTGACGATCAGCACTTGTCCTTTGTAGTCCGATAACTGCAGCGGTTTCTGCTCAGCGAAGAATGTTACGGCGGGTGGTTCAAAGCGATTACGGGGTGTTTGATAAGGCTGTACGTGTCCGCTGAAGTTATGACTTGCAGAGGTTTCGGTTTGTGTTAAGTCCGTATTTGACCGCGTATTGAGCTGTGAATCGGCGCGCAGTGCTGAGCTGAGGCTTAATAGCCAAACAAACGTCAGCAGTGGGGCCGCAGTCAGAATGATATGGCGATAAGGTGAAGGGGGCATAAGGGGCTCCGAAGTATCCGTAACAATACAGACGGTACCTATGCTCAGTTGTTACAGCCGGTAGATGAACGTTGCGGGACGATAACGAAAAACGGCCCCATCAGGGGCCGTTCAAGTATTGGCTGTCTATCGTCAGTACGTTGCAGCTAGCTGATTGCAGGTACTAGCGCTTACATCCGCTCCATCACTTCAATACCCAAGAGTTCGAGGCCGTGTCTGAGTGTATTGGCAGTGACATCGCACAGTTGCAGGCGGCTGTTGCGAACGTCGGGCTCGATATCGCTACGTAGGATGGGGCAGGCCTCGTAGAAGCTCATGTAGAGGCTTGATAGCTCATACAGGTAGTTACAAAGCTGGTGCGGGTAGGCTTCGCGTGCCACCTGGTTAACGGTCTCACCAAATTGCAGTAGTTTCAGCGCCAAGGCCTTCTCTTGCGGTTGGTTGATCGCAATCGAGCCAGTTAGGCTGTTTCTGTCGACGGCGGCCTTGCGGAAGATGCTCTGAATCCGGGTGTAGGCATATTGCAGATAGGGCGCGGTGTTGCCTTCAAAGCTGAGCATGCTATCCCAGCTGAAGATGTAGTCGTTGGTGCGTGTCTTGGCCAGATCGGCATATTTAACCGCGCCGATGCCGATCTTGCGCGCGGCATCGGCCTGCTCGGCTTCGCTAAGCTCCGAGTTTTTGTCTTTTAACAGCTGGGCTGCACGGACAACCGACTCGTCCAGCAGTGCGCTGAGCTTAACGGTGGTGCCGCTGCGGGTTTTGAACGGCTTGCCGTCTTCGCCCATCATGGTGCCAAAGGCGTGGTGTTCGAGCGAGCAGTGCTCGGTAGCGAACCCGGCTTTTTGACCGACTTCGAACACCTGCTTCATATGCAGCGACTGGCGGGCATCGATAAAGTAGAGAATACGGTCAGCGTTGAGCTGGTGGCAGCGGTAGTCGACGGCGGCAAGGTCGGTGGTGGCGTACAGGTAGCCACCATCGGATTTTTGTACCAGCATCGCCAGAGGGTTGCCCTCTTTGTCTTTCATATCGTCCATGAAGACGACTTGGGCGCCTTTATTCTCTTCGGCTAGCTCTTTTTGTTGTAGCGTCTGGATAATGCCGGGCAGGGCTTCGTTGTAGGCGCTCTCGGCGTGGATGTGGTTTTGGCCGAGGGTGACGTTGAGTTTGCGGTAGATCTCTTCGCTGTGGCTGACCGAGATGTCGATAAACTGTTTCCATTTGTGTAATGCATCGGCATCGCCAGCTTGCAACTTGACCACATTTTCTCGAGCGCGAGTGGCAAAGGTCGGGTCCTCATCGAACCGCACTTTGGATTCTCGATAGAAGGTTTCGAGGTCAGATAGAGCGACCACGCCGTCGCCCAATTCGACTTGGTCTTGCAGGTGGGTGATCAGCATGCCGAACTGAGTACCCCAGTCGCCGACATGGTTCTGCCGGATGACGTTGTGTCCCTGTGCTTCGAGGATGCGTGCCAGAGCGTCGCCGATGATGGTCGAGCGTAGGTGGCCGACGTGCATCTCCTTGGCCAGGTTGGGAGCGGAGTAGTCGATCACCATGGTTTGTGGCTGGTCGGTTTGTCCGATGCCTTGGCTGGCATCTTGCCGCAGCTCGATCAGTTGCTGCGACAACCACGTCTGAGATAGCTTGATGTTGATGAAGCCGGGACCTGCGATCTCGGTGTTCTCCGCAATGCCTTCGAGGTCGAGCTGCTCAAGAATGGTGGCAGCAAGATCGCGAGGATTAGTTTTCATTCGTTTAGCTGCTGCCATCGCACCGTTGGCCTGGTAGTCACCCAGTTGCGGGTTTTTTCCCAGCATGATCATAGGCAGGCAGTCGGCAGGGATGTTGGCGGCGGTCATCGCATCACGAACGCGGCTGCTGAGAAGGTCACGGATGTTCATGGAATAGCTACCCATTGGGTCATCAACGTTGCTGCGGCGCAAGTCGAGCGGACAAGGTTGATCGAATAAAATGCACAAGTGTTAACCCAATGCCCGGCGCGCAGGTGATCGCGCAGTCGAGTACCCGAGTTAAAGCTACATCGAGTTAAAAATACAGGGCTGAAAAAAGCCCGCTAGGATAGCTGAAATAGCACAAAACAGCCAGATCTAGTGACTTGGATGCGAGAGGGAGGAGCTGCTGTCTAGTCGCTAAAGAAGTCGTAATCCATCCGTTCACGCGGCGCTTGCAGGTAGTAGCCCTGAATGTAATGGACGCCGGTCAAGAACAGCTTGCTCATCACGTTAGTGCCTTCAACTAATGGCGCGACGATCCGTTTCTCGCTGATGCGAAGCGGCTCAATTAGTTTGTCAAACGCTTCGTGCTTCTCCGGATCGGCGAGTTCCTGGACGAAGGAGCCGTCAAGCTTGATATATTGTGCGGGCACATGGCGCAGCACATTTTCAGAATCGATCGAGCTACCGAAATGTTTGATACAGGCGCTGGCGTGTAATTGAGCCAGGCCCTGAGTGAAGATGTTGGCAAACTTCAGGTAGCTGGAGGCATCGGATTCGCTGAACTGGAATATCAGGCTGTCCCCTGGAACTTGTTTCTCGGCAAGTTGTTCTTTGATCCAGTGCAATAAGCGGGGGTCTTCCAGCGAGCGGCCGTTAAGATTGATAAAGAGTCGGTTCTTGCGTCCTTTCTTATGCTCAGCGGCCAGTTGACTAATGCTTTCAGCGATCACCCAGCGATCGAGCTCGGTGCTGACCTCGGAATGATCTAGCATGGTTAGGAACATGTTAGGGGAGATTTCCTGCTGGTCCTTATCAATCAATCGCAGCAGCACTTCGTAAATGCTGTCGTGCTCGCCGCGCAGGCTGACGAGCGGTTGGAATAACAGCTTGAAGCTGCCCTCTTCGATGGCGCGGCGTAGCTTGTGGATCGACAGTCCTTCGTCATCCTCTGTCTCCTCAGCAATAAAGAGTTTGACGCCATTGCCCTTGGTCTTGCTGGTATGGATCTCTTGTGAGGTGGTTTGGCCTAATCGAAGAACCTCTTGCGCGCTGGAAGAATCAGCCGTAATGGCAGTTACCCCGATGCTGCAGGTCGTTTGGATCTGGGCACCGGCGGCTTCGGAAAGATTGCCTTCAACGGTCTTGCGGATCTGCTCGGCCAGTGCAACAGCTTTATCGGAATCGGGGTCGCCAAACACCACCACGAACGCGTCGAGATTATAGCGGCAGAGTACGTGAGCCCGGTTAACCAATTTGCTGAGTGCGGTGGCGGTATCGCGGACGATAGTATCGGCGCCATTAACACCTAACTCTGCCTTGATGGCGTCGTAGTTATCCAGGGTAATGAATAGTAGGTTGGATTCGTGCTCCGCCCGAACAGCCGATTGCACTGCTTGGTCGAGGCGCTTGGCTAGATAAAATTGGTTCTTCAGACCGGTGACAAGGTCCTGTTCGGCCATGCTTTCAACCAATGCGTCTTCGCGAGGCGTCTTAACGATCATCTGGGTACACAGAGCTCGTTCGAAACGAGCCTGACTGAACTCGAGGATGGCACAGAATTCACTGCCGTCTGAGCGGTCGATTATCAGCTCAATCTCCTGATCGATGCTGTTGTCTTCGCTGTAAGCAGCGAGGAAGGTTTGCAGGCTTTTCTTCTCTTGCTGGTTGATCTGCTCTTCGAGGTTGCAACCGAGTATCTCTTTGTTCTGGTTGGTGCCTAGCAGATCGAGCAGAGTGGGGTTGAGGTAGATGAATTCATTGTTGCGGTTGAGAAAGGCGATCGCTTCATTGGATGAATGCAGTAGCTCACGGCAGCGTTTCTCGGTTTCGATCAGGTGGAACTCGGCGATGCGACGGCGGCGGCGATTTTCAAGGTAATAAAGCTCTCGACGAATCACCAGTACCATCATTTCGACCTGATCGATCGGAATAACCGCGCAGGCTTTGAGTTTTAGACCCGCAAGGCGATGAGCCGGATCGGTGTCCGGGGCGATCACCAGTACCGGAATGTCCTTGTTACACGTCTTGAGCATCTGGCTAAGCTGTCGCAAGGTCAAAGACGAGGTCTGGTTATAGATGATCAGGTCAAGATGACTGTCTTGCAGCGCTTTTTTGATGCCGGCTTCGTCGTTGGCTGATTCGGCCCGAGGAGCGAGCCGGGTGCTGCGCAGTCGGGTCATGATAGGCTCGGAGACTTCGGGAGTGACGTCGATGAAAAGCAGGCTGAGGTTTTGACGCAAATTCTGCATGGATGACTTACCGAATCCTTAGTGGGCCGTGGACAGATTTAGACGCTAGATTACACCTTTGAAACTCAAGAATCATCGCCGATAGTGACAAAGTTGAAGGTTCGGGGTGTTACCGCCACGCCTTAACGATGAGTTTGGTCCGAGCCGTAGTGATGCTACCCGAAAATAAGGGATCAAACAGATGGGTTTTGAAACGGGTCTGACAAGCGGGCTGGGGTGGCAGAATTGTCTGTTGCCGTTAGGTGCTAACGCGATCTCGCTTAGCTAGGTTTAAACCTGTGCTGGTTTGATCTGATCTAATTTTTTGTGATAGAGAGGAGGATGGTGCTAATCAAAAGATGGCTGGGGTGGCAGGATTCGAACCTGCGCGTGACGGGATCAAAACCCGCTGCCTTACCGCTTGGCTACACCCCAACAGTGAAGAGCGAGAGATCTGCTCTTACTTTGGTGATCATTCGGAGAATGGTGGCTATGACTAGATTCGAACTAGTGACCCCATCATTATGAGTGATGTGCTCTAACCAACTGAGCTACATAGCCGCCGAATGAGGCGCGAATTATTCCTTGTTGGGAGGGGGTTGTCAACACCCGTCCCAGCAACTTTTTATAAAAAAATTCAGCGCTTTAAACGTTGAAGCGGAAGTGGATGACATCGCCATCCTGAACCCGGTATTCCTTGCCCTCAAGACGCCATTTGCCGGCCTCTTTTGCACCCTGTTCGCCGTTGAATTCGATGAAGTCATCGTAAGCGGTGACTTCGGCGCGGATGAAACCTTTCTCGAAGTCTGTGTGAATCACGGCGGCTGCCTGAGGGGCGGTGGCATTTTGGCGCGCGGTCCAGGCGCGAACCTCTTTGACGCCTGCGGTGAAGTACGTTTGCAGGCCTAGAAGGTGGTATCCGGCCCGGATTACGCGATCCAGGCCTGGCTCTTCCATGCCTAAATCGGCCAGGAACTCATCGCGCTCTTCGTCATCAAGTTCGGCGATCTCTGCCTCCAGCTTATTGCAGACGGCAACGACTTCGGCGCCTTCTGCGTTGGCCAGCTCGACCACTTTGTCGAGGTGCGGGTTGTTGTCGAAGCCGTCTTCGTCAACATTGGCGATGTAGAGTGTCGGCTTGGCGGTCAGCAGGTTGAGTTGTTTAATCCATACACGCTCGTCATCGGTCAGCTTGGCGGAACGAATCAGCTCGCCACGCTCAAGATAGGGCAGTAGCTTCTCCAAAATGGCCTTGGCTTTGAGCGCATCTTTGTCGCCGCTTTTGGAGTTGCGGTTGGCTTTGTAGAGTTGCTTTTCGACCGCGTCCATATCAGCCAGTGCCAGCTCGGTATTGATGATGTCGATGTCGGCCAGCGGGTCGATCTGGTTGGCTACATGGATCACGTTCTCATCTTCGAAGCAGCGAACAACGTGAGCAATGGCGTCGGTCTCGCGGATGTTGGCCAGGAATTTGTTGCCCAGTCCTTCCCCTTTAGACGCCCCGGCGACTAGTCCGGCAATATCGACAAACTCCATGGTTGTCGGCAGAACTTTCTGCGGCTTGACGATGGCAGCCAGTTTATCAAGGCGTAGATCGGGCATCGGTACGATGCCGGTATTGGGTTCTATCGTGCAGAACGGGAAGTTCTCAGCATCAATACCCGCCTTGGTGAGTGCGTTAAAAAGGGTAGATTTACCGACGTTGGGGAGGCCAACGATGCCGCAGTTAAAACCCATAATCTGATCCTGTTGTTATACCGGGTTGGGGGCTGCCGGGTGTTGGAAAAGTTGCGCCACCGGCGGTGTCCAAATGTTGTGATAAATAGTGCTGTGATCATAACTGTTGTGGTGAGGCAGTTGTGATTAAAGCTGTTGTGATTAAACTATTGTGATTAATCCAAGCCTATCGGTGCGGGTTAGGCTTTAAAGCTGTGCAGGCGATTCATCGCCTTGGCCAGACCGTCATTCAACAAGATCGGTAGCGTGGAAAATGCTTCGTCGAGGCAGCTCTGAGTCAGCTCGCGTTCGCTGCTTGGTGCGCGCCCCAGGACAAAATTGTGAACCAGTTTGGCATTGCCGGGATGACCGATACCGATCCGTAAACGGATGAAATTCTTATCACCGCCGAACTTTTCGATGATGTCCCGCAGGCCGTTATGACCGCCATGACCGCCGCCCTGCTTCAGGCGTGCAGTACCGGGGGATAGGTCTAGCTCGTCGTGAGCGACCAGAATGCTGTCGACAGGGATCTTGAAGTAGCTGGCCAATGCTTGTAAAGACTGGCCGCTGAGGTTCATAAAGGTGGTCGGAATCAGTAAATGCAGATCCTGACCCTCGATACGGGTCTTGCCATACAGGCCGTGATAGCGTTTTTCAGGCTGCAGCGGGCAGTGTAGGCGTTGAGCGAGTTGCTCAACGAATTCGGCCCCTGCGTTGTGACGGGTCCGATCGTATTGGCTACCGGGGTTTCCCAGTCCGACGATCAGGTTAACTGTGCTGGTCATAATAGTTATTACCGTACAGTTGTCACAAAACAGGGGCCGAAGGGTGCTTCAGCGCAATTACTCGGCTGCAGCAGGGGCTTCAGCAGGAGCTTCGTCTTCGGCAGCTTCTTCTTCGCCACGCTTGGCAGCGATAGTGGCTACCGGCTGGTCGTGGTCAGCGCCCAGCTTCAGGACAGGGATCTCAACGCCGCTTGGCAGAACCAGCTCTGACAGGTGGATGATGTGGCCGATGGCAACATTTTCCATGTCAACTTCGATGAACTCTGGCAGGTGCGCTGCGTCACAGTTGATCTCGATCTGGCTGATGGTGTGAGTGGCTTTGCCGCCCAGTTTGATCGCTTCGCTCTTTTCTTCGTTGATGAAGTGCAGAGGTACGATTACAGTCAGCAAAGTGCCCTTGAGCGCGCGCTGAAAGTCTGCGTGCAGGATCTGCTGCTTGGCAGGGTGGCGCTGAAGGTCTTTAAGGATGACCTTCTGCTCTTTGCCTTCAACGTTCAGCGTAATAATGCTTGAGAAGAATGCTTCAGACTGGGTCGCCTTGATGATGTCTTTGTGCGCGATGCTCAGAGAAACAGGCTTGTTTTTGCCACCGTATACGATAGCAGGGATAGTGCCTTCCAAGCGACGTAGGCGGCGGCTCGCACCTTTCCCTAAGTCGTTACGGACCGTGGCGTTGATGGTAAATGTAGACATGGTGTGTTCCTTTCTAATCAGACTGTAGTACTCCTGCGACCAGAGCGATACAGCATCGTTTAATGCCGGTGGATTATTCCACGGCGAGTACGTTCAGTACGGTGTCTCCCTTAAGGCAGAAACATCGCGCTGATCGATTCTTCATTGCAGACCCGGCGGATCGATTCGGCCAACAGGTCTGACAGTGTCAGTTGGCGGATGCGGCCGCAGGACTGCGCCTCCTTGCTGAGCGGGATCGTGTCGGTCACAACCAGTTCATCAAGGCTGGAGTTATTGATATTTTCGATCGCCTTCCCCGACAGTACCGGGTGAGTGGCAAAGGCCACAACTTTGGAAGCGCCATGCTCTTTCAGGGCTTCGGCAGCTTTGCAGAGTGTTCCGGCGGTGTCACACATGTCGTCAACCAGAACGCAGGTACGACCGGCAACGTCGCCGATGATGTGCATCACCTGCGCTACGTTGGCTTTTTCACGGCGCTTATCGATGATGGCCAGGTCAGTGTTGAGCTGCTTGGCGACCGCGCGAGCACGAACTACACCGCCCACATCGGGTGATACAACGATCGGGTTGTCGTAGTTCTCTGACTCGATAGCGCTCAGCAGAACCGGAGAACCGTAGACGTTATCAACAGGAATGTCGAAAAACCCCTGGATCTGGTCAGCGTGCAGGTCGACGGTAAGGACTCGGTCGATGCCTGCGTTGGCAATCATGCTGGCGATGACTTTAGCGCTGATGGGGACACGGGCCGAACGTGGGCGACGATCCTGACGGGCGTAGCCGAAGTAGGGGATCACCGCTGTGACCCGCGTGGCTGAAGCGCGACGCAGTGCGTCTGCCATCAAAACCAGTTCCATCAGGTTGTCATTGGTTGGGGCGCAGGTTGATTGGATGATAAAAACATCCTTGCCGCGTACGTTTTCGTTCAGTTCCACCGCGATTTCGCCGTCACTGAACTGCTCTACCGAGACATTACCCAGAGAAATGCACAGTTTTTTGGCGACCTTGTCAGCCAGTGCAGGGTTGGCGTTGCCGGTGAAGACCATGAGTTTTGACACGATGGGTACCTGTTTGGCAGAGAGTAAGGGCTGTGGGAATTCTACAGTGGGTCGAGCAATTAAAAAATCGATGGCTGGGGTGGCAGGATTCGAACCTGCGCGTGACGGGATCAAAACCCGCTGCCTTACCGCTTGGCTACACCCCAGCAAAATCAAAAGCGATTCAAAAAAACTGAGCCGATTTCAAGACGGCGTATTTTCCTTGACGGCTGCTGTGAAGTCAACTTTGAGTGGTTATTTTTTCCACGTATTGAAGTGGAGTTTTGTCGCGGGTTTCGGGGCGCTGTAACCGATCGTTATTACACCGTCGTTTGGGCGACTCAACTCATGTTAAATGGGCGCTTATTGCTAAAGGGGCACTTAATGCTATAGAGGCGTCAGTTGAGCGGGGTTGGTCGTTGAACTGAACTGCCACTCTTTGAGGATGAGGGTCAGTTTCATCTCGGCGCCTCTTTGCAGTTGGATCTTTCTGGGTAGGTGTTGCTGTTGTTGTTGTTGCTGGTAGCTCAGGTAATCGATGGTCCAGCCATTTTGTTGTAATTGCTGTAGCCGGTTGAAGGGGTCGAGCGTCTTGGCGTGTAATCTGTTTGGCGCGGGTAAGCCTCTGATCCAGTAGGGCATCTGGCTGACCGGTATCGACCAACCGAGTCGCTGGTTTAACAGTTGTTCGGGCGATGCAGCTTGGCGGCGGTCCTCGCCGCTGATGTCGAGAATTATTCCGTGTTGCTCCGAACCGCTGATGTTGACTGCACCCTGTCCCAGCGGGCCTGCCATATAGATACGATAACGATCATCGAATTGGCTCCAATTCAGGCTGGCGGTGTTGTTTTCCTGCGGTGTGCGGATATTGATTTTGCCTAGTACCTGCCATCGGGTTAGTGGCAGCAATTGTTGCTGACGCTGCTCCCAGCTGATTTTAGCCAGCGGTTCGGTTGGCTGCTGTGGTTGGCTGCTACACCCCATTAGGCCGATAAGTAGCACAACGAATAGGCTGAAGTTGGTTATAGTCGAGCGTAAAGGCAGCTTCTTGCGCCGCAAGACGGGATGATGAAGTGACTGTAAATTCAGCATTGGCTGTTATTGGGTCAAGCCGACTTGGCGCATCGCTTCAAGTATTAATGGGCTGTCCGGGTGGCTTTGCAGGGCGTTATCCCATACCTCACGGGCGTTGTCTTGTTGGCCCAGTTTCCAGTAGACCTGCCCCAGATGACCCGCGATTTCAGGGTCGGGAAACATCTCCAGCGCACGAAGCAGGTATTCCAGTGCCAGTTTGTAGTTGCCTAAGTTGTGTTGTACCCAGCCCATGCTGTCGAGGATTGCTGGGTCGTCAGGTTTTAGTTTAAGCGCCTGTCGGATCAATATGAGTGCTTCTTCGTGGCGATCAGTGCGATCAGTCAGGCTGTAACCCAGAGCGTTGAGCGCGGTGGCGTTGTTGGGTTCTAATGCTAGCAATTGACGAAGGTCTTGCTCCATTTCGTCCAATTGATCGAGTTGTTCGTGGAGCATTGAGCGGTTGTAGAGCAGTTGAGGGTTGGTTGCGTGCGGCTCCATGGCCAGTGCCTGGTTATAAACCTGCAGTGCCTGTTGTTGTCGCTGGTGTTGTTGTAACCAGCTGGCCTCCATGATGAACAAGGTGGCGCTTTGTGCCGGGTTGCGTTCGCGGCTTTGGCGGTAAATGTCGCGCAGTTGTTGCTCGTCTTTTGGTTTGTTGAGCAGTTTTGCCACTTCAGACATGCCTGCGGTGAGGTAGGCCGAGTCACCTATCTGCTGGTAATGCTCTAGTGCCTGATCGGGTAGCTCTTTGAGTTGCGCGATCCTGCCGAGATAATAGTGCAGGGTAGAGTTGACCCCGAAGCGCTGCACCAGCTCAAGAAAGTATTGTTCACTCTGCTCGATTTGATTGTACTCGAGCATTAGCGCACCGAGATAGAATTGCAGGTTGTGGTCGTTAGGCGCATTTTTCGTTAGCAGTTGAGCTTGTTGGTGGGCGCTGTCGAACTGTCCTTTCTGCAGCAACAACCGCGTGTAGAGTGTCCGGATCTGCTGATGGTCTCGCCGGTTGAGCTCTTCGCGCAGGTGGCCTAAGGCGGTGTCGAGATGACCGCTGCGTGCCTGAAGGTCCGCTTCGAGCAAGATAGCGCGGTCGTATTGCGGTGCCAGGTCTAAGGCTTGTTGGGCAAAGAGCAGCGGTTGCGACAGGTCGTCGCTAAAGCGCAGTAGACTGGCTTTGGCGTAGAGCAGGTGGGGTTGTTCGGGGTTGTCCAATAGTAGTTGGTCGAGCAGTGTCAGGTAGTTTTTGCGTTCCTGAGGGCTCATCTTTTGAGCGCGTTCGGCGAGTGCGTCGACGGTACTGGACGGATTGTGGGTGAGTGCCGATTGCAGCAAGGGACGGGCCTGTTCGATGTCCCCGCGGCGTATCAGTCCCGCAGCTGCGATGCCGCTGGGTTCGGGATTGTTCGGCTCTAGTTCGGTCCACAGCAGTGCCGCTTTGAGGCTGTTATTGGCGTCGTTGTAACGATTGGCGAGCAGGGTGGCGTGACGGGTGATGTTGATATCCCGGGTGCGTTCAGCTTCCTGTACATAATTGTGAATGCTGACCTGATTCATACCGCGCTGGCCTGCCAGCTCGGCGACCAGCAGAGCGTATAGTGTTGCGGCTTCAAAGCTGCCCTTTGCTTCAGCTTGTTGACCTGCGGGCTGGTTATGAGTGTTGTTGGTCGCCGTTGTGGATGTCGATTGGCTGGCGCAAGCGCTGATCAACAGGGCCAGTGTTGCGGCGGCTATTGCCCGTAGCTGGTGGATACGAAATGGCTGGTGAAGACGAAGTGAATGCATAAATCCGAAGTTACCCTGTTGTGTTGCGCCAGTTCTATCGCTTCGATAGCGGTGATGGCTTTAGATACGATGGCAGGAGTCTAAACCATTGTCTAAGCCATTGAGCTAAAAGCGGATCGGTTCTGTTTGGCTGAGGTCATTAACCCCCTAACTATAAGCAGCTTAGTCGTCGTTGTCAGTTGCGGTGATGCGCTGCTTTCTGGATAGACATCAAAAAACGGTAAAATACTGCATTGTTTCGGATGATAGGTGCTTAGGTGGCTTAATCAATAGTGGCGGAGCGTGTATCATTGGCCGCTTGAATTTTGGGAGTTGGAGTATAACTCGCTCGATGGCAATACTGGCGTTAGGCATTAATCATAAAACGGCCTCGGTCTCCGTACGGGAGAAGGTAGCGTTTGCCCCCGAGCAGATGGATGAAGCGCTGGCCAGTGCTTGTCAGGAAGCGGGGCTTAAAGAAGTTGCGATCCTGTCGACCTGCAACCGTACCGAGCTGTACTGTTCCAGTACCTCGGCGGACAGTGGCCGGATCCTGCGGTGGCTGGGTGAATATCACGGTATCAGTGTCGATGAACTGGATGCGTGCAGTTACAGCTACTGGGATGAAGATGCCGCGAGCCATATGATGCGGGTCGCCTGCGGCCTGGACTCGCTGGTGCTGGGTGAACCTCAGATTCTAGGCCAGCTGAAATCCAGTTATGCCGTTGCCAATGCTGCCAAGGCGATTCACTCTGAACTTAGTCGCCTGTTTCAATACTGCTTCACCATTGCTAAAAAAGTACGTTCGCAAACCGCCATCGGTGAGAATCCGGTATCGGTGGCTTATGCGGCGGTCAGCCTGTCGCAGCATATTTTTACCGATCTGAGTCAGAGCCGGGCTTTGTTGATCGGCGCAGGTGAAACGATCGACCTGGTGGCACAGCATTTGTCGCGAGCGGGAATCAAGCAGATCGTGGTGGCTAACCGGACGCTGGAGCGGGCGCAAGCACTTGCGCAGCAGTTCGGCGCGCAAGCGGTGTTACTGTCGGATATCCCGGATCAGTTGACCGATGCCGATATCATTATCTCCTCGACTGCCAGCCCGTTACCGATCTTGGGTAAAGGTGCGGTAGAGCGGGCGCTGAAGAAGCGCAAGCATAAACCGATGTTTATGGTCGATATTGCGGTGCCTCGGGATATCGAACCCGAGGTTGGAGAGTTATCCGACGTCTATCTGTATAGCGTCGATGACCTGCGCGGCGTGATCGAAGAGAACGTTAAATCCCGTGAGAGTGCCGCCAGAGAAGCCGAAACGCTGGTGATGCAAGGTGCTCAGACGTTTATGCAGCAGTTACGCTCACTCGGTGCGACCGACAGTCTGCGGGCGTTGCGTGGTAAAGCCGAAGGTATCCGCGATCAGGAGCTGGAGAAGGCGCTGAAGCAGTTGGCGACGGGTAAAGACGCCGAACAGGTGTTGCAGCTGTTAGCACGTGGATTGACCAATAAACTGATCCACTCGCCGAGTGTGCAGATGAAGAACGCCGCTGCCCAAGGGCGCTCTGAAGTGCTTGAACTGACCCACGAGCTGTTTGAGTTGCCGTTCGGTAACGAATAATTTTTTAGATAGCCTCTGAATTTGATTAACCGGACGTAATGTTACGTCGGGCCACTGCCGGAAATAGCCATGAAATCCTCCATTCTGACCAAGCTCGATATGCTCAAAGATCGCTACGAAGAGTTGTCGGCTTTGCTCGGTGAGTCGGAAGTGATTAGCGATCAGAACCGCTTTCGTGATTTTTCCAAAGAATATTCTGAGCTGGAACCGGTGGTAGAAAGCTTCACTAACTATCTGCTGGTGCAACAGGATCTGGCCGAAGCGGCCGAGATGTTAGCCGATCCTGAGATGAAGGAGATGGCTGAAGAAGAGATCAAAGAGGGGCAGGCGCGCCAGCAAGAACTGGAGCTGGATCTGCAAAGACTGCTGTTGCCCAAGGACCCTAACGACGGCCACAACACCTTTCTGGAGATTCGCGCCGGAACCGGTGGTGATGAAGCGGCGATCTTTGCCGGCGACCTGTTCCGGATGTACTCCAAGTATGCCGAGCGTCAGGGGTGGAAGCTGGAGATGATCAGCGAAAACAAGGGCGATCACGGCGGTTATAAAGAGATAATTACCCGGGTGGTGGGTAAAGATGTCTATTCACGGCTTAAATTCGAGTCCGGCGCGCATCGTGTTCAGCGGGTACCGGAAACCGAATCGCAAGGACGGATCCATACCTCAGCCTGCACGGTGGCGGTGATGCCCGAAGCGGAAACCACCGATGCCATCGAGATTAAGAAAGCTGACTTACGGGTTGATACTTTCCGCGCTTCCGGTGCTGGCGGCCAGCACGTCAACAAAACCGATTCGGCGATCCGCCTGACCCATATCCCTACCGGGATCGTGGTCGAATGTCAGGAGGAACGCTCTCAGCATAAGAACCGGGCGAAGGCGCTGTCGTTGTTGAATTCTCGGATTCTGGCCGGGATTCAGGAACGGCAGGCCTCTGCGCAGGCCGACGCCCGTCGGAGTCTGGTCGGCAGCGGCGATCGCTCCGAACGGATTCGAACCTACAACTACCCGCAAGGGCGAGTCACCGACCACCGAATCAACCTGACTCTGTATAAACTGGCCGAGGTGATGGAAGGTGATGTTGATACCGTCATCGAACCCCTGATCCACGAGCATCAAGCCGAGCTGTTAGCGGCGATGGGCGGTTAAACGCTCGCAGCTTTGCTACCGATATCCGTTATGAGTCAGCGAATCGATCAATTGATGGCCCGCGCGGCGGAGCTCAAGTCACAGTCGGACACTCCAGAACTGGATCTGCAGCTGCTGTTGTGTGGTGTCCTCGACAAACCACGTAGCTACCTTTATACCTGGCCCGAACGAACGCTTGATGCCTCGCAGCAACAGCGCTTCGAGATAGCGCTGGCGCGGCGCAAAGCGGGTGAGCCGGTGGCACATATCTTGGGCTATCGCGATTTCTGGACTCTGTCGCTGGAGGTTGATCCGTCGACCCTGATCCCACGACCGGAAACCGAGCTGCTGGTTGAGTTGGCGCTCGATGGCCTCGATGGTCGACCGCGACGGGTTGCCGATCTGGGAACCGGAACCGGTGCTATCGCGTTGGCACTGGCTAGCGAACGCCCCAACTGGCGGGTTACTGCGGTTGAATATTCAGTGCCGGCGGCGGCGTTGGCTGAGCGTAACCGGCAGCGACTGCAGCTAGGTAATGCCGAGGTGATACAGGGTAGTTGGTGTCAGCCGCTCACCGAACCCTACGATCTGATCGTCAGCAATCCGCCCTATATTGACCCCGATGATCCGCATCTGCAGCAGGGCGATGTTCGCTTTGAGCCCCTCAGCGCGCTGGTCGCCGCAGATTGTGGTCTTGCCGATATCACCACTATTGCCGAACAGGCACAGAGCCGACTCAAGCCGGGCGGTTGGTTGATGTTCGAACACGGCTATGATCAAGGTGCGGCAGTGCGTCAGCTGTTAACCGGGCTGGGGTACCAGTCACTACAAACTTATACCGACCTGAATCAGCAGGATCGGGTGACGGTTGGCCGGCTCGCCCCGGTCTCTCCGTCCACATCTGCTAGCGAGGATATTTTGCCATGATGAACGATCAGCAACTGCTGCGGTACAGCCGCCAGATTATGTTGCCCGAGGTGGATGTCAGCGGTCAGGACAAATTACTGGCATCGCGGGTACTGATTATCGGGCTCGGTGGTTTGGGCTCTCCGGTTGCGCTCTACCTGGCGGCGGCGGGTGTTGGCCATCTGGTACTAAGCGATTTTGATGACGTTGATCTGAGTAATCTGCAGCGTCAGGTGGTTCATACGCAGGCCGATATTGGTCGGCCCAAAGTTGAGTCGGCGCGTGATCAACTGCTGGCGATCAATCCCGACATTAGCGTGACACCACTCAATCAGCGTTTAGAAGGCGAGGCGTTGCTCGAGCAAGTGGCGCAAGCAGATCTGGTGGTCGATTGCTGCGATAATTTTGTTAGCCGTTTTGCTATCAATGCCGCTTGTGTGAAGCAGCAAACCCCTCTGGTCTCCGGCGCCGCAATCCGCCTAGAAGGGCAGGTCAGTGTGTTTGATAGCCGTAACCCCGATAGTCCCTGCTACCGCTGTCTGTTTCCCGACGGTGGTGATGACGCTGCACTAACCTGTTCTGATAGTGGTGTGATCGCACCGCTGGTGGGCATGATCGGTACCACTCAGGCGCTGGAGGCGATCAAGCTGCTGACCGGCTTCGGCACGCCGCTGGTGGGTAAACTGTTATTGCTCGATGCCAAGCACCTGCAGTGGCGCAGTCTAAACTTGGGGCGTGATCCCGATTGCCCGGAATGTGGAGGGAGCGAAGATCACTGAGTGCTATTAAACCAGTATCCCAGTGGGACCCGAGCCAAGATTTGGAGCGTGATCCCGATTGCCCGGAATGTGATAGCAGGTGATACTGGTTCCGGTCGATAGGGATAGTTAGCGAGGAGACCGACGTGCACTTTGAATACGACGATAACTATTTAACGCAAATCCTGACATCGGTGAAAACCATCGCCATGGTTGGGGCCAGCCCCAAGCCCGATCGGGCTAGTCACCGGGTGATGGCTTATCTGCAACACCATGGCTATCGGGTGATACCGGTTAATCCCGCTTGCCGAGGCGAGCAGCTGCTTCGCGAACGGGTTTATGCCACACTGGCCGATATTCCGGAGACGATAGCTATCGATATGGTTGACGTCTTTCGGCGTTCCGATGCGGTAGCGGCGGTTGCCGAAGCCGCGATTAAAATTAAAGCCAAAGTTTTGTGGCTGCAACTGGGGGTGATCGATGCCGATGCCGCCCGCCGCGCCGAAGCTTATGGATTGCAGGTAGTGATGAATCGCTGCCCGAAAATAGACATTCCCCGGTTGGGGTTAGAACGCGATTAAGAGGAAACAGCGATGCCCTTGTTAGACAGTTTTACTGTAGATCACACCCGCATGGATGCCCCGGCAGTACGTACCGCCAAGACTATGACGACCCCCGGTGGCGATACCATTACCGTGTTTGACCTGCGTTTCTGCCGCCCCAACGAAGAGATTCTGAGTGAGCGCGGTATCCATACGTTGGAGCATCTGTTTGCCGGCTTTATGCGTGAACACCTCAATGGTGACGGTGTGGAGATCATCGATATCTCGCCGATGGGCTGTCGTACTGGCTTTTATATGAGCCTGATCGGTACTCCTGACGCGGATCGTGTCGCCAAGTCTTGGCTGGCGGCGATGGAAGATGTGCTGGGTGTTAAGCAACAGAGCGAAATTCCAGAGCTCAACGAGTACCAGTGCGGCACGTACGCGATGCATTCACTGGAAGAGGCGCAACAGATCGCTACCGATATCAAATCGCGTGGCGTTGGCGTTAACAGTAACGACGATCTCAAGCTCGACCCGAAGTTTCTCGAACCTCAGGGCTAGTCTGACCTGAAACCGTGACGAGGGCGGTTGCTGAGCCAAGCGCCTTAGCCCTCGCTGATTCCGTCGTTTTACCCTAGTTAGAAACTCCCGAGCCTTTATTTCACGACTTTGCTGGCGCGCAGCGCTGCTATCTCCGTTTCAGTCAGTCCTAGTTGCTGTAACACCTCGTTACCGTGCGATCCCACTTCGCCTCCTGCATGGCCGTAGGCGGGTTTATAGGCAGAAAATTTTATCGGGCAGCCGATCTGCGGCTGGCTACCTGTGACACTGTCGGTTACCTCGACTACCATGTCGCGCTGTTGCATCAGCGGCTGTTTGGCGGCTTCTGAGACACTCAACACGGGCTCAACACAGATATCTTCGACGGCAAAGATCGCCTGCCATTCGGCAAAACTCTTATTTTTGAAGATCTCACTTAGCGTTTGTTTTAGCTCGGCTTGCGCCGAGGGTCGGGTGCCGATATCAGCCAGATCAGGCCGACCTAACTGTTGGCACAACCCCTTGAAGAACTTAGGTTCGAGGCTGCCAACCGAGAAGTAGCGGTCGTCTTTGGTCTGGTAATAGTCGTAAAAGGAAGCCCCGTTGAGCATTTCCGACTCGGCCTCGGGTTCAACGCCCCCGGCCAGGGCGTTGGCGCCGCTCATGCCATTCAGGGCAAAGGCGCAATCGGTCATGCTGATATCGATCATCTGCCCTTCGCCCGTGCGTTGGCGGTGGTGCAGCGCCGCCAAAATACCGATCACGCTGTGCAACGAACCACCGGCTACGTCGGCCACCTGAATCCCCAGCGGCAGCGGTGGTTGACCCGCACGGCGCGAGTAGCTACTGACGCCGGCCAGTGCCAGAAAGTTCAGATCATGGCCGGCGCGATCTCGGTAAGGACCGCTCTGGCCGTAACCGGTGATCGAGCAATAGATCAGTTGCGGGTTGATCGCTTTCAACGCGGCGTAACCGAGCCCCAACCGATCCATCACGCCCGGACGAAACTGCTCAAGCACAATGTCGTGCTCGGCCACCAGTTGGTGCACGATATTGATCGCCTCGGGTTGTTTCAGGTCGAGTGCGATCGAACGTTTGGAGCGGTTAAGGTATTGGTGCGCTGCTGACGAGGCGCCGACTTTCGGGGCCATCTCCCGAACCAGATCGATCCGTTCCGGTGATTCAACCCGCAGTACCTGCGCACCCAGATCGGCCAGCATCATTGAAGCGTATGGGCCGGGAAGCAGGGTGGACAGGTCGAGCACTTTAATGTCGCTGAGCATGATGCGCAGACTCCGAAAAGGGACGGTTTTTACCGGTTAGCATCCAGCATCTGGACGCTAACCGACAGTGAGCTAAATAGCAGGGGGTTAGATAACAGTGGTGCTAGATAACAGTGGTGCTAGATAGCATTGGGGTTAGATAGTCGTGGGAAAGCCTTATTTAGGCTCCATCCGGATCGCGCCGTCGAGTCGGATCACGTCGCCATTGAGGTAGTTGTTGTTGATGATATGCGCCGCCAGCGCGGCGTACTCTTCAGGGTCGCCAAAGCGCTTGGGGTTTTGCACCATCTGGATTAACGGATCGCGGACCTCGTCGGTCATGCCTTTCATCATCGGGGTATCAAAGATACCCGGGGCGATGCACATGATGCGGATGCCCGAACGAGCCAGATCACGGGCGATTGGCAGCGTCATACCAACCACGCCAGCTTTACTGGCAGCGTAAGCCGCCTGCCCCATCTGACCGTCAAACGCCGCTACCGAAGCGGTGTTGATAATGACGCCGCGCTCGCCGTCTTCACTCGGCTCGTTGTTGGCCATCTGCTCGGCGGCCAGGCGCAGTACGTTAAAGGTGCCGATCAAATTGATGTTGATCACCTGTGCGAACTTGTCCAGCGCTAAGGCGCCGTTGCGTCCGACAGTCTTGCCGCCCGGTGCGATGCCGGCGCAGTTGATACAAACGTGGATGGCGCCAAAGGCGGTCATCGCTTTAGTGATACCTGCGGCGACCGAGGCCTCGTCAGTGACATTAACCTTGGCGAAGATCGCCTGCTCACCCAGCTCGGCTACCAGTGCCTGTCCTGCCTCTTCGTTTAGGTCGAAGGCGACGATCTTGGCGCCTTGCTTGGCCAGTTGTTGACAGGTCACCAGACCCAGTCCCGATGCTCCGCCGGTAACGATGACGACTTTGTTGTTCAGATCCATGTTGTTATCTCTTTATTAATTTGTGGGCTTAAAGGCGCTGATAAGATTTTTCTGCGCATTGTGGCCTAATTATTTTTTACGCTGAGGTGTCATTGGCTGAGATGTCACAAATTGAGAGTTAGCCAACTTCGCGCAGTAGTTCACGGGCGATAATCACCCGTTGAATCTCGCTGGTGCCTTCGTAGATCGATGTGATCCGTACATCGCGGGCGTAACGCTCAAGCGGGTACTCCTTAATGTAACCGGCACCGCCCATTAGCTGCAGCGCGGTGTAGCAGGCCTTATTCGCCTTCTCGGACGCGAACAGCTTGGCCATCGATGCTTCCTTCGAGAAGGGCAGTCCTTTGGCTTTTTTGTCGGCCGCGCTCATCAGCAGCAACCGTGCCGCTTCCAGTTCGGTGTAGGCATCGGCCAGCATCCACTGCAGGCCCTGAAAGTTTGCCAGCGGTTGGCCGAACTGCTGGCGCTCGGTGATGTACTCACGGGCAATGTCCATCGCTGCCTGGCCGACGCCCAGTGCCAGTGAGCCGATACCGATGCGGCCACCGGCCAGTTCACTAACAGCGATCTTAAAGCCCTGATTGAGTTCGCCCATGATGGCGTCTTTGGGGATGCGGCAGTTGTCGAACACCACTTCGTTGGTGGCCGAGGCGTGCTGGCCCATCTTCTTTTCGGCTTTAGAGACAGACAGTCCTGCGATGCCGTTCTCGATCAGAAAACAGGAGATCCCTTTGCCTCGGGGCTGCTCCTTATCGGTAACCGCCCAAACAACAAAGACACCGGCGTATTCGCCGCTGGTGATGTACTGCTTGGCACCGTTGAGTACCCACTCGTAGCCGTCCAGTACAGCAGTGGTTTTCATGTTGGACGGATCAGAACCTGCACTGGATTCGGTTAGACAGAAGCCGCCGGCAGGGTATTCACCGCTGCACAGCTTGGGCAGGTAGCGCTGCTTTTGCTCTGCTGAGGCGATCACTTGGATCACCTCGGCCACCATGTTGGTGACCGACATGGTTACTGCTGTGGAGGCGCAGGCTTTGGCAATTTCGGTGATCGCCAAGCTGAACACAACGGTGCCCGCTTCGGTGCCGCCATATTCGGCATCGATGTTGAGTCCCATAAAACCCAGTTCAGCCAGTTTTTTTAGGTTCTCAAGAAACAGGGTGCGGTCACCTTGGTGATCGAGTTTTTCAGCAACAGGCGCAAGTTCGGTTTGGGCGAATTTGCGCGCCATCTCCTGAATCATCGTCTGGTCTTCGGTAAGTGTCAGGTCCATGGGTGGTTTCTCTCGGGCTGTCGATATAGGGGGCGGTGCTCAAAGGCACCTCCTCGGTGTCAATGTGATGGTGTGGCCTAGTTCGCTTAGACTGCTTCGATAGCGATGGCAGTGGCTTCGCCGCCACCGATGCACAATGAGGCGACGCCACGGCGCTTACCCAAGCGCTTGAGGGCGTGGATCAGGGTCACCAGAATGCGCGCGCCAGAGCAGCCGATAGGATGGCCTAGCGCACAAGCACCGCCGCTGACGTTGACCTTGCTGGCGTCGAGCCCCAGCTCCTGAGTGGCTAGCATGGTTACCACGGCAAAGGCTTCGTTGATCTCGAACAGGTCGACGTCGTCCTTGTTCCAATCGATTTTAGCCAGCAGTTTTTCGATCGAACCGATCGGCGCGATGGCGAACTCAGAGGGCTTTTGGGCGTGGGTCATGTGACCGACGATACGTGCCAGCGGCGTCAGACCACGTTCGTTGGCTTCGCTCTCGCGCATCAGTACCAGTGCTGCACCACCGTCTGAGATCGAGCTGGAGTTGGCTGCTGTGACCGTGCCGTCCTTTTTGAACGCCGGGCGTAGCGTTGGAATCTTGGCAGGATTGGCTTTGCCCGGCTGTTCGTCGATTGAAATAACGGTCTCGCCCTTACGGTTCTTTATCGTCACCGGGGCGATCTCGTTCTTGAACCAGCCTTCGGCAATGGCGTTGTTGGCGCGTGTCAGCGATTCGATTGCAAAATTGTCCATCGCTTCGCGGCTAACATCAAAGCTGTCAGCTGTGGCCTGAGCAAAACTGCCCATCAAGCCACCTTCATAAGCATCTTCGAGCCCGTCGAAGAACATCGAGTCGAGTACCTGACCGTGGCCCATGCGCATGCCGCCGCGGCCCTTGGGTAGCAGGTACGGTGCCTGGCTCATGTTCTCCATACCACCAGCGATCATCACATCGCTGGTGCCGGCTTTGATCTGATCGTGCGCATCCATTACCGCTTTCATGCCCGATCCGCACATCTTATTAATGGTGACGCAGCCTGCTGACAGTGGCAGATCGGCACCTAATGCCGCTTGCCGCGCCGGAGCCTGGCCCAGCGCGCCGGGTAGTACACAGCCCATGATCACTTGATCAATATCGGTAGCACTGATACCGGCGCGCTCGACGGCCGCTTTAATGGCAGTGGCGCCCAAATCAGGCGCGCGGACATCGGCGAAGTCACCCATCAGTCCGGCCATGGGAGTACGGGTGGCGGCGACGATTACGATTGAATCTTGAGTTTGTGACATGTCTGATTTCTCTATCTATACGCGGGATAAATGGCCCGCTAAGGCGTTACCCGAAGCGGCTGTATACAGTTTAGTGCTTAAGCGTTTTTCCACTCAGGCTTACGCTTGTCTAAAAAGGCACTGACCCCTTCGGTTTGGTCTTCGGTGTCAAACAGGTTGGCGAACAGCTCGCGTTCGAGAATGATGCCCTTGTCGAGCACGACACGAGATTCGTGAATCAGCGATTTGCAGGCAGCAACACTGGTTGGGCTTTGTTCGGCAACTTGCGACGCCAGCTCCAGTGCCTTGGTTTTGGACTCGCCGCGGCCGACCACCTCTTCGAGGATGCCAATTTCTAGTGCTTTATCGGCTTTAATCCGCTCGCCGCACAAGATCATTCGTTTAGCCCAGCCTTCGCTGGTCAGGCTCAACAGTCGTTGGGTGCCACCGGCGCAAGGGAGCAGGCCGACTTTGGCTTCGGGTAACGCCACAGAGATCTGCTCTTCGCCAATGCGGATGTCGCAAGCTAGTGCCACCTCAAGGCCCCCGCCCATGGCGTAGCCATTAATCGCGGCGATCGACACGCCACGGAAGTTGCTAAGGATTTCGAATGCCTGACCGAATAGAGCTGAGATCTCATAAGCTCCGCCTTTGCCACATTCGGTGAACATATTAAGGTCGGCGCCAGCGCAGAAAAATTTGTCGCCTGAACCGGTGATCACAAGGCTGTAGATCTTGCGGTCGGCGTTGAGTTTTTCAATTAGCAGGGGAAGTTCGGCCAGGCTTTGGTGATCCCAGGTATTGGCAGGAGGGTTGTTCATGGTGATGACGGCGGTGTGGCCGATAGTTTCAACCAATAGCTTGTCTGACATAACGAACTCCGTGGCGCTGGAATGGATTCTAAGGTGATGGACGAGGTGGCAAATGTGATGGGTTACTATGACGAAATAATGGCAGTCATAAAATGACACTAAGTTACGATCTATATCACAAAAGTTTACACTGTAGCTCTGTTTGTTGTATTGATAGGTGATATTTTAGTGCCTTGTGATGCCCTGTGCCGTCCGGAGATGTTATGGCTACTGTTGATATCCACTATGTTGATGCGGTTCTGCAATGTGCCGTGCGTCACGGTAAGTCTAGCGCTCGGCTGATGGCTGAAGTCGGCATCAGTCAGGAAACGTTGCAACAACCCGGCGCGGTGGCACACGAGGATCAGATGACGCGGTTGGTGCAGTTGGTTTGGGCTGAGCTTGGCGATGAGTTTATGGGCTGTACCGAACACCCTTGCAAACCGGGTGCGTTTGCTTTTATGGCTCGGCATGTATTGCGGTACGAGACGTTGCGGGCGGTGTTGGAGCAGGGGATCGTATTTTATAATCTGTTTACCGATGATCTGCGGATGAGATTGCATCAGCGTGGTGGTGTGATCGAGCTGGAGGTGGTTTTTACTCGGCCCGAACTCGACCCTCAGCACTTCTATCAAGAGTTCTGGCTGGTGATCTGGCACCGTTTCATGAGCTGGGTTATCGGCAAACCGATCCCTTTGAATCAGGTCGGTTTTAGTTATCCCAAACCGATCAATCACCGAGAGTTGAAACTGCTGTTCCCGTGCCGGCACCGGTTTAACCGGCCCTGTATGAAACTGAGTTTCAGCGCTGCGCTGCTGGCACTGCCACCGGTTCGTACTCAGCGAGAACTGTCGCGTTTTCTGAAGAACTCCCCCGCCGATCTGATCACCATTCCTGGTGAAGAGGCCAGCTACCGCGCTCGAATTCGCAGTGGTCTGCTACATCAGGGCGCTGAAATCCTGCTGTGCCCATCGTTCGACGCGCTGGCTGAGCAATTTAATGTCAGCTCACAAACCTTGCGGCGTAAGCTCAATAGCGAAGGGACGTCTTACCCGCGAATTAAAGATGAGATCCGTCGGGACCTGGCCATTGAAAAACTGGTATCGCAAAAACAATCGGTCACCGAGGTTGCACGGCTGCTTGGCTTTAGTGAACCCCGGTCGTTTAGCCGGGCCTTCAAAAGCTGGACCGGGCTGACACCAAGCGCGTATCTGCAATCGCTGGGTAAACGTTGATAGAGTCGTGTTGGGGTTGATTATACCGTTGCCGTCAGGAGGTAAGAGCAGCCGTAGGCTCTCGATGGTGAGGGCGTATTACGACCGAGGCTGGCCGTAATACGCCGGGTAGCTTGGTTTATCGCTGTTGCGGTTAAACTTTAAACTGTGACACTTGCTCGTTGAGGCTGGTGGCAAGCTGGGCCAGTTCTTCACTGGTTGCCGCGATCTGCTGGGCGCCTTGCCCGGTCTGCTCGGACATGTTGCTGATCTCTTCGGCATTACTGCCGATATCTTCGGCGACGGCGCTCTGTTCCTCCGATGCGCTGGCGATCTGCAGGGTCATGTCACTGATAGTGTTGACCGAAGTATGGATCTCCTCCAGCGCATCGGTGACCTCCTGAGCTTGCGCGGCCAGTGTTTCGGCTTGTTTGACGCCCTGGGTCATCGAATCAGCCGAGTTGGTTGCCCCTGTTTGCAGCTTCTCGATCATCGCTTCGATCTCGCTGGCAGAGGTCTGGGTGCTTTGAGCGAGCGAGCGGACCTCATCGGCAACCACCGCAAATCCCCGTCCCTGGTCACCCGCGCGCGCCGCTTCAATAGCGGCGTTAAGGGCCAGCAGATTGGTCTGATCGGCGATCCCTTTGATCACATCGAGAATACCGGCGATATTCCTGGCGCCATCTTCAAGTTCTTTGACTGTCACCATTGAGCCTTCAAGGGTCTCGGCCAGAGAGCGGATACCACCAACGGTGCGATCGACAACGGCTGAGCCATTGACAACCTGCTTTTGCGCGCCACTGGCGGCTTCTGCTGCGAGTGTTGTGTTCTGCGATACCTCGCGAACGGTGGCGGTCATTTCGTTGATGGCGCTGGCCACCTGATCGGTACTCTGATGTTGTTGCGCCACGATCTGGCTGGTTTGTTGGGTAGTCGCGGCCAGCTCTTCCGCCGCCGCAGCTTGTTGCGAGGCGCTGTCGGAGATGCTGGCGACCGTGTCCCTCAGGCCCTTAACCATATCGGCCATCGCTTGTTGTAATACCCCAACTTCATCATTTTGGGTGACGACAATGCGGGTGGTCAGGTCACCTTGGGCAACCGCTTCGGCGTCAACGGCGATGGCAGCGATGGGACGGCTGATACTGCGGGCCAGCCAGCTACCGATTACCGTGATAGCGACGGTTGCTGCAATCAGGGCTATGATCGCAATCCATTGCAGCTGCTCTTTGGTGGCGAAGGCCTCTGCTTCATCGATCTCGACAATCAATGCCCACTGATTATCACCAACCGGAATTGGTGTGAAGGCTGACAGTACCGAATTACCGTTGTAATCATTGATAATCTTAGCGTCGGTACCGCCGGCTAGAGCAACGGTTGCCGCTTCGGTATTTACGCCGTTGTTGGCAATATCGCCGGCAAAGGAGGCGGTGACAGAGTGACCTTTCGGGTCAAGGAAAGAATCAGAGCGCATCCGTTTATCGGCACCCACCAGATAGCTTTCGCCGGTCTCGCCCATGCCGTCACGCTGCTGCATGATGCTGTTGATCGCATCCAGCGATAGCTGTAACGCCACAACCATCGCCACGCTACCTTGATTATCGAGAACCGGTTGGGCGATAAAACCGGCGGGGGCGTCATTGGAGGGAGCGTACGGTGCAAAGTCGGCCAGGCCGAATTGCTTGTCTTGCAAGGCTTGGCGAACTAACTGGCCAAGATTCGAGCTGGCGTAGGTGCCGTCGACAAAGTTGGTTTGGTAGTCGGCTTCTTTCGTGACTGTGTAGAATGCATATCCGCTACTATCGAGCAGGAACAGGTCGTAATAGCCGTATTTCTCGATATATTTTTTGTAGAAATCAGTTCCCTGACTATCGGTTGGCGAGAACGCCTCGGCGATGTCGATCTCACTGATCATCGCCCAGCGAACCCCATTACCTAGGTCGATGCTATCCCAGGCAGAAAGTACTGGGTTGTTGTTGTAGTCGTGGATCACGGCGTACCCCGAGTTGCCTTGCAGAGCATCCTTTATCGCATGGGTGCTGACGGTGGTATCGTTGTTGAAGGAAGCTTTGACACTGTGCGTCTCTGGCGCCAGAAAGGAGTCGGAGCGCATCCGCTTATCGGTACCGACCAGATAAGACTCACCGGTTTTACCCATACCGTCGCGGCGCAGCATGATCTGATTGATCTTTTCTAGCGGCATTTGCAGTGCCAGGTAACCTTTCAGTTCGTCCTGCTGGTAGACAGGGGTCATCATGAACCCGGCAGGGTCACCGTTAGAAGGGGCATAGGGGGCATAGTCGGCAATAGCCACTTCGCCCTGCTTGAGTGTTTTTGCCAGTTTGTAAGCTTGTCCCAATCCCGATATGTTCAGTTTGCTGGCGGGAATGCTCATGCCCAGGTCTGATTCGCGTGCGTCGGTGTAGATAATGCTGCCTGTCGGGTTGATCAGGAAAAGGTCATACCAGCCATTGGTTTTAACGATTTCGCTGAAGCGGGGTCCGTATGTCGCCGCGCGACGGGACCAACGCGGATTATCGATATGACTATCGCTCTGCATGAATGACATATTTAATGCCACTAGTGCCTCGCGCAAGTAAGGGTCGCTACTAACGACCAGCAGTTGCTGGCGCATGTCGTTAAGGTAACTGCTCAGTTGTGCCTGCTTGAGCGCCTGAATCGCCTCAAGTTTATTGAAGGCTTCGTCACGCAAGGTGTCGACGACATCAACCAGCACCCCCATGTCTCCCTGGCGTTCGGCGAAGAAACTGCGGATCTGCTGTTGTTTGATGTTGCGGATAGAGATGAGCTGATTAAAGGCTTGCTGTTCCAGTGCTGCGGAAGACTGCTGGATGCTGACAAAGGCAAAGATCATAAGGGGAGATAGAGCGAGAAGTAAAAAGGCGGCGATCAGTTTTCGGTTAAGACTATTGAGCAAGCTCATACAACTGTCCTTTTGGTGTAGATATTTTATTTTTATGCCCCATGATAGTGCGTCAAGTCATCATAGGCACTCAATTCTTGGGTCTATTGTTCGATCAAGTGATCTATATCAGCATATCTTTCTAATAGCAGGCCTTAAAGGCCGTTGAAGTGATGGTGATGTGCCTCAAAGGTAGTCATCGTCGACGCGGTAGCTGTTGTATCAGTGGATTTTATCCTGTTGTTGCCGATAGACGGTCGGGGATTTGCCGTTCCAGCTCTGGAAGGTGCGAGTAAAGCTGGCGGCCTGGGAAACCTGAGCCGGTAGAGTAAATAAGGCCCTAGATTGTCGTAATAATGTGCTTAAAATTTAGCATATTGCGCCAAATGATTATCGAATAGCGCTATCGACTTGATTGTTGTACGGGTCAGATCCATTCTGGTTCGATAATAATGCCAAGTATGACTCGAACAGTTGCTGTAACCAGAGGACGCCCTTGATGCCTGAATATAATGCTCCGCTTCGTGATATCCGTTTTGCCATGAATGAATTGCTCGATTTTGAGCAGCATTATGTCGCACTGCCGGGGGCTGAGGAGGCAACGCCCGACCTGGTTGATGCCATTCTGGAAGAGGGTGCCAAGTTCAGTAGTCAGGTTTTGTCACCCCTTAATCAGATTGGCGATCGGCAAGGCTGCGTGCTTACTGAAGAGGGCGTTAAAACGCCAGAAGGTTTTAAAGCGGCCTATCAGCAATATGTAGAAGGTGGCTGGCCGTCGTTGGCACATTCGGATGAGTTTGGTGGTCAGGGCTTGCCTGAATCACTGTCTACCGTGATTGCAGAGATGAACGGTACCGCTAACTGGTCGTTAGCTTTGGCGATCGGCTTGTGCCATGGCGCGATGGCCACGCTTAACGCGCACGGTACGCCTGAACAGCAAACGATGTTTCTGCCCAAATTGGTTGAGGGGGCCTGGACCGGCACCATGTGCCTGACCGAGTCGCACGCAGGTTCTGATTTGGCATTACTGCGAACCAAGGCTGAACTCAGTGAAGACGGCAGTTATCGTATTTCCGGTACCAAGATATTTATCACTTCCGGTGATCATGATATGGCGGAAAACATCGTTCATATCGTACTGGCACGCCTCCCCGACGCACCTGCAGGGGTCAAAGGTATCTCTTTGTTTTTGGTGCCTAAGGTTAATGTTGATGCGCAGGGCAACCTGTTGGACCGCAATACCGTTTCCTGTGGCTCGCTCGAGCACAAGATGGGGATTCATGGCAGCGCGACCTGTGTGATGAACTTCGATGGCGCCAAGGGTTACCTGATCGGGCCGCCGAATAAAGGGCTTAACTGCATGTTCACCTTTATGAACAATGCTCGCCTGTTCATTGCACAGCAGGGCGTGTGTCACGCTGAGTTGTCCTATCAGGGGGCGCTGGCCTACGCCAAAGACCGACTGCAGATGCGCTCTGCCAGTGGTGCTAAACAACCGGAGAAAAGTGCCGACCCTATCATCGTTCACCCCGATGTCCGTCGCATGCTGTTGACCCAGAAAGCCTATGCAGAAGGTGGCCGGGCGCTGGTTTATTACTGTGCCCAGCAAGTAGACCGGGTTCATATGGCCAAGACCGAAGCCGAACGTGATGACGCCACCAAATTGTTGGCGTTGTTGATCCCCATCGCCAAAGGGTTTTTGACCGAGGCGGGTGTTGAGGCGGCAAGCTTAGGTATGCAAACGCTTGGTGGCCACGGTTATATCAGCGAATGGGGCATGGAGCAGATTCTGCGTGATGCCCGTATTGCACCGATCTACGAAGGCACTAACGGTATCCAGGCACTCGACCTGCTGGGCCGTAAAGTATTGGCATCTAATGGCGAACTTTTGACCCACTTCACTGCTCAGGTCCGTGCCTTTACTGATTCACAGGCGGGTAATGAGGCAATGACGGAATTCTTGCCACCATTAATGACAAATATTCAGCGTTGGGAAGAATTGAGTTCAGATATCGCAGCTCGAGCCCAAGCTAATCCCGATGAAATTGGGGCTGCCAGCTTTGATTATCTGATGTATGCGGGTTACACCGTCATCGGTTATCTTTGGGCCAAGTCTGCCAGCGTGGCGTTAAAGCAGTTGGCAACCGATACCACCGAGGCGGCGTTTTATCAGGCTAAGGTTAAGACTGCTCGGTTCTACTTCCAACGTTTACTAACCCGCAACGAAGGCCTGGCGCAAAACCTGTCTGCCGATGCCAGCACGCTGATGGAGATGGACGAAGAACAGTTCAGTTTCTAATCAACCAATGGGGTTTTGACGATCAGTACGGCGACAAGGTGGCCGTACTGATCGGTTAGTTTTGTTTCTACAGATACCTCAACCAATCGATCCTTTTTTGTTCTTTCCTCTTTCGTTCTTTTCATGCGTTAGCGGTGAGACCGCAGTTTGCCCATGCGGTTTACCTCCGTACCTACCGATCAAGCGGCGCTGACAGAGTCAGAGTCTGATACATCAGTAGTTAGACTGCACCTCTCGATTAAGCGGATTACGGCGCCAGACTACGAGAGTGCTTAGTCGCTTAGTTGATGTTATACCCCGTCGGTTGGGCCATAGGTTATAGGATTCAATGATGCGCACTAATCGCTACAAAGAAGTTCCTGATTACCCATGAAACTCAGCTCTCTTCGTGCCTATACTGATAAGTATCAG
>JBALVL010000011.1:0-122138 GCA_036961355.1 Motiliproteus sp.
CTTAGACAGCTGCGCTACGTTAGAAAGAGGGCGACCATTCCATTAAGAAAGGCAACATGTGGCATTTCGGCATGAAAGCGCATATCGGCGTCGATGCCAGAACAGGGCTAACGCACAGCCTTGAAACCACTGCGGCCAACGAGCATGACTTGAACCCGGCAGGCCGATTACTCCACGGCGACGAGCAGTTCGTTTTTGCTGATGCGGGTTACCGGGGCATCGATAAGCGGGATGATCTCAAAGACAAAGCCGTTGTCTGGCATATTGCGGAGCGGCCAGGGATCGTCAGGGTGCTTAAGGAACACCCACGGATCAACAAGGTTTTAATCAATATCGAATACATGAAAGCCAGTATTCGAGCTAAGGTTGAGCACCCATTCCGAATCATCAAGTGTCAGTTCGGATTTACCAAAGCGCGTTATCGCGGCTTGATGAAAAACGACAACAAGTTGGCGACGCTTTTTGCTCTGGCAAATATCGTCAGAGTGGGTCAAATGGTGCGTACGTAGGAGAGTAGTCCGCCTGAATATCCTGAAATGGGTATTCAGGCGGACTAAATGGTTATGAATCACGGTTTTTCGGGCTGATATGGCCGGAACCGGCTGACTAACCGAAAAGAAGCGACTTGATCGCACCTTCCCTAGCAGAAAAACGGGTAGTGCGGGTCCTTGAATTGAGTAAAACCAAGGCTATCTCCTCACAGGCGCTAGACGAAGCCGAGACCGATAAAGTGATGGCTCAGGCGGAGTTGCAACAAGTGCTGCACGACCAGCATTTAGCAGAATTAAGGCTCAATCGAGCCAAGCGTATATTGGAACTGCGGTCGATTAAAAGTCCGGTGACAGGAACTGTTCAAACAGTTCATGTATCGGCAGGAGAGTCAGTCGAAGACCGGCCCATAATGACTCTCGTACAAATCGATCCTCTCTATGTTGAGGCTGTCGCGCCGGTACAGATGTTCGGTCAGATAAGGCAAGACGACTCAGCGCATGTTTATCCAGAAGAGCCGCTTGGCGGCGAATTTTTGGCCAATGTCATCATGGTAGAACAAGTAATCGATGCGCCAAGCGGTACTTTCGGAATTCGTTTGAAACTATCCAATCTTGAGAACAAATTGCCTGCAGGGTTGCGATGTAAGGTGAGGTTCGACATATCATCGAGCGAGGGGTAGTCGGCTAACTGTAGTTGAGCACCATACACTAGCAAAACTCTTACCACCGTCTGCACTGTAAATGGAGGCGAAAAAAATCATCTGAGCCAGTGTGAAAGTCAATGAGTGTCTACGGAGCTAGGGGGAGTCCACCAGGCAGAGGCCTGCACAGTCTAGAATTGCATCCCATATTTCAAGATTTTTATCGACGTGAGAGACCCTTGGTTGGAGGGTCGTTAAAGGAAGCAATTGGGCGGAAACAGCCGGTAAAGGTGCTTCTGCATCAGGACTCCAAGCGGCGATTTTGTGTGACTGCAAACTGCATGTGCTGTCTGATCTCGTCTCTTTCTAAGGCGAATTAATGGGAGTATCTTGTTACTAAAAAACCGCTTCGGAAATGACTGCTAAGTTTGAGCTGACCTGAGTCCAAGTGGATACCCATACTCGTAGTTCCTTTATTCAATGAGGATCTACATCATGCATTCATACAAACCAGAACACTCGCAACTCCCCTCGATCCAAGAGCCCTGGAATAAGCGCAAAACTCTCGGTCAGAAGCGACCACTAAAATTGAAGGAAATCTGGGGCATTCGAATCAGGCTTGAGCTTGCGGGAAACAGCCGTGAGCTTACCGTGTTTAATTTGGCGATCGACAGCAAGCTGCGCGGTTGTGATTTGATGAGCATTCGCGTGCGCGATATTGCTCACGGAAGGTTGTACAAAGCCGAGCACTCGTTGTGCAGCAGAAAACGAATCGCACTGTTCAATTTGAAATTACCAAAGATACGAGGGATTCGTTGGTAAGTTGGATTGAGAAAAGAGGTTAACAGGGGGCGATTTTCTTTTCCCCGGTCGGTCCAGCACGAAAACGCATTTAAGCACTCGTCAATATGCTCGAATTGTAGACAGGGGCTAGGCCCGCAAGGCCCGCAAGGCACACAGGAACACAGGAACACAGGAACACAGGGACACAGGGGCACAGGGGCACAGGGGCACAGGAAATGACAAAGTGAGTGGTGTTGCTAATTTCTTCTCGGTACCAGCGCGGATTAAAAAAAGCGCTGCAATAGATTGCAGCGCTTTTATAAAATGATCCGTGATAGGTTCTCCTGTGGAGAAACTACCGTGGCTGAAAAGCTCGGTTAGAGAGGGTGACTTTTGATGTACTGGCCCAGAGTACGGCGTAGTTCGGCTTCATGGTTGCGCTTGTGATTGACCTGAGCATGGCGGATATCGTCGATCATGATCCGGCGCATTTTGCGGCTTCCATCGCGTTGGTGCGCAAGTTTGTCGCCGTATGCCAAGGCTTGAATACGATCTAAGTGTTCATGTTCTGCGATTGCGTCAACCTCGCCTTGATCAATATCTGACCAATCGAGACAGTCTTTGTAGGTCAACATGGGGTGCTCCATCGTGTTGGGGTTACGAATGAATAACCTCAAACATAGTGCATGCGTGCGCAACAGCAAGCGAACGACAAAGTTTTTTTCGACTGTGATACGGATCGATATGCAGGGGTGAAAAGCTCAAGCTCAGGAGCTGCCCGGTATAAGTAGAAGCGATGATAGTCAATTGCATGGGCCAACCCCTTGCAAGCAGGGGGCTCCCATATTTCAGTCAGATGATTCCGTTGCCGCAGGATCCAGATGAGCGCCGGTAGTTAACAAACAACACCGAGTATCATGGAAATTTATCGGATACTCGCGGCTTGGATAGCGGTCAGTGCGATGGTAAACACAATGTCGTCGACCAGTGCGCCACGCGATAGGTCGTTAACGGGTTTCCGCATGCCTTGTAACATCGGACCGATGCTGATCACATCGGCGCTTCGCTGAACCGCTTTATAGGTGGTGTTTCCCGTATTGAGGTCGGGGAACACGAACACCGTGGCACGTCCTGCGACCGCGCTATCGGGTGCTTTACTGCGAGCCACGCTTTCCATTACCGCGGCATCGTATTGCATCGGGCCGTCGATGAGCAGGTCGGGGCGTTTCTGCTGTGCGATCTGGGTCGCTTGGCGAACCTTCTCAACGTCGGCCCCCTGACCTGATGCGCCGGTGCTGTAGCTGATCATGGCGACGCGTGCAGGGATTCCAAATGAGCTGGCCGAGTCGGCACTTTGTATGGCGATATCCGCTAATTGCTCGGCATTAGGATCTGGGTTTATGGCGCAATCGCCATAGACCAGGACCTGCTCGGGCAGGCACATGAAAAATATCGATGAGACTAATTTCGACTCGGGTGCAGTTTTGATCAACTGTAGTGCTGGCCGAATGGTATTGGCGGTGGTGTGAACCGCGCCGCTAACCAGTCCGTCAACATGATCCATCTCTAACATCATCGTGCCGAGCACGACATTATCTTTGAGCTCCTCTTCGGCCATCTCAGCGGTAAGGCCGCGACTTTGACGCAGCTCAACTAGCCTTTGCACGTAGTGAGGTCGAATGAGCTCCGGATTGTAGATCTCGATGCCTTCGCCGAGCGCGATACCATGTCCTTCAGCGATGCGACGGATCTCTTGCGGGTTGCCCAATAAAATACAGTTGGAGATACCCCGTTTTGCACAGACTGCGGCTGCTTTGATCGTTCGGGGTTCATCACCTTCGGGCAGGACGATAGTTTTGTTCGCCTGTCGGGCACGTTCGATCAGTTGATAGCGAAATGCAGGCGGTGACAATCGACGTCCCGTCTGTCCGCCGGTCAGGCTGTTAAGCCAGTCCGAATCGATAAAGGAGGCGGTGATGCCTTTGATTTTATCGATCCGTTCGACATCATCCACCGGAACTTCTGAGCTGAAATGCGGCAGCGTTAACGCGGTCTGCCAGATATCGGATTCGATACTTAAAACCGGCAATCCCGTCGCAATAGCATCTTGGCAGAGCTTAAGTACGCTGCTGTGCGGTCGGGTACCTCCGGTGAGCACCAGAGCGGCCAGATCGATTCCGCTGAGAGCGGCTAGACAAACGGCCATCACCACATCGTCACGATCTCCTGGCGCAAATACGAGCGTGCCAGGGGTCAGCTCATTGACCATATGCTCAACGGTCTGGGCGCAGATGCTGATTCGATGAACCCGACGGCTAGTAATTTGTCCGGTATAGAGGGTCCGTGCATTGAGGTAGTTGCTGATGTCGATAACGCGTGGAGCCATCATCCGTTCGCGCCAGGGTATACAGGAGAGCAACTTGAAATCGCCGTTAAACAACGTGGCCTGTGATTCAACTTGATCGGGCCGCAAGCTATGACTGACAGTTGCACCCGGCAGGGCATCGAGGCACAAGTGGCCCTCTTGATCGACCGGAGCACCGAGCATGTTGAGCATGCAGCCGATCACTTTGGCGTTGTGAATGCCGCCGTAGGCGCGGGCGGTAATGTCGATGTGATCCTGCAGCTCCTCGATTGACTCGTTGCCGGGAGCGGCGACCAGAATAACTTCGGCGTCGAGCGCCTTGGCTATATTTTTGTTGATGCGGGTCGCGTAGGGCTGGCTTCGGGTTGGCACCATTCCTTCGATAATGACGATCTCTTCATCGCCAACTCGGTTGCTCTCATAGCGTTTAACCAGCTCTTCGAGAAGTTCATCACTGCGATCATCCCTAACTAGGCGTTCGATCTCTCGGATCGACATCGGTTGGGCGATGTCATGGCTGCACGACCTGCGTAGAATCTCCACCGAACGGTCGTTTTGCTGGGCGTCCGCCGCTGACTGGGCGATCGGTTTAAAGAAGTGAACTTTGATCCCTTGGCGTTCCAAGGCGTGGAACAAACCCAAGACAGCGGTCGTCAGGCCAGTACCCTGGCCGGTAGGGACCAGCATTAAAGCGTGTGTCACAACAACTCCTCAAACAGTTAGATGATGCGGTGCCAGCTTGTGCTGGGAATAGACCGCGATCGATATAGTTTCACCGGACTCTTGGGGAATATCCGGTGTGTCTATCCCTTTTATACTGTTGTTATGACGGGAGATTGGGAGATTTTACTCGCAGTTAGCAAAACTACCAGCGCAATGTTGCAGTGCGGATGAATGAGCGCAACAATTTAATGGATCAGTACGTCGTCAACGCTGTCCTTTTGCTGACTGCTCGCTAAACGACTAGCCGAGCAGGCGTTGTTTAGCTTGGTTGATTTTAGCGGCCAGATAGTTGCTACCGCCACGATCAGGATGAACTTTTTGCATCATGCGCTTATGGGCTTTGATGATCTCACTTTCGCTGGCCCCCGGCTCCAGCCCTAGGACTTGATAGGCTTCTTCCTTACTCAAGTCGGTACTGGACTGCGCTGTTCCATCGTTGTGTTGTTCGTGCTGCTGCTCGCTTGATCCATTGTTACTGGCCATATGCGGACGGTGGCGATCGATATAACTGTCGAGTAGCTTTAGCGCCTGCGGGTCTTTACTGATACACAGCTGGTACAGGTCGATCAATTGCTGATCTGACAGTTGCTGCAACTGGCTTCCGCTAAAGGGGCCGTTGCGGATCACGCCACTGATCTCACCGCTATCGTGATCCAGAGTCATTGTTAGCCAAGCGGTCTCGATTGCTGACTGCTGCCCAGGTGTGCTTTGTGGCTGGGAGGGGTTGCGACCCCGCCACCAGCGAAACAGAGGAAACAGTAACGGCAGCAAACGACGACCGAAGGGCAGCAGTGAGCTAAATAGCGCCACCAGCCAGTGTAGTCGTCCGGTCATCGCCAGCCATAATGCCAGCAATGCAACAACCACGAGCAACAGTTGCAATAAGAAGCGCTTACCGCGCTGTGGGGCTCGGTGTAAGAACCCGCGAATACCGTAGACAAGCAGTATCAGGGTCAATGCGAAAATCAGTATGGTCACGGTTTGTTATGGCCCTATCGTTGGCGCGGCGGATTGCTAGGTTATGTGTTGAGCGGGTTGAACGCGATACGTCAGCTCACTTATCGGATGAATCCGTTTGTTGCCGGGGTGATTGCTGGATCAGTTGCTGGGTTAACTGCTGCAATGCGGTTGAACCGGATTGTTGGTATTGTAACAACGCAGCAGCGCCACCGGTGGCATAAATAGCGACGGCGTTGAGCAACTCTTTGAGCCGCTCCGGACTATTGAGATCAAAACGGCAGTGAGCACCCTTGCTGAGTCGCGCCATCTGACTAAAACCGCTGCTGGCGACAGGATCGTTCCCCTCTTGAAACAGAAACAGCGGTAGCCTGAGCAGCCCGCATTGACCCGCCAACTGACAAAGTTGATCGACCGATTCCTCGATACAGTCACCGATAAACACCAGCGCTTGAATCGAACGTTGTTGATCCTGCTGTTCTTGTTGAAGCTTCAGAGCATGCTCCAATAGCCGCCTGATTTGAGTTTGACCGGCACGGCACTGAACCGCTGACATAGCACGAATCAGCTTATCCGCGTCATTGTGCCAAGGGCTAAATCGGAGTTCACCGAAACCACGATAGAAACACAATTTAACCTGTAGCTGACCGATCCCCTGGGTACTGCTGAACATCTCCGCTTGTAATTGGCTGGCGCTGTCCCATGTGGGTTGACGGCTGGCAGTAGCGTCGAGCGCAAAAATCAGCCTGCCCGAGCAGCCAGTGTCAGTTTGGTTCAGCGCTTTATTTGAGGGTGTCGGATGTTGATCGACGCCAGCTAAGAACTGGTCAACAGAAGAGGTGGCAGTGGTAAGGCGATTTGATTTTTTCATCGGCTGCTAGGCAACCTCCGGTTGGCGATTAAACGGCAATCTATAGGGTCAGTATAAAACTCAATACTGGCTGAGATACAGCTTGCAGGTGCCATTGATGTTTAAGATGAGGAGTATCAAGGCTGGTGGTGTGGCGACAGGAGGAAAAAATCAATCCAAAAAGGGCGCTTTACCGTAGTTACGGCAAGCGCCCTTGCATTGGCCCAGTCTCTATCGAGGGTAGGTGCCAGTTAACGTATGTTGGTAGGAATGTAGCGCTCAGCTTTGCTGCTGGCGCTCTTCGAGGGTACCTTTCAACAGCTTGAACAGCCGAATAGAAGCATCGATCTCCTCTTTGCGGTTGGTCAGGCTCTCGATGTTGAGACCGATCGGAATACCCAGAGATAAGCTTGTGCTCATGACTTTCTCCAAATTCTTCTGACAGATGCGGATTGACTGCATTAGCGGATTTTCCGCCTCCAAAATTTGGGTCGCGGTATCAGTAGGAACGGAGATGCCAAGCCAGTTCATGAATTCAAGGGTTTTGGCGCTACCGCATGGGGTAAATGTCAGAATAACCCGGTTGGGTTGACGATCTTGTTCTTCGCATAGTTGACCATACTCCTGCAGCAGTTTAACGGTGGCGTCGGCATCGTAAACGGCTTGTGATACAAAGAAGTGGCACCCTTTATCGGTTTTATCGATCAGTCGCTGGTGTTCGCTGCCCTTGCTGGCGTGGCGTTCGGCGATGGTAACGCCGCCGAGACTGAACGGCAGGTCATGTTCAGCAAGCGCCTGATACGCCTCGTGCAGGGGCAGTTTGACATCAGCGCCCGCTGAAGGGCTTCCGACCAGCACCAGATTACGAACCCCATAGTCGTTCCAAGCCTCCTCAAGCCACTGGTCAAAGCTGGCCCGATCTCGCTGTGACACGCTCTTGTAGGTGATAACCTGGCGTTCACTCTTGGCGGCCAGCAATGCAGAATACTGGCGTGGATCACGGGTACCGATAAACGGGAAGGGGCGGGGCTTGTCGGTACGGCTGCTTTCGTCCTGGATGTCATAAACGATCAGACCGTCGTAATCGACGCTTTCAAGCCGTTCCAGCAATTTGGTCGCGACCTGATCCATCTGCTCATCGTCAGTGCTGCTCTTCGGTGGTGTCGTACCGAAAAAAAAGACGCCTTGTTGCGGATCAATGAAGCGAACTTGCTGCGCGAGTGTCATGGTAGTTTCCTGAACATCTGGTCTGGTTTTTAATTGCTGTCGATTATAAACAGGATGTTTGAAGTATGTATTGGTTATATGTGGAAATCTTCTCACGACAACATGAGCTAGATTAATAGTCGATAAGTTTTTGTTTAATATTGTCTTTTTGAATGGTTTTTCTTTGGCGCACATTAAATCGGCAACGGCTCTCTAGTGGAGAGGAACTCAGTTAAAGACCCTGTTAGCTTGGATGGTAGAGTGCAGTAGCTCAGAGATTGTTGATCGTGCTGTAACAGATCGCTTTGATTGACGTCTGCTACACAGAACGGTGGTGCGGTAATATTGCAGTGAAATGTTTATCGTGTGCTAACCGTACTTGGTTAGTTGACCGGATAACAATTGACCCACTAAGGATCGTGAGTGACAACGTTAAAAATTGAACCAAATGGGCCGGCTGAAGCTCAGATACAAGCAACGTTGGTATTGTTGTTTAAACGACCATTGATCGGGCAGGGTAAACAACGTCTGGCGGCGACATTGGGCGTAGACGCTGCCTGCCACTTAGCGGAAGGTTTCTTAAACTGCGCTCTCGAGGATCTTAATCATTGGCCTGGCCCGGTTGTATTGGCACCCGCCAGTGAAAGTGACCGCGGCTGGGCGCAGCAGTTGCCTGTTGATGCTGACGTGGTGCCGCAGGTTGATGGCAATTTGGGTCAACGTATTCTCTGTTTGGATCAACACTTAATGGATCTAGGGCACCCGCAGCGGATCTATATTGGTAGCGATGCACCGATGCTGACACCCCAACATTACTATCAAGTTGGCCGGCAACTGCTCGAAACAGATGTGGTGCTTAGTGCCGCTGACGACGGTGGTGTGACGATTATGGCCACCGGTTCTGCATGGCCCGAGGCTCTGATCGGATTGCCCTGGAGCACGGATCAACTGGGGCAGGCGCTGGCATTAAGCTGCCAACAAAGCGGACAGCAGGTAAGCTACGTTGAGTCAGGCTACGATATTGATATAGAAAGCGACCTGGTACGACTATCGACTGATTTGATGACAGATTCTCGCCCTGCACGACAACAGTTATTACAACGTTTAGAGACATTACTAAAGACCTCAGCAAGCGGGGAATCCGTGTCCCCTATAAAGCAAGTTGAACCTGCCGCTGAGTTCTGATCGGAGATTATCTTTTGAATGATTTGAGCATTATCCCGCAACAACTGATCCCGACCCGTTCACAGGATTGGTACTTCACCCCGGATCAACAACCGCGTGGTTACATCGATCCACACAGCTTGCGTGAGCTGTGGTTCCACACGGGCACCGCTTGTAACTTGGCATGTCCGTTCTGCTTGGAAGGCTCCGGGCCGGCGGATAGTCGCCTTCAATTGGTGAAACTAGCCGATGTCGTACCTTTCATCGACGAAGCGCTGGAACTGAGTGTTGAGCAGTTTTCATTTACCGGTGGCGAACCTTTCTTAGCCAAGGATATGGTCAAAATTCTGAGCTATGCCAGCCAGTACAGACCTTGTCTGGTACTGACCAACGGCACTGATCCTTTGTTGAAGCGTCTACATCAGATCGACGGGTTAGCTAACGCGGCGCATGCCATTAAATTTCGCATCAGCCTCGATTTTTCCAACGCCGCGCAACACGATAAAGACCGTGGTGAAGGCAGTTTTGATAAGGCGATAGAGAGCTTGCAACAACTCCATCAACGCGGCTTTGCCATTTCAGTCGCCCGTCATATGGAAAAGGGTGAAGACAGTGCTGCGGTGGAGGAGCAATTCCGGCAGCTGTTTTCACAGCACCAGTTGCCCGCCGATCTTCACATCGTTGCGTTCCCCGATTTTGCTGTACCAGGCTCCCATCCGCAGGTACCACAAGTGACCGAGCACTGTATGAGCCACTACCAAAGCGAAGAGGACCGAAAAAACTTTATGTGTGCTTTTAGCAAGATGGTGATCAAGCAGCAGGATAAGATGCGGGTTTATGCCTGTACCTTGGTCGATGACGACACCGAGTATGATCTGGGTAGTACCCTGCGCAAAGCGATGGAACACCGTATTAGCATGCGGCATCACCGTTGTTACAGTTGTTTTGCCTTTGGCGCTTCGTGCAGCGAAGGCTAACAACTTGACCTTGGGTTGAGGCGTTCACAATTCCCCAACCTTTTGCGATCTGTTTCGACCATACTTTTGACAATACCTTATCAACAAGGAAATAACGTGCTGGGAATTATTGGCGGTACCGGTATCTATGCTCTCGACGGGCTTGAAATTCTACAGCAACATACGCGGGACACCCCTTTCGGAGCACCCTCAGCACCGCTGGTTCGCGGCGTATTGGCTGGCCAGCAAGTTTGCTTTTTAGCGCGGCATGGCGTTGCTCATCAACTGTTGCCTGCAGAGGTGAACTATCGCGCCAACATCTGGGCGTTAAAATCGTTGGGAGTGACGCAGGTGGTAGCGGTGTCAGCAGTGGGCAGTTTGCAACATGAGATAGCCCCCGGCGATCTATCGATTCCTGATCAATACTTTGATTTTGTCAAAGGTGAACGGCAACGCACATTTTTTGGCCAAGGGCTAGCAGCGCATGTATCAACCGCTGAGCCCACATGCGGCTGTCTGACGGCGGAGCTGGTCGCAGCCGCAGCTGAATTGGATCTGGTGATTCAGACGGGTAAAACTTATGGTTGCGTTGACGGGCCGCGATTAGGAACCCGCGCAGAAAGCTTCTTTCTGCGCGGCGCAGCAGGTTGTGATTTGGTCGGCATGACCAACGTGCCTGAAGTATTTCTGGCTCGCGAAGCGCAGCTTTGCTATAGCACACTGTGTATTGCTACCGATTATGACTGCTGGCTCGATGATCCGGATCAGCATGTGAGTGTCGAGCAGGTGATTGCCCGTTACGGTGCCAGTTTGGAACGTGCTAAGACTGTGATACATCAGCTGATCCGGCGCCGTAATAAAGACGCGTCAGCGAATGACTCCCCGGCCGTGTCGGATCAGGCGGGCAGCACTTGCCACTGCCGCACCGCCCTTAACGGTGCTGTGCTCACCACCCCTGACCACCTCAATGACGATAAACGGGCGTTGCTAGAGCTACTGCAGCGTTGATACCGTGATCTGTGATGACGCGGTTGGGAATCCAACCTGTAACCTCACCCTGACTTTGAACTCGGCTTGTAGCACTAGCGCCGATCAGGGGGATGTTTGCCGATAGATAAACCGTTTTCTCCATTACCTCAAACGACTGAGGCGCCGTTACCTCAAGTGATAGAGGTACCGTTGCTGTCGGTGATCGTTCCTGTCGGTCCGGCAGAGCTAGAGCTACCGCGCTTGCTGGCTGATCTGCTGCTATTGCCGGCCTCCTGCGAGATTATCTTGGTTAGCTGTCCGGAATCGGTTGATCTGTGCCAGCAGTTATCGCTTCCTTCCACCCTGCGAAAGCCAGACCGGTTACGTCGTGTTGAGGCTGAACAGGGCAGGGCCAAGCAACTTAACGCCGGAGCTGTCGCTGCCAAGGGGCAGTTCGTCTGGTTTGTTCATGCCGACAGTCAACTAACACCTTGGGTCGTCACGACGTTACTGCGTGCGCTCAGCACCAGGCCACGGGCATTACACTGTTTCGCACTTCACTTTGCCGATGATGGTCAGGGATGGACAGCGATCAATGCCGGCGGCGCTAATCTGCGTACCCGTTGGTTGAAGGTACCTTTCGGTGATCAGGCGTTCTGCTTGTCCAAAGCACTGTTCCAGCAGTTGGGGGGCTACGATGAGCAAGCAGATTACGGAGAAGACCACCTACTGGTGTGGCAAGCACATCGTCAAGGTGTTTCGCTTGACTGTCATCGGGCTGTCATCACCAGCAGCGCCCGTAAATACCGCCAGCACGGTTGGGCGCTATTAACGCTGCGTTACCAAGGGTTATGGTTAAAACAGGCGTTACCCCAGTTGTGGGCGTTGCTGACAGGGAAATAAGCCAGGGGGCTTCGATAAGCCATCGCTGTGCCAGAAAAAAGGGTTTGATGCGACGGCTATCGTTCTTCTGATTGCTTTTCTACCAGCAGTAATGACCTGGGCATTCGGTTAAACGATCTCTTGGTGGCTCAAGCCGAGTTGCCGCGGAAGCAACTGTGCTGCCGCGGCGATCGGTGTAATTACACTTTGTAACCTTTGTAACTACCTACATTAACCAACCACCGTAACTCACTCCTCGTTACTATCCCCGGCGCCAGCTGTGGAAACGTTCTAAGTAGCCCATGACTCGCTGCGGTACGTGGTTGCGCTTCCACTGCCCAGCCGCGTACTTATTGGCTTCGCTGAGGGTTGGGTAGATGTGGATGGTGCCGAGAATCTTATTGAGACCTAGTCCGTGTTTCATCGACAGGGTGAATTCGTTGATCAACTCGCCAGCATGCGGACCCACGATGGTGGCACCAAGAATTTTATCCTTGCCTGGCTGGGTTAAAATTTTAACCGTTCCTGATGCGCTTTCATCGGCAATAGCCCGATCCAGCTCTTCCAGATCAAACTCAGTCACCTCGTATTCGATCCCTTGCTGTTTGGCTTCCAACTCGTTGAGGCCAACCCGCGCTAGTTCGGGTTCGGTAAAGGTTGCGGCCGGGATCACAGAATAATCTACCTTGAACTGCTTGATCCCCCCCAGCAGAGAGTTAACTACCACGTACCAGGCTTGATGGGCTGCGGTATGGGTGAACTGATAGGGACTACATACATCGCCGCAGGCATAAATATTGGGATAACGGGTTTGGAGATAGTCGTTAACCTCGATGCGACCGTCGGCGGTTAGCGGGATATCCAGCTGATCGAGTCCAAAGCCGCTAACGTTGGCTTTACGGCCGGTTGCGACCAGTAGCAGGTCGAAACCTATCTCGATGGTTTTACCGTCGTGTTCACAACGGAGCCGCTTCTCGCCATCGATGTTGATGAATTCGACCATCTTATGGTTCAGTCGCAGGTCAACGCCTTCGGCAACAAGCTGTTGTTGCACTTGAAGGGCGATCTCCGCATCTTCTTTGGGCAGCAGGCGAGGGCCGCGTAATACCTGAATAACCTGAGTACCGAGTCGTTGGAAAGCCTGGGTCAGTTCACAACCGATCGGTCCGCCACCGAGTATCAGCATCCGCTTGGGTTGCTGGCGAATCGACCAGATCGTATCGGAGGTAAAGGGCTCCATCGCTTCGATGTTACTGATCGGCGGTATCGCGGGACGGGCGCCGGTTGCAATCACGATGTTACGGGTACTGATGACTTGGTCATTCACCTTGACCCGGTAAGGCGACAGGATCTGGGCTGCGCCCTTAATGCAATCAACGCCCAGGCTGGTGTAGCGCTCAATCGAGTCGTGTGGCTCCACCGTTTTAATCACGCGCTGCACACGCTCCATGATCTCGGCGAAATCGTACTCTAACTCGGCTTTGCCGATCCCCAGTTCTGCCGAGCGTTTGGCTTCGGCGACAAAGCGGGCTGAGCGTAGTAACGCTTTAGAGGGAACGCAGCCGGTGTTGAGGCAATCTCCTCCCATCTTGTTTTTCTCAATCAAGCTGACTTTAGCTTTAGCCGCAGCGGCGATATAAGCGCTGACCAGTCCGGCTGAGCCGGCACCAATGACAACCATGTTGGTATCAAACTTGGTCGGTTTGTCGATCCCCTGATACAGCTTACGGCTGTGGATCAGTTGAATCGCCCGTTTGGCTAATAACGGAAAGATGCCCAGCAGGCAGAACGAGGCCAGCAAGCCCGGCGATAGGATGCCCGATAGCGAATCGATCTGTCCCAACTGAGTACCGGCGTTAACAAATACCATGGTGCCGGCGAGCATCCCTATCTGGCTGACCCAATAAAAGGTCAACGTGCGCAAGTGGGTTAACCCCATCACTAAGTTGATGACGAAGAAGGGGAAGATTGGCACCAGGCGCAGGGTAAACAGATAGAAAGCGCCGTCACGTTCGATCCCTTCGTTGATCGATTGCAACTGGTTGCCGAAGCGGCGTTCGAGCCCGCCACGAAACAGGTAACGTGACACGATGAAAGCGATGGTCGCACCGATTGAACTGGCAAAAGAAACCAGTAGTAATCCCCAGCCAAAACCAAACAAGGCCCCGGCCGCCAGCGTCATCACGGCGGCACCCGGTAGGGAGAGGGCTGTAACCAGTACGTAGATCAGGAAAAATCCGCCGCCGGTCATGTACGGGTTGAGCTCAAGCGACTGTTTAAAGTCAGCTTGGTTTTGTTTGAAGTATTCCAGGCTGAACAGTTGCTGCAGGTCGAACACGAAAAATAGCGCAGCAAGGGTCATAAAGACGATGAACAGAGCAATCTTTTGCAAACTCATAAGCGAAAACTTCGATTGGATTAGGTTGTTGGATTATTGCAGACGGATAATCAACCGTGAAGTTACACCACAATGACTAAAATTTCGAAATAACAGTGCATTAGCATGTTATTCGTAAGGTGGCCTCCGAAAGGATTGAATCCGTTCAGGTCTAGGAGATCTGAGACAGTCTCCTTCCAACAGAGGGCTTTACTTGAGCAGGATCAAATGTTGCTGATGTTTATACTAAGGTCGTATCAGCGAGAACGGACTGTTTATGTTTACTTACACATTGTGTGGTTATAGGTTGTCGGCTGCAGCGGTTACTTGGACATGGTGTGCTGTTAGTGCCATCGGTAACCGGATTGTAGGGTCGTTGTTATCGTTAACAGGAGAGTTAAATGTTGTTAAGGCGTATAAACATTACCCCTCGAATTTGGGGTATCGTGCTTTTTTCTATCTTAGGTTTAGTAGCACTGGCGGGGTTCTCACTGGAGCACCTGCGCAGTACCCAACTTCAGGACAAGCAACTCAAGACTCAACACCTGGTAGAGACCGCGCATCAACTGGTGGCGCACTTCTATCAGCAAGGGCGGCAAGGTCTTTTATCCGATGATCAGGCACAAGCAGCAGCGATCTCTGCTATAGAGGCGTTGCGCTATGGCGATGGCAAAGAATACTTCTGGATTCAGGACAAGCACCCCCGGATGGTGATGCACCCGATCAAGCCCGCGCTCAACGGCAAAGAGCTTGGTGCTATCAAAGATAAGGCAGGGAAACTCCTGTTTAAAGATATGGTACGTGTCGTCAACAACGAGGGCGAGGGGGCGGTCAGCTATCTATGGCCTAAACCCGGTTTTGATGAGCCCGTTGCTAAGGTCTCCTATGTAAAAGGTTTTGCTCCCTGGAACTGGATTATCGGCAGTGGTATTTACATTGATGATGTCGATGAAGCTTTCTGGTAGGAGGCCTCTAAGTTGACGTTGATATTGGTGCTGTTAGCGGCTGTGTTGTTGCTGGCATCGGGATTGATCGCGCGTAGTATTTTGCGGCCTTTACACGAAACGGTAGCCGCGTTACAAAATATCAGCGATGGCGACGGTGATCTGACCGTTCGCCTCGAAGCGTCGAGCAACGATGAGATTGACACGCTAAGACGTTCATTCAACCAGTTTGTTAGTAAGATACAGTCGATGGTTGGTCAGGTAACCCAGTCCAGTGATCTGGTTGCAACCGCAGCCGAAGAGCTCGCAGCTGTCACCGAAGAGAACGCCACAGTGTTGCAGCAGCAACGTAACGAGACCGAACAGGTTTCTGCTGCGATAGGTACGCTTGTAAGTTCGGTTGAGCAGGTTTCATCGCATGCATCCCAAGCGGCCAGTGTTGCCCAGAAAGCCGATGCCGAAGCGGATAACAGTGAAGCGATGCTGGCCGATACAGTTGATTCGATTAAGAGCGTTGCAGCACAACTTGAAGCCGCTGTTGATGTCACCCATCAGCTTGAAACAGATAGCGATAATATCGGTTCAATTCTGGATGTGATTCGAAGCATTGCTGAACAGACTAATTTGCTGGCGTTAAACGCAGCCATCGAAGCTGCCAGAGCCGGTGAGCAAGGGCGGGGGTTTGCGGTGGTTGCAGATGAAGTGCGCCATTTGGCCCAGCGAACGCAGGAAAGTACGCTAGAAATCCAACAGATGATTGAGCAGCTGCAAAGTGGTAGCTCGAAAGCGGCAGCAGTGATGAACGGCAGTCGCAAGGAAACGCAAACTACAGCGACGAAGGCTGAGCAGACCATGCAATCGATCAAAACGATCAATGCGGCTATCACCGAGATAAAACTGATCAGTGCTGATGTCGCGGCTTCGGCTGAGTCTGAACACCAGGTAAGCAGCCAAATTGGTGACAGTGTGACGTCGATGCGTGAGTTGGCGGAGTTATCCAGTGTCTCTACCGGTCAAATCAGCAGTTCCAGCATGGAGCTGGTTCGTCAAGCTGAAGGCTTGAGGGCGATCGTCAAACAGTTCAAAATCTGAGGGAACCGAGCCCACTATGAAAACCGCTACGACAGTCTGTAGCGTTTTTTTGCTTTCTACTCCCTACCTGCTGAGGTGGCGTTCTGATTGCAACAAACCCCAGCAACGTTACTGCCGAATGACGGATTCAATGCCGGAACCAAATCAGTAGCCATTACCCGACTAGCGACTGGCTAAATAGCACCGATTTGCCATCAAGATAGAGTAGCCCAACCAACCGAAATTCATCAGCAATAAGATAGCGGCTGGGTAGACCGCCAGCGGCCACCACGGTACCACCAGCAGTCCGCACAAGCTGGTAAGGTGTAGCTGCCACTGCCGGCGAGAGCGATGAGTTGGCAACAGCTGACGCATGTTGGGTATCGTCAAAATTTTCTCCGGTTTGGATAAGCAGCTACGTTGCAGGTGCAGGTAGATTAGAAAGGGAACGATCTTCTGTAACATGCCAATGATGATCGATATCAGCCCACCAAAGCCGAACAAAATTGCCAATATAATATCGCTGGTAGGTAGCTGTATTGCCGATTGAGGCAGTAACCTTGGCAGGTATGGATCTGATAGTGCCAGCAGCAAGGAGGCCGCTATACAGCCAAGTCCTAAACGCCAGAAACGTACGGTATAGTCGGTCAGTTTACGCTTACGTTGGCCGATGGTTCTCAAGGCGAGAACGCAGTACAGCACAATTGTAATTTTGAGTATCAGGGTAGCCACGACCGCAGTATCGCCATGCAGAAAGGTTTGACTCAGCAGTAGTGAAATAAAAAGTGTAGGGGCTAACCACTTTTGTATCTTGGCCGGAAAATCGGGTGCCACATGAAACATCGGGATGACTTGAAAACTGACGCCGATCACTAACAATACTGCCCACCCCATAGCGCCCCAAATTGCATGTTGGTCTGTCGTGAACCAGGGTAATAAGGCATGCTCTGGCCAGGCACGTAACCCTAATAACATCGCGCCGCTGACGGCTGTGAATAGTAATGCTAGGGCTGCAAAACGGATGGTGGTGATAGAGTTTCCGGCGGGTCGAATACGTAATAATACTTTCAACAGCTGGTAGCCGAACAACACTAGCGCCAAAACCAAACAGACCCCAGCGAGCGCTGCCAGTAGTGGTGTGTGAGTAATGAAAAACAGTGAGAGCGCCAGTACGCCGACGCCTAATCCGACGCGAACGGTAAGCGCTTGTTGTATCGACAAAGGCGACGATTCGGCACTGATTACCGGTAAAACCTGACATAGGGCACCGAGCATTACATGGCCGGCAAACCCCAGTGTTAGCAGGTGCACAATCGCCAGCATTGCTGGGTGCCAACGCGACATCAGTGCTTCTGGGTAAACCAGTAACAGCAACCCTGCCAGGATGCCGAACAGAGGTGCGGTGAGGAAAAATCCCAGCGGGATTTTGAGAGCAGGGATATTATCGAAGCTGAGTCCGGCCGTGTTCATTGATTTCTTTTAGAACCGCAGATTGTGGTTGGCGTCAGAAACGTTGATGCTTGAATCCCAAGGCCCTTGGGGGTTTATGGCACTTGTAATTCATGGTGCTTAGGAATAAAGGCGTCGGAAATTAAGATGATACACCACAATCAGGAGCTTGCTGAACCAGTTTGGCTAAGCTCTCACGGTCAGCATTTTCACCGGGCCAGATCTGTATCAGATAACCCTGTTGGAGCGGTTGGCAACGATACTGATAGCCGGTTTGTTGCAACATGCCGTATAGCGGAAAAGGTTGGCGTCGGTGGTGCACATCAAGACGGTGTAGCCTTGGCAGTTCAGCCAATGCTGAAAAAATTGCCAGCATCGGCTCAGGTGGCTCCATGGCACTGACATCGAGTTGGATCGCAGTGAGAGAGTGGCTGCTTCCTTGCGTCCCCATTGTTATCGACTTTGTTCCATTTGTTGGAGGATCGTGGTTGCATCGGGGAGTACTTGATCCGTCATCGGGTAGAGGATCTGCTCCTCTTTCATATTGTGTTGCTGCATCAAAATCATCAGCGTTTCAGTGAGTCCCAATGTCTCTTCGCTGTCTTTAGCTTCCATCGCAGCAGCGATCTGCCCGAATAATTGTCGCATTTGCACATGTTCGATCCGCATCACCGATGTCGGGCCGCCACTGCTGCCGGTTGCTTGCTCGAAGGCGGGGAAAAGTATCTCTTCTTCGATAGTGAAATGTTGTTCAATGCTATTGTGAAATAGTGCCCAGTGACTTACGGCTTTCTGCCAGTTATTTTGGCTAACGGCGCTTTCGGTATCGCTGAATAATGCATCGCAATGGCGGTGGTCGCCGGTCATATGTGTGGTGATAGAGCTCATAGATGGCCTTAGAATAACAGTGAATATCTGTACCGATTATCGCTGTTATCGCTGAAGACGACTTGATCTATGTCACCTCAGTTAATCGTTCGATTAGGTTTATTGTTTCGGTTAACGCACAAGTCATGACGGGGAACAGAACTCATCAGGGTCAAAAAATGAGACTGCATAATTTTGATCAATTCTGTGTTGTCCCCGTCTTCAAGGTAGAGCTGTGGAACCTGGAACAGTCGCGTATCGGCAAGCATTGGTAGGTTAAAGGGTTGTCCCAGCCCGGGTATCACTCCGGGTTGGCATTCCTTGAAGGTCGCTTTCAGGTTTTGACGGTCGATAACCCGAAATGGCTGTCCGAGTGCCGCAGTCACTTTGTCGTCATCGAGATGATGAGAGGCGGGTATCAGCACCATCAACATGTCTTGCGGCGGTATGGACGCGTTATCTTGTGATGATTTCGGGGATATCTGCTGTAGCATCACCGCGTAGACCAACTGTTGTAGCGGTATCGCCGCTGCCTGGGCAACTTCGAGGGATCCCGGTGTTGGCTTGTGTTTCAGAATGCTGTATTCCACATGATGGTGGTTTAAAAAGTCGCTTAACGGTGCTGGCATAGACATGGGGAGTGTCCTGTTTAGATGCTGATATGGAGCGCGGATGCACCGTTTGAGATGACCGGTGACCAGCACTCTCAGCATGAGAGCTTAGGCTAAGTAGATCATTGCAAGGAGGGGTGCGTGATCAGATAGCGGTAGCTCAGGGTTGATAGAGATAGTGGAAACAATTATTAGCGCAGTACCTATACTGCTGCATGATTTGTTCTCATGACGGAGCTAAGTGGATGATTGAAGGGCTTGAAAAATTACTGATGCAGGGCAAAGAGAGTGCCGAGCTACGGTTTGGGCTGGGAAACGCGTACTTGGGGAAGGGTGATGCCGCTGTTGCGGTTTCACATTTACGGCGAGCCATAGAACTGAAACCTGAGTATTCTGCCGCCTGGAAACTGTTGGCAAAGGCGCTACAACAATCGGATCAGAATGATGCGGCTATTGAGGCATACCGTCTGGGTATCGCTGTTGCTCAAAAGGTTGGTGATAAACAGGCTGAGAAAGAGATGCAGGTTTTTTTGAATCGACTCCTACGTTGACTTTGTTAACGCGCCGTAAAAGCACAGAGGCGATCGCTTTGATTGCCGAATCTGGATGCGGATGGCCCTTATCTGAGGCTATAATCGCGCGCGGTTTGCTGTAAAGGATAACGGTGCAGGCCATTGCTTCATCCGCATTCCTTTAGTTACTGAACAACCGTGCCGTCGAATAAGTATTAATCGCAAGATTTTCCATCGCTGTTAACCGAGAACTTTTTATGTCACATAACTCTGCCGATCCCATCAAGACCTACGACATTGCTATCGTTGGCGGCGGAATGGTCGGAGCGACCTTGGCTTGTGCCTTGGCAGGCAGCAACCTGAAAATTCTGTTGCTTGATGCCAGAGCACCTACACCATTCGACAGCTCACAACCGCATGACCTTAGGGTCTCTGCGATCAGTCCGGCGTCACAAACGGTGTTGGAGAATATCGGGGCTTGGCAAGGGGTGGTGGAGCGTCGCTTGTGCCCTTATCGAAGGATGCGAGTATGGGAGACTCACGGCAAGGGCGATACGCTATTCGATGCCGCTGATATTGACCGTTCCGGGCTGGGTCATATTGTCGAAAACCGAATTCTGCAATTGGCGTTATGGCAGCAGCTAGAGCAGTGCGACAACATTACTATCCATTGCCCTGGGGTGATCAGTAAACTGGAATATAACGGTACAGGAACTGGGGTTACTGATGTGGTTGGTGTCAACCCAGCCACGAACTCTACTACTTCGCTGTTGTGCGAAGATGGTCTTCGCGCTCGTTGTCGGTTGTTAGTTGCGGCTGACGGAGGGCAGTCCCAAGTCCGCGAACAGGTCGGTATCGGTGTTCATAGCTGGAGTTATCCGCAACAAGCGCTGGTGGCACATGTGCGGACCGGCTACCCGCAGCAGGATATTACATGGCAGCGGTTTGTGCCGTCCGGCCCGCAAGCCTTTCTGCCACTTAATGGTCAGTACGGTTCGGTGGTTTGGTATAACACGCCGGAGCAGGTAACACGGCTGAATGCGCTGTCCGATGACGCCTTTATCGAAGAGATGTGCGCGACTTTCCCCGCCGAACTGGGGCAGATTGATGAACTCCTGGGGCGCGCCAGTTTTCCACTGCGCAGCCAGTACGCCTTAGACTATGTCAAACCGGGTGTGGCGCTGGTTGGCGATGCTGCCCATATGATCCATCCTTTGGCCGGGCAGGGAGTCAATATTGGTTTGCTTGATGCCGCTGAGCTGGCGGATCAGATCAATGATGCCCTCAAAGACGGGGAAGACTGGTCAGCCTTGCCGGTGCTGCAGCGCTATCAGCAGGCCAGACAGCAGCACAACCTGTTGATGATGGCGAGCATGGACCTGTTCTGCCGAACCTTCAGCAATGATAATCCGCCGTTACGATTATTGCGTAATCTGGGGTTAGAACTGGCGCAAAAAGTGACGCCGGCCAGGAATCACGCGATGAAGTTTGCGATGGGGTTGGTTAATCAGCCAGCGGCTATCGATGTGGGGCTGCTGGGGGCTATCAAAGATACGGTATTTAGGCATAGCCCCTTTGGGCCATTACCGGTGATTCGGCTACCAAAGCTGGCACAACCCAAGGGCTGAAACCGCACCGAATAGTGCCACCCAAGATACGGTTGTGAACATAATAAAAAAGGCGGATCAGTTACTGATCCGCCTTTTTACTGTTTGGCTGTTTCCAGCCAGTGATCTTAATGATCAGTGAACCTTAGGAGAGGCCTTAACCGCGCTAACTGAGGTTGGCTTGGCTTTAACAACAGGACGTGCTGCTGCAGGCGTGGTAACTTTTTCTGCTGTGTTGCTAGCAGCTTTTGCTACAGGCTTCTTAACGGCAGCTTTTTTTACTACTGGCTTGGCAGCGGCTTTCTTGGCCACTGGTTTTGCCACGGCGCGCTTGACGGTCGCCTTTTTGGCGGTCGGAGCCTTATCAGTTACCACACTCTTTGGCGCAGCCTTAGCTGCGACCTTGTCCGCAGCAACTTTGTCCGCAGCAACTTTGTCAGCTGCTGCTTTCTCTGCTGCTTTCTCTGCCGCGACCTTTTTAGCAGCGGCTTTGATCAACACTGCTTTGTCAGCGGGTTTATTGACAGGCTTAGCCGCTACTTTTTCTGCCGCGGCGGGTGTCTTGGTCACGGTAGCCTTTTTAACGGCTGCTTTCTTAGCTGGCGCTTTTGCAACAACCGTCTCTTGAACGGGTGTTGGGGTCGCTTCCGGCTTGAATGCTGCGGTCGCGGTGTCCGTGAACATGCTGAATTTATCTTTCAGGCTGTAGAGTTCGGTAACACGGCTGTAGTTATCGCTGCAGCTGTTATTGATGAAGCTGTTTAGGGCATCCTGCAGCTCTTTAAGTGCACTGATATTGTGCTCGGTAACACCAGTGAGTTTGGTTTCGAACAGTTTGATCGCTTCGAAAGAGAGTTCAGTTGCACGCTGTGGGCTACCGGCCTCTGCTAGTGTTTTTGCCTGGTTGATGCTGGTGCTGATGCAGTCAGTCAGGTAGCTGGTTTGAGCTGCAGCGATCTTCTCCAGCGTTTTACGGTTCAGCTCAGCTAGCTCAACCAGAGGCTGAAAGCTGGATTTAACATTTTCCAGAGTTGATTGGTACATTGAGATGCTCCGTTTGTTAACTAATAGTCAGTAAATTCTGGCAAATTGCTGATTGCGTTTTGTGCGCCGCAACAAAGCATGTTTTGACTATAAAATGATCACTTGTGGATGTCAATGTTATTGCCTGGTTATGACCGGCAAACAGCAATGTGAGGGGCGATAGGAGTGAGGCACAACTGAGCAAAGGGTCTAAAACCGCTATGCGAGTATCAGATAGCCGGTTTTGGCAGGTTCCCTGATGCTGAAAAACCGTTACTATTGAATCATCGTTAATTGTTTCTGTGTCTTTGCAAATGCCCGCTGTATGAGCTGTTGCGTTTGTTTACCGTATATTCCAGTAAAGGATATCTTCTTGCCGATGAGCACCCCATCTTTAGCATCAACCCAGACACTTTCCAGTGCCCTGCAGCCTGCTGTTAGTTTTGAATTTGAGCGCTGTCAGGCGATCGAGTCACTGGGCGTTGAAGTCGCCGAGTATCGCCATAAAGTCACCGGCGCTAAGCACTACCATATCGCTTCGGACAACACCGAGAACGTCTTTATGGTGGCACTGCGCACGATTCCGCAGGACTCCACCGGGGTAGCGCATATCCTTGAACACACCAGTTTGTGCGGCAGCGATAAGTATCCGGTGCGTGATCCGTTCTTTATGATGACCAGGCGCTCACTCAATACCTTTATGAACGCCTTTACCAGTTCTGATTGGACCGCCTATCCGTTTGCCAGCCAGAATCGAAAAGATTTTTTTAATCTGCTCGATGTCTATCTCGATGCGGTCTTTTTTACCCGCCTGGATGAGCTGGACTTTGCCCAGGAAGGGCATCGTATTGAATTTGAAAAGGAGGGGGATGCTGAATCGCCACTGGTCTACAAAGGGGTTGTGTTTAACGAAATGAAAGGGGCGATGAGCTCGCCTGTCAGCCAGTTATGGCAGACATTGAGTAAACATCTGTTCTCAACCACGACCTACCACCACAACAGTGGCGGTGAGCCCGAAGTGATCCCAAGCCTTAGTTATGAGCAGTTAAAGGCGTTCTACAGTAGCCATTATCATCCCAGTAATGCGGTGTTTATGAGTTTTGGTGACCTCCCCGCCAGCGAGTTGCAAACACGTTTTGACAGTGAGGCGCTAAGTAAGTTTGAAGCGCAATCGTCCAACATTTCCGTACCCGATGAACTGCGATATCACGCACCAATTCGGATCGAAGAGGCTTATCCACTCGAAGATGACGACGCCACAGGCAAGACCCACGTGGTTTTGGGCTGGCTGTTGGGTAACAGCACCGATCTGGAGCAGGAACTCGAGGCGCATCTGCTTTCCCGGGTGCTGCTTGATAACAGTGCCTCACCGTTACGGTATGCACTGGAGTCATCGGATATCGGCACCGCGCCGTCTCCCCTATGCGGACTGGAAGACTCAAACCGTGAAATGAGCTTCATGTGCGGGTTGGAAGGAACGGAGCCCGATCAGGCTGAAGCGGTTGAAGCGTTGATCATGAACGTGCTCGAACAGGTGGCCGAGCAGGGCGTAGAGCAATCTCAGATTGAGGCTGCCTTACATCAACTGGAACTGAGCCAACGGGAGATCGGAGGCGACGGTTACCCCTACGGGCTGCAATTGATGCTGACCGGCCTTGGCGCGGCGATTCATCGCGGCGATCCGGTAGCGGCGATCAATCTTGATCCGGCACTGGAACTGATGCACGTTAAGGTCAAACAAGCCGATTATATTCAGCAGTTGGTTAAGCGCTTGCTGATCACTAATCAACATCGTGTTCGTCTGACATTACGCCCCGATACCGAGATGGCTAAACGACGCGATCAAGCCGAAGCCGATAAGTTAGCGTTGATTAAAGCCGCGTTGGACGACGATCAGAAGCAGCTGTTGATCGATCAGGCGGCAGCGCTCAAAGCTCGCCAGAGTCAGGTTGATGATGAGACAGTTCTGCCTCGCGTTGGTCTCGAAGATGTGCCTGATTCGGTCAATATACCGACCGGTGAGCAACAAACACTGAGCTGCGGTGAACGGCACTTTTATGGCCGTGGAACGAACGGTCTGGTGTATCAGCAAGTGTTGATCGAACTGCCACAGCTAACGCCGCTACAGCAGCAGTTGTTACCGCACTACACCAGTTGTATGACCGAATTGGGCGTGGGAGACCTCAGTTACCAGCAAGCACAAGCGCGTCAGGCCTGCATCACCGGTGGCATCAGCGCCTATGCGTCGGTGCGTGGTGCTATTGATGATGAGCAATTAGTTAAAGGCTATTTGACACTGTCTGGCAAAGCGCTGGCACACAACGCCGAGCCGTTGATCGGTTTGATGGCGCAGACATTGAATGAGCTGCGGTTTGATGAACACAGTAAAATTCGCGAGTTGATGTCTCAAAAGCTGGCGCGCAAACAACAGAGTATTACCGGTAGCGGCCATGCACTGGCGATGATGGCCGCGTCAAGCCGTTACAGTCCGGCTGCTGAGCTCTCCAACCGGCAATCGGGTTTGGCCAGTATTGAACATCTTAAACAGCTCGATGCTGGATTAGCCGATACCGCAGCAATGCAGAAATTTGCTGACCAGCTGGCAGAGATCCATGTGTTGATTCTGAATGCCCCACGCCATTTCCTCACCGTCGCTGAACCGGCACGCGCTGATGAACTAGATCGGGCGCTAGAGAAACATTGGCAGCCACAAGCGGTTAACAGTAGTTTCAGTGCTTTCACCTTGCCTTCGGTTCGGGAATCGGTGCAGCAGGTCTGGGCGACCAATACTCAAGTTAACTTCTGCGCCAAAGCGTTCGCGACGGTGGTGGTTGATCATCCCGACTCGGCCCCACTGACCGTATTGGGTGAGTTTTTGCGTAACGGTTTTCTTCATCGTGCTATTCGTGAGCAGGGTGGCGCTTACGGTTCCGGTGCCAGTCAGGATTCGAGTAGCGCTTGTTTCCGTTTCTTCTCCTACCGTGATCCGCGCATTGCCGAGACGCTGAGCGATTTCGACAGCTCGGTCGATTGGCTGCTCACTAGTGAGCATCAGGCGAACCGTTTGGAAGAAGCGATTCTTGGCGTTGTTAGCAGTATCGATAAGCCGGGTTCTCCTGCCGGTGAAGCTAAACAGGCCTATCATAGTGCCCTGTTCGGGCGCACTCCTGAACAGCGCCAAGCGTACCGTTCACGAATTCTTGCGGTGACGCTTGACGATCTGCAGCGCGTTGCCAAAGCCTACCTGAAGGATCAGCCTAACAGTCAGGCTGTGGTGACAGATCCGCAGCAGGCTGAGACGTTGGCCGGGCAGGGGTATTCGCTGTTTAAGGTCTAGCGGTTTGGGTATTGATTGGCCGGGCTTTGCTCGGTTTGTTGTACCTGCAGGCTGAATAAAAAAACCGGAGTATAGACTCCGGTTTTTTTGTTTTACAGTGACTACGGATGACCAAACATTAAGCCATCGCTTTACTTTAGTGAGGCTTAATCTCGGAGATGATGTATTTGCCGGTGCTAGGGCTATGAACCATAAAGTGGATCTCTTTGCCCGCCTTTAACGTACTCATATCAACGTCAGAGGTAAGCTCGAACGTCATCTGCATCGCGCCCATTTTCCAGGCGGCTATGGGCTGATGGTGAACCTTGATCTTGCGGCTGCTGTTATCGATGCCTTTAATAACGCCTTTGGCACTGACTTTCTTCGACCGATCACCCTTAGACACCTTCATAGTTGACATGTCGTGTCCGGACATTTTCTCTTCGGACATGCTGTTCTCTGGCATCGCCTTCATATCGTGTTTCGCGGCATCGTCATGGCTTTGAGCCATCAAACTGCCGCTGCTAAGCGATCCACAAAACAAACCACTTAACACTACCGCGGTAGAGGTGCGTTTGATATTTTTTATCATCATGGGGGCCTATTTTTAATTATTAAAACGAAAATTATTTTGATTTAAAAGCCCATTGAGGAGATCAGTTCAAGGCTCAAGTCTTCATAGCGATACAGTTTTCCCTGATACTCGTTGGCAAACGCCTGTGCAGTTTTTTCCTCGGCGAAACTGGCCAGCGTTGGCCCCATCGCCCCTTGTTGATTGCTGCCAACCACATACCAGGCTTTGCGCGCGTCAATATAGGTTTCACCGTCGGGGTGATCCCAGGGTGTGACCGCCATATTATGGACAAAAGCACTTTGTATATTGTGTTGGTGCTCGGGGTCGAGCAGGTAGGCAAACATGTCGCGAGTTGAGCAGAACTTCATGTTGCGAGTCTGTCCCCTTTCAACCAGTTGGCCTTTGGGGCCTGGAAAATTGCTGATGATCATGCCGCACAGATGGCACTCGTCACCACTTTCAATCGCTACTGCAGACTGCGCTGCCAGTTTCTCCGGGCTATCTTCGCTACAACCACTTAATACCAGGGCCGCCAAAATAGTAAGTAACAGTGCAGCGAACCGGTGAGCGGATAATCGCTGAGTCGGCATGCTTGAGAATGAAGGCTGCATCATCACAGGCTTCTCCGGTTAAAGATCAACAGCGCAATGGCCGTCGGCAATACCAGCCATGCCAGTAGTGACATTACCAACGTGACGGTGGAGAACTGTACATGTTGGGCGATTGCCATCAAACCACTGATCTGTTCGCTGGCAAAATAACTAATATTGATTAATCGAAAAATATCGGTCGGGTTAAGCAGTAACAGGTAAGGAAAAAGTTGTGCGTCGACATCACCCTGAGTACCGACCAGGAACCCTAGCAGCCCTAAGTCAAACACCAGCACGAAGATGAACCAGGTGATCAGTGCAACGCCGGCTGCTTTGGACTTTTCAGACACCGAGGTGCTGATGATGTAGGCAAAGGCGATAAATACCCATCCCAGCAAAATGGCAGACAAAATAAACAGCCCGAAAGCGGCGAGTAGGTCGGGCCAGTTGGTGGTTTGAGAAAAGACTCCCATAATGATTGCCGCCGAACCGAAGCCGACCAGTGTTGAGAAGGCCATGATGGCACCGTGGCCGGTCATTTTCCCCAACAACAGCTGCCAACGAGATAGCGGGTAGGTCATCAACAGTAGCAAGGTTCCGTTCTCATCTTCGCCGACGACACCATCATACGAGAGCATCAGCGCGATCAGTGGGATGATAAATACCGCCAGGCTGGCGAGACTAACGATGGTGGTCGATAACGAGGTAAAACCAACCTGACCCGCGGCGGCAGCGCCGAAGTAGGCCAGACCGATTGCAAGAATGGCAAAAATAACGGTGATTGCACTAATCCAGCGGTTACGTAAGCCATCACGAAACTCTTTGGCGGCGACGGTTAGGATAGCGTTCATCGGCTGACACTCTCTAGCGGTTTGGGTGACGAAGGTATTGCGGCGTCAGATACACCTGGCTCAGGTGTCTGGACCGGCGTTAACGCTTCAGACGATGCTGTCTCTGTTTTATGGCCAAGCTGCATGGCACCGATGAAGTGGGTGTAGAGGTCTTCAAGTGTTGGCAGGTGAATATCGATGTTTTGCAGGCCGGGTAGAGCCATCGCTGTTTGTAGCACTTCCATCTTATGTTGCAGCGGGATCTCCAAGTTGACCTGACGCGGCTGGATGTCTGTTGACTGCAAAATATTGCTGGATTGTTCCGGTACGGCATGCGCCTGCAAGGTTATCGGTAGATCAACATCGCCTTGTAGCTTTATTGTTACCGGCAGGTTGGCCTGATGCCTGAGATCGTGCAGGTTACCTTCGGCAAGGAGCTCGCCGCGTCCCATGATCAGCGCTCGGTCGATATACTTCTCGACTCCGGGCAGAACGTGGGAACAGAGAATGATGGTGCAGCCCTGTTTTTTAAGCGTTTCTAAACGCTGGTAAAAATCCTGGGTGGCGATTGGATCAAGGCCTACAGTGGGTTCATCGAGTAGTAACAGTTTGGGATTGCCCAATAATGCCTGTGCCAGTCCTAATCGTTGCCGCATCCCTTTGGAGTATGTCTTAACACGACGGTTTTCGGCCTCGTTGAGGCCAACCTGATCGAGCAACGCCATGCATTGCTTCTTCGGCACGCCCTTGAGGCGTGCAAAATAATTAAGGACTTCCAAGCCTGTTAGCTGATCATAGAAGCTGACGTTTTCTTGTAGAAAACCAAGCTGGCGGCGCTGGTTTCGGGCGCTGGACAGGGTGGGGTCACTACCGAATACCTGCACCTTACCGCGACTGGCTTCCACCAATCCCAAGATCAGTTTGATAGTGGTGGTTTTACCGGCACCGTTGTGACCAAACAGACCCAGAATCTCACCCTGTTTGAGTTCCAAATTGAGGTTTTTGAGCGCCTGGACTCCGGCGTAATTTTTATCGACTTGTTCAAGCTCTACAATGTTCATCGTTGGGATACTTCCTCGGGCTTGAAAGCGGCTGCTTGAGTCTCAGCCTCGGTAAAAGGGGATGTGATCAACGGCGAAGAATCGAACACGCCGGGAGACTTCAGTACCGGAAATTGACGTTGCACCCAACGCAGTGTCTCTACAGCTGGGCTGTTGAGCAATACTTTGACCGAAGGGTACTTCCACAATAGCTTGTCAACACCGTCATTGGGCTCGTAGTGAGTATCCCCGATGCCGTCGTCGTCCATGTCCCACCCCAAATAATCACTCCAAAAGTTGCCGCGACCGTTTTCCGACCAATTCTGTTTGCGGTTGGAGACATACTTCACCTGTTCTTTATTGTCGGTAAAGGCGTTGCCGGCAATAACATTGTCTTCGGAACCAGCGGTCATATGGATGCCCAGATCGCTGGCGTTGAACAGGTTATCGGTGATGCGGTTGAACATCGAGTTATACATAAACAAGGCTTTGCCTTCGGCTCCGCCGATTGCGTGAGAGTTTTGCTGTAAATGAGGGTTACGACCGGTCTGAACTCCGGTGACGACATTGCCGTTGATGGTTGAGTTGGTGATGAAATTCATCAACACACCGTAATTCTGGTCGTCCTCGGAGCGGTTGCCTTCGACGGTCAGATACTTTGATTGCATCAGCGCGTAGCCGGTGCGGGTGTTGTGGGTGAAATTGTAGATCACCTTATTACGGTGCGAATACATGTAATGCACACCGTAGCGCAGGTCGTGCAGGTAGTTATGATTGAGTTCGTTATCGTTGCTGGTATCGATGTAGATGCCGTCACGGGTATGCCAAATTTCATTATCTTTGACCAGCGCGCCTCCGACGTTGAATAGATGGATACCGTTGCCGCGATCCTGCGAACGGGTGCTAAGGTCTCCTTCGATGCGGTTGTTGAGAATCCGAATGCCCTGGGTTGCATCGACCCACAGTCCGGAGGTGGTGCCCTTGAAGTAGTTGTTACGGACCACGGCGTTACTGGCGTTTTTGTTGATGAAAACGCCGGCGTTAAGGTCGGTTAGGTCATCACCCCAGTTTTCGATCCGCAGCCCTTCGATTCGACTGTCTGCATGGGCAAGGGTGAGGGTGTTGTTGATACCGTTACCGTCGAGGATGGCACCGGGCTTACCGGTCAGTGTCAGGGCTTTGTCGATGATGAAGTTGCCGTGATAACGGCCCGCTTCAATAATAATTTGGTCGCCAGATTGCGCTTGGTTGATAGTGTCTTGTAACGTGGTCCCGGCATCGGCTTGGGTGCCGCTGACTGAGAAAACTGCCGCCTGGGTGGCAGGCGTAACAATGCCGAAAAACAAACCACACAACAGCGCCGATCGGGCGGTGAGGGTCGTGGTGGTATTGCTGGTTGGCGTTATGCGATTGGTACAGGCATAGCCTGTTACATACGCGGTGACTTGACCGGCAAAGCCTTGGCGGAGCGGTCGTGTCGTTGTCTGTGTTTGTGATGAAATCAAAATAGTGTCAGCTTCGTGTTGATGAACGAACGGTCGGATTAACTGCGTTTTAGCAGAATCCCTTCGGTTTGTTGGCTAACGATCAGTGAATAATTTGAGAAGTATTCTGCGAAGCTCGGATCAGAGACCCGAGCAACGTAGAACATTTTACCGCAGAATTGTGGAGGATTTATCCTTTAATCGGATTAAGCCTCAACAAACATCCGACCGCGCATCTCCATGTGGAGGGCGTGGCAGAACCAGTTGCAGTAGTACCACTGGACTCCCGGCTTGTCGGCGGTGAAGGTGATGGACGCGGTAGCCTGCGGCCCGATCTCCATCTGAACACCATGGTTGACCATACAGAAGCCGTGGGTCACGTCTTCGATCGAGTCCAGGTTGGTGATGATCACAGTGACCTCATCGCCCAGCTTGACCGAGAACTGATCCAGACCGTAAGCAGGAGCGACCGAGGTCATGTAAACACGAACCTTGTTGCCCTCACGGATCACTTTGCTGTCTTTCTCCAGAACGATGCCGTCTTTCTTAGCCATCGCAACGGTCGTTGCGAAGAACGGATCGTCACGCTTCCAGATCTTCAGCGGCTTAACCTTGCTACGGTGAACCATCATGCAATCGTGTGGTTCTGCGTAAGTCGGGCCGTCGTGAACCAGCTTCATTTCGTCGCCAGAAATGTCGATCAGCTGATCGTTTTCAGGCTTCAGAGGACCGGTGTTAAGGAAACGGTCTTTGGAGAACTTACACAGCGATACCAACCACTTACCATCAGCATCACGAGTTTCACCCATAGTGGTGTGGTTGTGACCAGGCTGATAATGTACATCCAACTTCTGCTTGATGTAGTTAACCTTTTTACCCTGGTAGGCTTCGATCGCGTCCTCTACATTCCACTTAACGATCTGACTGTCGATGAACACGGTGGTGTAAGCATTACCACGACCGTCGAAAGCGGTGTGCAAGGGTCCAAGTCCCAGTTCTGGTTCACCGGCAACCACGTCACGTGGCTTGATCTTGTCGTCGAACAACTCGTCGAACTTATGGATGTCGAGAATGGTTACGGTTGGCGACAGCTTACCGTTGGCCATCGCGTAGCGACCACCCGGTGCGGTGTTCATACCGTGCGGGCTCTTAGGGACCGGTACATAACGGGTCAGCTGGGTGCCCTTACGGCCGTTAACGACAGGGACATCGGAACCGGGCAGGGTGATGAAATCGCCAGCTTTAACCGCCGCTTCGATTCGTTCAATGTTGAAGATAACAACATGGTCACGTTCGTTACGCATGGTGCCGGCTAGATCGACAGCGTTCTCAGAGTTGTAGCAGGTTGAGAATGCGTACTTACCGGTGTAGTCGGCGTCGGTGTTATCCAAGTTACCGTCAACAATGACCTGGAAGGCCACTTCCATCGTCTCAGCGTCGATGGCGTTGAACATGGTGTAGTAACCCTCGACATCTTCCATGCTGACGAGCGAGCCGTCATTGGGATGCGGGATACGGAATTCGGCGTTGCAGAACACATACTTGGTATGCGGAACCTTCTGTACCCGTAGGCCGTGAATCGCTTGTACGTTAGGAACAGTAACGATCTTATCGGTCTTCATGATATCGCAACGGATACGGGCAACGCGTGAGTTAGCTTTATCGTTGATGAAGACGTACTTACCGTCGTAATGGCCGTCGGACATACTCATGTGCGGGTGGTGGGAATCACCAACCACGAATGCACCTTCACCCAGTACTTCTTTCGACTCGTTGGTCAAGCCCCAACCGGTGGCGCAATCCTGGTTAAATACCGGGATACGCATCAACTCGCGCATCGATGGTACACCGATGACTCGAACTTCACCCGAGTGACCGCCGCTCCAGAAACCGTAGTACTCGTCAAGCTCACCCGGTCCTACAGAACCTTTTTGGGCACTGGCTGCCAGTGCACTAGCAGGCATCAGTGAACCAGCCAGGCCAACACCGGCTGCACCGGCGGCACCCATCAGTGCTGCGGAACCGCCTAAGAATAGACGACGGCTTAGTTTTACGTGCTCGCTGGCGTTTTCATCGGCAGCATCTACCATCGGCAGACTTTTATCGTTTGGATCGATCATTATTGTCGTTCTCCATGCATAGGGAAGAGTACATCTGTGCTCGCAGCACTCTGGGCACGTGGGTCGCGCCATCGGTGCTACTTTTTTCTCCACACCGGCTAAAAGCGCTGCACAGGCAGGCGATTAGCTTTCTTCTCTCTCATTCGGTTGCTTCAGCCTGACCGAATCCTATTACCGCTGATGGGTGTGGTGCCATCAACGATAAAAGTCTGTGTGCCCCTTTGGTATTTTTACGTTGGCGTTGGCCATCAACATTATGGTGATACCGGGGCCGCTGCATCGACAACCTCAACCGTTGGGATCTGGTTTTTGGCCATCTTGGCTTTCTTGCGCTTTTTCTGAACCAGAGGTGGGCACTTGTCGTGGTTATGGTAAGTGACTTGGCAATCGAGGCAATGATGACATTCGTTGGCATTGATTCGGCCATCGGGTTCTATCGCCTGAATCTCACATTCATTCGCGCACACCTTGCAGGGCTGGCCGCACTCTTTACGACGGTAGAGCCAGTCGAAGATGCGGAACTTGGACGGTAGAACCAGCGCGGCGCCAAGCGGGCAGATATAACGGCAGTAGACTTTGCGGGTGAAGATCGATATCACCAGCAGTATGCCCGCGTAGAATACAAAGCCCCATTCACGCTGGAACTTAAGCATGATAGCGGTCTTGAATGGTTCGACTTCGGCGTACTTCTCGGCTTCGCCCAATGACTCCAGCGACACTGCAAATAGCGCCAGTAGAATGATGTATTTGACTGCCCACAACCGCTCGTGAACGGCAAAAGGGGGTTCGAATTGGCGGATTTTAAGATGCCGCGCGACAACATTGATCAACTCTTGCAGTGCCCCGAATGGACACAGCCAGCCGCAGAAAATACCTCGTCCCCATAACAGCAGAGTCATCGCCACATACCCCCAGAGGATGAAGATGACGGGGTCGAGCAGGAACAGCTCCCAGCGGAAATCATCCATCACCGCGTGAACAAAGGTAAAGACGTTGACAATAGACAGCTGTCCCAGCGTGTACCAGCCGATAAATCCGACAGTGTAGATCAGGAAAATATGACGCAAGTTGTTGAGTAGTCTTGGGAAACGGACCAGATAGTCCTGCATAAAGATGATCGCTGTTAACAGCACCAAGCTGACCGTCAGTACGGTGATCTGGAAGGTTTTGCCGCGCCAGACCGAAACCCACAGAGGCTCTGGCTCGGCTGGAGGAACGATGATAGGACGGTCGATATACTTATCCAGGGTCAGGTAATCGCCGTAAAAACTGGTGAAGACGCTATTGAGTGCGCCGAACTGTCGACGTACCAGCAGTTCTATTTGCCAGGGGCTGCCATGGTCGAATTCGTATTGGCTACGAATGATAAAAATCGCGGTTTCCTGAAAACTGGGGTAACCCTCGGCGACGAAATCTTGGAAGCGGAAGTAATCGGTATCGTGGAAACTGATCACTTTGCCGTTTTGCTGAAGCTGGGTGCGATCGAAGATACCACCACGAACAAAACCGTTGCCTTTAAAGGAATAGCGTCCGTTGCCAAACACGGCGATCGCATGGTCGCCCGGTTGCAACTCACTCTGAAGCCAGTCGTATTGTTCCTGCCCCAATAGATTAAGGCCGATGGTTGGGATGTTAATAGGGGCATAAAACATCTCGATAAAGAGATCTTCTTTTAGTTCTGGAGAAGCGACATCGATCTCAGCGGCTTCGCTGCCGATGAATGCTGTGTCGATTTGACCGCGATTGAGATGAAGTTTCCGAATTGAACCATTGCCGACCATCGCAGACCAGCTGGCCGTTTCAAACACATCCTCTTTAATCGTTGAAGGCGGCACGATGGTATCGGCTTCCAAGCCGGGCAGGCCGAGTGCAATGCCGACTTTCTTGGAAGCGCGCATGATGGTCTCGTTAACTACCATCACTGTCACGGTGGCACCTGCGATTGCGTCGACGCTGATAACCCCGTCGGTCTGATTTGATGCGCCGACTCGTACACGATCGGTGATTTTCATGGTGTCGTACTGATCGACAAAATCGAACAGCTTATGCTCTGGAATGCCTACCAACAAAATTGGCTCGTGGTGTTCGAGCACCGCGCTATGGACGAAATCTCCATCTGGCGTGATCATCACGATCATGTTGACGGGTGCGCCCGAGTAGGCCGGGATATCAACGATGTCTTGGGTTTCGAAGGCGTAGCCCACCACTTCGTCGGCTTGGGTTATCGTGTGAACAAATAATCCGTCTTCGCCGATCGGCGCTTTGTCACCGATGGTTGCATTTGGAAAGGTGCTTTGGATTATTGGAAGCGCTTCTTTGGCTGGGCTGACATTGACGATAGACCATGCGGTGGTAGAGACGAAAGAGGTGATGAGGCAGGTAAACAGGGCAAGCAGTAAACAGGTGTGGTATCGGGTCATGTAAAGCACTCATCCATTAGGAGTTTACGACTCTGACAGCAAGCAGCAAACAGCAAACAGCAAACAGCAAACAGTAGACAGTAGACGGTAAAATATATTAGTAACAATATCCGCCGGAACGTCTTTCACATCGATGATCTAAGTCAAACCACCCAGTTTTAGAAAATTAGTCTTTGTTATTAACATTAGGCCTGGTGAATGTGTCATCGTCGATCGGATAGTTATTGTGCAAGTTTTGGGGCAAATTACTGATATCCATTGTTAAAGTAAACCAATACAGACCATAGAAATGGTGGGTGAGTAGCTGGATAAAAACGTACGTCGTAAGTTGAGTAGCAGGTACACTGATAGGCTTTGATCAATGAGCGTGCGATAGCCGCAAAGGGGAACGATGTTTTTTTCCAAAAAAAGAGCGATCGCAGATAATGAAACAGTGATTACTAACGCTGAACTCGAGTTATTGACCCGCAAAGCTAACATCGTTGATCAGCTAATCGCCAACTCGCCGTTGAACAAGGCGCAAGAGATCACCAGTAATGCCCGTTCGGTCAATCAAGCCTCTTCACAACGGTTGGAGAAAGTTGAACATAACTACCGTCTGGTGGAGCAGCTTGTTGATCAATCGAATGAGATGGCTAACCTTTCCCGTGAGTCGGGCAGCTCGGCTCAGAGTACAGCCGACACCAGCGCCCGTAGTATTGATCAGCTGCAAGTTCTGACTGCCAAAATCGCGACCGCTGAGCAAAACATTACAGAGTTCAGTTCGTTGCTTGAAGGGTTGAATCAAAACAACCAGACCATTACTCAGTTGGTTGAGGCGATCAAAGGGATCGCCGACCAAACCAATCTGTTGGCGTTGAACGCAGCCATTGAAGCCGCTCGTGCTGGAGAGTATGGGCGTGGTTTTGCCGTGGTCGCCGATGAGGTTCGCGCTCTTGCCAGTACGGCGAACGGTTCAGCCGAACAGATTCAGGGAGAGATGAGTAAAATTATGTCGATCTCTAATGCGATCGTGACGCAGCAGAACAGTGTGGTAGCCAGTATCGAGGATAGTCGCAACATCACGAGTGATATCGTCGCCAGCCTCAACGATGTCAATACTTTGTCTCAACAGAGCGCTCAAGCCGCAGAGTCAGTGATCGGTTGTGTTCAGATGCAAGTAGAGGGCGCAGGTCAGGTGTTACAAAACATCGGATTGATCGTTGAGGATACCCATCAGGCAGTTGCCGGTTCAGCGACCAACGTAGAAATTGGTGAACAGCTGGTCAAGGACCTGCAACCGCTGCAATAAGTTGCGTAACCAGTTTTTGCTGCAGTGGAGTGTTGCAGTAGGCTGAGGTTTTTGTTGAACCGTGGTTTTTCTGTAACACTGTACACAATCAGCCAACTTAGTAGAGGGTCAGTGGTGAAACGCTTTATCTACTTTTCAATCGGACTATCCTGCCTGGTGTTAGGACTGATCGGGGTGGTACTGCCATTACTGCCAACCACGCCGTTTGTGATATTGGCGGCTTTCTGTTTTTCCAAAAGTTCGCATCGATTTCATCAAAAATTACTTAATAATCGACTCTTCGGGCCGATGATCGCCGATTGGGAACGCTACGGTGTTATTCCGTTCAAAGTTAAGTGCATCTCCAGCAGTATGATGTTGGTGATGATCAGCTATCCGGTTTTTTTCAAACAACTGCCGCTGTGGGCTGATATCTCGATGCTGGTGACGGCGTTAGTTGCGTTGTTGTATATCTGGAGCAAACCCTCACAACCGGCAGTCGAAAACTTAACCACGACAGCGCCGAATGACTAGAGCACAGACCTTCTGTTTGGAATAATACTGCAGCTGTACGTTGCGCATCAGGGTGCGCGCGTCGCGTGAAAAAATCCTTTGAAACTGGCAACGTCATGCAAAGCGCAGGATTGATCACTATAAATAGAGTCAGTCGCTAATAATTCAGGAGTACAGCATGGAAGTGAGAACTATCAGGAAAGTCATTCTGGCTGCAATTGCCTTATTGGTAGCCAGCGAGGTAATCGCCTGGCTCTACTTAGTCACAAGCAATATAACAGCGATTCTCAGTGGCCTGGTGGTCTTTGCGATCTATGCTTATTGTGGCAAAAAAGCGACAGCCAGTACGGCTAAGACCGTGTGGTTTATGGTGCCAGTGATGCTTTTTACCGTAGTACCCGTAGTGATTAAATTTTGGCCTGATGGCGCTGCCGAGCAAGGGTCGTGGTTACTTTCTACCATTACCAATATTCCCTTTATTGTCAGCTTTATTTTACCGGTGATCTTACTTTTCGCCGCCTATTTCTTTTTGGCTGAACACTCTGAAGATTATTGATCGTTGATAGGCTGACCGCGGGTAGGTTGATCTCTGTCGTATTAATATGGCCGTCAAACCACAGATAACAGCTAAGCACTCCGTAACTTTATAGAAAATTGATGTCCGCAGGGGCTTGTTTCTGCGACCGTCAGCCCCTACATTGCCCTCCCGAATACCAATAGCAGATAGACTATGAACCGACGCAAGAAGCTTAAAAGCATCCTCGACAAACGTGACAAGCAAGCTAATGCCAAAAAACATTCGAGCAATAAACCGCGTTATATCGCCAAAGCTGATCGTGAGGTCACTAGCACCAGTGATCAGGACGCTGAAACGCAAAGCTCTCAAGATTAGCCGGCAAGGGCATGGACAGCTATGACAGAATAATTCATTGCTGTGCCTCGGCCTGACTACAGCAGAGGCCACCGAGGGGTTTCAGGCCTATATGACTCCTCCTAGAGCAAGCTCTTTTGTGCCCAATGGCTGACTGTAAACCTTCTGACGCGATGTCATCAAATTTGCTGCAAGTGCACCGCTCCAAAATGCTAACAATCTGATTTATTAACTCTATTCTTGCCTTTTTTTGATCTGGATCTAACGTTTAGCATCACTTTACTGTGATAGCCTAACGCACTTGTTTTGAATCACAGTTACCAACCGAATTGCTCAGCGGGCAGCGTTTGGGTATGTTTTTTTTGGCTGGACAGGTGTTATGCGTATACAGAGCAAACTGACAACATCGTTACTGATCACCGGTTTGCTTAGTGCTACCGTCGTTGCTGCGGTGGCCTACTGGATGGTGATGCGTGATTTTCGTCAGACCATCATGGAAAAGGCCTACCAAAGTTTCAGTCTGGATGCTCAAGCCTTTCTCAATTCGCATCAGACAGACGATTGGTATCAGGCAGAAGCTGTGCAAAGTTTTCACCAGTTTGTGCTTTCGCACCGACGTCCTCCTGCTGGTTTTGGCCGACATCTGCCAAGGCCACCTAAAGGCTCGGGTTATCGCCCGCCGATACCTCCACCCGGTGAGCGTATCGATCATCTTGGCCAGCCGCCATTTGTGTTTCTAATCTTGTCCCCGTCAGGAAAGGTGATCAAAGGTGTAGCCGCTTATCCCAAGGGTAGTCAGGTCCCCGCTTCGGTGATCAGCCGCGCACGTGCGATAGAGGTGAACGGCAAGGTTGCGGTGCTGGCATCACCTCTTGGCGACCCTATCTTGACGGAGAGCGATCGAAGTTACCTGCGGGCGATGCAGCACGGGTTGGCAATCGGCATCGGGGTGGCGGTGTTGTTGGCGCTACTGATCGGTTTGATCGCTGGCAGACGAATGAGTGGATCATTACGGGCCATGACGTTTGCTGTTTGTGGCATTGAGGCAAATAGCAGTATCAAGATGGATCTGCCTACCGGGTCTAAGGATGAGCTGGGTGAATTGGCTCGAGCGTTTAATCAGATGAGTCACGACCTGAGTCTGGCGCATCACGAACTCTATCAATTAAGCATTCAGGATCCGTTGACCGAGCTGTCTAACCGGCGGCACTTCGACGAGCAAGCCTCTATGCTGTACGAGCAAGCGTGTCGTTACCAGCAACCGTTAACGGTGATGATCGGTGATCTGGATCTTTTCAAGCGGATCAACGATGATTTCTCCCACCAAATAGGTGATGAGGTACTGCGTTGTGTGGCCTTGCTGTTAAAACAGGGAACACGTAGTGCTGATCTGGTAGCGCGCTACGGCGGGGAGGAGTTTGTGCTGCTGTTTCCCAATACCTCACTACAGCAGGCGGGTGAATGTTGTGAAAACTTGCGCCTGAAAATCGAGTCTTATCCTTGGCATGAAATTGCGCCGCAGTTGAAAGTTACGATGAGTATGGGGTTGAGTGACGACCTGAGCCGTGGCGGCTTTGAGAAGATGATCGGCGACGCTGACGAACATCTTTACCTAGCGAAAGAACAGGGCCGAAATCAAGTCAGATCGATACTGGCTGCTTAACATCAGGTTGACCTCTGGGCTCACGACGTTTGGCAACGTAGAGGGCCCAGTAGACTGGCCATTGCAATGACGAAAAATGGTCTGATCGGCAGCCGTCAATTCAACCCACACTACCCCATGGTCACTAAGGTTCTTGACCGTAGGGTAATGGAAGCTGAATCTTGGGTGCGATCAGCTATCGTCAGGCTCGTACCCTAGGTTCGGTGATAACCAGCGCTCCATCACCTTCATCTCCATCCCTTTGCGCAGGGCGTAATCTTCGACCTGATCTTCGGCGATCTTGGCAACGCCAAAGTACTGGCTGTCAGGGTGGGAGAAATACCAGCCACTGACGGCAGCCGTCGGTACCATCGCGTAGCTTTCGGTCAGCGTAATATTGGTGTTGGCTTCAGCGTCGAGTAACGTCCACAACAGATCTTTCTCGGTGTGATCGGGGCAGGCCGGGTAGCCGGGAGCAGGGCGGATGCCCTGATATTTCTCGGCAATTCGATCGGTGTTACTAATGTTCTCTCCAGCCGCATAGCCCCAGAACTCGGTACGAATACGTTCGTGCAAGCGTTCGGCAAAGGCTTCGGCTAATCGGTCAGCCAGTGCTTTGGCCATGATCGATAGGTAGTCGTTGTGATCCGCTTCAAACTCTTCGACCATTGCATCCAAGCCGATCCCTGTGGTGACGGCAAAACCACCGATGTGATCGGCTTTACCGCTGTCCAGCGGGGCGATGTAATCGGCCAGGCAGTGGTTGTGCTTGCCACTGGTTTTCTGGGTCTGCTGGCGTAGTTGGTGCACGGTCATCAGTTCTTCGCTGCGTGACTCGTCAGTGAAGATACGGATATCGTCATCGCCGACCTGGTTGGCCGGAAACAGCCCGATCACCGCGCGGGCACGCAATCTCTTATTGTTGACGATATCGGTCAACATACTTTGTGCATCGTTGAATAGCTTAGTGGCCTCTACGCCCATGGTTTCATGAGTGAGAATCTGCGGGTAACGGCCTTTGAGTTCCCATGAATGAAAGAACGGAGTCCAGTCAACATAGGGTACCAACTCGGCGATGTCGTAATCGTTTAACACAGTAATGCCCGGATTGTTGGGTGTCGGCGGGGTATAACCGGCCCAATCGATAGGCTGTTTGTTTTCACGCGCTTTGGTCAGGTTAACTCGGCGTGCGTCCTTGACCTTGGAGTAATGACGCTCGCGTGCTTCGGTGTATTCCTGCCGGATCCCCGCTGTGTAGTCGTCACGTTTGCTGTCACTGAGCAAGGCGGAGGCTACGCCGACACTGCGCGAGGCGTTATGGACATAAACAGTGGGGGCGCTGTAGGCCGGTTCGATCTTGACCGCGGTGTGCATCTTGGAGGTGGTGGCACCACCGATCATCAATGGGATCTTATGGCCTTGCCGCTCCAGTTCTTTGGCGACATGAACCATCTCATCGAGTGACGGTGTGATCAGACCCGATAAGCCGATCAGGTCGGCATTTTCACTAATGGCGGTGTCGATGATCTTTTGTGCTGGCACCATCACACCCAGATCGATAATCTCGAAGTTATTACACTGCAGTACCACTCCCACAATGTTCTTGCCGATGTCGTGAACGTCGCCCTTAACGGTAGCCATAATAATTTTACCGTTGGAGGTACTGGTTCCCGCTTGCTCCCCCTTCGCCTTTTCTTCCTCAATAAAAGGCATCAGGTAGGCGACTGCTTTTTTCATAACGCGGGCCGATTTGACCACCTGCGGCAGGAACATCTTGCCTGCACCGAACAGGTCGCCAACTACCGACATACCGTCCATCAATGGTCCTTCGATCACCTTGATCGTTCGGTCGTATTGCTGCCGCGCTTCTTCGGTGTCCTCGTCAATAAAGGTGGTGATCCCTTTCACCAATGCATGTTCGAGACGCTTGTTGAGTGGCCACTCGCGCCACTCCTGCACCGCCTTGGTGTCGACTTCTTCGCCGGTGGAGTTGTACTTTCCGGCGATCTCTAGCAGTGCTTCGGTGTTGAATGTGGCAACCTCCGCATCGCTATCTTTATCCAATGTGGGGATGTGATTGAGGATGACTTTTTCGACTTTATCGCGCAGTTCGAGAGGTATGTCGTCGTAAATGGCCAGCTGAGCGGCGTTGACGATACCCATATCCATACCGGCTTTAATGGCATGGTAGAGAAACACAGCATGGATCGCTTCACGCACCGGATTGTTACCCCGGAACGAGAACGACACATTGGAGACCCCGCCGGAGATCATTGCATGTGGCAGGGTCTGCTTGATTGTGCGGGTCGCTTCGATAAAATCGACCGCGTAGTTGTTGTGCTCCTCAATGCCGGTCGCGACGGCAAAGATGTTCGGATCGAAGATGATATCTTCCGGCGGGAAGCCGACCTGATTGACCAAGACATCGTAGGAACGGGTACATATCTCGACTTTGCGTTGCAGTGTATCGGCTTGACCATCCGTGTCGAACGCCATCACAACAACGGCGAAACCGTAGCGTTTGATTAGCGTGGCTTGATGAATAAATTTCTCTTCACCCTCTTTGAGGCTGATTGAGTTAACGATTCCCTTGCCTTGAATACACTTGAGACCGGCTTCGAGGATTTCCCATTTGGACGAGTCGACCATCACTGGGACTTTGGTGATATCGGGCTCGCCCGCGATAAGGCTAAGGAAACGGACCATCGCAGCTTCCGAGTCGAGCATCCCCTCATCCATGTTGATGTCGATCACCTGGGCACCGTTTTCGACCTGTTCACGGCAGATATCAAGAGCCGTCTCGTAATCCTGCTCTTTGATCAGGCGCTTGAATTTTGCCGAACCGGTAACGTTGGCACGTTCGCCGACATTGACGAACAGTGTATCGGCACTGATGTTGAAGGGTTCTAACCCGGCTAGTCGGCACTGCACTGGAATGTCGGGTAATGGACGCGGTAGGCAGGGGCGAACCGCTTCGGCGATCACCTTGATATGCTCTGGGGTGGTACCACAGCATCCACCGACGATATTGAGCAGACCAGCCTGAGCCCATTCACCGATATGCTCGGCCATCTGTTCGGGCGTTTCGTCGTAGCCGCCAAACGCGTTGGGAAGACCGGCATTGGGGTGGGCCGAAACAAAACCGTCACTAACGCGCGACAGTTCTTGAAGGTAAGGGCGTAACTCTTTGGGACCCAAGGCGCAGTTGAGGCCAACGGCCAGTGGCTGGGCATGGCGAACCGAATTCCAAAATGCTTCGGTAGTTTGGCCTGACAAGGTACGACCGGAGGCATCGGTGATGGTGCCGGAGATGATCAATGGCAGCCGCAGATTATTCTGGTCGAAGTAGGTCTCGATCGCGAAAATAGCGGCTTTGGCATTAAGCGTATCGAACACAGTCTCGATCAACAACAGATCGACGCCGCCCTTAACCAAGCCATCGATCGCTTCAAGGTAAGATTCAACCAAGGCATCAAAGCTGGTGTTACGCGCCGCTGGATCATTGACGTCAGGAGAGATCGACGCGGTACGGTTGGTCGGGCCCAGAACACCGGCCGCATAGCGTGGTTGATTTGGTGTCAGAGCGCTGAACTTGTCGGCACTGGCGCGTGCCAACTGAGCGGCCACCAGGTTGATTTCGTGGGTCAGCGCTTCCATGCCGTAATCGGACATCGCGATCGAGGTGGCATTGAAGGTGTTGGTTTCGATGATATCGACACCAGCTTCAAAATACGCATCGTGGATGTCGCTGATAATAGCGGGGGCCGTCAGTACCAACAGGTCGTTGTTTCCTTTGACGTCGCTGGGCCAGTCGGCAAAACGTTCGCCGCGATAATCGGCCTCTTCCAGACTGTGTCGTTGAATCATGGTGCCCATCGCGCCATCGAGTAACAGGATACGTTGCTTGAGGCTATTGAATAATGGATGGTTTTGGTTGTTCGACACAGTGATATCCTTTGACGGCTGGACAGGAAAATGTAGCGATTTGATAGTTAATCGCAAAGGGCGGGCATTGTACTGCGAAAGACATTATAAGAGGCTGAATTTACTTCAATTGATGATGAATTATATTGGGGTTGGTTGTTGCGGTTGTCTACCAGCCCACCGGATAACCTAAATCGTCGTAATGACCTGTGCTGCAACCATGGTCGTCACTGCACTGGTCATTGCAAACAGCGGGGCGCTTTGGAATACTCGCCGTCATTCCACGCTGGCCATCATGTCTTGCAAGGCACTATTGATGGCCGGACGGAATAGCCAGGATTTTACTCGATAGAGATAGCTTATGACGCAGAACCAGCCCAAGGCCAGTCTTAGCAACTTGCTACGGATCTTCACCGTACCTGAAGCGCCGGAGTCGACACTGGGGCGCCTGGATCAGTCTATCTCGCAGAACTTAGCGGGGTTTCTTCAACAGCACATAGTTGCAGAAGAGATCGATTTGAGCGAGATCGAGAAAGATTTTTGTACTACGTCTATCCCTGAGCAACCGTTATACGTATCGGAGCAGACCCAGTTTCTGCTCGATAAGGTGGTATCTCAATCGGTCCATACCTCGTCACCGAGCTTTGTTGGGCATATGACCTCGGCCTTGCCCTATTTTATGATTCCGTTGTCAAAGATTATGATTGCGCTGAATCAGAACCTGGTTAAAACCGAAACATCCAAAGCCTTTACCCCGTTGGAGCGGCAGGTGCTGGGGATGTTGCATCGACTGGTCTATGACGGTGATAAAGATTTCTACGATCGCTGGTTGCACGATGCGCATCAACACCTTGGCGCATTCTGTTCGGGGGGAACCGTCGCGAATATCACCGCGTTATGGGCGGCGCGTAACCGTGCTTTTGGTCCTGATGGTGACTTCAAAGGAATTGGCCAAGAGGGGGTCTTTGCTGCGTTCCAGCACTATGGCTGTCAAGGGGCGGCCGTGCTGGTGTCTGAGCGTGGGCATTATTCGCTCAGCAAGGCTGCCGATGTATTGGGGATTGGTCGCGATGGCCTGGTGGCGGTTGAAACCGATGGGCGCAACCGGATCCGTCCGGATGCACTAAGGGCTAAACTGGCGGAACTCAAGAAGAAGGGCATTCGACCGTTTGGATTGGTCGGCATCGCAGGTACAACCGAAACCGGCCACATCGATCCACTCGACACTCTGGCCGACATCGCTGCCGAGCACCGATTACATTTCCATGTCGATGGCGCTTGGGGCGGGCCCACTCTGTTTTCTGATCGCTACCGCCACCGCTTGAAGGGTATCGAGCGGGCTGATTCGGTTACGTTGGATGCCCATAAGCAGCTCTATGTGCCGATGGGTGTTGGGTTGGTGCTGTTCAAAGATCCGGCGATGCTTGGCAGTATCGAACACCATGCTCAATACATCATTCGTAAAGGCTCTAAGGATCTGGGCAGCGCTACGCTGGAAGGATCGAGGCCGGGGATGGCCATGCTAGTTCATTCGGCGCTGCAGATTATTGGTCGGCGTGGCTACCAATTGTTGATCAATGAAGGGATTGAGAAAGCGGCGGCATTTGCCGAGATGATTCGGGCTGACGAACAGTTTGAGCTAATCACTGAACCCGAATTGAACATCCTAACCTACCGCTGGCGACCAGCAGTAGCCGTTGAACTGCTTAATAGTGAAAACCTTAATGCACGCCAGCAGCTTAATGAGTTGTTAAATAGCACCACCCGCTATATACAAAAAACCCAACGTGAACACGGCAGGGCATTCGTCTCCCGAACAAGGTTGACGCCGGAGCGATATCAAGGGCAGTCAATTGCGGTGTTCAGGGTAGTACTCGCCAACCCACTGACCACGATTGAAGTATTGCAGAACATCCTCGATGAACAGCGCCAAATTGCTTCTGATAAAGCACTTCAGCTGCGTATTTCTCAAATTGAGGAAGTAATTTCCGCGAACCGCTCATCTGGTCCTAATCTATAGACTTTGTGGTTATACAGCCCTATATAAATCCTCTACAATTTGTCCAATTTTTTTGACGTTTAAAACTCGGTGAGTTGATGAAGAGCAGCGCTGCTTTTTCGGGTTTGTTCTGCACCTCGACGTGTAGGTGAAAAACGATAAATTTGGAGTTTTCGCTATTTCTGTGTAGCGAAACAAAGAGACATAACAGGGGAGGCGAATATGGCAGTTTATGAGATCAAGCATCCATTGGTTCAGCACAAATTGGGGTTGATGCGTAGAGAGGGTATCAGTACCAAGCACTTTCGCGAATTGTCGGGCGAGGTTGGTAACTTACTGACCTATGAGGCGACCCGTAATCTGGCTACCGAGGCTGCTGAGATAACCAGTTGGACCGGTGAGCCGTTAATGGTTGAACACATCAAAGGCAAGAAGATGACGGTGGTACCGATTCTGCGTGCCGGTCTTGGGATGTTGGAAGGTGTTCAGCAGTTGCTTCCCAGTGCCAAAATTAGCGTGGTCGGGCTCTATCGTGACGAAGAGACACTGGAACCTGTTCCCTATTTCGAAAAACTGGTCGGTGATATCGACGAGCGAACCGCATTAATTATCGATCCGATGCTGGCAACTGGCGGTACCTTAATCGCGACTATCAATATGCTAAAAAAAGCTGGGTGTACCTCAATTATGGGGCTGTTTTTGGTGGCGTCACCCGAAGGAATTGCCAAAGTGGAGGCGGCTCATCCTGATGTTGATATCTACACCGCCTCGGTGGACCAGTGCCTAAATGAACAAGGGTATATTCTGCCTGGTCTCGGTGATGCGGGTGATAAGATTTTCGGTACCAAGTAACACCTCGCTATCCCGTTAATGCCTACCTATCCATGAAGTTCGGCCACCGCAGAGGTGACCGATAAAGGAGAAATTGAATGTCGAGTCGTTTACATCCCAGCATTTTAGGGGCCCAGATGTTGTTCGTCGCTTTCGGCGCGCTGGTTCTTGTGCCGATTCTTACCGGCCTGGATCCAAATGTCGCGCTGTTTACCGCCGGTTTAGGTACCTTGATATTTCAGCTGGTAACGAAGCGCTCGGTACCCATATTTCTGGCCTCGTCTTTTGCTTTTATCCCAGCAATTATGCATGGTGTTGCCACCTGGGGTATCGCTGGAACCATGTCCGGATTAATTGCTGCCGGTGTGTTCTACATGCTGCTAAGCGGCTTGGTGGCCTGGCGTGGTAATGACTTCCTGCATCGCTTGTTGCCGGCCGTAGTGGTTGGTCCGGTTATCATGGTGATCGGATTGAGTCTGGCTCCTGTTGGTGTGTTTATGGCTTTGGGTAAAACCGGCGATGGATCATTCCAGTTAGTTGATGGCGATATCGCGCTCACGATCTCGATGATCACTCTGTTGGTGACAGTATGTACTGCGGTTTTTGCCAAAGGGATGCTCAAGCTGGTACCGATTCTGGCTGGTTTGGTTGCGGGTTATCTGACTTCGCTGGTCTACGGCATTGTTAGCTTTGACGCGCTGGCGCAGGCGGCTTGGTTTGCCGTGCCCTCGTTCACCGCACCTGAATTTAACCTTGAAGCTATTCTGTTTATCCTGCCGATCGCTATCGCCCCAGCGGTGGAACATATCGGGGATATGATGGCGATTAGTAATGTCGCCGGTAAAGACTATCTGGCCAAGCCGGGTCTCAAGCGCACGCTGTTAGGCGATGGCTTGGCGACTAGTGCGGCGGGCTTTCTCGGTGGGCCGCCAAATACGACTTACTCGGAGGTGACCGGCGCGGTAGCGCTAACCAAATCATTTAATCCGGTCATCATGACCTGGGCAGCTGTGTTCGCTATCGTGCTCTCTTTCTCAGGTAAAACGGGGGCGTTACTGGCATCTATCCCCGTCCCTGTCATGGGCGGCATCATGACATTGCTGTTTGGTGCTATTGCTGCGATCGGACTGAATACCCTAGTTAAAGAGGGCAAGGACCTGTCCGAGCCCCGTAATCTGGTTATCGTGTCGTTGACTCTGGTGTTTGGTATTGGTGGGATGCAGATCGGCGTTGGAGAGTTTGTTCTTAAAGGTATTGCCTTATCTGCGATCCTTGCAATTATTTTGAACTTGGTACTGCCAAAGGAAACGGCTGTCGTAGAAACACAGGACTAGGTTATTGTGTGTTGAATAGGTGATCTGTATTGGGCTTTAGCACCATGCGCAAGTAGAAATAAAAAAGCCTCGTTTGACGGGGCTTTTTTTATGCTAAATCGATTGTTGTAGCTACTGGGTGTGTCGTTGATTACCTGATAGAAGATGTTGGCTAGGAAGGTCGAATTTGTTGAATGGTAAAGTTTTGAAACCAGTATAGATGTAAGGATGGGGGCGGAAGGGCGGTATAAGTGATCTAAGCTTCAATAGTTTTATAAGGGCGTAAGAAAAAACAGAGAATAATTCTGTAAAAAAACAAAAGCCCCGCTAGGGCAGGGCTTTTGGTTGCATGTATAGCTTTCGCTTTAGTGCGAAGGGCTATCTTGCTGGGACTCTGACTCTTCTTCCGATCTAATGTTGATGGCGTGGGTGCCTTTTGGGCCGGGTGTTGTATCAAAACATACGGGCTGCCCCGCTTTTAGCGTTTTGTAGCCATCCATCTGGATCGCTGAGTAATGAGCAAAAAGATCCTCGTCTGATTCATCTGAAAGGATAAATCCGTATCCTTTGGCGTTATTGAACCATTTAACTTTCCCTGAGTGCATAACTTACCTCCCTCTACAACCAATACAGTAACAAGTTAGATTTTGAGCGACCCTGCGTAGTGTCGATTACTAGCATAGTCGTAATTTACTCTAGTTCATTGATGTCATCTAAAATATAGGAAAAATTCTTAAAACACCTGTTTGAAAAAAATATCGTCAGGTTTGTTTGATATCTCCATATCAGCCCTCATTAAGCATTGAATAGGAGGTGTGGGTGCGATCCATCACCGGTAGCGGTATCATGGTTTTATTCACAAACGACAGGTCAAATCGATGGAATATGCACAGCTTACTCGCCTTTCCGGGAGAGGGGAGGAGTTAGATGATGAAGCAGGTCTGGTGGTACAAGATGCAAAACCGGCACTCAAACCGCCGTCGATGTACAAGGTACTTCTGATGAACGATGACTATACTCCCATGGATTTCGTTATCGATGTGTTAACGCATTTTTTCACAATGGATCAGGAGAAGGCGACACAGGTGATGATGGCTATACATACACAGGGTCGTGCCGTTTGTGGTCTCTATCCTCGTGATATAGCCGAAACTAAAGCGGCTCAAGTGAATCAATATTCAAGAGAGAGCCAGCATCCCTTGCTGTGCGAAGTGGATAAGGCATGATCAATTCCAGAGGTGATAACCGTGCTGAATAAAGAGCTAGAGCTGACGTTGAGCTTGGCCTTCCAGGAAGCTCGCGATAAGCGTCATGAATTTATGACAGTGGAACACCTGCTGTTGGCGTTATTGCGCAATCATTCTGCGATTAAGGTATTGCAGTCGTGTGGCGTCGACATTGACCGCTTACGCAGCAGTTTGAATGCATTTGTAGAGTCGACAACTCCATTGATACCGGTCGAAGACGACGAGCGGGAAACTCAGCCAACACTGGGTTTTCAACGGGTCCTGCAGCGGGCAGTGTTTCACGTTCAATCGTCGGGAAAATCAGAGGTTACCGGCGCAAACGTTTTGGTTGCGATCTTTAGCGAGCAGGAGAGTCAGGCGGTTTATTGTCTGAATCAACAAGGGATTGAAAGAATCGATGTGATTAATTACATATCGCATGGTATTCCGCGTGTACTCGATAGCGATCAGTCAGCCGAAGAGGTCGAGCCTGCTGAGGAGAGCGCGGATGGAGGAGCCGATGCTAGCCCGCTGACCAAATACGCGATTAATCTCAATGTCGAGGCGGCCAGTGGCAAAATTGATCCACTGGTTGGACGGCAGCAAGAGGTAGAGCGCGTCATACAGATTTTGTCTCGTCGTCGTAAAAACAATCCCTTGCTGGTGGGCGAGGCGGGTGTTGGTAAAACCGCGATCGCTGAAGGACTGGCCAAACTGATTGTCGATGATCAAGTGCCTGATGTGATTTCCGATAGCGTTGTTTATTCGCTCGATATGGGCGCGTTGCTGGCGGGTACGAAATACCGGGGTGATTTTGAAAAGCGCCTGAAAGGGTTGCTGGCAGAGGTGAAAAACAAAGCGGGTAGCATTCTATTCATCGATGAGATTCACACTATTATCGGTGCTGGTGCGGCATCTGGTGGCGCGATGGATGCTTCAAACTTACTCAAGCCTATGTTGAGTTCAGGGGACCTACGCTGTATCGGTTCAACTACCTATCAAGAGTTTCGGGGCATCTTTGAAAAGGATCGGGCGTTGGCACGCCGTTTCCAAAAAGTGGATGTACTAGAACCTTCGGTCGAGGAAACCTTCCAGATTCTACAAGGGCTGCAGTCGCGGTTCGAAGAGCATCATAAGCTAAGTTATAGCCAAGAGGCTCTACGAGCGGCTTCTGAGCTGGCGGATCGGTACATCAATGACAAACATATGCCTGATAAAGCGATCGACGTGGTCGATGAGGCGGGTGCTTATCAACAGCTCAAACCTGAAAGTGAACGAAAAGAGCTGATTGAGGTTGTCGATGTTGAGGCGATTGTCGCCAAGATAGCCCAAATCCCGCCTAAGAGTGTTTCAGCATCCGATAAGCAGGCACTGGCGAAGCTTGAGGACAACCTGAAGATGGTGGTGTTCGGTCAGGATACCGCGATCGAGACTCTGTCTGCGGCGATTAAACTGTCGAGGGCTGGGCTCAAAGAACCGCAAAAGCCGGTGGGGTCGTTCTTGTTTGCTGGTCCTACAGGCGTTGGTAAAACTGAGGTAACCAATCAGTTAGCCCGTATCATGGGGATCGAGCTGGTGCGCCTTGATATGTCCGAATACATGGAGCGTCATACCGTTTCGCGGTTGATCGGCGCCCCTCCGGGTTATGTTGGTTATGATCAAGGGGGATTGCTGACCGAGGCGGTCACCAAAACGCCTCATTGTGTACTGCTGCTTGATGAGATCGAAAAAGCCCATCCGGATGTCTTTAATCTGTTATTGCAAGTGATGGATAACGGTAGTCTGACTGATAACAACGGCCGTAAAGCCGACTTCCGCAATGTTATTTTGGTGATGACGACCAATGCTGGCGCTGAAGATATTAGTCGTCGGTCAATGGGCTTCTCGCATCAGGATCACAGTACCGACGGGATGGAAGCGATCCGTAAGCTGTTTACCCCGGAGTTCCGCAACCGGTTGGATGGAATTATCCAATTTGCGGCGTTGAATCCCGAGGTTATCACGGGTGTGGTAGATAAGTTCCTAGTTCAGCTGCAGGTGCAGTTGGATGATAAACAAGTTCATTTGCTAGTCGATGAGGACGCGCGAAACTGGCTGGCAGTTCATGGCTATGACGAGAAAATGGGTGCTCGCCCGATGGCGCGACTGATTCAGGAAGAGATCAAAAAACCTCTCGCTGAGCAGGTTTTATTCGGAGAGTTATCAGACGGTGGGGAAGTGCGGGTTTCTGTCGAAGCCGATTCACTCAGCTTCGACTACGAGGCCGCCAAGAAGGCAGCCCCGTTGGTAGTCACTTAATTAACGGGCGCGATAGATAATGCGTCCTTTGGACAGGTCATAGGGCGTTAATTCTACCTTGACCTTGTCCCCGGTCAGGATTCGGATGTAGTGCTTACGCATCTTGCCCGAAATATGAGCGGTGACAACGTGGCCATTCTCGAGCTCTACCCGGAACATAGTGTTCGGCAGGGTGTCGATAATGGTGCCTTCCATTTCAATACTTTCTTCTTTAGCCATTTCTGGGCTTACCTCTGGTACCAATTATAGGTCTGCTACACGTTCACTAAGGCGCGGTATTCTGCCGTATTTCTAGGTTCGACGCAAAATGTTTTCGGCCTTTAGGGCTGTTAAATCATCTTTTTGTACAACTAACCACTCACCGTCGATCAAAAGTTGGATCGGTAGGTAGTCAATTTTGTAACTCATTTTCTGGCAGTCTCTGATCCAATAGCCCAAATAGAGGTAGGGGAGTTCTTCGTTGCGGGCTTGTACGATCAACCATAACACGGCGTATTTGCCTAAGCTGCGGTGTTGGTGTTCAGGATCGAAAAAGGTATAGATGGCCGATATACCCCGCTCGAGGTAGTCGATGACGGAGATTGCCAGCAGTTTTTTGTTGAGTCTGAATTCTATGAATCGGGTGTTTTGATTGCTTTCGACCAAGAACGTTTCAAATTGGTCCTGGCTGGCAGGATACATGTCGCCATCTTGGTGGCGGCTGTTGATGTAGCGCTCATAGAGTGCGTAACTTTCTTGACTGAAGGTCGGTTGATGGCTGCTGACCTCCAAGTCATTATTCAGGTTGATGACTCTTTTTTGGCTTTTGCTGGGGTGGAACGCTGCCGTCATCACACGGGCTGAAATACAAGCCGAGCAGGTGTCGCAATGGGGGCGATAGATGTGGTTGCCACTGCGCCTAAATCCTAACTCTGATAGCTCGCTGTAGCTACTTTGATCCAGATCGGCCTTGGGATCGACGAAGATGGTTTTCGCTTGCTGGTTCGCCAGGTAGCTGCAGCGGTGTTCTGGAGTCGCGTAAAACTGGAGTAGGTGTAGGTTGGTCACAGAGGTCGTCGCTGATTAAGGTGGTGGCTTATTGGTTGTTGTCGATCGTTGGCTATCCTTGCCAGGATCGAACGTCCATTGGTGTGACAGAGACTGGTCGATGTTGTCGGTCACGATATCAATAAATTGTGCCCTGGGTATCAAACTTGCGCCTAGGGACTCCATGTGCTCACTGTGAACCTGGCAGTCGATTAAAGCATAGCCCCATTGAGCCAACTGTTCGACCAGCGTGGCGTAGCCCACTTTAGAAGCGTTACTTTTGCGGCTGAACATTGATTCACCAAAGAATAATCTTCCGATAGCCAGGCCATAAAGCCCACCGATCAATGTCTGATCCTGCCACACCTCAACGGAGTGGGCGACACCTTGTTGGTGCAGTTCGGTATAAGCTTGTTGCATCTCTTCTGTGATCCAAGTGCCATCTTCATCGCTGCGCGGTTCGGCGCAAGCTTGAATAACCGCGGTGAAATCCTGGTCTAGCGTGACGGTATAACGTTGCTGTCGCATTAACTTGCGAAGGCTTCGGGATAGGTGTAGCTGCTCTGGCCGTAGCACACAGCGGGGATCGGGGCTCCACCAAAGAATGGGTTGTTGATCGTCAAACCAGGGGAAGATACCGCCGCGATAGGCGTTAATCAGTCGCTGTGGGCTCAAATCACCACCCGCAGCTAGTAAGCCATCAGGGTCAGCGAGAGCGTTCTCAACAGGTGGGAAAGAGTGATCGGCGGGTTCAAGCCAGGGGATTTGGGTCATCGTTAGGGGCTGGTCTGGCTATGTAAGTTAAAAAGGGAGTGTAGGCTGGCCGCTGAAATACACGAACCGCACAGGGGTTGGCGGAAATCTGCGCCAAAATTAGCACACTGCATACACTACCGGAACGCAACTGAACGAGATCTGAGTCTTCGTCGTTAAAGCCAGCCCAGTCTTTAATAAAAGGGCTGGCATGAAGTGTAGCGAGCTGGCGCGATTATTTATCCAGATTATCCAGAAAACGCTCTGCATCCAGCGCAGCCATACAGCCAAAACCGGCAGACGTTACGGCTTGACGGTAGACCTGATCGGCTACGTCGCCGGCAGCGAAAACGCCCGCAATGCTCGTCTGGGTGGCGTTGCCTTTGAGGCCACTCTCGATAGCTAGATAACCGCCGTTCATCTCCAGTTGGCCACTAAATATATCGGTGTTTGGCGTGTGACCGATGGCGATGAAAGCGCCCATCGCGTCAATATCTTTGGTTTCGCCACTGTGCACATCTTTAATACGAACGCCTGTGACGCCCATTTCGTCACCTAGGATTTCGTCGATAGCACTGTTCCACTCGATATTGATATTGCCGTTGTTGGCTTTCTCCATTAGGTGGTCTTGCAGGATTTTTTCTGAGCGGAGACTGTCACGACGGTGGATCAAAGTGACTTCGGAGGCGATGTTGGAAAGGTACAGTGCTTCTTCAACCGCGGTGTTGCCGCCGCCGACTACGACCACTTTCTGGTTGCGGTAGAAGAAACCGTCGCAGGTGGCGCAGGCGCTGACGCCTTTACCCTTGTATGCCTCTTCAGAATCTAGCCCCAAATACATCGCTGATGCACCAGTAGCAATGATCAGCGCGTCGCAGGTATAGGTGCCGCTGTCACCGGTGAGGGTGAATGGCCGTTCGGTCAGTTCGACGGTATGGATATGATCGAATTGAATCTGGGTGTCGAAGCGCTCGGCATGTTTTTGCATCCGGTCCATCAACTCAGGGCCCTGAACACCTTCGAAATCACCAGGCCAGTTGTCAACGTCGGTCGTGGTAGTCAACTGGCCACCTGCCTGGATGCCGGTAATCAGCAAGGGCTTAAGGTTAGCGCGGGCCGCATAAACGGCGGCAGTGTAGCCAGCAGGGCCCGATCCTAGGATGATCAGACGAGAATGTTTGGTTTCGCTCATGGGGCAGTCTCAGTAATATCTTCAGGGTGTGTTCATAGAATGGCGCTCATAGTAATCCAAATTTTTGGGCTTGTGGAACCCCGTTGGTCTAAGGGTAAGAAAATTTGGGTCTGAGCTTATAGCGAATAAAAGCTATTTTCCGGATAAACACCGTTCTCTTGAGGCTATTGCGGTCTCCTGTAATGGTAAAATATGTTATTTTTGACCGTTTTCGATATGGCACAAACAGAAGGTACCAGTAACAGCATGACCGAGCGGCAGGCATTTCTCGATTTCATCTCAAGGATCACCAAAGAGGGCGGTTTGATCGTCGTGATGGTCGGTTGCAGTTTTTTGCTGTTGGCACTTTGCAGCTTTGATGCACTGGATCCGGGGTGGTCACATTTAGGTTATACCGGATCGGTCCGAAACGCTGCCGGTATCAGTGGTGCTTGGTTGGCTGACTTCAGCTTTTCCATGCTCGGATATATGGCATTCCTGTTACCGCTGATGTTGATTTGGCGGGCCTGGCGTTTCCTGCAGCGCCCCCAGCAGCGCTGGCAAAGTGCACTTCCCTTTATGATGCTCAGAACCTCTGGTGCCGCTTTGGTGTTATCGGCGGGTGCGGCGCTGACGGCGATTCATTTGGACAACCAATGGTTAAGCCTGCCGTTTGAAAGCGGCGGTATGCTTGGGCTGTCAGTCGCCAGTCAGGCACTGCAGCTGTTGGGCTTAATCGGCGCGACACTGGTGCTGCTGGGTGCACTGGTGCTCGGAATCACTCTGTTTACCGATCTGTCTTGGTTGAGACTGACGCAATGGTTGGGTGCAACGGTGCTCGACGGCGTTTCGACTCTGCGGCAACTGATTTTTGGCCGCTCTGATTCTGATCAAGAAACGGCGAAAGATGTAGTCGTGAGTCGTCATAAAGATAGGGCTGCTGGGTCGTCTTTGAAGATATCTCCTGATGAATCACAAACCAGCGCTTCGCCGAGTGGGTTGGCGAAACTGAGTGGGTTGTTCTCGAAAGTAAAGTCCGGATCCGATGCCGGTGTAGATGCATCATCTAGCACTGTTTCACCAAACCGTGCTTCACCAACAGTCGTGACCCATGGGTCCCCGCCCTTATCTGCAGTTGACGCGCAAGTTTCTAAGTCGTCCAGAAAAACTAAAATCGACAACACTAGACTGTCAGCTTCAGCGGCAGATCTGTCCGATAGTGATGTGTTGAATGAACTCTCATCGCTGGATATGGGTGCATCGAGCAAGCGACAGACTGTTGTTTCATCGATTGATGACCTGTTGGGTGCGTCTGCACCGACGGCGACCTCTGCCGATTCCGTACCTCAACAACGACAAGGGCAAGAGAAAGGCCTGAAAATCGTACCTTTGTCTGAAACGATTAGCGCTTTGGATGAATCTGAGGGTGACTCCGTGTCTGGGGTTGCCGCAGCCGTTACCGCTGTTAGCGACCAGAGAAAAATTCCTGACGTGGTGATTCTGGATGCGCCGGAAGAAAAGACCTCACAGGGTTACAGCGCTGAACAGCTTGAACATATGTCACGGCTTCTGGAGCTAAAGTTAAAAGACTTCGGTGTGATTGCCGAAGTGGTAGAGGTCAATCCAGGGCCGGTGATTACCCGCTTTGAGATTCAGCCAGCAGCGGGTACCAAAGTCAGCAAAATCACTAATCTGGCTAAAGATCTGGCTCGTTCGATGGCGGTGCTCAGTGTTCGAGTGGTCGAGGTTATTGCCGGTAAATCGGTAGTGGGTATCGAAATTCCCAATGAAAATCGTGAGATGGTGCGTTTGCGTGAAGTCCTTGATGCGCCGGTCTATACCAATGCTGCTTCATCCTTGAGTCTGGGGCTTGGCAACGATATTGCCGGTAATCCGGTGGTGGTTAATTTGGGCAAAATGCCCCACCTGTTGGTAGCGGGTACGACCGGCTCGGGTAAATCGGTCGGTGTTAACGCGATGATACTGAGTCTGCTGTACAAGGCGACCCCGGATCAAGTGCGATTGATGATGGTCGATCCGAAAATGCTGGAGTTGTCGATCTACGACGGCATTCCGCATCTGTTAACACCGGTCATTACCGATATGAAAGAGGCCGCCACAGGCTTGCGCTGGTGTGTGGCCGAGATGGAACGCCGCTATAAGCTGATGGCCAAGATGGGGGTTCGTAACCTGGCCGGTTTCAACGATAAAATCACCGCGGCGCAGGCGGCGGGCCAGCCTATTGTTGATCCTCTGTGGAATGCGGTAGAGGAGGGCTTCGACGAAAATGCCCCAGCCCCCGAGCTGACCACGCTGCCCTATATCGTGGTAGTGATCGACGAATTTGCCGACATGATGATGATCGTGGGTAAGAAGGTAGAAGAGTTGATTGCCCGAATTGCACAAAAAGCCCGAGCTGCCGGTATTCATCTGATACTGGCAACGCAGCGGCCCTCGGTCGATGTGATCACCGGTCTGATTAAGGCCAACGTGCCAACCCGCATCGCATTCCAGGTATCTTCTAAGATCGATTCGCGCACCATTCTCGATCAGGGCGGTGCTGAGAATCTGCTGGGTAACGGCGATATGCTTTACCTGCCTGCGGGTAGCAGCCAGCCGGTGCGGGTGCATGGTGCCTTCGTTAGCGACGATGAAGTGCATCGTTCGGTCGAAGCCTGGAAGAAGTGGGGCCCAGCCGACTTTATCGAAGAGATTTTGATGCAATCGGTGGATATGGATACCACCTCAGGGATGACAGGCTCTTTGTTCGAAGATGAACAGGATGACCTTTATGATCAGGCGGTCGCCTTCGTCACACAGAGCCGCCGGGCTTCGATTTCGGCGGTTCAGCGTAAGCTTAAAATTGGCTACAACCGTGCAGCACGCATGGTTGAGTCGATGGAAGCGGCGGGTGTGGTTAGTGAAGCCAGCCATAACGGCACGCGTGAAGTCTTGGCACCGCCGCCAGTCAGCCTTAACTAGCCTCCTGTGTACTTGTGATGGCGCTAAATGGATAGCCGATAAAAATTATGAATAATGTGTTTAATTTCAAGCAACGGTGTTTCTGGATGTTGAATTGTTCTATTGGTCGTTATGCGACGCGTTTGATCGCACTGATTAGCTTGTGTGTTATCACTTCAGTAGCGTCTGCTGAGTCGATGTCTGGATCAACCGCGGGGCAGAATCTGAATCGCCTGTTGGCGGGCGTGGGTAGTCTATCTGCCAGTTTTGAGCAAACTGTACTCGACGGCGGCGGCACCCGTTTACAGCAGAGTCACGGTGAGCTGTTACTCGCTCGTCCGGGAAAGTTTCGCTGGAGCACCGCAGAGCCCTTTCCTCAGTTGCTGGTCTCTGATGGTGATACGTTATGGATCTACGATCAGGACCTGGAGCAGGTGACTCAACAGGCGGTTGATAAACGTTTGACCAACACACCTGCACTGTTACTCAGCGGCGATCTTGAAAGTTTACAGCAGTCGTTTCAGATTAGTGGTCCCCTAAGCGGTGATAACGGTAACTACCGGTTAACACCGATTGATGAGGAGGCGATGTTCAGCACCTTGTTGATCGCATTTAAGGATGGGCTTCCGGTCGAGATGCAGCTTGAAGATAGCTTAGGGCAGAAGACCAGCCTCAATTTTAACGACCTGGTGTTGAACCCCGATGTCAGTGATGCTGAATTCGTCTTCCAGGTGCCCGACGGTGTTGATCTGATTGCTGAGTAAGCTATATGTCCGATGATCTTTTTTCTAATTCCGATAATTCACCTGCCAGCTCTAACCAATCCCTTGGCTACCAACCATTGGCGGCCAAAATGCGGCCGCGTCAGCTTGATGATTATCTGGGTCAGCGACATATATTAGGGCCGGATAAAGCACTGCGATCGGCTATCGAGCAGGGCTGTCCGCATTCTATGATTTTGTGGGGACCGCCAGGTGTCGGCAAGACCACGTTAGCGCGGTTAATCGCCGAGCTAACCGACGCACATTTTGAATCAGTTTCAGCGGTGTTAGCGGGTGTCAAAGAGATCCGGCAGGCGATCGAACAAGCCAAAATGCATCGTGCACAGTCAGGTCGTAAGACCATTTTATTTGTCGATGAGGTCCACCGTTTCAATAAAAGCCAGCAGGATGCGTTCTTACCGTTTGTTGAAGACGGTACCGTGATATTTATCGGTGCGACTACCGAAAACCCGTCTTTTGAACTCAATAGCGCACTGTTGTCGCGAGCTCGCGTCTATCTGCTGCGCTTGTTAGAAGATAGTGTGCTGGTGGATCTGATCAACAAAGCATTAACGGACACCAGGGGGTTGGCCGACAAAAAGCTGCGGATCGACGACGAGATGGTTGTCCGACTGGCACAAGCGGCTGACGGCGATGGTCGGCGGGTGCTGAACCTGTTGGAGATTGCTGCGGATTTGGCCCACCAGGACGGCGATACGCTGGTGGTCGATGCTTCAGTGATGGAAGAGGTGCTGCAGGCTTCCGGTCGCCGATATGACAAACAAGGGGACCTGTTTTACGATCAGATCTCGGCGTTCCATAAGTCGGTACGTGGCTCCTCGGCAGATGGTGCGCTGTATTGGTACGCAAGGATGATCGACGGTGGTTGCGATCCACTTTATGTGGCGCGTCGCCTGGTAGCTATCGCCTCGGAAGATATCGGTAATGCCGATCCGAGGGCATTGCAGATCACGCTAAATGCCTGGGATGCTTTTACCCGGTTGGGGCCTGCCGAAGGCAATAGGGCGATTGCTCATGCGGCGGTTTATTGCGCTTGCGCGCCAAAATCAAATGCAGTTTATCGTGCTTTTAACCAGGCGATGGCCGATGTTGGCAACGATCCCTCATACGAAGTCCCCGTCCATCTGCGTAACGCGCCTACCTCGCTAATGAAGGATCTGGGTTACGGTGAAGAGTACCGATATGCGCACGAAGAACCCAATGCCTTTGCCGCGGGAGAGAATTATCTGCCCGAGGCAATTCATGAGCGTCGGTATTATCAACCTGAGGATCGTGGGCTGGAGCAAAAAATAAGCGACAAGCTTGAGCGTCTGAGGCAGCTGGACAAGGACAGTGATCGCCGTCGTTATCGATCGTGAATTCAATCATACGGGCAGGTGGCGCTAAACCTGCTGGCATAGCTGGCGATAGCGGAAAAACCACACGCGTAGTGATGGTTTTTAATTATACGGATAATCAAGGAGAGGGGACGAAATGCTGCCATTACTGATGGTTGCGCTGGGGGGGGCTTGTGGTGCGATGGCGCGCTACTGGGTCAGCGGCTTTGTGGTGAATAATACCAGTCATTATCTACCGTTGGGGACGCTAACTGTCAACGTGGTCGGTTCGATGCTGATGGGGGTTTGTTTTGTTGTGATTATGGAAAAAGCTCAACTGCCTCCGGTCACTCGACAGCTTCTAATGGTAGGATTTCTTGGTGCATTTACCACCTTCTCGACCTTCTCGCTTGAAACCCTGACGATGATTCAGCAAGGACATATCATGTCCGCGCTGATTTATATATCATTGAGCGTTTTATGCTGTATCGCCGCGCTGGCGGCGGGTTTGTGGTTTGCCCGTGTGTGGGTTTGATCCCCGTAATCGTTAATTTCACCTGATATAAAAGGCCGTCCTGACCGATGCTCGATCCGAAACTTCTCCGTAGCGACTTAGACGCTACCGTCCAGAAACTGACCGTTAAAGGTTACCAGTTTGATAGCAGCCGTTTTAATGAGCTGGAAAGCGCCCGCAAGGAGCTGCAATCGTCCACCGAAAAACTGCAGTCTGAGCGTAAAACGCAGGCAGCGATGATCGGTAAGGCCGCCAAGGCGGGTGAAGATATCGCACCTTATAAAGCCGAAGGCGAGCGGATCAAGCAGCAACTTGAGGGGTTAGCCGGAAAATACAAGCAGGTTCAGGAACAGCTCGACGAGCTGTTGATGGGTGTTCCCAATATCCCTGATTCCTCGGTCCCTGCCGGTAGCTCCGAAGATGATAATGTCGAAGTCAGTGTTTGGGGCGAACCTACCCAGTTTGATTTCACGCCTAAAGACCATGTTGATCTTGGCGTGGGCAAGGGGCTTGATTTTGAAACCGCCGCCAAGATCACAGGGTCGCGTTTTGCCGTAATGAGTGGCAACCTGGCGCGGCTGCATCGTGCTCTGACGCAGTTTATGCTCGATGTGCAGACCCGCGAGCATGGTTATCTAGAAGTTTATGTTCCTTATCTGGTTAATGCCGACAGCCTGCGTGGCACCGGTCAATTGCCTAAATTTGAAGAAGACCTGTTTAAAGTGCCGGGCGATAACGATTTTTACTTGATCCCGACCGCCGAAGTGCCAGTCACCAATATCGCGCGTGATCGTATCTTCGAAGCCAAAGAGTTGCCTTGCCGTTTCACCAGTCACACTCCGTGCTTCCGTAGTGAAGCCGGTAGTTATGGCCGGGATACCCGGGGCATGATCCGCCAGCATCAATTTGAAAAAGTTGAGATGGTGCAGATGGTCGAACCGTCCACCTCATCAGAGGCGCTGGAACAGTTAACAGGCCACGCGGAAGCGATTCTACAGAAACTAGAACTGCCGTATCGCAAAGTGATCCTATGCGGCGGTGATCTGGGCTTTTCAGCCGTTAAGACTTACGATCTGGAGGTCTGGTTGCCGGGGCAGCAGAAGTACCGCGAAATCTCGTCCTGCAGCAATATGGGCGATTTCCAGGCACGGCGGATGCAGGCTCGCTGGCGTAACCCCGCAACCGGTAAACCCGAGTTGCTACATACCCTAAATGGCTCGGGCTTAGCCGTCGGCCGTACCTTGGTCGCTGTACTGGAAAATTATCAAACCGCCGACGGTAGAGTCACGATTCCTGCGGCATTGTTGCCGTATATGGGTGGAGTTACCGAGCTGTGACAACTCGATTATAACGGCGAAGATTAACGGCTAGCTGCGTTTACGCAGTTAGCCGTTTTAGTATATGCGATATGTCTAACAATTTGTTTTTCCTTATGATAATTGTTGATTATTGGCAATAGTGTTCATTAAGCGATTACACCGTGCTACTGTTGAGTTTTGGGCACCGGCGTGACTGTCGTGGCGTGGATAACACAGGTGGCTTCCCCCCAGCGGGTTAACGAAGAGATCATCAATGAAATATCTGGCTCTATTGCCGTTGCTGTTCGCACTTAACGCACCTGTACAGGCTGATTTTTACGAAGGCCTTGAGGCGTACGAGCGTGGCGACCATGCTACGGCGCTGAAGCTATGGCGATCATTGGCGATACAGGGGAATGCCAGTGCTCAGTACGATCTCGGATTGGTTTACTTGTCAGGCGCCGGGCTTGCAAAAGATCCGGTTAAAGCCTCCTACTGGTTTCGTAAATCAGCCGACCAAAGTTTGCCGCGTGCACAGTCGATGTTGGGTACTATGTTTGAGCAGGGTTACGGCGTTGCTAAAAATTATCAGATAGCCGCTTCCCTGTACCATAAGGCGTCGCAGGAGGGAGACCCACTGGGGCAATATCGTCTGGGTATGCTTTATAAGGACGGTAAAGGTGTTGCAAGGGACCTCTCACAAGCCGTCCTATGGTTACGTCACTCCTCAGAGCGCGGCTTAGCACCGGCACAGCATAATCTAGGGGTGATGTACTACCGGGGGTTAGGTGTGCCAAGGCGCTATAAAGAGGCGCTGAAATGGCACTCACGTGCTGCCGAGCAGGGCAACGTTGACTCGATTATTACGCTGGGCTTGATGAACTTTAAAGGCGAAGGCGTCGAGAAGGACTTCAAACAGGCTTACAGTTGGTGGAGTATCGCTGTAGCGGCTGGTGATGAGCAATCGATCAATGCTCGTGAAGCGGTAGCTGCGATGTTAACGAAATCTGATCTGGCTGATGCTAAGCGTATTGCTGACGAACGGCTAAAAAGAATTTTCCCAGATAAGCCCGAAGGATAGGGTGTATTCAACCGCGTAGATAGTGTTTCTTCGTGTCCAAAATGTAGTGCTTTCTGCTCCAGCCTTTTTTATCGCCTCTCTAAACGCTTCCCCTTTTCAAGGGTCACCCCGTTCGGTTCAGCCTGCGGATTAGTCTGCATGCGTTTGATGTTACGACGGTTCGATTAACCGTCTTCGTACTTTACTAATCGCGCCGCAGCTTATCTGTCACCGCAATGGGTGTGGGGAAGTTGAATACGACGATGTACGAGGACACCAGGAAGGTCAGGATAGCCGTTGCCTGAATCAAATGTGAGGCTTCTTGGCCAATCAGCAGCGTACTGGTCGCCAAGTAGGCGATCAGCAACGAGAATTCGCTGGTTTGTCCTAATCTGAATCCTACCTCCCACCCCATCTGTTTACTCTCACTAATCCCCTGCAGTAATAGCCGAAACGTTGCGGGTTTAAGCGCCAATACCAAGGCCGCCAAAATTGTTGCCGGAATGATGACATCGTCGAGCAGGGTTAGATTAAAACTGGCGCCGATCGAGAAGAAAAACAAAATGAGAAAAAAGTCCCTCAATGGTTTCAGGCTCTCGGCAATATATTGCGAGATAGGGCTGGTGGCTAAGCTGACTCCGGCGATGAACGCCCCAATCTCGGCCGATAAACCGATTGCGTGAGCGGCTTCGGCAAAGCCCAGGCACCAACCTATCGCCAGTAGGAATATATACTCGTGAAAACGATCGAAACGCTGGATCAGTTTTAACAGGATGTACTTAACAAATAGGAATGCCGAGCCTATCAATAGAGGGAAGGCCAGTAAGGTTTTGATATAGGTCATCGGGCCGACGTCGTCCGATGCCGTGCTGTTAATTGCCAGCAACGCGATGATCGCGATCACGTCTTGCAGCAGCAGCAAACCTACCACCAATTCCCCTATATGTTTGTGGTGTAATACCGTTGTTGGCAGAAGTTTAATCCCGATAATAGTGCTGGAGAACATCACCGAGATGCCGATGATCACACACTCGGTTTCGGTATAGCCGAACGCTTTGCCGGTGCCGTAGCCGATCGCAGCAAACACTACCGAACTCAGCACCGCCACCAGAGTGGCTTTTTTCAGCATATGGAACAGGTGGCTAGGTTGCATGTCGAGCCCGAGCAGGAACAGTAGGAAAATGATGCCGATCTCGGCGATATCGGATAACAAGCTGGTATCTGACACCATCCCTGCGCCATACGGCCCCAGTATCGCCCCCAGGACAATATAGGCCACCAGTAACGGCTGACGAGTGTAGAGTGCCAGAGACGCAACAACGGCGGCGCCGGTAAAAATCAGAAAAAACGAGAAGACTAACGATTGTTCCATCGATACAAAGCCTGATGCCGGAGATAGTTATAGGTCGCGGGTAGTGATTGGTTGCTAATACTTAACAGGTACAACTGCGTGACACTCGGTCTGTTATGGCATTTCATTAAATAAGATAACGCAATAACACCGCAACGGCTAACTGCAATAGCAATCCTAACGCTATTAAGCGACCGGTTTGTTAATTGTTTGATTACAACGAGTTGATGGTTCTACGCTTTTTTGTAGCCAGTTTCCCGCTAGGGCCGGATGATCCGTTTGCCTATCGCACCCTATAACCTGATCTTGCTCCAGCGCTGAGTCGACCACAGATAACCAAAGATGATCGATGACAGGGCCCGGTAAAGCAGTTGAACCAGCCAGATAGCGGTTAACCCGCCGCCCAAATAGGGGCCAACAAACCATGCCAGAGGTAGATAGAATCCCCACTGCCCTAAGGTAGTAACCCAAAGTACAGTACGGTTGGCACCGGCACCTAGCATAGCCTGGGTGAAGACGATCGCGGCCACATCGACACAGATCGCCAGGCAGGCGATACGCAAAGGTAGCCGGGCTTGTTCGATCAACGCGGGATCGTGCAAAAACAGGTTTAACAGCAGATCAGGAAATAGCCACAACGGCAGGCTCAACAACAGCAGTATCACCAGCGCCACTTTAACGGTATCTGTTCCCCATTGGCGTGCCTGATCCGGTTGTTGTTGACCTAATGCATGGCTTACTAGGGTGGTGGCAGCCATCCCCAGACCTACCGCAGGTAGTATCAAAAACAGCGACAGATGGGTGAGCACATGCGCAATTGCCAACTCGAGATTACCGAGTTGAGCAATGATCCAAAACAGCACCGCGACACTGGCCGCAAATACAAACTGTTGTAATGAATTGGGCAGAGACAAGCGCAATAACGAACGGAACGTTTGACGATCGGGGAGGCGACCGAGAAAACCGCGTGACCTAGCCTGACGGTACGTTAAAAGCGCATAGAGTAACGTGCCGAGCCACAGCGACAATGCGGTTCCGAGGCCTGCACCTGCCGCGCCCATCTGTGGCAAACCGAAAGCGCCGAAGATTAAGCCGTAGCTGATAATGATGTTACCCACATGAACGACTAGCAGAATTTGTAGATAAACTAGCGATCGGTTGACCCCGTTCCAGTAACCGCGAAACGACAGATTAAAACCGACTGCCGCGATTGCTAAAACCCGATAGTCAAAATAGGGAACGGCTATCGACATTAGCTGTTGATCACTGCTGATCAAGCGGATAATATCGCTTGAAAAAAATAGGCAGAGCAGAGTCAGCGGCAAACTGATAACGATAGCTAGAATGAGGCCAGCATTTAGCGGCTCGGCTTTTTCGTTAATCCGCCCTTGACCATTGCGACGGGCCACCATCGCCTGAACGCCGGAAGATAAGCCCATGATCAGGGCTATCGCCATAAAGTTGGCATAACCGCCAACGCCAACTCCTGCTAGAGCTTCTCCACCGAGCGATCCAACCATGGCCATGTCGACCAGGTTGATCAAGCTCTGTGAGAGCATGCCGCCGATGATAGGTAATCCTAGCGACAAAATTTGCTGCAAGCGCTGTTGGGGAATCGGTTTTATCAGGAAGTTTGGCAATGTTTGGGTAGCCGCTCAGGCGGTGTAAACAGGTTCGATGACGTGATTAATTGTCAGGATAAACAACACGGCGCCATTCTAACAGATTCATCCTGACAGATCTGATCGATAATGATTGACTAAAAAAGTAGGTTACAACTAAGCGGTGTAAGCTTAGAATGTGATAAATGTTAATTCAGTGGTAGTTAATTTAATGCAAAAATTTGACGTAACCATTACCGAAAGCGCTCAGGAGTATTTGGGAGAGCTTCTTTCTAAGCAAAGTGTTGAGGGCATCGGGGTTCGGATTTTCATCACCCAGCCCGGTACTCCTTACGCAGAAACTTGCTTGGCTTACTGTCGCCCTGAAGAGATTCAAGAAGACGACGAAGTGATGCCGCTTGAGCCGTTCAAAGTTTATCTGGAACCGAACAGTCTTCCGTATTTGGTCGAATCCGTGGTCGACTATTCCGCCGATCGCATGGGTGGACAACTGACGATCAAGGCACCCAATGCCAAAGTGCCTAAAGTCACCGCCGATAGCCCGATGGAAGAGCAGATTAATTATGTGCTGTTCAATGATATCAACCCGGGGCTGGCATCACACGGTGGCCAGGTTTCGTTGGTTGAGGTGGTTAAAGAGGAGCGTGGTGATATCGCTGTTCTCAAATTTGGCGGCGGATGCCAAGGTTGTAGCGCTGTCGATATGACCCTTAAAGATGGGGTTGAAGCGACCTTGATTGAGAAGATCGAAGGGCTGGTTGCTGTGCGAGATGAGACCGATCATTCTGTTACAGATAATGCTTATTATCAGTAGCTTATAGAGTTATTGTTATGTCATTTCTTTCATAGAGGTGACATGATAGAATCAAAAAAGGCTCCCTAAGGGAGCCTTTTTTATGGCCGCTATTTGGAACTCGCGGCCGGGATGCCTAGCATTACCGACGCGCCGGTAGTACCGTTTTAAGTTTATCGGCCATCTGTCGCAGTGAGGTCTCAGTGGTTTCCCAATCGATACAGGCATCGGTGACCGAAACGCCATATTTGAGCTGGCTCAGATCTGCCGGAATCGACTGATTACCGAATTCCAGATTACTCTCGATCATCAGGCCGACAATGGTGTTGTTCCCCTCGAGGATCTGGTTAGCGGCATTATCCATCACCAGCGGCTGCAGGTTGGCGTCTTTGTTGGAGTTGGCGTGGCTGCAGTCGATCATGATGTTGGTACTGATGCCGGCTTTCTCCAGTGCTTGTTCGCACAACTGTACATTAACTGAATCGTAGTTAGGCTTGCCGCCGCCCCCACGCAACACAACGTGACCGTACTGGTTGCCCTGAGTCTTAATAACCGAAATCTGACCGTCACCGTTCATACCGAGAAAACTGTGCGAGTGCTCGACCGATTGCAACGCATTGATCGCAACCGTTAAGCCACCGTCGGTGCCGTTCTTAAAGCCAACGGCACAAGAGAGTCCGCTGGCCATCTCGCGGTGGGTTTGGGACTCGGTGGTACGGGCGCCGATCGCAGACCAGGCGATCAAGTCTTGCATGTATTGCGGTGATACTGGATCAAGAGCTTCAGTCGACAGGGGCAGCCCAATGTCTGCTAGGTCTATCAACAGCTGACGTCCAATGTGCAGTCCCTCTTCGATCTCAAACGAATCGTTCATGTGTGGATCGTTGATCAATCCTTTCCAGCCGACCGTTGTACGTGGCTTTTCAAAATAGACCCGCATCACGATATAGAGCGTATCTTTAAGTTCGTCAGCCAGTACTTTGAGACGGCGACCGTATTCCAGTGCCGCTTTCGGGTCGTGGATAGAGCAGGGGCCGACAACCAGAAACAGGCGATGATCTTTGCCGTCGAGGATATTGCGAATCACTTCACGGCCTTCGAGTACCGAGCGACGGGCATCGTTGGTTAGCGGCACCTCTTTTTTGAGTTGCTCGGGAGTGATCAGGACAGATTGTGAAGCAACGTTTAGGTCATCAACGCGAAGATCGGTCATTACAGGTTCCTATTTACGGTTATAGCGTCCGAGACTATTGCCAGTTGAAAAAGCAAGATGAAACAGCCACGGTGTCTTGGTCGGTGTCGTCGGTTAGTGATGTAGAGCTGTTTTTAACATATCCGGTTGCATTGCACCATTGCAAACAAGCACTTCCAGAGAAGGCAGTACGTGTACAGATGTTGGGTTGGCCTAGGCTGGCAGTCTCAACTCTTGCAAGTGCTGACTTTCTGGAAAGTAGAGTGCAGTGCGGATCGGTCGGTTCTCCATCGACGCGAAAGTATTGGCGTAGTTTTGCAACTGCTGCCTGTAACGTTCGCTCTCTTGCGTAATAAACTGATCGAAAGCCAACTCATCAGGGCAACTGGCGGTTTTATAATCGATAATCCAGCGCGCACCGTCACTATCAACAAAGGTTCGGTCGATCACATAGTGCTGCGTTTTAAAACCGTTGTGATAACTCAGCGGCAGTTCACAAGCACTGTGTTGGTGGCTGTTATCGATTATCCAGCGCCCCTGGGGGTCATCAAGTGTATTGGCGATTAATCGCTTAACCCGTGTTAGTGCCTGGGCAAGGTCTGCAGGAGCCAAACCGAGTTGTAGCAGCTGTAACTTCCAGCCTTGCTGTTGCTGCTTTAATGACATCATATCAGGCGGTTGACCGGACTCGGTGACCTGTTTGAGGATCTGGTGGACGAGTGTTCCTGCCAGTCGCGATGCTTGCAGCCAATCGGGCCGAGGCAAGTTGTCGTTATCGGCCTGCTCGAAATGGCTTGGGACTGGAAGGAGGGACTCATCGATCGGCAGCGGCGGTTGCCAATCGAGGGGCAACCGCTGGAGTTGTCGAAGCTGTTGTGGCCATTGGGTGGTGGATTCGCTCGCGCTGCTGTCTTCGCCTTGATGGTCGGTAAGTTGGAACAGTTCACTGACCTGCTGCCAAATTCCGGCAAGCAAACAGTCCTTGTTAGGTGTCGTCAGTTGATCTTTCTTATCGGTTTTGAGGTTGGCGGTCAGGTGTAACCGTTTAACCGCACGAGTCGCACCGACATACAACAAACGCGTGGTCTCCATGCGGCTTTTTTCTTGCGCTTCGGCAGCCAGATAACGGTAAGTTTGGTCCTGGTCCTTATCGCGTGCGGCCAGGGGTGCCAGAAGCAATTGTTCGTGTCCTGCGCTGCCGAGGCGAAGCTGCCATTGTAATAACGGTTTGTCGGGGGCCGGGGGCCGTCGGTCAAGGCCTGCCAGAATCACGGTGTCGAACTCCAGCCCTTTGGATTTGTGAATGGTCATGATCTGTAAGCGTGAATCGGCGTCGGATGCGGGCTGGGCATAGAGTCGCTGTAGGGCGCGCTCAAAACCTTGCCAGTCCTGCAACCGACCGCCGCTATCTTGCTGTTCGATCAATCCGAGTGTCTTATCGATATCGAGTCGCTGTGCCGGATCAAGTCCGGCTGCACCACCGAGACTAAGCCAGCAGAGCTCGATGCTGTCACGCAGTGAGCGACGCTGTCGTTGCTGCCAGCTTTGCTGTAGGACACGATAAAGCCGCTGTATGCGCAGCAAACCATCGGCTGACAACGGTATGTATTGGCCGTCCGGCAGCTCAGATAACTCACCAGTTTGAGTTGCCAGTTGCTCAATCCGCTGCCAAATTGGTTGTTGTAACGCTGCAGCACCGGCAACAGCCAGCAGGTCGGCATTGTCCAGGCCGCACCAGGGTGCGCGTAGCAGTGCCAGCCAGGCTATTCGGTCGGCAGGATTGACTAGCGCTCGGGTCAGCGATAACAGGTCCACTACCCACATCCGTGTTGCCAGTGGGTCAAGATCGGTCGCTTGCCAGCTAAGACCGGCTTGTCGCAGCGCCGGCAGAATGGCTTTGAGGTGTGGGCGGTTGCGTACCAAAATAGCGATACTGCCACGTGGATCTTGAATGCGACTGAGCTGTACCAGTTGCACCACTTTGTGGGCTTCGGCCTTGGCTCGGCTAAGGCTATCGGGATAGTTCACCAGCCCGTGCAGGCATACTGCTTCGCCGTCGAGTGGCGGATTAAATGCCACCGAATCGGAGTAGCTGACCGCGCCGTGTGAAATATCATCCTTGGCCGGGAAGGACGCTTTGAATATCTGATTAACCCAATCGACGATCTGCTGTTGTGAGCGGAAGTTAACGCTGAGGTCGGCGGCGCTAAGTTTGACGTCACCGATTCCGTGCCGCCGCGCTTCGAGAAACAGGCCCACGTTGGCATCGCGGAAGCCGTAGCAGGACTGCATGCCGTCACCGACGATAAACAGCGTACGACCATCGCCGTTGTGCCAACCGTAGGTCAATTTCTTCAGCAGTTGAATCTGCGGTGAGGCGGTATCCTGAAATTCATCGACCAGAATGTGGCTGATGCGGTAATCGAGCAGCAACGATAGGTCGGTCGGCTGCTGTTCGTCACCGAGTGCCTGCAACGCTGCTGCAGTAATCTGCGGGTAATCGACCTGGGCTTGCTCACTGAAACTGAGCCAGAGTTGCGCCACTAGATTGGGCAACACCCGGGTCAAAGCGTCGAGAATCTGCCATTGGCTGTCGCTATAGCTAACCTCGGGCAGTAGTTGTAACCGTTGTAATCGTGGCCGTAGCCCCGGTTGCTCTGCCAACTCACCGATCAGCGCCAGCAGGCCTTGCTTGCGAGCCTTTGAGCTCTCTTTCTCAACAGCCGTTTTACCGGCTGGAAAGCCATTGGCGACGGTAACGGTTTTGCGCCAGTCACCATCCTTCTTCAGCAATAACTCGCTTAGCCCTTGCCACAACGACTGTTCAGCAGGGTCTGCCAGAGGTAATCCGGTCAGCCCCAAGCAGGTACGAACCGGACTGTCACGGTTGTCGCGTTGCAGGTTGTCGGCGGCGTAATCGGCGGCCAATGCCAGCTGGCTGGCAAAGGGGTGAAGTTGCTGGCAAAGCGCTGCCAGTTCATCGGTGACCAGTTGCGTTAAAGCACTCTCAAGTATCGGCCGCGCCTGGCGTAATTGATCACCACTACCGACCAGTGGCAACCACTGATCGCGTCTTGCCAGCATTGAGATAAGCAGTGCCTCGACGCGGGCGATGTCGTTATCCAGGTGCAGCAGGAGCTGTCCCAGAGGTTGTGCCAACTGATCGTCGCTCTCCAGTTGATCCAGCAGCCTTTGTACCGCTTGCTGGTAAAGCGCCGTGGCATCGGGGGCGATGTCTGGCTGCAAACCAAATTGTGACTGCTGTGGCAGTTGCCGGGTTAACCCGGCGCACAGTGAATCGATGGTCATAATCTGCAAGCGGGGCGGGTTCTGTAGCAAATTCCAGTTATGCTGCTGGTCGTTTGCCATCGCCGCACGTGCCAGAGCCCAGGTCTGGCGTTGATAGTCTGATTCGGGTGGTTGATCGTTTTGTGCCAGTTGCAACGCTTTGAGTAAACGATCGCGCATCTCGGCTGCAGCTTTACGCGTGAAGGTGATACTCAGCACTTCTTCGGGGCGCTGCACCCGCGCCAGCAACACCAGAATACGTTGGGTCAGTAGCTCGGTTTTACCCGATCCGGCAGGAGCTCTAACACTAAAGGAGCGCGATGGGTCCAGCGCTAAACGACGGTTGCCGATATCTACCGGATCAGACATTGTGGTCTCCCTGGAAGGGTGATGGCAGGGAAGGGTCATCTGCAGCTGAGGTTCCCAATTGATCAATCTCGTAGAAGCGGTTGAGCGGTTGCAGCTTCGAATACTGATAGGCATTGGCATCGAGCGGCGACACACTGACGATACCGTTGAGAAAATCGCCCATCAGCCGTTCCAGCGTCTGCTGCCATTGTTCGCCGATCTGCAGCCACTGTTGGCTGGGTGCGTTGCGGTAGCGACTGAGCGGGTTGATTCCAACCGTTGGCGCTAAATCTACCGTCTCATCGCAGACCCCTTTAAAGCAGACTTCGGTCGCGTTGATCTGGCCGAAGGCCAACGCTGAAACCTGATGATGGCTGGACCAGAGGTACAAGGGTAGTTGCGGCTGGCGGGGTCGTTCACCAAACCAATCGGACACCGAAGGGTTGCCGGTCTTGTAATCGATCAACAGCTCTGAACCGTCGGCCAAGCGGTCGACTCTGTCGATTCTCAACTGCATCGGCATGCCCAACAGCTCTGTGTTGAGTGATTTTTCGACCGCAGCCACCCGAAACGGTGGCCGCTGGCGTTCCAGTCCCAGCCAACGATCGGCCAAGGTGTGTAATCGTTGCTGTTCGAGTTGCCAGAATCGATCGCCCATCCAGCGGGGTGCGCGGCGACGGTAGGGTACGGTGATCTTGTCGATCGCATCGCCAATCAGTTTGGCTAAAACTTTTGGGTCGGTATCCAGCAGTTGTTGCTGACTGTGCAGCTGAAGCCAGATCTGCTCCAGCAAGTCGTGCAGCAAGTTACCGCGGTCGGCATGGCTAAGCCCTGTGTCAGGTGTGTCCAGAGACCGGGCACCGAGGCGATGAATGGCAAAGGCGCTAAATGGACACGAAGACTGATTGGTCAGGATCGCGCTGCCGCCGCGCAGTTGCTGTTTTTCCATCTCACCGATCGCAGGTGCAGTGGCTGTGTCGACCGGCTCAAAGCGGACCTGTTGCTGCCGTTCCACCGGGTGTAATAACGCTTTCTCTGAGCAATAGCGCAGTGATTGAGTCTGCTGAGTATTGCTAAGCACGAGCTGGTCCGGGGCGGTGTCCGGGTATTTAGTGATCAGCGTGCTGGGACGCAGCTGTTGGTCGTCCTGGCGTAGCGGGTGACTAAATACGACATGATCGGCACTACCACTGAATAACTGTGTCAGCTGGCTGGCAAAACTGAGTTCGCGCTCGGCAGACGCGTGGGGCATCTTCATCGCTTGCTGGTATGCCGCCGGTAATAGCGGGTTGAGATTGGAGGGCGCAGGCCAGCGTTCATCGCTGAGCCCCATCAACCACAGGTGGCTGAACTCCAGGCCTGCAGCTTCTAATGGGCCAAGTATCTGCACTGCCGAATTGGGGGTTTGTGGCTGAAAAACCGTGCTTTGGGTTTCGTTGCGTAGCAGCCGTAGTCCATCATTAAAGTTGAGCGCTGGGTGAATTGCGTCGAACCGACCCAGACCTGCCAATAGCTGATACCACAGACTTATCTGCTGGTACTCAAGGCTGCTAACCCGCCGTTGGCCAGGCCACCCCAGTTGTTGCAGCGTGGTAACCGTCCACCGCCCCCAGTTGCTGGGTGTTCGTTTGGGTTGACGCTGCAGCGCGATCAGTTGCTCAAGCAGTGTTTCAATACCAGGGCTTGAGAGGGTGCCGGTTGAGGGTGAATCGTTTAGCTCTTCAGCGGTGGATTGCGTCTCCGACAAACTCTCGGACGCTTGCTGCGTAGGTTCCAGGTCGAACGAAAACCGGGCTTGTTGCGGTTCAGGTTTCGGCTCGGATTTAGGTTCTGCAACGGCTGCTGGCGTCAACTGCTGCCGTGATATTAAGCGTTGCAGTTGTTGTTGAATAAGCGATAGCGATAGTTCGGTCAAACCGAGCCGACGCAATTGTTGTTCTAGCTCGACCCTTAGCGACAGTTCGTCGTCGCTACCGGCAAAGAAGGGGCTGTAAAGTAGCGCTGCCAGATCATCGAGCTGTAATGGCCGGGTCACCAGTCTCAGCAATAACAACGCGCTGTCGATCACCGGACACTGCGCCAGCGGTACTCCGACCGAGATATTAAACAGCGGGGCGTCTACTGGTTGAGAATCAAACAGTCGATGCGGTTCAAGGTGCTGTCGAAATATCCGCTCGTGCAGGTCACGCCGGGTGCTGAGCTCGGGGTCGACGACAGCGATGCGTGCGCCGGGAACCCGTTGCAGAATCTGCCGGGTCCACTGTGCCGCCTGACGAATCTCATGCTCGGTGCTGTCACAGCCCAACCTTTGGCAATGCTCTGTCGACGGTTTGTCCTGCCGAGACTCGGTGTTGAGCGTGCGCTGCTCGGAAAAAGCTGCATCTAACAGGCTTTGGTAAAGCGGTGGGATATCCTGGAAACCGTTGAGGCAACAACAGGGGGCTGGCTTCAAAACATGGCCAGTAAAGGCCTTTATTAACCGCTCACAAGCATCGCCGAAGCTGATCGCCTGCAGTGGTTGAGCTAACAAACGAAACGATTGGTGCCAACGGTCGAGGCTGTATTGGTCGTCTATATAAGGCTGCAGTTGCTCGGATAGCGGATGCTGCCGCCACAGTTGTAATGTCTTGAAGGCTTGTTGTGCCTGACGGGCGGCACCTGCGGGTTGCAGCCAATCACGGGTCTCTACATCCTGATCGAGTGCCGTTTGCCACAGCTGAAGTTCCTGTCGGCTATCGAGTAGCCAGGCTTCTCCGAGCGGATCTCCGAGTTCTTGTAGCTGCTGCCAGCAATGTTTGATCCAATTCTCAAGAGAAAAAATAGCAGCTGTCGGCCAGGCCGTAATACCGTTTTGACGTTGCTGTTGTGCGTGCGCTTCGACCAGAGCTCTGCTAAGTCGCTGGTTGGGTGTCAAAATGGTGCCTTTAACGGCTAATGCCTCTTCTAACGAGGCACAATGAAGCGGAGAGGGCATGGTGGCGTCCGTGATTGTTTCAACGCGCATCATACCAGCATAAAACGTCTGTACCTGAAATGGATAGCGTCAAATGGATACAGGCACGTCGATGCGGCTCGATACAATTGTATAGTGATCGAATGGAGCAATTCGGGCGGTTTTATTTCTGCAAATAAAGGTCTTGCTGATGTTTGATGTGTAGGTGGTTTCCGTGTTTTTTAACACAGCGCTACGGTTTACTTTTTATCAATGGAGTGGTGATCAACACAGGACTCCGCTCAAGATAAAAATTGTTACCGGTTTCCGGTGCTTTTCGGTTTAATCGTGGCGGAAGAGGCTGCTATAATCGCGTTTTTGTCAAAATCACGTCAAGGTCACGTCAAGGAAATACAGGTATGCGTAGCACGTTATTGTTATTGTTGGTTTTTGTATCTGGTGCCGTTAATAGTGCTGAATTTCACATCAGCGATGAAGTCTTGGTGTTTTTACACACCGGCCCCAGTAACCAGTATCGAATCCGGTCAAACGTCCCTAGCGGCACGATGTTGACCGTTCTTGAACACGACAAAGCAACCGGATACTCGCGAGTCCGTCTCACAAACGGTACCGATGGCTGGGTTCAAACCAAATATATCGATAAGGGACGTAGTCTGGCTCAGCGCTTGCCCGAAGTAGAGTCTTTGTTGGTGAAGAGTCGTGAGGTGGTGAAAGAGCAAGCCGATGCGCTGAATTTGCTAGAAGGTGATTTAGCAGGCGCCAACGACCGGCAAGCGCAATTCACGGCTGAAACTGCACAACTACAGAACGAAGTCGGCCGTCTTAAGCTTAAGATAGACGGTATGGATGAAACTAATCTCATGGGCTGGTTCTTGCGTGGTGGTGCTTTGGCATTGGGCGGTGTGTTGGTTGGACTGATTCTGCCGTTGCTGCCCAAACGTCGTCGTCGCAACAACGATTGGTTTTAATGGCCAGTATGAGCTCATGCCGCGCACTGAATCACTTAAATTGTTGTTAGCTTGAACCTTTTGCTACCGCTCCCACTCTATAGCTACCAAATACAGCCATTTAACGGCTGTTTGTTCTTAGTGGAGTTTTAATGTCGGAGTTTGCATTGTTTGCCTTATCGACAAAATTGCAGCGGTCAACAGGCTTAGGTTGTGTAATCAAAGGCCGGCACTATGGTGGCTATTGCCGTGCGTTGTGGGTGAGTTTGTTATGTGTGCTGGTAATGGCACTGACCAGCTTTCCTGCTCAGGCATCGCTGTTTGACCGAGCTGGCAGTGACGGACCTCTACCAGTTGATGAGGCTTACCGCTTTAGCGGGGGGCAACTCGCCAATGGCCTGTATCGGCTGCACTGGCAAATCGAAGACGACTATTATCTCTACCGCGATAAGATCAAACTCACCCCTGACCAAGGGATTGAGTTGGTTGAAGTGCGTTACCCCGAGTCGAAACAGAAACAAGACCCGTTGTTTGGTGAAGTTGCCGTCTACTACAACGATGTTGAGTTGCTGCTGCGAGTGCAGTCGGGGCAAACGGCCGCTATCGATGGCAATTTAAAGGTCCAGTACCAAGGCTGCTGGGAAGGCGGAATCTGTTATCCACCAGTCAAGACCTCGCTGCCGTTAACGGCTGTTCCTCCCCAAGCGCCTGACTTCGACAGTATCACCGCTGATGATGCAGCCCCTGCCACGACCACTACGTCTGTCTCAACTTCTGTCTCAAAGTCTGCTGCTGCCGGTTTTGAGTTATCACTGACCGATCCTCGTCAATATATCGACAAGCTTGCCGGTGGTAACTTGCTGTTGACGCTGGGATTGTTTTTCATCGCAGGTCTAGCGCTGTCGTTAACCCCCTGTGTCTTTCCGATGGTACCGATCCTGGCTGGGGTAATCGCCGGTCAGGGTGAAAAAATCACATCGCGTAAAGCGCTGCTGCTCTCAGTCGTCTATGTCTTATCGATGAGCCTGACCTACACCCTGATCGGCGTATTGGCGGGGGTATTTGGCGGCAACCTGCAGGCCAGTTTCCAAAACCCATGGATCATCAGTGCGTTCAGCGGTTTGTTTGTACTGCTATCACTGGCGATGTTTGGCTTTTATGAGTTGCAGATACCGACGGCGCTTCAAAATAAGCTCAATATGGTTAGTCGCAGTCAGCACGGTGGTAATCTGCTCGGTGTGGCGATCATGGGATTGCTGTCAGCGCTGATTGTTGGTCCTTGTGTGGCGGCGCCATTAGCCGGAGCGCTGGTCTATATCGGCCAGACCGGTGATCCGCTGCTTGGCGGGTTGGCGCTATTCACTCTCAGCATGGGTATGGGCTTGCCGTTGATCCTGGTCGGTGTATCAGCCGGTAAGATACTGCCCCGTGCAGGTAGTTGGATGAATACGGTCAAGCAGGTGTTCGGTGTCGCGCTGCTGCTGATGGCGGTCTGGATGCTTGATCGGATCGTACCCTCATCCGTGACATTGCTGTTGCTGGCGGTGGTGCTGGTCACCAGTGCGGTATTTCTACGGGCGCTTGACCGTTTGTCGGAAGCGGCAGGGGCGATCAGTCGATTGGGTAAAGCGTTAGGTCTGTTGTTATTGATCTACGGTGGCATGTTGTTGGTAGCGGTAGCCACAGGTCAGGGGACGTTGCTGAAACCCCTGCAAGGGTTCGCTGGCGGTACAGCGACAACCCAAGCGGCGGTTACCTTCACTAAGGTGACTTCGATTGAACAGCTCGATCCGCTACTGGAACAGGCTCAATTACAGCAATCACCGGTGATGCTCGATTTTTACGCTGACTGGTGTGTCTCCTGCAAAGAGCTGGAAGTGTTCACCTTTGCTGACTCCCAGGTGATCGACCAGCTGAACCGTTTTGTGACCATCAAAGTTGATGTCACCGCACACGATGATGCTGCCAAAGCGTTGTATCAGCGTTATGGCATTGTCGGACCTCCGGCACTGGTATTTTACGATAAGGCAGGACAGCTAAGTGCCGATGCGATGTTGGTCGGCGTACCTGATCCGGACGACTTCGTTGGACATTTAGCGAAGTTTTAATCATCCAGTTTAGTTTTACTGTTCGTTGTTTTTCCCCATGTATTTTCCGGCTTAAACTTTCCCGCTTAAGTCCGTATTTTCTTGAGCGCAAGCTTGGCTGAGCCTGATTGGTTTCAGCCGATGTTTTCGTCTTAATGCATCGTTACCTCTTCTTTGGTTAGCTCGGTCGGCTTTATGCCGACCTAATTGAACCGTAGGGTGGCGGTAGTGCATTGCGTTAGCTATTGTTCCTCAAGACTTTTTCATCACTGGGCCAGGTTTCCCATGCTTGGCTTCGGTGTCGTTGTATCGACTGCGGTGCCTATTGTCGTATCGATTGTCGTATCCATCTAAGTGCTTAAGGGGAAGCGTATGTCCAAGCACCAGCCTACCGATGCTAAACAGTTATCAGACATTGAGATCGCCCGCGCGGCGGAACAAAAACCAATCGCAGATGTTGCCGCTGAGCTGGGTATTGACCCGCAAGAGATACAACCTTACGGCTGGGACAAGGCCAAACTGAGCCTTGATCTGTTTGACCGGGTGAAGTCTCGGGCTGACGGTCGACTGATATTGGTTTCCGCCATCCACCCGACACCCGCAGGCGAGGGTAAGACGACCTCTGCGATTGGTTTGGGCGATGCGCTGAATCGAATCGGTAAGAAGACTTCGATCTGCTTACGCGAGCCCTCGCTCGGCCCTTGTTTTGGCATTAAGGGCGGTGCTGCCGGTGGTGGTTACTCGCAGGTGATTCCGATGGAGGATATTAACCTGCACTTTACCGGGGACTTTCATGCCATTGGGCTTGCACATAACCTGCTGGCCGCGACGCTCGACAATCATCTTCATCAGGGGAATGACCTTCAAATTGATAGCCGTAGGGTGATCTGGAAACGGGTACTCGACATGAATGATCGAGCACTGCGGCAGGTCAATATCGGGCTCGGTGGGCCGGTTAATTCGATGCCGCGCGAGAGCGGTTTCGATATCACGGTCGCATCCGAAGTGATGGCAATATTTTGCCTGGCGATGGATCTTAAAGAGCTTCGCCAACGGTTGGGAGACATTCAGGTCGCTTACCGCTTCGATGGTTCCACGGTGACAGCGCGTGATTTGAAGGTTCATGGGGCGATGGCCGTACTGCTCAAAGACGCCTTTAAACCCAATCTGGTGCAAACGTTAGAACACACTCCCGCCTTTGTGCATGGCGGACCGTTCGCGAATATCGCCCACGGCTGTAACTCTTTAATTTCAACCAAACTGGCGCTCAAATTAACCGATTATGTGGTGACAGAAGCAGGTTTTGGCGCAGACTTGGGTGCGGAAAAATTCTTTAATATTATCTGCCGTAAGTCGGGCCTTAGCCCCGATGCCGTGGTGCTGGTTGCGACCGTGAGGGCGCTAAAATTTCACGGTGGCGTCGCGCTTGCCGATCTGAATAAAGTCGATGTAGCTGCGGTAGAACGTGGCGTTGAAAACCTGCGCAAACATATCGAAAATATTCACCAGTTCCGCCTGCCTGTAGTGGTTGCTATCAACCGTTTTAGTAGCGACAACGAAGCTGAACTTAACTGCATCAAAGACCAGTGCGATTATCTTGGCGTTCCCGTGATTGCCTGTAATAACTGGGCTGAAGGCGGTGCTGGAGCTACTGATCTGGCACAGGCTGTGGTCGACCGGGTTGAGCAACATGTCGATAATTTCACGTTGTTATACCCCGATGAGGACTCGCTGTGGAATAAGATCAAAACCATCGCCCAGCGGATCTACGGAGCCGACGATATTCTGGCTGAGAAAAAATTACGCGATAAAATTAAGGCATTAGAGGCACAGGGCTACGGCCACCTTCCTGTTTGCATGGCCAAAACCCAATATAGCTTCTCCACCGATCCTGCGCTAAAAGGGCGTCCGAAACATTTCGATATACCGTTGCGAGATGTGCGGCTGGCTGCGGGCGCAGGCTTCGTAGTGGTTTTAACCGACAATGTGATGACGATGCCGGGGCTGCCTAAGAAACCGTCTGCAGAACAGATCGATATGGATGATCAGGGTGTAGTGACCGGCCTGTTTTGACCGTTTTTTTCGATATACATTAGGCGCGTTAGGTATCAGTCAATATGGTGTTTTCTGTACCAATTAGCGCAGATCAATCGCTGTCGCGTACCAGTCGAACATAGTTATCGATCCTGATCACATCGCCCTGTGGCCCACGGCCATAGGGAAAACGATCGGCATCACCGGATTTTGGATCGCTACGCTGGGCCCCTGCACCATGCACATCGACTAACTCCAAACCCTCTCCAGAATGATTGGGGGGCGGTTGGCCTCCCATTTGGCCGCCATGCATCCGTCCGGACTGCATCTCGCCACCTCTCGGTGGTCTGTGGTTACCTTGCATCGGGGGGTTACCGCCGGGAGGGCCGCTTCTTCTCGGATCATGATCCGAACCAAAGCCACGATTTTGTTTTTGCATTTGTCCACCCTGAAGGCTTCCCGGTGTTTGACCCATCCAACCGGTGGCGGTACCGAAGGCGATGTAAACAGCACTGGAGCCTTGCTTTTGGGACGGGCCGTCAAGATGGGTGGTGCTACTCCAAAAAAATGGGTAATCGCCATCTTCGAGTTGACTAATCTGCAATAAAGGATCGATCGCAGGTCGTCGTAATGAAGGGTTCGTTGCCAGCGGTGCCGCTGAATAATCGACAAGACTTTGAAGCTCTTTGGCATCAGGCAGTCGCCAGTCGTTATGGCCCAAATAGTTATCACGGTTTTTCTGCTCAACCCATCGCAGCGCCTGTTGCCAATTCATCCCGATAGCACTGTCCCGCTGGGCCCAGTCTAATCCGGTGGCCTTATCGTTGATGATGCCACCGCCACTATCGACCAGTTGGTTGACGCCATAATCAGCGTTGCCACGAACATAACGGACAAACAACACTTTGGGCCCCTGGCGAGGATCACTCTTGGGGTAGCCCTTAATACGGCCATCGGCGAAGTTAACACCGAACACTGTTTCAGCACTGTGTGTCATGGTGGTGCCGACATACTCGGTGGCTGACCAGTCCTGCACGTCGATCTCGCGTTCGCCCAGGCTGCTATCACCGTAGCGGAACTCAAATATGTTGCTGTCGATAAACGGCGCCGAACCCCCTTGAGGGTTGAAGTTGCCATTGAACTGGATCAGTGAATACAGCTCTTTGATGGTCGGCATACGCCAGTCGTTATAACCGCCGACGCTGAAGCTTTTTGCTCCGGCAACGGCGTCCTCCCAACTCATCTTATCGCCGCGTCGCTTGGCCCAGATCAGCACGGTATTAAGGTCGGAGATGGTACCGTCGCCATTGTCACGATAGGACGGTGCATGTTGAGCGTGCTGAGCATCTTGACCGTTGAAAGGCTGCCCTGGATTCGGGCAGCGGATCTGCTGGTTGTCACTATAACAGTGACTCTGGCCGGTATCGACAATGGGGTACGCTAATGGCACGGCTGAAACGCCTGCGGCACCGGCCGTCGACGTTGATAGCAGCAGGGCTAAGATAGTGCATCCGATGCGGCGCTGGCCTACGGAGGTTCTGCTTATCATTGGTGCAGGGGCTGGTAATAGCTGAATTGAGCCTGCAAATCGAACAGTAAGAGGCGTCATAGTAAGGTTCCAGGTGAATCTGAAGGTGATCGACAATTGTTAACGTCATTAATCGCTTAACGCTATCAAAATTTCACCCTCATATAAATCAAAGTGATACGTTTATCGAACGCGGTAATAACGACTTACATTGTTGCCTTATTGATTGCATCGAAAAGCGCCACAGGGTTAGATAGCGCGATTCAACCGTTCAACCATAATGGCCTCGACTTCAGCTCCTGATCTAACTTTAACTACACTAGGCACCGCTACCGATGACTAAAGCAGACCCCCGATGATTCTCTATATTGCTGAAAAACCCAGCCAGGGACGGGCTATCGCCGCTGCACTGCCCAAGCCGCATCGATCGGGTGATGGTTTTATTGAGACGGGAAACGGCGATTGTGTTAGCTGGTGCATCGGTCATCTGCTGGAACAGGCCGAGCCGGACGCTTACGACCCTGTTTATAAAAAATGGCGGCTTGAACACCTGCCGATTGTGCCGACGCAATGGCAGTTGCAAGCCAAACCGAAGACTCGAAAACAGCTCGCTGTATTACGTAAGTTGGTCAAGCAGGCCGATAGCCTAGTTCATGCCGGTGATCCGGACCGCGAAGGGCAGTTACTTGTCGACGAAGTTATCTCATTCCTAAAGGTTCCTGCCACCAAACTCAAAACGACCCAGCGATTATTGGTCAGTGACCTCAACCCTGCAGCAATTGGACGTGCACTAGCCAAACTGCGTAATAATCGTGACTTTGTGCCGTTGTCGGTATCGGCGCTGGCGCGCTCGCGAGCCGATTGGCTCTACGGTATCAACCTGACACGCGCGTATACGTTGCAGGGCCAAAAAGTGGGCTATCAAGGGGTGTTGTCGGTCGGGCGAGTACAGACGCCGCTGTTGGGGCTGGTGGTACGACGCGATCAGGATATCGAGCAGTTTGTCTCCAAAGCCTACTATCAAGTCTGGGTGGAGTTGCAGACTGAGCAAGGCGAGTGCTTTCGGGCTAAGTGGCAGCCTAGCGAGGCTTGTGCAAAATACCTCGATGAGGAGGGGCGGCTGTTATCTCAACCCCTAGCTGACAATGTGGTGGCGCGGGTAGCCGGACAACCGGCAACCGTTGAGCAACTAGAAAAGAAGCTCAAGAGCCTGTCACCGCCGCTGCCCTACAATCTATCGGCATTACAGATCGATGCTGCTAAACGTTACAGCCTCAGTGCCCAGCAGGTACTTGATGGCTGTCAGGCACTATACGAGCGTCACAAGCTAATCACCTATCCACGATCCGACTGTCGCTACCTGCCGCGCGAACACCTGTCTGAGGCGGGTAGCGTGAGCCGGGCGATCGCCAACACCGTCACGGCGCTGGCAGCAGCGGTGACCGGTGCCGACCTGACACTCAAGAGTAAGGCCTGGAACGATGCCAAGGTCGATGCCCACCATGCCATCATCCCAACGGCCAAGACCGGCTCAACCGATAAGCTCAGTCGCAGCGAGACACAGCTCTATCAACTGATCGCCCGACAATACCTGTACCAATTCTATCCGGTGCATCAGTACTATCAGACCGTCGCTCAGATCGGAATCGCAGGAGGCTGTTTCATCGCCAAGGCACGCCAGATCAAGCAGCAAGGCTGGAAGGGGATGCTTAATGGCCGATCCGAAAGTGAAAGTACGAAAGATGATGACGGTAAAGCGGCCGACACCGAAACCTTGCTGCCCGCCTTAACGGTAGGGCAGTCGCTGCACTGTAATCAAGCCACGCGTGAAGATCGTCAAACGCAGCCGCCCAAACCGTTTACCGATGCGACTTTGCTGGCGGCGATGACCGGAATTGCGCGTTTCGTTGAGGATCCGCAGATTCGTAAAATCCTCAAGGAGACCGACGGCTTAGGCACCGAAGCGACCCGTGCCGGTATAATCGAGCTGTTGTTTCGACGTAAATTTTTGGTGCGTCAGGCCAAACAGATCATCAGTAGCGAGGCGGGGCGTGGGCTGATCAATAGTTTGCCTGCTCAAGCCACGACCCCCGATATGACCGCTCAGTGGGAAGCGACGCTCGATGCTATCTGCCAGCGTCAGGTCAGCTACGACGGTTTTATGGAGCCGATGGTGGCAACTCTAAATGCGTTGATCGATAGCGCCAAGCAGACATTACCAACGTCGCTGAAAGGGGTGAAGTCGTCAACACCGTTCAAACGACGCAAGGCTACCGCCGGGCGTAAGACGGGGAGTAAAGTTGCAGGCAAGGTTGGGAACAAGGCGAGGGCAGCGGTCAAAGGTAAACGTTCAGCCAGTCGGGGAAAGCCAGTTTCGGGCTAAAGCTAGCCAGAATCAGCGCAGGGGTTTAACGATACTGTCGATTTCGATCTGATTCAGCGGTCGGTATTGCCCCAGCTGTAGTGACGGATCCAGTCGTATCTCACCTATCTGCAATCGATGCAGCGCTAGCACCGGGTTACGAAAACGCCCGAACATACGCTTAATTTGGTGATAACGACCCTCAAACAACGTTAATAACACCTGTCGCTCGCCGGTTTGTTCAAGCTCGACCGGCCGGGTGGTGATCTGTTCGTAATCGAAATAGATCCCCTCAATGAACCGTTTGGCGGTATCAGGGCGGATCGGATCACGGGTATCGACCCGGTAACGCTTAGCGACCTTTTGGCCTCCGGATGTGTTGCTTGGATCGGTCAATAATCGCGACCAGCGTCCATCGTCGGTAATCAGCAGCAGGCCGGTGCTGTTTCGATCGAGCCTTCCCGCGATATGTAGCAGCTGTTTGTCTGGCTCATCGAGTAGCTCCATCACGGTCGGGTGTAACCGGTCCTCGGTTGCACTGAGATAACCCACCGGTTTGTTGAGCATGAAGTAACGCGGTTGCCGCTGCTGCAGCACGGTATCGTCGAGTTGGATGGTGCTGAAGGCTGAGATCGGGTGTTCGGTATCGGTGACCACCTGGCCGTTCACACGCACCTTCTTAGCCGCCAGCCACAGTCGTGCCTGCTTTCTACTGCCTTGAGGTAAGTTGCTAAGAAAACGGTCTAGTCGCATGAAAATAAAAGGTTATGCATTAACTGGGTGGCGACTCAGCATCTTAGCAACGGCACCTTTGGCTGTTTTGCCGAGTCGCTGCATCAGGCTGAAGGAGATCGCACCCAGTGCATACTTTTGCCCCAAATCGTCGAGTAGCCGTAACCACAGATGGGCGGTCATCTCGGCATCGGCCAGTGCCCGGTGATAGGTGCCGTCGGTGGGTAACTGCTTGTACCGTACCAGCGTGCCCAACTTGTGATTGGGCGCTTCAGGATAAATCCGCCGTGCGGTCAGCATCGAGCAGGCGAACTCACCGACATCTGCATAACCGATCTGTTGCAGCTCGGCGATCAGAAAGCGCCGGTCAAACGATGCGTTATGAGCGACCAGGTTGTCGTCGCCGAGATAGTCGGCAAATTCGGCCATCACCTTAGCGCAAGGTGCGGCATCGGCCAGCATCGCGTTGTTGATACCAGTGTATTGTTCGATAAAGCCGCTGACCCGACATCCTGGGTTCATTAATGCTTGAAAACGGTCGTGAATCTGACCGTTCACCAAGCGAACCGCACCGATCTCAATCGCCCGATCACCCTGATCCGGCGATAAACCCGTGGTCTCGAAATCAAGCACCACGACGCTGTTGGCATTGCGTTGGCTGATATCTTGCTGCTGTGGAGCGGTTGCAGAGCTGGTGGTGGTCATGGCTGGATTTCACGGTCGAGGATGATAACAGAGGTTACACAACCTCGGATTTAGTCGCACAATTATGAAGCAGGACGACGGCAAGGTAAAAGGAAGATAGGACGGTTGTCAGGGAGCAGGGTTAATATCATCGCGGCAGTGTAGCGAGGACAGGTGTGAGCAGACCAAGAACAGATTAGCCAACTGCTGATCTAGATGCCATAAAATTTGATCTATATCATCACCTAACAGGCCTAAACGTTTAGCCAACAACCACCTAATCGATCATAATTAGCTCATCTGCATATCACTATCCAAGTTGTAAGGATACTTCTATTGATTTTGCGTATTTTGTCTTCACTGCTGCTAATGGTGTTCTGCAGTTTTCAGCCTCTGTCTGCCCAAACCGTTGACGTCATTCAACTGAGCGTTCCCCCGACATTGGATGGGCAGGATCTGGAGTGGGAGAACCATCCGGGGGTGCGTATTCAGTTGCATCAAAACGGAGCCGACAGCGTCGTCGAAGCCACCGATATTCTGGTAAAGGCCGGTCGTTTTAATGACGAGGTGCTTTTCTATCTGGAGTGGAACGACAACATAGCCGACGAAGTCCACAAGCCCTATATTTGGAGCGAACAGCGGGGTAAATATGTCCGCGGGCCGCAGCGCGAAGACCGTCTGGCGATGCAGTTTGAAGTTAGTGGTGCATTCGATGCCGATTGGCTTTCTTCCCCGGGTTTCATCGCAGATATGTGGCACTGGAAAGCGGCCAGAAGTAACCCCCTGGGCCTTGCCCACGACAAAAAAACCACCCTCAGCATCAATAAATTGTTGCGCGCCGCCCGGATCGCCTCTCCTGAAGGTCAGGTTGTTTACGTGTTACGGCAAGATGATGCTGGCTCGCCACTTTACCGCTCGTTACGCTATGCACAGAAAGAGCAGCCTCAGATGCCCAAGTATGAGTTACAACCCCAGAGCAACGGTTCCATTGCCGATGTTCGTGCTCGTGGGTTATGGAAAGAGGGTAAGTGGCACTTGGAGCTACTTCGCAAGATGAATACAGGGAATGACGATGACGTCGTTTTTATCAGGGGGCGTGCGGTCAAAGGCGCCATTGCCGTTTTTGATCGTTCAGAAAACCACGACCATAAAACCTCCGTCACCCTGAATTTTCAATTTTAACCTAAGCCCTGAACGCTATGACGAACCGATCAACAGCCCGCAAAGTTAAGCGCATACACCTGCCGACACTGACGACCCTGCTGGTGTGGCGCATGGCCCTGCTGGCTTTGCTGACAGCGGTGTTGATCGGCTATGCGATTCAGCAAAAAAATCAGGTGGTACAACTGTCCGAGGTGCAGCTTACAGAGCTTCAGGCGAAGTTGATCGAAACACGACAGATCCTTCGCCAACACCTAGACTGGCAAGTGCTGGCAAGCCAACTCTCCAATCATGTGATCGAGTTTCAGTTGGAATTCGAACTGCTGACCCTAGATCCCGACCGAAGCGACCAACAGGCTCGACACTTACAACAGCGGTTTGACGCCTTCTACCGGCAGCTGACCGCTAACAGCAATGACAACGACAACCGATTACCATCGTCATTGGTCGAATCCATAAAGGCGGATGTCTGGATACTCAACGATATCGCCGAAGAGTTGCTGGAAACTCCAAGCAGTAGCGTCAGGCTACAGCTTTACCGGGACACCATCGAACCGGTGATGCGAATTAGACAGACCTTCCGGGCAATTAATCGAGACCTCGATAAACGAAACCTCATTCTGGAACAACATGTCGATGCCATTGTCTCTGACTCCTCTGCCCGTGCGATCCACTTAGCCCAACTGTTTAACAGCAGAGGCAATCAGTTGATCATGGTCTTGTTGTTTGCCATTGGCAGCGCCTTTTTTATTTTCCGCAGTTTTTTAGGTCAGTTTCATACTCGCATCAAACTGTTAGAGAATTACGCAGAGTCGATAGGCAGCGAGAAATTCAGTTCTCCGCCCTTCTCAAGCAAAGATATTACCGGACGCCTTGCCGTGCGGTTGGGGCTGACATCCCGAAAGATCCGCGATAGCCTAAAACAAGCTCATGAATCCAGGCAACAAACGGAAAAATTGGCCTATTTCGATCCCTTGACCGGTCTGGAAAACCGGCGCCTATTTTATCTAAACCTCGAACAGGGCATTGCGTCGGTCAAGCGTTATCAAGAACAGCGCACGCTGATCTACATGGATCTGGATAACTTCAAACAGATCAATGACACCATTGGCCATGACGCCGGCGATCAATTGTTGATCAATGTCGCCCAGCGACTGCGCAGCGCCATGCGCCAAGAAGATACTATTTCACGGCTGGGTGGCGACGAATTTGCCATTATCGCCCGCCACGACCGTGAAGCCAGCGCAGCGTTGGCCGGTAGGATTCTGCTGCTATTAAGTGAACCGATGTCGCTGGGTGAGCACAGGGTGCGTCCCTCCGCGAGTATCGGCATCACCGTGATCGGCGAAGATGGCGACAGTACCAGTGAACTGATGAAAAACGCCGACCTAGCGCTCTACCACGCCAAAGATGAAGGCCGCAACAATTACCAGTTTTTCTCTACCAAACTGCAGACACAATCGCAGATAAAACTGATCCTGGTGGGCGATATGCGCAGGGCGTTGGAGAATGGCGAGTTTTTCCTGGTTTACCAACCCCAATATGATGTGCAGAGCCAAAACATGGTGGGGCTCGAAGCGTTACTGCGCTGGAACCACCCTGAAAGAGGCCTGGTTAATCCTGCTGAGTTTATTCCCACCGCCGAAGAGAGCGGGCTGATCATCCCTATTGGAGAGTGGGTTATTCGCCAGGCCTGCCAAGACATCAGTGCTCTTGGTCTAGCCCAATATGATCTATCAGTAGCGGTCAACCTCTCGGCCAAACAATTCGATGACCCCCAACTGATCGAGAAGATTTTAGCTATCTGTGATAAGCAACGGATCACTCCCGGCCAGCTGGAGATCGAGGTGACCGAAAGCATGCTGCTCAGTAATATTGACAGGAGTATCCGGTTATTAAAGCAGCTACAAGATCGAGGGATTCATATTGCCATCGATGACTTTGGTACCGGTTTCTCTTCCATGAGTTATCTAAAAAATCTGCCCGTTAATTTACTGAAGATCGATCGCAGTTTTGTGATGGGGCTGCCAGACAACGATAAAGATGCCGCCATTGTTGAGTCGGTAATCAGCCTTGCCCATCGATTGGGGCTCCATGTGGTGGCCGAAGGTGTTGAAACAGAGGCGCAACTGGCGTTTCTCCGTTCTCACCACTGTGATCTTGTCCAAGGTTTTTTGCTTGCCAAGCCCCAACCATTGGACGCGCTCTTTGGTCAGTTCACTGAATCGTTAGTACATCATTAACTTCATCGGGTAAGAAGGGACAGTGCTCTCCACCGAGCCCCCTATTGTTGATTTTATGGGACGGGATATACACCTTTTAGAAATGTTTAAACGTCAGATAAGGGGCGATTGATGCCGTTCATATCGCTGGGGTGCGAGCGATCGCAAAATTCGCATCGCGTCAGTTAGAACCATCGCGTTGGCGCAGCAATAACCACTCTTTTTCTCTTCACACCCTATTGGTTAATGGTATCCAACATTAAGCCGCCTGTTTCACCATAATTGTTGGTAGATCTCGATCAGCTGTTCCACCGCGGGGACGCGGGGATTATTGGCGGGGGAGCCTGATGCCAGTGCCTGTTTGGCCATTGTCGGCATCAGATCGAAGTAAGTTTTCCGGTCGATGCCAAACTGTTCGGGTGTGGGGACTTCGAGTTCCTTGTTTATCGCCTTGAGTTCCTGAAGTAGCTTGTTGTTGGCGCTGGTGTCATTGTCGGTTTCGGCAGCGATACCCATGGCGCGAGCGCAATCGGCATAACGTTCGGGCGCGGAAGGGATCGAAAATTCGGTGACGGAGGGCAGCAGCATCGCATTCGATAACCCGTGCGGAACGTGGAAGGCGGCACCGACCGGTCGGCTCATACCGTGCACCAGCGCTACTGACGTGTTGGAGAAGGCGATGCCTGTCAGTGTCGAACCGAGCATCATCGCCTCACGGGCTTTTTTGTCCGAGCCGTCATGATAGATCCGGCGTAGGTTAGGAGCCAGCAGCCGCATCGCCGATAACGCCTGGCTATCGCTGTAGGGGTTGGCTTTCTGGCTAACATAGGCTTCTATCGCGTGGGTGAGAGCATCGATACCGGTGTCAGAACCGACCCGTGGCGGCAAGCTCAGGGTCAGGTTGTAGTCGATCAGCGCGGCGGCTGGCATAAAGCAGATGCCGGGGCAGAGCATTTTCTCGTCGTTGCTTTCATCGGTGATGATGGTAAAGCGGGGTGCCTCGGAGCCGGTGCCTGCCGTGGTCGGTATCGTGATCAGCGGTAATCCGGCCTCAATTACTAAACGGGGGGAACTTGTAATCACGCATTTCGCCGCCGTGTTTAGCCAGAATGGCGATCGCTTTGGCGCTATCGATAGGACTGCCACCGCCCAGCGCGATAATACAGTCATAGTCGCCGTTTCGGGCTTTGTTAACACCTGCCTGGATCGACCCGACGGTGGGTTCGGGCACGGTATCGTCAAACACATCCGCGCTGATGCCATGTTGCGATAGTGTTTGCTGAACGCGAGCGCTGTAGCCCAGCTGCACCATTATTTTGTCGGTGATGATTAAGGGGTTCTGGCAGCCCAACGAGGTCAGTATCGTGTGGATCTCCAGGCTGGCATCGGCTCCGATCTGCATAATGCGTGGCACAATCACTTGGGTGGACATAACAATTACTTAACTGGACTCAGTAGCACGATCATTCGAACAGTATTAAACAGATTCGGTGATGCCGTTATCATGAGTAAATTGAGGACAATATAGGCGATCATCGCATGTTCACTATGCCGTCAACATGATACTTTCTGTTTCCACTTTTTGGCGGTCCGATTTAATTGTTTGTTGCGACGGCTAACCCATGCTCCGGAGTGTTTTCACACAGGGTGACAGCGGATATCGACTCGCGCTGAATCCGGACTTGTTAAGAACAGGAGTTCGCCCTTTGTCATTATCACCCTCTGGTTCCTTCAACCCGCCGCCAGCGACCAACACACTTGCCATCCGGATGATGCCGGTTGTTTTTGTGGGGTTGTGGAGTACCGGTTTCATCGGTGCAAAATTCGGTTTGCCTTATGCCGAACCGTTTACCTTGTTGCTGTACCGAATGCTGGCGACACTGGTGTTGGTGGCGATATTGATTGCGTGGTATCGGCCTACGTGGCCGTCACCTAAAGCGATGTTCCATACGGCCGTTACGGGTTTGTTGATTCATGGCTTGTATCTGGGCGGTGTGTTTTACGCCATTGTTGGTGAGATGCCTGCCGGCTTGGTGGCGTTGATCGTTGGCTTACAACCACTGGTAACCGCACTGGCTGCGGTGATACTACTGCGTGAGCTGGTCACAACACGGCAATGGCTGGGGTTGATGCTCGGTCTGGCTGGCGTTGCGTTGGTGCTGTTGGAGAAGATGGGCGGTGCAGCAGGTATTGATACCAGCCTAGTTAGCGAATTCCCGCTGTGGACGTTGGTATGGGCGTTGATCGCGCTGGCCGGTATTTCGATTGGAACGGTGTACCAGAAACGCTTTTGTCAGGGTGTCGAGCTGATTCCTGCGACTTTTATCCAGTACTGTGCAGCAGCGCTATTTTTTGCAGCTGGCGCTGTGATGTTTGAAACAGGAGAGGTCGAGTGGAGTACGCAGCTGATATTGGCGATGGTCTGGCTGGTGCTGGGGTTATCGATCGGTGCCATTTTGCTGCTGATGCAGCTGATTCGTCTGGGCGCGGTATCGCAGGTTGCCAGCCTGTTCTATCTGGTGCCGCCGGTAACGGCGTTTGAGGCCTATCTGTTGTTCGATGAGAAGTTGGGGTTGCTGGCTATTGCCGGTGTTGTGTTGAGTGTTGCCGGCGTGGCGTTGGTGGTGACGAAAAAAGCCGTTCGATAGCGCGTTAATCCGGCTGTCGCCAGATTCGTTGCCATAGTGTGGTCAGTTGGCTAAGGTTTCTTGGTGTATCGAGCTTTTGGTCGGCAGTGGGGTGTATCTCGTTGCCAACCCGCTCAGCCACTTTGAAACGAAACACATAGTCAGGTTCGACTCCCATCCGCAGGTCACTGATCAGCACCGACTGTTGCTGCTCGGTGACCGAGTAAAACCCTTTGCTGAACCACTGCAACCGTGACACCGGCCAGTGCTGCTCAATACCGTCGAGTAAACTGTTGTTGCTGGGATAATTCTCAAATCTCACCCGCTTGTCCTGATCTAATAAAGACGTGAATCCTTCTCGATATCCATCCTCGGTCATTACCAGCACGCGCCATAGCAGCGTGTTGAACGGTGCCGGCTGTACCAATAATTGCTGGAAGTGACTATTGCCAGCGGTTTGATCTGCCAGACTATAACGCGCGCTCTGCTCGACCCACTGCTGAGCCGCAGCACTCCAACACAGGTAGGCACTGCTTAACAGCAGGCCGGCGGCGTTGAAGCGCAGGCCGCGTGACCTGTTGTTAGGAAGCCAAACAAACGCGGCTACACCAATCAGTAAGGGCAGGGTGTAGAGTGGATCGATGATGAAAATACTGCCCAGTCCGACGGGCTCTGCGTTAAGTGGCCAGAAAAGCTGGGTGCCGTAAATGGTAAAAGCGTCAAGCAACGGGTGGGTGACCAGCGCCAGGAATACCAGCCATAACCAACCCCGCCGGTCGGCGGCAAGCTCTGGATGAGCGCGTTGCAGTAACTTTCGGACGATCCAGGCCAGTACCGGGGTAACGGCGGTTAATACCAGCAGCGAATGGCTGAAGCTGCGATGGTAGGTGAAATTGGCAACCGGTCCGCCCATAGGAATGAAGACATCAAGGTCGGGCAGGGTCGCGACAATCGCGCCGATCATCGCCGCTTTATAACCGGCTTTTCGCCCCAGTACGGCGCTACCAACCGCAGCGCCGAGTGCCAATTGACTGATTGAATCCAAGAGTTGAACCCTGCTGCTATGAAATAGATGAAGATGACGCTATCTGTAGGTTGTCAGCCTGACAGAAATCGGGCAACGTGCAACCGGTAAAGACATGGTGCACTCACTGGTCAGGTCTTTTTGCCCTGAATGTTTCACTCAATGATAGGAAACCGTTATGTCCGCCAGTCGGTCCGGCCCCAACCCCGATAAGCTTCAGCAGATTGTCGAGGCTTCGAAACAGAGTCAAAGTCAGCGAGAAGCGGGCTACCGGGAAAAATCGCTGAAAATGTACCCCTGGGTATGTGGTCGTTGCGCCCGTGAGTTCACGCGCCTTAATCTCAGCGAATTGACGGTTCATCACCGTGACCATAACCACGATAACAACGCGCCGGATGGCAGCAATTGGGAGTTATTGTGCCTCTACTGCCACGACAACGAACACAGCCGTTATGTCGATACCGCAGAGCATAGCAAGACCGTCGCAGGAGGCGATGCCAAGAAGGCGGCCACTAGCCAGCCGTTTGCCAACCTTAAAGACCTGCTCAAGAGCGATAAGTAGATGATCTCCCGAGCTATTATAAAGTTGCTTGCGCCTTTGCTATTCTGGGCCACTCATCGGGCATTTCGTTCAAAACTTTTTAGTCGCTCGACCACAAAACATCGCTGGATGATGCGCTGCTTTCGCTTAGCGGCCGATTCTGGCCACCAGCAGGCGTTGTCCGTCTATGGACATCTGTTATGCCTGAGAGGTGATAGCAGTAAGAGTAAAATACAGGGCGGCATCTACTTAGAGCAGGCTGCACAGTTGGGTGATATGAAAGCCTGTTATCAGGTCGCCAAACTCTATGAAGAGGGTTTTGAGGGCTACTTTGTTATCAATCAGGACAAAGCCTTAGGCTATTACCAACAAGCCGCTGAGCTGAACCATGTTCTGGCTGTTGGCCGTCTGGCAGATGCTTACCAGGCCGGCGAGTTAGGATTGGAGATCGATACCCAGCTCTCACAACAATGGCGACAGCGCTTACCGGGCTGAGTGTTACTGTTTCTGCTTGGTAGTACGCAAAAAAAACCGCAAGCGTTTGATCCGCTTGCGGCTAGCTCTGCGTTAATGGATATCAGCGATCGAGATTCTGCTCGATAGCATCTAGGAAACCTTGCATATCGACCACCCGTTCAGACTCTGAATTGGTGGTTTTCCCCTTAAGATCGCCCGTAATAACACCTTGATCAACCGTATCGATGAGAGCCTGTTTGAGCTTGTCGGAATAGGCCTTCAGCGGTGGGTTCTGCTCGCGTTTAGCCATCGTTTCAAGTGCGTTTGCGACAGCGTAAAGCAGTGCTGACGAGTTAAAGATAGCCACTTCACCGTTTGTTTCTTGGTATTTGAGATACAGGTCATGGGCGGTACCGTGCGGTGCTTCAAACAGCATGGTGCCATCGGTGCTGGCGATGATTGAACTGGCTGTGGCCAAGCTGCCACCGAGTGCCGCGGAGATATCGGAGAAGATATCGCCATCAAGGTTAAGCGCCGGATAGAGTGCATAACGTGCCGGATCTGAGATCATCTTTTTAAGCTGTGCAGAAGGGCGCATGATCATGAAAGAGGGTGGTGCCGTGTTCTTTCGTGCCAGCTCTTTTCGGGCTTCTACGATGACGTTGCTGAACACGTCGTCGTAGTCCATGTATTCACGCTTTAGCCCAAAATAGACCTCTTTGTTATTAAACGATGCATCCTCAAAGACCTGCATCACCCAGTCTTTGATCGCTTCTCGGTCGTTAGACATCAGCAGGATTGGATCGCCAGCTTTAACTTCACGGGCGTGCTTCTCTTCACCGTCAACAATGACTTTAATGATGCCATTTTCAGACACAGGCATATTAAAACTGCCGTATTGATCACCGCCGCCAGCGCTCATTCTAGAAATTGAGGTGTGAGATTCACGATCGGGAATACCGTATTTTTTCAGCGTATTGACCAATTTGAAGAGCTTTCGGCCAGTGGTGTTATCGGGGACACCCCACAGTGCACTCTCGGGTGGATTGGCGATAATTCGTGCGGCCTGCGCATCAATCAGTTCGTAGTGGTAGTTGATACCCGCAGCTTCAAATTTTGATTGGTACTGGTCGAAATAGATCGTTTCGATCGCTTGGCGCATCACCCCGTCATAACCGGCGATGACGGTATCTTTAAGACCCAGGTAGGCATCACGTTTTTCTTCCAGCGCGCGTTTGAAGAATTGATGGGCCCAATCACGGACATCTTCAATATCGTTGGTGGCCAGTAGCCAAGGATCGTTACGTTTGATTTTGCGGCGGTGTAGCTCCACTGGATCGCCGCTACTGCCGACAAACATCAGTTTGATAATGCCGGTCGCCTTGGAGAGTTCATTATAGCTGTGCTTGTTACCGCCACGTTCCATGGTGAAGACATCGATATCACGATCGATCCATTGCGGCGGGTTCTTCTTCAAGTTACGAAACGGAATGTCTTCACGGGTGATGTTACCGGCGATCCCTTTGCGGATTGCGCCATTGGGAGACTTAGTCGCCAGCTTATCGAGCTGCGCCTCGTCGATGTCTGGGTTCTGCGCCAACAGCTCCTCGAGCTGTGTCCGGTTGACTGTCATACCGGCGTTTTTAATGCCCACACCGTGCTGCTTGAGGGCATCGATAGCGTCACGAACGGCCTGGCCGTTAGAGGTAAGGCGGTTCTCTGCAGTCAGGTCAACTTCAACCAGCTCGATATCGAGACGGCGGGTGACAAACTGATCCAGAATTTGATCAAAGGCAATCTGAGCCATCTCATCGCCATGCAAAATGACCAGAGGTTTTTGGACGCTTATCTTTGTACTCATAATATGAATCGCTCGCTGGAAAGTAGGTGGCATCGAGCCATCGCTGCTGAGGGCGGTTTTCTAAGCCCTGTCAGTACGCTGCTTGCTGTTGTTTTTTAGGCGATTATATTGAAGCACAGGGGCATTTTTTCCCATGCGACATTAGTGGGTTTGGCGGGTGGTCAGAATGATATATGTGTTTTTCTGAGTGATATTATTAACTATTTCGCACCGCTGATTCGACTCTCTTTGAATCGAAATAGTCGGCACCGGCGGGGTATGATGTTAGCAGGTGTTGGCAAGGTTTTGAGTTGTAGACTGTTGTTGAGCTGAGCCATGTAAAAGGCGGCAACGCGAGATGCGGAGCCGCTTGTTTGTTACCCCAACATGACGAAATGCTTGCGGTTAATCGGCCGCAAAGCAATAGAGTTTACCGGCGCCGCCAGTCTTAATCAGTGCTTGTTGGCTACAGCCACGTGAAGGGTGGGCCGAATTCCACGATACGTTGCCGCCGCCATGGCGGTCATGATGACCAACCTGAGCGCTGCCTTTGTCGTTACTGGTCCAGTTGTTACAGGTATGGTCTTTATCGTCTGGGAAGTAGGGAGTGCCATCAACCTGGGTTCCGGTCAGAATATCGTGCTCATTGGGCTTGTCTCCGCGGCCTTTAATGCGGTTGCCCGATTCATCCAGCGCCGTTTCCAGCGTAATGGTTTTGTTATACAGGTGCAGGTCAGAAGGGTTGGCCGCTATCAATATGCCGTGGGCGTTGTACCAGGGGCCCTGACCGATTCGACTGCGAGCAAATTCACCACGCTTGTCAGGCGCTTCAGTACTTAGGTAAGCGCGCCAGTCTCGGTCGCCGGCGCCAACCGCGGTGGCTAATTTTTTACAGTGACCGTCAGCACCGGCCAAGCCACCTAGGTTGCCACCGTCCCCCATGCCGACGCTAGTGACAAAGAAGCTCATGGAGCGCGGTTCGGCAGCGCTGGTTAATGCGGATAGTAAAACGGTAGTTCCAAGTACGACCGAAATTGTTGTTTTTTTCATAGTCGTTATTCCTAAACTGTCGATGACATGGGTAGGCAATAGCCCGGTAACTCATAGCACTTCCATTTGCCCCGCGATATCGCATTGAGCCGCAGTGCGCGGATGTAATAACGACAATTTCTATAGGCTGTCTTGCTATGATCGATTCAGTATAGATTGAGAAAGGCATGTATGAGCATGGATGTTATTGTCCGTGGGGAGTTCACGAACCAATAGGGAGCTTGGCTACTGATGTGGATACAAAAAGCGTTTGAATTAGCGCCTCGTGGCAGAGGTTTTCATCTGATTACTGATCAGCTGCTACAGCAACTGCCGGAGCTGAGGCAGTTAAGGGTAGGCGTGCTGCACCTGTTCATTAAGCACACATCCGCATCGCTTACGATCAATGAGAATGCCGACCCAACGGTACGGCACGATTTTGAAAACCATTTTAACCGTGCTGTGCCAGAAGGCAGGCAGGATTATCTGCATCGAGATGAAGGCCCCGATGATCTACCAGCGCATATCAAAAGCAGTATTTTGGGTAGCTCAGTGTCGATACCGATAACGCAGGGGCACCTGAATATGGGGATATGGCAGGGCGTGTATCTGTGCGAGCACCGTGATTATGGAGGTTGCCGTACTGTGGTTGCAACGGTCAATGGTGAGAGTGATTAAGACGCTTCATTAGACAATGACAAAGCTATTGCTGTTTTCTTGAACACAAGAAAAAAGGCGTAACATCTCGTGTTACGCCTTTGTAAATCGTCAAGGTGCTGATCAGCGTGTTAAAAGTCCGATCAGTAAGAGTAAGAGGGCTATTACTCGTCGATCATTTGGTTCAGATCAAGCAGGATGATCAATTCATCATTGTGATAGCTGACGCCTTGGATGAACTTGGAGCTTTCATCGGTACCGACATTGGGTGAGCGCTCAACGTCAGACTGACGTAGGTAGATAACTTCGGCGACCGAGTCGACCAGCATACCGATCACCTGGTCTTCAAGTTCGATCACGATAATACGGCTGTCATCGGTAGCTTGGGTGGCAGGCATCCCGAATAGGGTGCGGGTGTCGATAACCGTTATAACGTTACCGCGCAGGTTGATGATGCCGACAATAAAGGGAGCTGAACCCGGAACTGGTGCGATTTCGGTAAGGCGCAAAACCTCTTTAACCCGCATAACATCGATGCCGTAAAGCTCATCGGCCAGCAAAAAGGTAGCCCACTGTAATTGAGGGTCGTTATCGTTCTTGTCTTTACTCTGTACGGTTTCACCGGCCATACGTTACTCCATCACTAATTGTCTGTTGCAACACCCGGATCAGGTGAAATCTCTGTCCGTGCAATTCCGGCAGTATACCTAAGCAATGCCGTGCATTGAACCGGCAGGCTGCTCAGATCCCGATTCTGATCCTGATCCAGATCAACGTTAACGATATTAAAGTGATTACAAACAGTTGGTTGGCTTGGGCAGGCCTGCGATTTTGCTGGCAATTTTTGCCGGACTACCGGGGAACAGTTTCATCAGATAGATGCTGGAAGCCTTATCCTTGCCGAGCTCAAGCTTGACCTGTTTAACCAAGATTCGCATCGCTGGCGATAGCTCATATTTCAGATAGAATTCACGTAGTAAATATATGATTTCAAAGTGATCTGCTGTCAGATCTATCTGCTCATTTTGCGCCAGTAGCTCAGCCGCTTGAGGGCTCCAATCAGTCATGTTGCGCAAGAACCCTTCGGCATCCAATGCCAATTCTTTGCCGCTGATCTGAAGAACCGAAGGGGCGTTGTGTTGTGTTGTCGGCATATCAATACCAGCTCTGCACCTTGGTTGCTCGGATCGTCAGTTCAACAAAGCCTGAATCGTCGACAGGGCTGAAATGAGGGGTGATGAGCTGAGCCAGCCCCCGGGCATCTATATCCGCTTGTAGCACATAGCATTCGACCTCTTTGGGTAACGACTGCCACAACGCTTTGTTGGCATCGGTTGCACCGTAAACGCCGTCTTCAATCAACAACAACAGCGCAGGAGGGGTGATGACCCGCAGGCAGTCAGCGAGGCAATGACTGTTTTTGGGTGAACTGTTGACGGTATGTAAGACCATACAGGCTCCGTAACGGTTAAGGCTTCGATCAGAAGCTGAGAATATGCTGGTGTTGGTGGAACAGTGCAGAAACGTCGGCATCGTCCAGTAGTTCTGCATCAATCTGTAGCTGTGTCGGATCTATTCCGCGTTGCGTCAGCGCGCTGGAGGCCGTGTAAACCCGCTCAATATCGTACATAGCCAATGCGGGTAAGGTTTTACCAAGGTTTTTGGCCTGCAGCTGCTCAGGCTGCTGGCTCGCTAGCAACGAATAACAGCCGTCATCGAGCAGCAGAACGCTGAGCGGCACTTCAAAGGCAGCGGCGGTCAGTGCAGCGTCGAACGCTTCACGGGCAACCTGATTGGCATAAGGGCTGTGTCGAATGACCAGCAACAAGGTGTTGTTCTGCGTAGGTTGGCTCATACCCGCCCCCCAAAGGTGATTACCCGGTCTGCATTGAGGCTGGCATCAATCAGCTGCCCCAGCCCTGATAACTCAAACCCGTCGGCCAGGTTGCCATGAGTATGCTCATAGCGGCCGGCTTCGCGCTGATCCATCACACCACGACGTACCGCTGCGGCGATGCAGACAATCAATTCCATCTGATGCTGCTGTGCCAGTCGTTGCCATCGCTGAGTTAGGTTTGATTCATCCTGCGGCGGAGAGGTTAGTTGATTGGCGGTGTGGACCGCCTCGCCGTAGAAAAACACCCGCGGCACCTGATGCCCCAGCGTAATAGCAGCTTCAACGAAGCGCAGCGCAGTATTGGGCGCCTGACTGGCGGTTGGCGAACCATTGATGACGACAGCAATTTTCATAACTGAATTCTTATCAGAGCCTAAAAGTAGAGGGGTTAACCAGCAGCACTGTACCGAATTAGCGCGTAAAAAAAACCCCTGCGATCAAAGATCAGCAGGGGTTTTTTACCAGAATCAAAGATTCCGGTGGGTTGGTGGTCTTAATCTTCGTTAAGAATGCCAACCAGATAGAGTAGGTGTACCAACAGGTTGTAGATGCTCAGGTACAGGCTAACGGTTGCCATCACGTAGTTAGTGTAAGTGCCGTTGACGATGTTGCTGGTATCATAAAGGATCATGCCTGCCATCAGCAGCACTACCGCTGAGGAGATCATCAGTTGCAGGCCTGAGATATGAACGCCCATCAACGACAACACCAAGCTGGCGACGATAGCGACAACAACAACGATCATGCCGGCTGCCAGGAAGCCCTTCATGAAGCTGAAGTCTTTGCGGCTGGTCAGAACATAGGCGCTTAGACCCAGAAAGGTCATGGCAGTCATGCTCATCGCAGTCATAACGATATCGCCACCGTTGGGCAGAGCCAGGTAGTGATTAAGCAGTGGCCCCAAACCAAAGCCCATCAGACCGGTGAATAGAAAGGTCAGTGGCAATGCCCAGATGCTGTTTTGCATCTTGTTCAAAACGAAGATAAGGACGAAACTTCCGATGACGCTGCCAAAGTAGGCGAACATCGACGGTTCGATCCACATTGAGATGCCTGCAGTGATGGCGCTAAACACCATCGTCATCGATAACAGCATGTAGGTGTTACGGATAACCTTATTGGTAGCCAGTACCGAACTCTCGGAACGAACTACCGTCGCATCAGTCATGTTCATAGTGTTTCCTGTTAAATAAAAAAATCTGGTTAGCGTGATTCTATCCACGATAAGCTAGTGTCATAGACAATCGCTTGGGCAGAAAGTTGCGCTTTTTTAATCAGAGGCTGTTATAGCAAGCTTGGCTCAGAGGTTCCAGCTTTATTAGAGCTGCCAAACCAACCACGCGCACTAACAAATACACAAACAACTTGGCTGTAATCAAATCATTGACTTCGCTTTATCGCTCTCTACCATAGCCAGCCTAATCAGGCGGGGTTGAATATAGGTAGGCGTAGGCCTCTGGTGCCGGGTATTAGCTACGGGTTGTACACTACCGCATCGTAAAACCCGCTATCCCTATTTTAATCTTTGCTGCACGTATTTTTATAAGGTTCAGGCGTTGACCGATTCATTACTCGATATCTTGTATCAAGATGACCACTACGTTGTCATCGATAAGCCTTCGGGCCTGTTAGTACACCGTAGTCCGATCGATCGTCGTGAGCACCGTTTTGCCTTGCAGATGCTGCGCGATCAGATCGGCCAGCACGTGTTCCCGGTGCATCGGCTTGATAAGCCGACCTCCGGTTTGCTGTTGTTTGGTTTACACTCCGAAGCTGCCGCTAGGATGCAGATGGCTTTTCGAGAGCGCCAGGTGCACAAAACGTATCATGCCGTGGTACGTGGTTTTGCCGAGCCCAGTGGCGTGATTGACTACCCGTTGAGTGACAAACGTGAAAAAGAGGAGAAGCGGCACGTTGATGATGTTCGGCCACCGCAGGATGCGTTAACGCACTACAAGTGCCTTGAGCAGGTTGAACTCGACATACCGTTGGGCCGTTATCCCTGCAGCCGCTATTCGTTGGTTGAGATGCAGCCTCATACCGGCCGCAAGCATCAGTTGCGTCGTCACATGAAACACCTCAATCATCATATGATTGGTGATACCCGCTATGGCGACGGCAAACATAACAAGTTGTTCCGCGATCATTTTGATAATCAACGACTATTGCTTTTTGCCAGCAAGTTGCAATTGGTGCACCCTTACAGTTTGCAGCAGCTACAGATAGAAACGGCGCTACCCGTTGAGCAACAAACGCTCTTCGCGGCCCTAGGTTGGAACCATACCGGGCAGCGCAGCGTAACCCTTATCTGATTCCGTAGTCTGACATGCTGAAAATGTCGGTTGACGGAGATGTTGCTACCAATGATTGCCAATCCCGTTGTAGAAAATGACCCAGTAGAGAGATGTTATGAGACAACCGTACCAACCTTCTGAAGATGCGATCTCCATTGAGCCACGCTTAAACGATAGCACCCCGCTAATTATCGGCGTTATCGGCGCGATGGAAGAGGAAGTTATCTGTCTGCGTGATCAATTAGAGCAGCGCCAGGATATGACACTGGCCGGTTACGAATTCCACAGCGGTATTTTGGCAGGCCAGCAGGTAGTCTTGCTTAAGTCGGGCATTGGCAAGGTCAATGCGGCGATCGGCACGACCATTTTGCTGGAGCGCTATTCACCGGACTGCATCATCAATACCGGATCGGCCGGCGGCTTTGCTGCCGATCTGGAGGTCGGTGACGTCGTCATCTCGTCTGAAGTTCGGCAGCATGATTTTGACTTGACCGTATTCGGCTACGAGCATGGCCAAGTGCCAAATATGCCACCAGCGTGGGAGCCTGATCCTCTGTTGGTCAAAATTGCACAGACCAGTATCGCAACGGTCCACGATGTAAAAACAGAGCTGGGACTGATCGCTACCGGAGACGCTTTTATGGCCGACCCGGCTAAAGTAGAAGAGGCGCGGGCTAAGTTTCCGCAGATGCTGGCTGTAGAGATGGAGGCGGGTGCTATCGCCCAGACCTGTTTTCGCTTCGAAGTGCCGTTTATCATTTTTCGGGCGCTGTCAGATATCGCCGGTAAAGAGTCATTGATCTCATTCGACCAATTCTTGGAACAGGCCGGTGTTCACTCCGCCAACATGGTGGTAGAGATGGTGCGTGAATTGGGCCAAGCCCATGCCCAGATTACCTGAACCAACTAACCAGTTCCCCCGATAACGTTTAGCGACGAATAACAGAAAGGATGTTGAAGCCATGATCGAATCATTTTACCCGCCCGAACGTACCCTGATGGGCCCCGGACCTTCAGACGTCAGCCCGCGTGTATTGGCGGCTACGGCTCGTCCAACCATCGGCCATCTTGATCCTGAATTCATCCGCATGATGGATGAGGTTAAACAGATGTTGCAGGCTGTGCTCAAAACTAAGAATGAGCTAACTTTGCCTGTCTCAGCGCCAGGATCGGCCGGTATGGAAGCCTGTTTTGTCAACCTGGTTGAACCTGGCGATAAGGTCATCGTCTGCCAGAACGGCGTTTTCGGCGGTCGTATGGCTGAGAATGTACGCCGGTTTGGTGGCGAAGTGATCGCCATTGATGATGCTTGGGGCCAGCCTGTCAGCCTCGACAAAGTTGAAGCCGCATTTAACGCTCGTAGCGATATCAAAATCCTGGCTTTTGTTCACGCCGAAACCTCGACCGGGGTTCGTTCGGACGCTCAAGCGCTGGCCAAACTGGCGCAACAGCATGGCGCGTTAACCATCATGGATGCGGTAACCAGCGTTGGTGGCATCGAAGTGGATATCGACGGTTGGGGCATCGATGCAGTCTATTCGGGTACCCAGAAGTGCCTTTCGTGCCCGCCCGGTATCTCTCCGGTTAGCTTTAGCGACAAAGCGGTAGCCGCAGTCAAAGACCGTAGTACGACGGTCCCCAGCTGGTTCCTCGATAAGAATCTAGTAATGGGCTACTGGGGCGGGGGCGCAAAACGGGCTTACCACCATACGGCACCGGTCAATGCTCTATATGGGTTGCACGAAGCGCTGGTCATGGTACAAAACGAAGGCTTAGAAAACGCTTGGCAGCGGCATGCGTCGCATCATCAAGCTCTAAAGGCCGGCCTTGAGGCGATGGGGTTGTCATTGTTGGTGGACGAGCAGTACCGCTTGCCTCAGCTTAATACCGTGCTTATTCCTGAGGGTGTTGATGAGGCAGCTGTTCGCACACAACTGTTGAATCAATTCAGCCTTGAGATCGGCGCCGGTCTCGGTGAGCTGGCGGGTAAAGTCTGGCGGATCGGCTTGATGGGACATGCTTGTAACAGCCGCAATGTCCTACTTTGCCTGGGTGCGCTTGAGAGTGCGCTTCTCAGTCAGGGAGTTCAGCTCGACGCGGGTAAAGCCGTTGCGGCGGCAAATGCATCCTTAGCGGATTAAGCCGCAACAAACTTTACAACTGTTGGTAGGTATTTGCGCAACACGTTATTCAACTTTATAGGTAGGGTAGGAGTCGGTATGGCACAGCAAAAAGTCGCGTTTCTAGGGTTAGGGGTCATGGGTTATCCGATGGCCGGACATCTGGCGAAGGCTGGTTACCAGGTTTGTGTCTACAACCGTACCGCCAGCAAAGCTCAGCAGTGGGTTGAGCAGCATGGCGGCAGCAGTGCTGCGACCCCGGCTGAAGCAGTAGTGGGGGCAGAATTGGTCTTTGCCTGCGTCGGTAACGACGATGATCTGCGCCAAATCTGTTTGGGTAGCGCTGAAAATCCGCAAACCGGTGCTTTTTCGGCCATGCAGAGTGGTGCGCTCTTTGTTGATCACACAACCGCCTCAGCGCAGGTGGCCCGTGAACTCAATCGGATCGCAGCGGGTCAAGGGTTAGGCTTTTTGGATGCGCCGGTTTCCGGCGGCCAGGCCGGTGCTGAAAATGGCGTTCTGACAGTCATGGTCGGTGGTTCGCAAGTCGATTACGACCGTGCTGAAACGGCTATCGCATGCTTTGCCCGCGCCGTACGCCTGATGGGCGAATCGGGTGCAGGTCAACTGACCAAAATGGTTAACCAGATCTGTATCGCAGGTCTGGTACAGGGGTTGTCTGAAGGGATTCATTTTGCCAAACGTGCGGGACTCGATCCGGCCGCCGTGATTGAGGTTATCTCCAAAGGTGCGGCGCAGTCCTGGCAGATGGAAAATCGTTACCAAACGATGATTGAAGATCAGTTTGAACACGGTTTTGCCGTTGACTGGATGCGCAAAGACCTGGGTATTGTGCTTGATGAGTCGCGTGACAACGGTGCGCAGTTGCCGGTAACGGCACTGGTCGATCAGTTCTACGCCGATGTTCAGGAGATGGGAGGTGGCCGTTGGGATACCTCCAGCCTGCTTCGACGTTTAAAAAGCTGATTCAACTCCGTCGTCATTTTTTACAGCATAGGCATGTCAGCGTTGAATCGCTGGCATGCCTTTTTATTATTTGACCCTGTAGATATGCTGCACCAGTTAATTATTCGTTACGGCACGATAACGACACGGTCGTGCTCACGCCAACCGTCGGTGGTATCAACAAGCCGCGCTAGCATCTGCGGGTAGGGCTTTTGCTCGAAGCGGCTGTACTGCGCAGCCCTTTGTGCCTCTTGAGGTGTCAGCGGCGCTAACCATTGCCGTTTGGACAGGGGTATTAAACAGAGGCGGCTGCGGCGGCTTAACAACGGATCGCTCGGGCGAGGTTCCATTAATCGCTGGTACTGTGAGGCGTCTATCCACCATCCTCGCAAGTGACTGGCTTGTACGCCAGCTGGCCGGGGCTGCGGGTCGCAGTCGTAGCGATAAAACAATCTACCCAGCATAAGCCCCAGTCGAGCCCCTATCTGCCCATGCGATTGCCCCAGCTGTGTTAACGCCTGCGGGTTGCGACCCAGCTGTAACTGCTTGTGAAGCATCTTGTCGTGCTTGTCGATCATCCGGTCTGCCGGGTTTAATCCGACCCAGTTGATCACGCTGCTATTTTCATCCGTCCTAGCTAGATAAAACTTCAAGCTGAGCTCTATATGGGTCAGCGCGGCCTGGCCCGGTAAGCGATACAGAAAATCATACTCGCCCAAGGTTTGAGTGCCTTTAGTCAAGCCGGTGCAGGACTGGCCGTTATGCCGGACGGCTACCGCGTATCGTAGTGCAGCGGGTTGATGAAAGTTTGCCAGCGCAAAACCAAATAGGGTTTCGTAATAGATGCCAATACGATTCGAACGCTGCGTGGCAATGGCTTGGTATAGGGGTTCGGGGTGAAGATCGAGTGATCTTAACCAGCGCCATAACTCACTGCGAGGTGTAAACAGGGCGTTGATGTGGAGGCGGTCGGGCATCAATCGGTAGATAGGGGAGCTGGTCAGGCACCAGGCCAGATCGCGTACGCAGGAGTGCTGCAGGCTATTTAACGGGCATGCGCTGTTTATTGCAGAAGCATTGGGGTAAGCAGGATAGGGTGGAGAGCGACGATTTGAATTGGTGACAGCGCAGAGGTTTAAGTCAACGCTGTCGCTCATCAGTCACACCGTTACTCGGTAGCCAGCAATGATCTGATCATTGCCTTGATCTGAATTGTATCGAATGGTTTATCGCAGATCGCGTTAACACCCGCCTGGCGAACTCCGGTCAGTCGGGTTTCACTCTGTTCAGAAGTCACCAACAGGATAGGGACGTACGGTTGGCTCGATTCGCAACGTACATATTCGGTCAGTTGCTGACCATCCATCTGCGGCATATTAAAGTCAGTAAAAATCAGGTCAAAAGTGTTTTGATCCAGCAGCTCTATCGCCTCTTTGCCATCGTGTGCCTGAACAATATGGCCGATGCCGATGTTTTCCAATGCCCGACTAATATGTTTTAGCGAGAAGGCACTGTCATCAACAACCAGTATTTTGAGCTCGCCTGCTTCGTAGTCGTCGAGTTCAAGTTCGCTCGGATCAACAAACTCAAGTGTTGCCTGAAGAGCTTTGCTTAAGTCATTTATTTTAAATGGCTTTGGAAGGATGGCAACAGAGCCTGCCTGTCTGATAGGATCCAAAATATCAACCCGTTCCTCGCTTGAAATAAGCATAAACGGGATGTCATCGTGCTTCTCGTTTGTCCGCATCTCAGTGACTAGCTGGATGCCGTCACCATCGGGCAAGTACATCGCGCTGATCACTAGATCAGGTGTGTAGGTATTGATGAAACTCAACGCCGCTTCAACAGTTGATGCGGTATCGATCTGCTTGCAACCTAGTTGAGATAGCTCACTACAGATAATCTTTTGTTGAAACTGCGATGGCTCAACAATCAAAATTGCCAATTCATCAACACTGATCAGCGCCATGCTCTAACCACCTGATTATGTATGAAATCTCGAGCCCCATCGGGGGTCCAATAAACGTCAATAATGAACGCTTGTGTTAAGATGTGTCAAACCCGACTGAGAGTCTTGTATGCAATCCTACCGTCAAAAGCAGGCTGCTAGCAGTATAGACAAACGTTCAGCTGTCACCGATGCCGACATCAACCATGTGTTACTTAATGGTGCAGGGATCTCATTAAGCAAGTTAAAGCTGGCCCGTAGTTTTAATGCCCGACTGTACTATTACGCCGAAATTGGCGTGTTTCTCGAGGTATCGCTATCGAGTGGCGCAGGAATTACCGACAAGACCCGCCAATTACTTAGCGCTATCCATAGCGAAGCAACCCATCAGCATATGCAGCAGAGTAAAAACGCCAAACTTAAACCGGCCGACACTGCTGACAACAAGTAACTTGCGCTTTAGCTCATCAAATTAATCACCTGTTCAGACTTTAGCTATGGATTCTGCTGCACCATCATCCCCCTCTAATGCAAACTCTTTTGATAGTGGCGCCTACCTGGCCAACGCCACCCAGCGTCCTGGTGTCTATCAAATGTACGACATCAATAGTCAGATTCTTTATGTCGGCAAAGCCAAGAACCTAAAAAAAAGACTAGCGAGTTACTTTCGCAGCACCGGTCTGCCGATCAAAACACGTGCTTTGGTACAGAAAATTTGCAATATCGAGATCACCGTCACGGGCAGTGAAACCGAAGCGTTATTGCTCGAACAAAACCTCATCAAAAAGCAGCGCCCCCCTTACAACATCCTGCTGCGTGACGATAAGTCCTACCCCTATATTTTTATCTCCAGCGAGCACCGTTACCCGGCGATTCAGTTGCAACGCGGTAAAAAGAGCAAGAAGGGGCGTTACTTTGGACCCTTTCCTAGCGGCAGCGCCGTGCGTGAAAGTCTCAACTTGCTGCAGAAAATATTTCGTATCCGTCAGTGCGATGAGTCGTTTTTTAACAATCGCTCGCGACCTTGTCTGCAACATCAAATTAACCGTTGCAGCGCGCCTTGTGTTGAACTGATCGACCCGGATGAATACGGCAAAGATATCCACCACGCGATGATGTTTCTGGAGGGTAAAAACAGCTCGATCAATGAAGCGCTGGCACAACAGATGGAGCAGATGGCAGCGGCGCTAGATTTCGAACGCGCTGCGATGTTGCGCGACCAGATTAGCAGCCTGCAGCAGGTGCAAGAGCAGCAACGTATCAGTGGTGATGGCGGTGACGCTGATGTCCTAGCCTGCAGTATTAAAGCCGGTTTTACCTGTATCCATCAGTTGTTTATTAAAGGCGGGCGGGTGATCGGCAGCAAAAGTCATTACCCTAAACTGCGACTCGAAACCGAAGAACACGAGGTGCTGGAGAGTTTTATTGGCCAGTATTACCTGCAGGGTCGGGATCGGCCAGTACCGCCTCTGCTTATTCTGAGTCACAGTCCTGAAGGGCAGGTCGCATTGGCCGAAGCGCTCAGCGGGGTTCGCGAGCGCAAGGTGGAACTCAGTAGTCGAGTTCGAGGCCAGCGCAGCGGTTGGCTTAATCTTGCCAAAACCAATGCCGAACAACAGTTAGCCAGTTACCTGTCCAGTCGCCAGGACGTACATAAACGCCTGGTCGAATTGCAAGGGCTGTTGCAGCTAGACACGTTGCCGGCACGGTTGGAGTGTTTTGATATCAGTCACAGTTCCGGTGAGGCTACCGTTGCATCGTGCGTTGTGTTCGATGCTCAGGGCCCCAGAAAAAGTGACTACCGACGGTTTAATATCAAAACAACGGACAGTGGTGATGATTACCAGGCGATGCACGAAGCGTTGACCCGGCGTTATCAAAAGCTCAAAAGCACCGATGCACGAATGCCAGACCTGTTGGTGATAGATGGCGGCAAAGGGCAGGTCACGCAAGCGCTCAATGTGCTTGAAGAGCTTCAGATCAACGAGATTTACGTCATTGGTATCGCTAAGGGGGTCACCCGCAAAGCCGGTTTCGAAACCCTGATCACCGACAGGGGCCAGAAAGAGCAGGTGTTTGACCCGGGCAGTGGCGCGCTGCACTTGCTGCAGCACATCCGCGACGAAGCACATCGTTTTGCCATTACCGGACACCGCGCCCGCCGGGCTAAGACACGAGGTCGCTCATCGCTGGAAGAGTTGCCGGGTGTCGGTCCGAAGCGTCGCCAAGCGTTACTCAAGCATTTTGGTGGATTGCAGGAAATAGCGCGCGCCAGTGTTGAAGAAATTGCAAAAGTCTCTACCATAAGCCGCGCAATGGCTGAAGAGATCTACAGCCACTTACATCAGGAGTAATGACAGCGCTGTTTTCCGGACTAATTTCGGATGATGGTACGTGTTTAACAATGAATATCCCCAACATCATAACGTCACTACGGTTGCTGCTGATCCCTTGTCTGGTTTTAGTATTCTATCTACCTTATTCGTGGAGCCTAGTTGCTTCGGCTGGCATTTTTGCCTTTGCTGCCGTAACTGACTGGTTTGATGGCTATCTAGCACGCAAACTGGATCAGTCCACAGCTTTTGGTGCTTTCCTGGATCCTGTTGCCGATAAGCTGATGGTCGCCGTGGCGCTTATCATGCTGGTTGAGAGCTACGGCGAAGCTTATCTGACAATCCCGGCAGCGATCATTGTCGGACGTGAAATTGTGATCTCGGCGCTGCGTGAGTGGATGGCTGAGATCGGCAAACGCGGCAGTGTTGCGGTTTCAATGCTAGGCAAGTTAAAGACAGCTTTACAGATGGCCTCGATCTTTTTCCTACTGTTTGCCGAAGCTGGCACACCGATCGCCTATTTTGGATTGGCTGCGCTGTACGGTGCCGCAATCCTTACAATCTGGTCGATGTGGGTCTATTTACACGCGTCTTGGGACGATCTGGTCAGCGACCTTTGAACACACCCCCACGCTTTCGCTAACAAAGGAGAGCGGGGTGCCTGTAGTTCGTTTATAACAGTGTTTTTGCAACGCCTTATTGATCAGTAATTAAGCACTAAAGACCCCGGTACGATAGCGTGCGATTGCTGGTTGACATGCTAAGGCAGCTCTCTATAATACGCCTCACTTGAGCGCAAGCTCAGGTGCGGTGCGGGAATAGCTCAGTTGGTAGAGCGCAACCTTGCCAAGGTTGAGGTCGCCAGTTCGAACCTGGTTTCCCGCTCCAATTTCAAAACAGTCTTCTTAACTTCGTTAATACTGTGACTGAAATCGATTCAGACATTATTTATGTCGTCCGGCTGGATGGCAGAGTGGTCATGCAGCGGACTGCAACTCCGTTAACGCCGGTTCGATTCCGACTCCAGCCTCCATCCTTGTTTTATCAGTACAATCGCACCTCAAGTGCACTGTTAGGCCCGGGTGGCGAAATTGGTATACGCAACGGATTTAAAATCCGTCGACTTATGGTCTTGCCGGTTCAAGTCCGGCTCCGGGCACCACTTTCACCACCGCGCAGTATTGCAATTCATCAGATAAGCCCCAAACCCCTGTAAATACTACACTTCTGGCTACCAAGTCCGTTTCGTCTGATTCGCAAACTATCGTTCTTTATCGTATGTTTAGTTTCTGGGTACTATTTTTGTACTACTGGAGATACTACAACATACATAAGGCGCGTAACGGATGGCTTCTTTTGTTAAAACCGAAAACGGTAAGTGGCGGGCTCAGTTGGGTCCGAGTGCAGGCCGGAAGTCTAAAACCTTTCCCACCAAAACGAGCCGGGAACGTCTGGAGTGTATGCAGTGGCAGCTTTAATCATTTTGGGCCATTACCAGAGCAGCTTCAAAGCCATCGCCAGTGTGGCGATGATGATCATCGGCTTCACCAGTCGAGCCCCCTTTTTGATCACTAAGTTGGATCCCAGGCGGGCGCCGATTAACTGGCCTGCCGCCATACATAGGCCTATGCTCCAGACCACTTGGCCAGCACCGATAAACAGCACTAGAGAAGTGATGTTGGCGGTAAAAACCAGCACTTTGGTGTGAGCGGTGGCTTTGACCAGGTTGTAGCCGCGCGCGGCTACGAACGCAACAGCGAAAAGTGAACCGATTCCCGGTCCGAAGAAACCGCCGTAGAAACCGATAGCCAGCGCGACGCTGAGTGCGAAGCTTCGCTGGCTAAGACGAGCAGGGGCGTCGCAATCACCAACCCGAGGAGAGAATAAAAAATAGAGTGTAATGAGTATCAGCAGTAGCGGGATTAGCTTGGTCAGTAGAGCGGTATCTATGCGTTGAACGCAGTATGTGCCCAGTCCTGAGCCGATCAGTGTCGCGACGATCGACCACTGCATACCTTGCAGTTCAATACGACCTTTACGGAAGTAGTTGAACATCGATGAGGCGGTGCCAAAGACATTTTGCAGTTTGTTGGTGGCTAGCGCGGCGATCGGATCGAGACCCAGCGTTAGCAGGGTCGGCAGTACTAACAGGCCGCCGGCACCGGCGATAGCGCTAACAAACCCTGCGAGTGCGCCTAATAGAAACAGCAGGGCGAGTAAGGAGATGCTTGGGTCGGCAAGGGTGATCGTTAGATCGCTATAGTTCAACGGTTAGCGCGCTAAGTTGAGGGGTTGGAGCTGACCACTTCACACTCCACCGTGCCGGCGTTACGGAACCGATGAGGGTGGTTGCTATTGAAGTAGTAGCCGTCACCCGGTGAGAGTTTATATACCTCGATACCGACGGTCAGTTCGAGCTCGCCACGGATGACGATGCCGCCTTCTTCGCCCTCATGCTGCAGCATTTCGGCACCGGTGTCGGCGCCGGGGGCGTAGACTTCACGCATGATATCCATGGTGCGGCCTTTGATGGTAGCGCCGACCAGTTTCAGACTGACATTATTGGAGCCAATCTCGGGCTGATCTTTTTGGAGAAACACCACCTGTTCGGGGTGAATATTGTCCAGATCTAAGGTGAAAAAGTCACCAATGGAGATAGGGATGCCTGCAAGCACTTTCTTGAGCGAGCTGACCGAAGGGCTGACGCCGTTCTTTTCGATCATCGAGATGGTGCTGTTGGTAACGCCGGCACGCTTGGCTAACTCACGCTGCGAAATCCCCTTGATCGTTCTTAATACTTTCAGACGTTCGCCAACATCCACGAATCGATCTCCTGTATATAATTCTGCACGAGTATAACCGAAAGGGGCGCCGCTACCAGCGTGCGCCCCTGTCTTGAGCATAGCTATAGGCTTGATCGTGATTATGGGTCCTAGCTTGCCAGTACCTCTTTAAGGCTTTGCTCTATGACCTCCAGGCCTTCTTTAATCAAGGCGTTATCGGCGGTTAGTGGCACCAGTACACGGATGGTGTTGGCGAAAATGCCACACGATAGCAGCAGTAGCCCTTTGCTGTGTGCCTTGGCAACGAGCGCCTTGGTCAAGTCAGAATCAGGAATACGTTGTTCGGAATCTTTGACCAGCTCGCAGGCCACCATCGCTCCAGCCGCTCGCACGTTGGCGATACACTCAAAGCCGTTTTCAGCCATATCTAAAAACTTGGTTGCGATCTGACGGCCCACTTGGTCGGCGCGCTGGCACAATTTTTCCTCTTCGATGACATCGATCACTGCCAGTGCCGCGGCGCAAGCCATCGGGCTGCCACCGTAGGTGCTGCCAACGCTGCCAGGGTCTGGTGCATCCATCAGTTCGGCGCGACCCGTTAGGGCGGATAGCGTCATACCGCCAGCTAGGCTTTTGGCCATGGTGATCATATCGGGGACCACGCCGCTGTGCTCAATGGCAAACATCTTGCCGGTACGGGCGAAGCCCGACTGTACTTCATCGACAATCAGTAGGATGCCATTTTCGTCGCACAGTGCACGTAGTGCCTGCAAGAATTCGGTTGGTGCCTGATAGAAGCCGCCTTCGCCTTGAATCGGTTCAATGATGATCGCAGCAACGCGTTGTGGATCGACGTCGGTCATGAAAAGATCATTCAACGAGGTTAGCGAATCCTCGGTGCTGATGCCGTGGTAAGCGTTGGGGAAGGGGGCGTGATACACCTCGGCAGGGAACGGACCAAAGCCCTTTTTATAAGGTACGACCTTGCCGGTCAGCGCCATCCCCATCATGGTACGGCCGTGAAAGGCACCGTTGAATGCGATCACCGCTGAGCGGCCAGTGGCGGCGCGGGCAACTTTGATCGCGTTCTCGACGGCCTCGGCACCGGTGTTGAGCAGTAACGTCTTCTTAGCATGGTTGCCGGGAGTGATGGCATTAAGTTTTTCAGCCAGTGCGATGTAGGGCTCGTACGGCATCACGTGAAAGCAAGTGTGAATCAGTTTGCCCATCTGCTGTTCGACGGCCTTGACCATCTTGGGGTGCAGGTGGCCGGTGTTGAGCACGCCGATACCGCCAGCGAAATCGATGTAGCGGTTACCCTCGACATCCCAGACTTCAGCGTTGCTGGCGCGCTCAGCAAAAAACTGGGTGACGTTAGCAGCGCCGCGAGGCACGGCGGCTTCACGACGGGTTTGTAGTTCTTGGTTGGTGGTCATTGATCGAATCTCCGTTGAGTCGTTACTTTGAGCCGTAAGTACGTTAGTCGTTGATGCCGCCGATCAGGGCGTATTTCATTTCGATATAGTCTTCGATGCCGTATTTCGAACCTTCGCGGCCGGAGCCTGATTCTTTGACGCCGCCGAACGGTGCCAATTCGGTCGACAGTACACCTTCGTTGATCGCAACCATGCCGTACTCCAGTCCTTCCATGACTCGCCAGACGCGACCCAGATCACGGGCGTAGAAGTAAGCAGCTAGGCCATACTCGGTGTCATTGGCCATCCGTATCGCCTCGGCCTCGTCTTTAAATGAGAAGATCGGCGCTATAGGTCCAAAGATCTCTTCCTGATAAACCCGCATCGATTCGTTGACGTTGGTGAGGATGGTGGGCTGGTAGTAACACTCTCCCTGATCGGATGGCTGTCCGCCGGTGATTGCCTTGGCGCCTTTATCGAGCGCATCCTTGACCATTGCATCAACATCGGCCACCGCGGTGGTGTTGATCATCGGGCCGATAACCGTGCCGTCATCCAGGCCGTTGCCGATCTTGAACTCGCGCACCTTGGTGCTGAACTTATCGACAAACTGCTGGTAGATGCTCTCCTGTACCAGTATGCGATTGGCGCAGACGCAGGTTTGACCCGCGTTACGGTATTTTGAAACCAGCGCCCCTTCGACCGCCTTGTCGATATCAGCATCGTCAAACACGATGAAAGGTGCGTTGCCACCTAGCTCCATCGAGGTCTTCTTGACTGTGTCGGCGCATTGCTTGAGTAGCATTTTGCCGACGGCGGTGGAGCCGGTGAAGCTAAGCTTACGTACCGCCGGGTTGCTGGTCAGTTCACCGCCGATAGCGCTGGAACTTGACCCGACTACTACGTTGATGACGCCGGCTGGAATGCCCGCCCTGTGGGCCAATTCAGCCATTGCTAACGCCGACAACGGTGTTTCTTTGGCGGGTTTGATGACGATGGTGCAGCCTGCTGCCAGTGCGGGTGCGGCCTTACGGGCGATCATCGCATTGGGGAAATTCCAGGGTGTGATCGCGGCGACCACGCCGACCGGTTCCTTGGTTACCAGGATCCGCTTATCGCTGGCATGGGGCGGTATGATATCGCCATAGACACGCTTTCCCTCTTCGGCAAACCATTCAATAAAGGAGGCGCCATACATCACTTCACCGGCCGACTCGAACAAAGGTTTACCCTGCTCGGAGGTCATGATAACCGCAAGGTCATCCTTGGCAGAAACGGTCAGTTCGTACCACTTGCGTAACAGAGTAGCGCGCTCTTTGGCTGTCTTGGATTTCCACTGCGGGAGTGCTTTTTCAGCTGCGCTGATGGCGGTGCGGGTGCCGATGGCGTCAATGTCAGCAATGGCGGCAATCGTTTCGCCCGTGGCTGGATCGGTGACGGGTAGGGTGGCGCCGTTAGCGGCTTCGGTCCACTCGCCGTTGATATAGGCTTGTTGCTTAAATAGGCCTTGATCGTTGAGTTGCATGTGTTTTCCTTCTGTCTAAATGGAGTCGCATTATTCGACACGGTGTTTTCAACAATGCCGCGCCTTGAGATTGTTATTTTTGGTGTCCGGTAGATTGAATAGATCGCTAAACATCAGAAAGCTATGCAGCACCAGAGGAGCGCCTAGGGGCTTGGAGGCGCTTGACCAGATTAGCCACCGAGGGGCTGCTGTCGCCTCAACTTGTATCTGTCAGTGTTGGGCTTGCCTATCGGCGAATACCTGATCGATCTTGCTGATTAGGCTGCAAGGCGTACTGCTTAGCGATAGTGTGCTTTTTTCTGAACGATTCAATAACCAGGTTTATTTATAACAACGTGATGGTGTTCGTTATTCTGAACAATGTCAATCTTGAAACGTATTGAAAAAATTCACTCTGAGTCTGACAATAAAACTGTAGCGATATTGTTTTACCTGCATTTTATTTCAATATATTGATATATTTAAATTTAATTTAGGTTTTTGGCCGGATTTATAGATAGTGATCTTGGAGTAAAAAACATGCCTTAGCGTATGTTGTTCGAAGTTATGAACGAAAGTCGCAGTAGGTTTTACTTTTCATCAATCGCTGTTGGTGTTAGAAATAGCACACACTATTTGGGATGCATCCTTGTAGGTTTACTCAGCTCTATTGTGTGCGATATCGACAACACCTTGCTCTAAGTGTTGATCACTCGCGTGTTGATAGGGATAACAAATAATAAATAACAACGAAGGAATGAACCATGAAAAGACGTGATTTGATTAAGGCTGCTGCAGCAGGTTTTGTTGCTGCCCCTCTAGCAATGACGGCTGCGACTGCTACGGCTGCTGGAACGACGCGCCTGCGGATGCAAACGCTGTACGGTACTGAGACCGATGACTTGTATAAGGCGTTCGCCGATGATGTGAAGACAAGCTCGAATAAGACCCTGCGTATTACCCGCTTTCGTGGTTCTGAGTTAGTACCTAATGACCAGATGCTCGATTCTGTAAGCAAAGGCACCTTAGATATGTGCCAAGGCTACGGTGGCTACTGGGCCGGCCAGCTGGATATCGCCAAAATTGAGAGCGGTATTCCCGGTGCCTGGACCAGCTTCGACGAGGCTATGTATGTTCATAAAGCCAAGGGCTTAGGCGATCTGATCAAGGAAGCTTATGCGGAGAAGGGGGTTCATTATCTTGGGCCGGTCTTCGGTGGTCCTTACGATTTGCTGACCAAAGAACCAGTAAATAGCCTGGAAGACCTGAAGAAAATGAAAATTCGCGCCACTGCGACAGTCGGCTCTATTCTTCAGAAACTCGGTATTCCTACTGTTTACCTGCCTAGTCAGGAGCTGTACGTAGCGCTTTCAACAGGCGCGATTGACGGTGTTATCTACGGTGGTTCGCTGGAGTATAAAGCGCTCAAGTTGCATGAAGCTGCCAAACACTACACCTACCTGAATATGATCAACCCTGGTTACGCTGACGGCATGCTGGTCAACAAGGCTAAATGGGATTCGATGCCTCCCGAACATCAAAAAATTCTGGAGCTGGCGACTGCCAAGCATGCAACTAAGATGCACGCCTGGAACGTGAACGGCTGTCTTGATGTGAACGGTGAAGGGATCTTTGAATTCGGCGCGTTGCCCGCTGAAGACTCTAAAGCACTGACCGTTGCTGCGATGGATGTGTGGAAAGAGGAAGCGGTGAAGTCGGAGCGTAATGCCATGGCGATTCAAGCGTTGACTGAGGCGGCGAAGGCGACAGGGAGAGCCTAATGGGGTTGCTTACTCGATATCTTGCTAGTGTCGATAGGATATCCGAGGAGGTCGGCAAGGCTGTTTCTTGGTTGTGCCTTGCCATGATCTTGGTGCTGATCTACGAGGTTGCGGCGCGTTACCTGTTTAACAGCCCAACCTCGTGGGCGCATGAGAGTACTACCATGCTTTACGGTACTTTCTGCATTTTGGCGGGCACCTACACCCATAAGCACCATGGTCATGTGCGTAGTGAAGTGTTCTATAACCTCTTCCCCACTCGGGGGAAGGCGGTCCTGGATGTACTCACTGGGACTCTCGGGCTGGTGGTCTTTGGGGTGTTTTTTTGGATTACCTTCAATTACGCCTGGGACTCTTGGCTAATGAGGGAGATTTCCTCAAAGAGTACCTGGGGACCGCCGGTGTACCCCTTTAAAGCGATGCTGCCGTTGGCTATTGCGTTGATGATGCTGCAAAGCCTGGCGCATTTGTGTCGCGATATTGCAGTTGCCTTCGATCTGCAGCCTAAGAAACCGCATTTTTATCCTGTCGAACCGAAAGAAAAGCCCTCTGCTTCGTAGCAGGGGTGCCTTTAGTCAATAAGCAAAATAATTATAAAGGAAGTCTGTCGTGTTAGATCTCGACCCTCTAATGGTTACCCTTGGCATGTTTTCTTCCATGCTGGTCCTGCTGGCGATGGGCGCTCCCCTGACTTGGGCGTTGCTGGCGGTGGGAACCGGCTCGGCCTATTTCATGTGGGGTCCAAACGGCCTTGAGTTGATGGCGACCAGCGCCTTTGCAGCGATGGATAACTTTCTGCTGGTGGCGTTGCCGATGTTCATTTTTATGGGCTTGATGTTGCAACGTTCGGGAATTACCGACGATCTGTTCGAGATGATCCATAAGCTGATGGGAGGGATGCCTGGAGGCTTAGGTATGGGCACCGTTGTGATCTGTGCGTTGATCGCGGCGATGGCAGGCGTATCGGGGGCTGCGACGGTTAGTCTGGGGATCATTGCGCTGCCGTCGATGCTTAGCCGAGGCTACGACAAGCGACTTTGCACCGGCACGATCATGGCCGGTGGAGCGCTGGGATTCTTGATTCCACCCAGTGTGCTGATGATTGTTTACGCCTTCCTTGCCCGGGAATCTGTCGGCAAACTATTCGCTGCCGGCCTGATGCCTGGGCTAATGCTGGCGAGTATCTATATGCTCTATATTTTTATCCGAGCGAAGATGAACCCGCAGTTGGCACCGGCAATCGCCGAAGAGGAGCGGGTTGATTTCTTTGGTAAGATCGGTTCGCTCAAAGCGTTGATACTGCCGGGTTTGCTGATTGGTACGGTGCTTGGTTTTATCATAATGGGAGTCACTTCTCCTTCGGAAGCCTCGGCGGTGGGCGCGGCGGGTTCGATTGTCTGCGCTGCGATTTACCGTACTCTCAACGTGCAAATGTTGCGGGACGCGTTGCAGGGAACCGCCAAGCTGATGGGTATGTTGTTGTGGATCACTATCGCCGCGGTGTTCTTCAGTAAAATATATATCGGCCTGGGTGCCGGTATGCTGATCACCGAGCTGGTGCAGGATTCTTCGTTGTCGCCGTATATGGTTATCATTGCGATGCTGGCTTGTTACTTCATTCTGGGGATGTTTCTGGATGACTTCGCCATCGTCTTTATTACCGTTCCGCTGTTCGTGCCAATCGTGCAGGAGCTGGGCTTCGATACTGTCTGGTTTGCAGTGCTGTTCATCCTTAGCATGCAGTCGGCCTACCTGACACCGCCCTTTGGCTATAACTTGTTCTATATGAGGTCGGTGGCTCCTCCGAGCGTCACCATTTATGATCTCTATTGGGCTGCGATTCCGTTCGTGATCCTGCAGGTATTTGGTCTGGCGCTAGTGGTTGCCTTCCCTCAAATCGCTCTTTGGCTGCCAAACCTGATATTTGGCTAATTTCGTTAGGCTATCTTGGCCAGCCCCTGTTCCGTATGGAGAGGGGCATTTTTGTTTAAGTTTTCCTGTCACCAGCCCCTGCCACCGTACAGCAATCACGGTCGATCAAACCTCGGCTATTTCTTGTCCACGATAACCTTATGTCGGTGTTTATCTGTGCACGCTTTTCCAGCAACTAGCACATCAATGAAGATCAACTTTTTGCCTGCTAGACTTGGGTCGCTAACAACCTATAAATTAGCGCATATAACGTCGTATTTTGCCCACCTATGCCGTTCTTGTATTGACGAATTGTTGCCGTCTCGGTATGATCCACGCCGTCTTCAAGAGTCATCTGACTCCTGAACCGCGCGGGAATAGCTCAGTTGGTAGAGCGCAACCTTGCCAAGGTTGAGGTCGCCAGTTCGAACCTGGTTTCCCGCTCCAATTTCAAAACAGTCTTCTTAACTTCGTTAATACTGTGACTGAAATCGATTCAGACATTATTTATGTCGTCCGGCTGGATGGCAGAGTGGTCATGCAGCGGACTGCAACTCCGTTAACGCCGGTTCGATTCCGACTCCAGCCTCCATTTTTGTAACGCCCCCATTTTTGTCTACAGCCAACAGCGGTATAGTTGTGTCTGTTTTCTCTGCGATTTTAATCCTCACATTTACTGACGAACTCTGGCGATCTTTGCTGTGTTTTGCATAGGGAGTAGCGATGAAACCCGATACCTACAGCCGGGTCTTTGAAGTGGCAGATGCCTTGCTGGCATCAGGCGTACGACCGACGCAGCATAATGTGCGTGAGCAGCTGGGCAAAGGCAGCGCGTCAACGATACACAAAGCGCTGAGCGAGTGGTGGAGCACTGTTGGCGAGCGATTACAACAAGGGCGAAGATATCCTGATCTTCCGGATAGCCTGTCCGAGGCGATGATCAGCTGGTGGCAAAATGCGGTGGATCAATCACGCCGTCAATTTGAAGGCCAACAAGACCAGGCGGCACGACAACTTAAAAAAAACCGCCAAGAGAACGCAGAGGTAATAGAAAAGGCCCAGATACAGCAACAGGAGACGTTAACTCGACTCGATCAGCAGTTAGAACGCTATCAGCAGTTGCAGCAACAACAGCATGAACTTGAGGCGGACAGGCGCACACTTGAGCAGCGCGTGCTCGAAGCTGAAACAACTGCCACTGAGCTAAAGCATGAGCTGAAGATTCAGACGGGTGTGATTTCGAAGCTAGAGGCTGAAAATGAGCGAGTGAGACAGCAGCTGGCAAACACCGATCAGCAGCAGTTGTTACAGGAGAATAAAAACTTACGGGCGCTGGTAGCGCAACTCGACAGTAAATATAACCAAGGTTAAGCACACGGCTGAATAGATTCCTAGAAACTGCTGCCAAGCCGCTGTTAAATAGGATTAAAAGCCTGGGCAATTAGAGGGTATTGTGGAACCTAAGCGCCACACGAGGTAGGATCACCGCTTAGATCTCCCGCAACTAAATAGCACTTACTATGCAGATTCAGACTCTGTCTCTATGAATATCGATATTTCAGAACAGGCCCAAGTGTCAGACATACTCAGCGCCGTAAAAAATGCCGGTGAGGATAGTCATATCTATTGCAGTAGCGAACGCCATTTCTCGCTACTGAAAATCTGCCTGGTAAAACTACAGAAGGTCGATCTGAATATTTACCTGCTGGATCAGCACGGATTTACTGTCAAGCAGGTCTCAGCGACAAAAAAACCTGCAATGCCGGATCCGGTAGTTGGTGCTGCAAAAACCAATATGATCGATGACCGAGATGCTCTTGTTATCGGTTTTTCTCGCGATACAGAAGGACCGTTTGCCAGTCCGTCTGAATCGGCTGCTGTGAATGAGCAGGGCATGTCGAGCAAGCAGATAAGTGTACTACGTGATCTGGAACAGGCATTACGTCGCTGCAAAGAGCAGGCGCTTTTGGTTATCGGATTTAGTGATGGTTTGGTCGCCGTGCCTGAAGCGCTGGGTTATGGTGCCGACGCGATCAGTTCTGCTGATGCACTGGAGGTCGAGGCCTTTGATGTCTACCGCGGTTACGAGGCAGAGGAAGATAGCTGATCATTCTGTTCCGGTAAGGCTATCTCGATCAGTATCAAGCTGCTCCCCGCCATATGATTATCCTAGAAAAGTCCGCGTGTCTTCAATGACATCGCTATGCGATAATTCGACCTGTTTTATCAGTTCTGGGTTGGTCTTATCGCTGTTAAATAGTCGCAATGAAAAGCTTTGCTCAGTTATCTCATAGCGTAACGTAAAGCATTCGCGCTCAAAGAAAATCTCTAGGCCCCCACCTACCTTATCCTCTCCGTGTGACCAGGTACTGACTGAGCTTTTATGGTGATCTAGTTTCTTGAAGCTAGTTCCAAGCATTTGATTTAAAATATAATCGTGTTTAAGTATTTTTTGCGTTCTACGCCCGTTACTAAGGTCTTTTATCTGATAACCAAAACCTCGTCCCATAACCTTGTAGCTAAGTTCAGCTCCTGTTATCTCGTTTTTGAGCGCCACCCGCAACCGGTCTGCAGATAACGTATCTGCAATTGGTAACCAGGAATTAATGGCAGAATGAGGAGAAAAGGGTTGCTGAATCTCAACAATTTGCATGCACTGTTCGCGAAATACCTCTGGATCAGACTCGTGCTGATAACGCCAATAGTTACCGGTACGGTGCTCAAACCCGGCATAGCCTGGCGCACCCAGGTCTTTGATATTAATTCCAGGCTCCTGAAGATCATTGGTTGCAGCCTCCGCCTGTAAGATGCCTTCGGATAGCTCACCCCATTCCAGCTTTTTATCAAAAAGTTCGCCGCAACGGTACTTCACCTTGATGCCTTGGTCCGGAAGGTCCTCGGGCTTTAGCTGAATCATTACGTGTGCCACCATGAATATTCTCCTTAACAGCTCAGGATCTATGCAGAGTGCCGTTCGAATCCTTGGTGGAAACTCTGTATCTTGATAGTTACAGGATAGACAGATTTTTGAGCAGTGTTGGATCGAGTTTGTTTGTATTGTGAATGGTGAATAATTTCAACAGGCATATAAAAAAATAAACACCAATAGTGCGTGAATTTTGAGCGGTTACTCACTAATATAGCGCTTTGAAATATGTTCGATTCTGACTGAGGTAGCGTTGTGAGCAAGACGATTCGGGTAATGCTTGTCGATGATCATGAGATTGTTCGCGCTGGGTTTCGGAGATTGCTAGATAGTGCCGAGGATATTTCTGTGATTAGTGAAGCCTCGTCAGGAGAAGGCGCTTACCAGCTCTACCTGGAAACAAAGCCCGATCTTGTTGTGATGGATCTGTCGATGCCGCCGGGAGTAGGTGGTCTGGAAGCGATTCAGCGCATCCGCTCGACCGATGATAAGGCCAAGATCCTAGTGCTGACTGTGCAAGAGTGCGAACCCTATCCATCACGTGTAATGGAGGCGGGAGCAAGAGGTTACCTAACCAAGCGTTGCGCACCCGAAGAGTTGCTAGAAGCAGTACGCAAAGTCGATGCGGGCGAACTGTTTATTGCCGAGCAGATTCAGCAGCAGATAACCAGCAAAGGTACAACCAAGCTTGATAAACTGACAAAGCGCGAGCTACAGATCTTTACCATGCTGGCCGACGGCTGCAGCGCCCAGCAGATCGCAGAAGCGATGTATATCAGTCAAAAAACCGTTCATGCCCATCGAGCCAACATCATGAGTAAATTAGAGGTCGCCAAGACCGCTGACCTCATCCATCTCGCAATTCGCCACGGTATTGTGAATCTTTGATATAAAATATACAGCCCCTGAACTCTGTATAACTCACATCGCTTTGTATTGAACTGTCTCGTGGACAGTCGCTGATCGGGTTCAATTCTTTCCCGTAATCGGCGGCACTGCCTCTGGTGTTAAAATCTGCACAATAACGTTAGGTCTCCAAACGTCGATCTATTCACGCATGTGTAGCGAGCACATCAGTGAGAAGACCTATTGATTGAGGCCGATTGTTTTTCTATAGCCCATGCTTTGTAGCATGTTTAGCTACCTGTATTACAGAAACGTTATCGGGGAGGGAGTCATTGAGTCAACATAGACGCGAGGCGTTAGCTATTGCCAGCGGTCGAACGCCCCTTGGATCAAAGCTGCGTTGAACGGTGTTTCAGGTGCATCGCAGGTTTGGTTGTTCTTGTCATGCGTTGATACGAAGAAAAGGGTTGTGAAAGCCGAAAGAGATTCAAGCATTTCCATCAAGGTAGGGTGCTAGCAAGCAACGAGATAGATTTAATACATTATACATATTTTGTATTATTTTATATCTGCCAGTAACTGACAGCTAGCGCCCGACGAAAGGGTCGATAGGCCAACGCAAAGCGCCTCGTTGCTGGTCTATTCTGGTGGTTTAAATATGTAAGAGAAAATTGTAGTGATGACGGACAGGTGTGCCGCCATGGCTATATCGGCTTGGCACCCATTCTAATTCAAACAAGGACATAATGTTTTAGCAGTGAAGAGTTGATTCTGTTTACGCAAGATACCTTGGCGGAGATCGGCACTGTGCTGAGTTTCTAGGCGCAACTCAACAAGTCTGTTGTAGCGGGGTTGCAAAGCAGGGGTTTAACTCTACTTCGATTCAATACCAGCTAATCAATCGCCCTTAGATTTACGTATGATATTCGTACCTGATTAAGGATTTTGTCGATGGATTAGGTTGTTAATTCAGTCACTTGAAAGCCCAAGTATTGTATTGGGCTTTTTTGTGTCTGCTCCGTCTTGCATGTGTTGTTACAGAACAACCAAGACACATCCTAGCTTTAACCATTCTTGCTTGCGCCGTCTGAAGTATTCAGAACAGCAAACTCTGAATATCACTGCAGGTATGGGGCAATTAGCCCTTGTCCCATATTTATAGTTTAATCAATTTTCGTTGCCAGGCCTTAAGTTTCCCTTAAGTTTTATTGTCTAAACTGTGGAATACAAGCAGTAGATAGGCTGACCAATGCTACGGTTTTACTGGCTGCTGGTTAGGAGAATGTGAATAAATGCTGCCCCTGAGATAATCAGCAGCTAAACGCTCTGACAGGTTACCGGTGTTTTTCAAGGTAGTTGGCACTGTTTTCTAGTTCCTAACTCGCTGCCTCAAGAAGCATATTCTCCGGCTTATCGGGATTCAGCATAACCACTCCTGCTGGCTCGCAGTTTCTAACTGTTCCAGACCAACGATTTGGATTTACTGCTCTTGCGGCTTCTAACACGGCTTTGCGCTTAGACAATATTTCATCATCTTGCCCCGCGTGGCGCTCGGCGGGTGTGACGAAGTTGAGCTTGCTGTGCTTATGCTCGCCGTTGTACCAAGTCACGAACTTCTGCACCCACTCTCGGGCCTCTGATAAATCGTTAAAACCGGCTGATGGCCAATTTGCACGGTATTTCAGTGTCCTGAACAATGCCTCTGAGAACGGATTATCATTGCTCACACGAGGCCTGCTATACGATGATTGCACGCCCAGTTCCTCCAGTTTCGCCTTCATCGTTAGCGCTTTCATCGGCGCGCCATTATCGGAATGCAGCACCAGCTTGGTGTTGAAACACTGTTCTCTTAACATGCACCGCTGTACCAGCTCCGATGCCAGTTTTCCGCACTCTCGCTCGTGCACTTCATAGCCAACGATTTTGCGGCTATAGATGTCCTCGAACAGATACAGGTAGTAAAACTGGCCTCTAACCCGCGACGCTAAATAAGTGGGCGACCAAGCAAAGTCCTAACTCAAAGCAAAACGTAACGCATTGATAAAAATACTTTCCTTATTTTTAATTTCCAACCAAAGTGCTTAATTTTACGGTCAGCGGAGCTAATTCAAAGGGGAATTATTTTTCCAACCAAAGTGCTTAATTTGGCAACCGCATGAAGATGTATGAAATCCTTCAAAATGAAGTACATTCATGTGCAGGCTATTGGCAATGCTCTGTTAGGCATCTGTCCCGAGAGGCGGTTCAGCCACTATCTGCAAAAGTCCACTCCTGTTTCAGCATCCGCGCTCACGGCGTTTTTCAAGGTAGTTGTCGCGTTCACCGATTCTATGCTGCCTGATCGAG
>JBALVL010000012.1:0-122091 GCA_036961355.1 Motiliproteus sp.
AGGAAAAACAGGCTGCATAATTAAAGAAAACGACAACTACCTTGAAAAACACCGCCTGCTTCAGACTGAATTGAAAACGGCTAGTGCGGGGGAGTTATTAGTCTGATGACGAACATGTTTTTAATGGATAAACATTACGGCAATGTTGTTAACTTCTTTGGCTAACATTGAAAAAATCCCCTCTGGGGTTCCACAAGCATTGTTAATTTCTATTGTTAAAACTCCGTCTTTTCCAAATTTCATAGAGGGTCTTTGTTTGGATTTTGCAATTAGAGCATCCTCCGTTCGATAAATTATATATGTTAGTTTTGGGTCGATATCTATGTAGATAGATGAACCATATTGACTGTCGATTAATAAACTGGATTCACCATTTAACTTTTGATTGCTGAAAATATCAAAAAATATTTCCGAGGATAGATTGTAAGAGTGTTTTGGCATTTTGTTTTGTTCTTTAGTAGATGTATATCTGCCAGATAGTCGATCCAGTCGGTATTTTGATTCGAAGCCCATCGCTACAGCCCACCCTTTAGGCTTTATGAAACTCGCATCAATTTGTGCTTGATCTCCGAAGATTTTAAACTCCTTGGTAGAGCAGAGCTCCCCACTTGACAAATATGCAGTGTGGTTTTTATAAGAAGTTGTTGTGAATTCTAATTTCGCGATAGGGGTTTCTTTATTGAAAACGTTGTAGATGTAAAATGGAGAGATGAAAAGCAGGGCTGTCATAAACGTGATAATTAGTATTGTAACGAACAAAGTTTTTTTGATTATATTTGCCTTTGTATAAGTTTGGATGAGCAATGTTTTTATGCATAGTAATGTGTCGACTATACCTTATTAATTTAAATACACACTAGGTCCAGTGTTAGTTTATAGTCTCCTTCCCTGTTATTGGTACTATTATCAGATCGCATCAACCCCTACGACGCAGCTGAGTTTCCCCATCGGCAAGTAGGAAGCGCAGGGAACCGACGTAGTCGGCAACGTCGTGGGAGAAGGTGTTTTTTGGTTCGTTTTTGATGCGTCAAAAATGATCCCACCCGGCGAGGCGGAACAAAAAACTCTCAGTTCACACCACCAAAGGTCTCATAAACCCAACCTTAGAGACCCGAGGTTCTGTTCATAAGGGACGGTTTAGTCGGTTGAATAGGTTAGCTTTGTCGCCCTGAGGACAGGGCTCCCACAGAGATTATAGTTGTAGTTTGTGTTTAGGAGCTCAGTCGGAGATCCTCTCGAAAAATAGCGCTATTGGTTGGAAAATACCGTACTCTTATGGCTCCAAACTTAGAGTTGTGTCGAGGATAATGCCAGTGGCTAAGCCCAATTACGCTTTCGAAAAGCGCCAGAAAGAGATTGCCAAGAAGAAAAAGAAGGAAGAGAAACGCTTGCAAAAAGCGAAGGCAAATGAAGAGCAGCCGCAGGACGATCAAGCTATACCGGAAAATGACGATAATTAACGAACAATCGACAACAGAAAACAAACTAATCCTAGTTAACGGATATAAAGGCGCATAGAAAATAACATCGGTACAGGTAACGTAATCACCGCTACAAAAAAACGGTTATGCTGGCGTTACCTGGGGGCCGTTCTGTATTGATGAGTACCCATTAAGATGTCATTCCGCTCCTCAGGAGGCGCTAAGTTTTTGTATTGATACGATATTTCTCGTTATCTTAACTAGGATAAACTAATCAGACTGGAAACTATATTAGTGGCTAACAAGACATTTATTCTTCAACGGATATGTATTTATGCTGGATCGGAGTTCGATCCCAACTCAGATACTCAAGTAAAACAAATCCTACAAAACAAATTTAATATTCTTCTCCCGCAACGGCAATCAATGATTCAAGCGCTAGAGGATGTGGTAAGTGATCATGAAGTCATTGATCTCATCATAGAATATCGTTCTATCTGATGAGTAGGTATTGTTTGGCTCCAAGCTTCTTGGCTGCTATGAATTATTACTGCAAATGCGGTTTAACCCTACTGTTGGCGTCAGCTAAAAAAGAGAGGCTTACCCAGCCTCGTTTTTATCAAAACCCAACCACATCAAAATGAGGGTTCTCACGCAGTGCTCGCATACTCATGAGTTGATCTAACACCACCAGCTCAGACTCACCACTCTTTAGTAAAAACTGCAAACACTCGGCACGGTCTGAGTTAAGTCGAGTGTCTTGTGCGATGCCGCTGATCCGGCTGCCATCGATGAACCGCAACTCCAGCCGTAATCGGTAAGTACAGGCGATCTCGATATAGTCGTGCTTGTCGCAAGAGATCATAGGCAGAGAGTGTTGGTGGTTAATACGGGTTTGGGAAGCTGCATGTAGAATAGTGGCAAATGAACGGGCTGTTCATTTGCCACTGTAGAAAACTGCCAAAAGACGAGGACTACAAGCCTATGTTTATCGAGGCCCTGTTGGTTATCGTTAGGCAGTTTGAAATGGGCCGACGTTGCTGTGGCCTTCACCTGCTTGGGTGACATCCGCGTAGCCAGACAGAGCTGTAATGATTTCGTCTGCATCGGTTTTCTTGACGTCGATCATCAGCAGATACTGACCCTCTTCAAGCTGCTTGTGGAAACGTTTGATTTTGATGTTTTCAAAATCCATACCGTAAATCACGCCTAGGAACACACCAAACGCTACTAGAACCCCGCTGGTAAATAGCAAAGAGAGCAAGGGGAAGGTGCGGTACTCTGCGGCCAGATCGGGTGCGACTAGCAAAAAGCTCGCGATCGCTAATACCCCAGCAATTAAGCCGATAATAGCGCCTCGTTCTGCGCTGCGTATCCCGTCATGCTCGTGAAAGAAGCTGCTGGCACTGTTCAGTTTATGGTCCCTCATCGCCTTTTTGTTTTTGCTCATAATGTGAAAATTCCAATCGGTAACGCCTATGCGATGTAGGTCATCTGATACCTTTTCCGCACAATCAACACTATCGGTTAGATAATATAAACGTCTCATGCCCCTATCCTCTCAAGCTATCGTGGTTGATATAAGTCAATTGTAGCAGTGTGATTAGATTTGGCAGACGCGTTGTTAGATCGAAACGCTATAACTAGGTGCGCATTAAGATCTAAATGTTAGTCATAGGGGCGATTCCAACCTGTCGTACCCACTTTAAATCTGGTTCTTTAGAGCAGCCGAGAGATAGTGTTAATTTTTATGTTTAATCAGAGTTTGAATACTAATCTAACAATTATAATAGCCGGGTCGTTTATTGGATGACTGTTAATGAAATTGTGCATCAGGGGTTAAAGTTTTTGTGATAAGTAGGTAATTTATTGTTAGGTTTTAGTTACGGTTAATAGCTTTTAAAATTAAGGAGGGGTGCTTTTATAAATTAGAATAGAAAATGTTCATTTAATGATCTTTTGGATATTAGTATCAGTAATTGCCCCGATCATGATTAACTGTAAAACAATCAAGGTCAGGACAAGTTAATAATACTACTTCGCAGTCAATATTGGATAGGCTTCTGTATACACGTAGTCCTTGTCTTCGGCTGGGACGTGACAACTAAGGCAATCTTTTTGGTAATCAGATGACACGTTCTTAGCACGGTCATCAGGCTTAAATAGCGCCCAACCCCAACCATCGCCCCACTGTGGATTATCCGCAAAACGACCTTTGCTATCTTTAACCATAACAAACCACTGCTTCAACTCTTGAGTAGCATGGCTAACGCCACTTCCTGTTGTGTAGTCTGCTGATGTTGATGCACGCAGTTGTTTAACGAGTGTGGCTCCGTCTGGAAATTTGCCGTTTTTGCGATAGGCCTCAACATTTTCTTTCTCGGTGTAGACGCCGTGGAAACCACTGGCACCACCTTCGGGAACAAACCATGACCCCAGGTGCACCATTGATGTCTGAAAACCTTCTGGAAAGCTGATGTTACCCTTAGCGTCGACATAGGGTGAAAATTTATCTGTTGCTATAGCCGAAGATGCTGTCAGGCCAAACAGTACGGCAAAAAGGATATTTAAATGGGTTCGATAAAATTTATGCATGTCACTCACCTCAGGATAGATTAAAGTTAATTCAAGATATGACTTTACTGCCTGGAACAACCTGCAAAGACAATGTTACTAAGGCGCAGTAAATAGATCTGGCCTTGTATATTGTTTTGCTCATTAGGCTTCTCCATACTCATGTTTAAGAAACCTACTGCGTTTCAGTTAAGAGTGAACAGTATAAAAGGCTTACTCAAATCTGCCTGTATCCAGGAGAATCTAAAAAGTGTCCGAAAGACTCAATGACCAAATTGACGTTCTGGGAGATGTGCTACAAACACTTAGTTTCCGTGGCTCTATTTTTTTCCAATCTGAACTTGCGGCTCCGTGGGGGATGACTCTCGGTCCGGTAGGCGTTCCCCAGTTTCATGTGGCTTTATCTGGCGAATGCTTTATCGGCGGTGAAGGAATGGATACGGTAAAAGTCGAGGATATGGATATCATCATGATGCCCAATGGTCATTCTCATTGGATTGCCGACCAGCCTGGACGCAAACTGGTCGCTAGTGAAAATGCTCGTGATGCCTGCGAGTTGGGCAACCCGCTATTTCAGTCTGGAGAGGTAACTAACCGACTGCTGTGTGGGCTGGTGCATTTTGACAAAACTTCGCCTCACCCTATTCTGGATTCACTGCCAGAGGTTTTACATTTTCCCAAACTAAAACCGACTGAACCGGTGTGGATGACAGTGATGCTGATAGACGCTGAAATTCGTCGATCTAATAGTCACCTTTCACAGATAGTGGATCGTCTGACCGAAGTGCTGTTTTTACAGCTGCTAAATCATTATGTGAAAGAAAACCGACAGGAGAGTGGGTTTTTAGCAGCACTCAGTGATAGGCGTATACACAAAGCCCTGAAACTGATCCACCAAGAGCCTGGTTTTGACTGGTCACTGTCAACACTCGGGGATCAGGTAGGGATGTCACGAGCAACTCTGGTACGTAATTTTCAAAATACAGTTGGTGTGACGCCCATGGCGTATATTAAGAACTGGCGGATTATGAAGGCTTACAATGCGATCAAAAACTCATCCACACCACTCGAACAGATCGCCGAATCGATGGGTTACTCATCGACCAGGACACTCACCAGAGCATTTGAACGCCAGTACGGCTGCACGCCAAGTGAAATGAGGCGTAGCTAGTATCGTAGCGGGTAGTTTGCAGGAGTCACTCCGTGGAGGCTGCAAGGTGGGCTGTTGTCTGTGTCGGTCCTGCATTACCGCCACGGTATTTGTGGATGAGATCCCATAGCTAGTTTGATACTTTAGCTATCCGCGTTATTTCTGTTTCAGGTCGTTTTGATTGGGTGGGGTTTGTGAGTAGTTTTTTAGCCGCGATTGCGACGTTTATTTTGAGTCACATGATTCCGATGCGACCCCGATTCCGCAATTTTTTTGAACAGCGTTTGGGTCGAACGGGATTTCTGATCGGTTACAGTGCGCTGTCATTGGTGGTCATCTATTGGCTGGGATATAGCTTCTCGCAAGCGCCCTATATTGAACTCTGGCGATGGACCGAGGCGGCGGCCTGGTTACCGGTGATACTGATGCCGTTCGCTTGCGTGTTGGTTGTCGCGGGACTGAGCTCGCGTAACCCTTTCTCATTAGGCTTGGGAAAAAAGGACTATGACCCTTCACAGCCGGGCATCACTTCGGTAACGCGTCATCCTGTGTTGTGGGGACTGATACTCTGGTCCGCCTCGCATATTCCGGTTAACGGTGATGTTGCCGGGTTAATTTTGTTCGGTCTGATGCTGATGCTCAGTGTTGCCGGAACGATGATGATGGAGCGGGTGCGTCGGCGTAAATTTAGCCCGGAAGTCTGGCAGCGCTATCTGACGGCAACCGCCAGCATCCCTTTTAGTCGCTTGGGTTCGATCGATTGGCGGGGTGTTGGTTGGTTACGCATCGTGGCTGGCGGGCTTCTCTACCTGATATTGTTGTTTGGCCATCAACCGATCATCGGTATCGCGCCACCGTTATTGTATTAACAATATGCTGCCTGGCCCTGGGTCCAAGTGCTTCTGCACCCGCCTGTAACTTGCGGGAGGGGGAGCAAACTCTTTTATCTAAACGGCCATCGGCAAGCTTGCTATTATCAAACTCTTCAGTAGTCTCTATCCGGCTACCTCGGTAGTCTTGATCCGCTGATTGCGGTTGGTATCGTCAAACGGAGTCAGGCTTGGTAGTGAAATACATCCTATTTTTATTTTTGTTTTTGTCAAAACCGTTATGAGCTGAAGAAATTGTTCTCGCCGCGGACCCTTGGTGTCCCTATAACTGTGTCCCCGATTCAAACCATCCCGGTTACTTCGTCGAGCTGGCAACCTTAGCGTTTGAGCAGCATGGTCATACGGTTAAGTATGTCAATATGCCGTGGAGCCGAGCCATTCGAATGGCTAGGAAAGGAGTGATTGACGGTATCATCGGTACTGGCAGGGAGGAGACGCCCGATTTTATCTACCCTCAATATTCCCATATAGATGTAAAACACAGCTTTTATACCCTCAAACAAAGCGAGTGGCACTACGGCAGTGTCGCTTCTCTGGGCTCCGTCAGGTTGGGGGTTCTAAATGACTATTCCTATGGCGATTTTCTGGAGGAATACCTTCAGGTTAATGAAAATAACATTGACCGGCTCATTGTTGTTTATAACGATGAGGGGCTGCCTCAACTGGTACGGTTGTTAAAAGCGGGGCGTATCGATGCCTTCATCGAAGAACGCGGTGTGGTTAATGACTACGTGCGTAACCGGCCTGAGGATGATTTTCTTAAATTCGCGGGAGTGGGTTCTCCGGAGCAAGTCTCGATCGCGTTCTCGCCCGTCAAGCCAACCTCTCAAAAGTATGCTCAGCTATTGAGCGATGCTTTTGTGGCCATTGAGGGTACCGAGTTGCACCTGAAGTTATTACAAAAATATCAGTTAGTGGATTAACTTAAAGACTGCAGCTACCCCCTACACTGCGGAGATCATACACAGGCGTTGCCGGCCTTGTTGTTGGTGCCTTCAGCACCCCCCCCACTCCCCAAAAAAAGTGGCTGTTAGGCGGTATTTCCGCCGTCAATAGGAATGGCGGTACCGGTAATTTGTGCGGCGCTATCCGATGCGAGGTAAACGCACAATGCGGCAACTTCATCGGGGAGGGTTATTCGTCCGGTGGGGCTGTCCGCGTGATTTTCCTGCATCGCAACTCGGTAATCGATACCGCGTTGTTCGGCCTCGGTCTGCAACATCGGTGTGTCAACGTCGCCGGGGCAGATGGCGTTGATGCGGATCTTCTCTTTGGCATGGTCGAGTGCCATCGCTTTGGTCAGAAGAACCAACCCACCTTTGCTGGCGCAATAGGCTGCAGCGAGTTGACCGCCTTGCAGGCCCCAATCCGAGGCGATGTTTAATATCGTTCCCCCGCGTTGTTTCATATGGGGAATGGCCGCCCTAGAGGTGAAGAATGGCGCGTTTAAATTGACGGCCATCGTTTCCTGCCATTGATGATCGGTGGTTTCTTCTGCGGTGGCGCGATGTATGACGCCCGCGCAGTTGATCAACGTGTCCAGTCGGCCATAGTGAGCGATGGTGAACTCGATGAGTTCATTGCAGGCGGAGCTCAGGCAAAGGTCACCGGTCCAGGTGATCGAGTCCGTCAGTGTATCCGCAACCTGTTGAAGACGAGGCTGATCACGACCCGCCACCACAACACGGTATCCTTGCTGGCTAAACTTGACGGCTGTTGCGGCACCGATACCGGAGCTTGCTCCTGTGATGATGACGACTTTTTTTATGGCCTGGTTCATACCTTGATTCCTTAGCTGCTGCGATCTGTGGATCGGCCGCCTAACGGGTAATTCGTTGTTGTTTGTCACCTGCGTGATTTAGGTTGTTTCCTGCTTAACGATACAGCGGTGGCAGCACGGTCGGTTCGCGTGAGGTTGTTGGCTGCTGCTGGCGACATTCACCCACAACCTGCAGCAGTTGGCCGCCATCGAAATCAGAGCGTTTTTGGTCGCCGTATAACGCCAAATCAAGTCGTCTTGTTTGCTCGGCTAAGGGTGCGTTATCGAGCATTGATGGCTCGGCGTATTGATACCAGCCGGTCAGTGCGTTTCGAATACGTTGCCAGTCTCCCTGACGACATGCCGTTTCAAGCTGCTGATACGCTTGGCGCTCGTTATCGGTTGTTGTCTGATCTGCATCGCGGGTGGCTGGCTTTGGTTGATTCTGTGGGGCCCGGGGAGTGCGGGCTCGGGCTCGCAGCCACAGCGCTGCGAGTAAGGCACAAAGCAGTGCCCAGGCTATGTTGGTTAAAAGCAGTTTGTTGGCGCTTGCATCGGACCGATCTGGCTCAGCTATGGCGTTGGCGTCGGTCGCGACTGGGATGGGGGGCGGTGATGCTGAACTGTCCGTTGCAGAACCTTGCGCTGAATCGATGCCGTTGTCTGCAGCAAGTATCTCAATGGTCTGCTCTGCGATGCGTGCGATTTGAGGGCGGTCATTAACGGTATCCCACCAGCGGATTTCGATCGCGGGCAGGGTGATCGTTCCCGCTCGTGTCGGCACGAGAACGTAGCTTTCGACCTGGCTGGCGAAGAGCCCAACGGCACTTTTTTTCTGATCGAGCTTAGCGGGCTCCGGGTAGTGCTTAACACCCGACTGGGATGCAAACTTCAATTCGGGTAATCGGTTTGCCTGCAGGCCCTGTGCGTCAATCTGTAACTGGCGGCTGATGGGGGTGCCGACCCGGTAACCGTCGTCGGGTTGGCTGAGTGTCTGTTTCAGGCTGAGGCTGCTGGCGGGTAGCCAGTTGTTGCCGTAGCCCGTCGGCTGCGTTTTTACGTTGATTATTTGCGGCTCAGTCTTGCGCTGCAGCGGCTGGCCGCGCCGACCACCGTACTGGCTGCGGGGTTGATCTTTGAGCGCAGCCATCTGCAGGCTGGGCAGAATTAGAGAGCCCGCCTGTCGGGGGATGATGGCGTAGTTTAATTGGTAGATCTGATAACGGCGGCCGTTCTGCACCTTTTGAAATTGTTGTTCGCCGAGCGGGATCAGATCGGCGTTTTCCAGCGATAAACGTTCAAGTTCCAGGTTGGTTAAGCCAACCGCTGTCTGCAGCTGTAGTGAGACGAGGATCTGCTGGCCGACGTAGACATCGTGACTGTTGACGGTCAGTTGTAACGTCACCTCTTCGCTGGCTAGTGGTTCTTCCTCTGACGGCCGCGACGATGGTTGCGCCGCTGTCACAGTCAGCAGCAACGGTTGGCTACGGGCACCGTTAAAGCTAAAGGAGGGGATGATAATCTCACCGGAAACGAGGGGTTCTAGCTGCAGATTCCATTCGGTAGAGGCTTCGGCGTTGCCATTGATGGCGCGAACCTGAGTGCTCTTACTGCGGTTGAGGATCTGAAACTTTTCCGTCAGGGCGGTTAGGTCGGGCTGACCGGTGGCGGACCGCGAATCGATCCGTAACGTCAGGGTCAGGGTTTCATCGATTGAGACGGTGCTGCGGTCGATGCTGGCCGTGAAGGTTGCGGCATGGCTAAGATTGCTCCCGAGTGCCGTCCACAGCAACAGAAGGGCGGTAAGCAGGTTCATGTTGGATGCTTTGATCATCACCATCGTGTCTCTTCCGGGGGTTGCCAGCGGCCTTGGCGATAGGCTTCGAGCTTCTGTTGGTATTGGTATTGGAACTTGCGTCGTAGCAATCCGCCGGGATCGTCGGGCAGCTGCCTGAGCCAGCGTTCCAATTCGGCGTCTTTTTCTGGGTCGGTAGCCGATGCTTGAGCGGCAGCGTCGGACGGCTCTGTCGATTGTTGTTCGTTTTCGTTTTGCTGCGCTGTTTTATCGGCCTGGGCTTGGGACTGTTCTTCCGCGTCGTTGCTGGCAGCCGGGTCAGACGGGTTTGAATTTGAACTGTCTGAATCTGAACCCTGGTCGGAAGGTTGGTTGCTGTTTTGCTCTTGACCCTCTTGCGGGTCGTTTTGTTGGTCGGGGTTATTCTCTGATGACTCCCCCGACTCGGACCCCGCTTGCTGATCGCTGTCAGCGCCGTCTCCAGACTGTTTGTCGTTGTTATCTTGTTTGTTTTGTTGCGCTAACAAACGCTCGACCAGTTGTTGGTTAAATCGGGCATCGTCGAGCGTTGGATCGATTTTCAGCGCCTGTTGGTAGGATTCAATCGCCTGCTCCAGTTCGCCTGTCTGGGCCAGAGCGTTGCCGCGGTTATACGCCGACCGGCCATCGTTTTGACTCTTTAGCTGCTCGGCAGCCTGATCGTATTGTTCGTCTCGGTACAGTGAGGCAGCCCGCCATTGGCTGTCGGTAAACTGTTCGGCGGCCTGCTGGTAGTCGCCTTGTTGTAGCTGTTGCTGGGCTTGCTGGTTATCGGTTTGCCACAGGTCACCCCACTGCCAGGCAAGCGCAGGTTCAGAATAGAGCGGCGGTAATAACAGCAGGCAATACAGCCAACCACGACGGTGGCTGACAGCAGCGAGGGGCAGCAGTAGCAGCACCAGCCAGGGGCCGAACTCCTGCCACAGATCGAAACGCTGCTGCAGCGCCTTAAAATTATTGAGATCGAGTTCCGAGACCGACGGTTGAAGCTGTTCAATAACGGCTGCGCTGTCGCTGTCATCGGCGCTGAGGGTTCGGTAGATGCCACCGCTCGCGGTGGCTAGCCTTTGCAACGGTTGGGGCTGCAGACGTGCCAGTTGAAGCTCCCCAGCGCTATTACGGACAAAGCTGCCATCGCTGAGTGGAATAGGGGCACCTTGAACCGTACCGACGCCGATGATCGACAGGGTGTAATGGCTATCGCGCAGAAGTCGCCCGATCGTGTCGCCAGCCGCTGCCGTGATGCCATCGGTGATCAACACCAGCTTGCCACGTTGCTGGCCGGCGTCCTGGAGCATCGTCAACGCCAGTTTGACGGCATCTTCGCTCTGGCTACCACGTAACGGCATGATCTCCGGTGACAGTGACGGCACCAACGACAGCAGGGTTTGCCGGTCGTCGCTGAGCGGCGCCAGCAGATGGGCATCACCGGCGTAAACCACCAAACCGGTCAGTCCGGACTGACGGCTATTGATCAGGTCGATCAGTCGGTGGCGTGCGTGGGTTAGTCGATTGGGTGTCAGATCTTGCGCCATCATCGACGGTGACAAGTCTAAAATCAGCACCACCGCATCCTGCGAGCTGTATACCGGTTGTGGTAACTTCTGCCAGGTCGGGCCGGACATGGCCACAATGGCGATCAACCAAGCGAGTAGCAGCATCAACAGCGGCCAGCGTTTGTGCACACCGGTCTGGCCTTCGAGCAGGTGTTGCAGCAGCTCGGGCCTGATCAGACGCTGCCATTGTCCGCTGTTGCTGCTGTAGCGCCACAGCAATAGAGTCAGCAGCAGGCTGATGGGCAGCAGCAATAACCAATAGGGGCGCAGTAACTGAAAGTTATTGATCGCGTCGATCATCGCGGTCTCCGCCATGGCTGAGCACCGCGTAACAGCTTCACGACTGCCAGGGCTAGCGATAGCAGTAACGCCAGACTCAGTGGCCAGTGGAACAGGGTTTGTTGTGGCTGGATCATCTGTTCCGATTGTTGGCTGGGTTCCAGTTGGTCCAGTAGCTGGTAGATCTGCTGCAACTGGTCGATATTCCGGGCCCGAAAATATCGACCGCCGGTAGACGAGGCGATCTCGGTCAGGGTGGCTTCATCAAGGTCGGCCGACGGGTTGACCGTGCGGCGACCAAACAGGCTGCGGACCTGCATCTCATCGGCACCAAATCCCAGCGTGTAGATTTTAATTCCTTGCTCTGCCGCTTTGGCGGCAGCTTCCAAGGGGGTTACCTGACCCTCGGTATTGGCACCGTCGGTTAGCAGAATCAGCACGCGCTGCTCGTTCTGCGCTTCAACCTGAGTGGTATCGGCTACTGGCGGCGCTGTTGCTGCTGACTGCTCGGCGCGTAGCCGTTTAACCGCCAGTCCAATAGCATCACCGATGGCGGTTTTGTCGCCAGCAAAGCCGATCTGGGCCTCTTGCAACTGTTGATTGAGGCTGCTGTGGTCGAAGGTCAGCGGGGTCTGCATATAGGCGTTGGAACCGAACAGTATCAACCCCAAACGATCCCCCGATCGACGTTCGATAAACGGTTGCAGCACCGCTTTCACGGCGACCAGACGGTTGACCGGATCGCTCTCTAGCTGCATATCTTCTGCTTTCATACTGCCCGAGATATCGACGGCAAGCATCAGATTACGACCCGATTGCGCCAGCGGCTGCGGTTCGCCTAACCATAACGGGCGGGCTGCCGCGATCAGCAGTAATAGCCAGATTAACCACAGTAATGAACCGTTGAGCGGTCTGCCCCGCACCTCAGACGCGGAGGTTGTTTGCCGATTGAGTTGGTCGTAAAAGGGCACCTGCAGAGCGGCTTGCTGTTGCTCAAAAGGCTTGCTAAAGCGCCTGATCAACCAAGGGAGCGGGAGTAACAGCAGTAGCCAGGGCCAGGCGAGTGTTAACACACCTCCTCCTCCTGCTGCTGTTTGATTATGCTGCCGGGGCGCTGATACCGGCTGTTATCTTGTGTCGATGACGGGCCAGGCGTTGCAACCGTTTTGGCTGTCGATTTAGGCTGGATTTTGGGTTTTAGTCTTGAGCGGCGATGTCGCTTGATCCACTGTTTTACCAGTTGCTGCAATTGAACAAGCTCGTCACCGCAGATATCGCTGCCCGGTTGATAAAGGCTGGTGGCCAACCGCTGGCCGAGCGGTTCATTGAAGGCTTCTATGCGGCTGCTAGCGTAGAGAAAATCGAGCCAAGACTGACCGCTTAACGCCGCCAGCGCTTGTGCCTGGTCGTGACTATTTTCGTAGTGAGTCGGGGCAAAACCCTGCAAGGCGGTGCGTTTGAGTATCTGGTTGAGTTGCTGGGTGGCTGGAAGGTTCGAAGGTTGCTTCGATGCTTTGGTTAGAGAGGTTTCAGCGGCCTGGTCGGCGGCCAGCTGGCCGAGCTCGCGCAGCGCCAGGCGACGGTAACGGTTTCGCAAACGGTGACGCCTTAGCGTGATCCCCAGCCATACCATGGCCCCGCTGATGATCAACCCCAGTAGCCACCAGCCCGGAGCCGGTGGCCAAATTCCGATGGGGTCGGGCAGTTGTATATCGCGCAGTTGATCCAGTGACGCGGCTCCGGGGGCATCTCCTGCCACAGGGCTAACGGGGGGCGTCGTACCCGCCGATATCGTTGATGGCGGGGTCGTGTTAACGGCAGTTTCAACGGCGCTTTTCATGTTATCTCCGCTTGCCGTACAGGCGGGCAAGCAGCGGTTGCAGCGGCTGCCCGGTACTCAGGCTGACCAGCGACATATTGAATTGGCCACAATGGATCTTCAACTGTTCTAACCGTTGCTCGATCAGGTCTTGCTGGTTATCTGAACCGGTCAGAAAGTGCCGTTGCTGACCATCGGTGACCCAGAGTTGTTGGGTGCGGGGGAGCTGCTGTTCCAGCGGGTCGTGCAGCATAAACAAGGTTAGGTCGGCATGTCGGCTGAGCTGGTACAGCAGTTTGACCGAGCGCGAATCGAGATCATGAAAATCGCTGGCGATATACAGACCGCTGCCGGGGCGGCAGATCGGCAGCAGTTTCTCCAGCATTTTGTACAGCGGTTGGGATGGTTGCGTCGGGCAGGGACTGTCGAGTTCGGCAGCGAACTGATGGAGTAATTGAACCCAGTTCAACGCCGCGTGTTTGCTGCGTTTGGGACGAATCTCCCGGTGTTGTTGATCACCAAAAACCAGCCCGCCCACCCGGTCACGGTTGGCCAGCGCGATCCACCCCAATGCGCTCATCAGACTGCTGCATAACACCGATTTGAAACAGTGCTGCGAGCCAAAAAACATCGACGAGCGCAGGTCGGCTGCCAGTAACACCGGGCGTTCCTGCTCTTCGTGATAGACCTTGGTATGCGGCTGCTGGCTGCGGGCAGTGACCCGCCAGTCGATCGAGCGGATATCATCACCGGCCTGGTAGGGTCTCACCTCATCAAAGTCGATACCCCGGCCGCGTCGGCGGGTCTGCCACTCGCCACTTAAAGCGGCGCTGCGGCGTGAACGCCGGACCAGTTTTAGATCGGCACAGCGGCGATGCCAGCCGATTAGCTGGTCGAGTTCGGGGTAGGCGCCTTGCAGTGGCAATTCGGTAGCGTCTGGTTGAGCGATCATTGGGGCACGGTTCTATAGATTCTAAACATGATGTCGGGCGCTCAGGCTACCGGCACCTGTTGCAGCAGTGTCTCGATCACCGTCTCGACATCGAGGCCATTCGCTTCTGCTTCAAAACTGAGCAGTAAACGGTGGCGTAACACATCGGCGCAGATCTGCCGGACATCATCGGGCGTGACGTAGTCCCGACCTTGCAACCAGGCATGAGCTTTGGCGCAGCGGCAAAGTGCGATAGTGGCACGCGGGCTGGCGCCGTATTCGATCCAGTTATCGAGTTCAGCAGAATAAAGACCGGGATCGCGACTGGCGATCACCAACTCCACGATATATTGCTCCACCGGCTCGGATAAGTAGACCTCCAGCACTTGCTGACGTGCTTGCATCAGTGCCTGTTGCGGCAGTTTTTGTGGCGGTTGTGCCGCCGTGGTATTAGCCGCTTCGTCGAGTGCCAAGCGCAGGATGGCACGCTCAGCGTCCCGGTCGGGATAACCAACATTTACTTGCATCAAAAAGCGATCAAGCTGCGCTTCGGGCAGCGGGTAGGTGCCCTCCTGTTCGATCGGGTTCTGAGTCGCCATCACCAAAAACAGCTCGGGCAGCGGGTAGCTGTTGCTGCCGATGCTGACCTGGCCTTCGGCCATCGCTTCAAGCAGCGCCGACTGAACCTTGGCCGGTGCGCGGTTGATCTCATCGGCCAACACCAAATTATGGAAAATGGGGCCGGGCTGAAAGGTAAATGTGCCGTCTTCGGGACGGTAGATATCGCTGCCGGTGACGTCGGCGGGTAACAGGTCGGGGGTGAATTGAATGCGGTGGAAATCCCCCTCGATGCCCTGCGATAATGCTTTGATGGCGCGGGTTTTAGCCAGCCCCGGCGCGCCTTCTACCAGCAGGTGGCCGTCGGCCAGCAGTGCGATCAGTAGGCGTTCGACCAAAACTTTCTGGCCGATGATTTGGGATTCAAGCCACTGTTGCAGGCTCTGTAGTTGAGTCAGTGTGCTCATCGCTTTGTTACAAGCTCCATGGCTATCGTAGGTTTCAGGCTGGTTGTTTAGTTCGGATTGTTGTTTTGATTCAGGTTCTTGCGGTTGTGGTTATGACCGCTCTTTTGGCAATTGGTTGCGATGCCGTATGGTGAAGCAGTGTGCTGAAAAAACAAGCACATCGAGGCAGTATTTTTCAATCGGCTAGATCGTAGAGCCCGCTTAGAGATGATCCTTGGTTAAACGGGTATTTGTTGGCTGATCGACTGCTAGACTGGTTTGCAATATAGGGTTGGCATGAGAGCAGTCGCGTAAATGCGGTATCGACCGATATAGTTAAGGTTTGGCTCGGTAAGTGCGGCCTGTGCAGAGGTGCTTAAAGTAGCAGATCTACCAACGGATATTACAACGTACTGATCTGACGGATGCGGTGGATGGAACTCATCTTGCCGCGCTGAGTGGTGAAGCGGACAGAAGGGTATCGTTCTGGTGGAGTCTACGCCGATGATTCGACATAGCTGTCGAACCCTAACCAAGAACTGATCCGTAAGCTGGAAACAGCGACCCAGATGCGAGAGCAACAGCATCGATGAAACCGGTGCTTCTGCGAATGTATAAACAATCGGATTGATGACGGTTGTCAGCAAGTTCACCCAGATGACTTCGTTTCTAATAACTCACAGGCTATTTTACCTGTTCATCTGAATGCTAAGTAGGTGGCTTCTTTGCGTAAGATCTTTGCGGTTCCCGGCACTGTTATTCTCACATTGGGTACCAGTGTGATAATTGTTCTTCTATTGCTGCTGTTATGGAATGAGCGCACTAAAGATCTCAATCTTGCTAGGGCGAATGCGACGTATGTTGCTGAGTTGATGGGGGCAAATGTGCGCAGAACTGTTGATGAATTAGCTGACCAACTCTACGGAACCCGAAGCGCAGCACTTCTACTTGCACCCGAAGCAACTCCCAAGCAACAGCAACAGACTATCAACGCCCTGGCGACCGACTTGTTGGAGCGCAAACCTTTCATCCGAACGTTCTTTATCGTATCGCCTCAAGGCGACATCACCCAATGGAATCGTGATCAACCCCGGCCGTCGGTGGCGGATCGTGAATATGTCCAGCACCACGTCGATCACCCAGAGAGCGGTCTGTATATTTCTCAGCCGATCCGCTCTAAGTTGGATGATCAGTGGATTATCCTAGCTAGCCTGCCTTTACGCTCCCCCCAAGGAGAGTTAACAGGCGTCGTCGCTATCAGCATCGAGCCTGAGGTTCTTGCCCCAAGGTATCTGCAATCTATCCCTTCTACGGGCTTTGATCTGGGTATTTTGAAGGCGGATAGCCAGGTAATCTGGTCAAACACCCATGAGACGGGTGAACGTTTCATCTCGTCCGCAGTTTCTGACTCCCCTTGGCTGGAACTGAAAGGTTCCGGCAACCTAGAAACCCTGTCCATTGGCAATCAAGGACTACGGCTTGTGGGGTACCAACAGTTTGAACAATCATCCATCTATATAGTTGCCTCGTTGTCGGTTGATAGCGTCCTCAAAAATTGGAGAATGCAGCGGAACATTGCGGGGTTCTCGGTTTTCTTTCTTGTGGTGATGAGTGTTGGTGTCGGTCGGCGTTTAGTTGCGGGTCACAACCGGTTACTGGAACAACACCAGAAACTGGAGTTATTGGCAACTCGAGATGCACTGACGGGGTTGCCCAATCGACGGTTTTTATGGGATCAGGCCAAGCGATTGATCGCCTCGGCTCAGCGCCATCGATTTTCGCTGGCTGTAATCATGCTCGATATCGATCATTTTAAACGGGTTAATGACAGTTATGGCCACGATGTCGGTGATCGGGTCCTTATATCATTAGCGAATCTGATTGGAGGGGTCGCCCGCGAAACCGACCTGACCTGTCGGCTCGGTGGTGAAGAGTTTGCCATCGTTTTCTCGCACACCAGTGATCAACAAGCGACCGTGATTGCTGAACGGATTCGGGAGCAGGTGAAGTTGTTATCTTTTGACACGGAGCAGGACTCTTTTGGAATAACCGTCAGTGTTGGTGTTTCAACGCTTGTTGATAATCTGGATATCGCACTGAAAAGTGCCGATGAGGCGCTTTATGTTGCCAAAAACAGCGGCCGTGATCGGGTGATTAACGCCGATCAACGACAGAGTTAAGGCTGTATTTTAAGATGTTTGGCTAATTTGAAGTTTTTGTACGGAATCTGCAGCGAGTAGATTTCGAATACATTCTACTTTTTCATCCTACTGTTCTTCGAATGGATTACCCATAAAGCGGTTCTGTGATTAGAAAAACAACACTCTCTCTTCTAAGATAATAGAGTCTCAGAAGGTTGCTGAGTCGGGTAGTTGGTCGATTAGAAACCGAAAGCAGACTCTTCATCTCTGATAGTACTGCGACCGACGTTAACGCAACCGTTGTCGCGCGATCGACTCATACCCTTTATCACTCGTAGTGGATATCGAGCGCTCTGCAACTCCTGAGGGAGAGTGGCCCGTGGACAGAGCCGTATCGGCTTTCTGTACCGAATCCAAACCAGCGCGCAGCCTGTCTTGGCTACGATTGCTGCCTATGCTGCTGCTCTGTTGCCTCGTTAGTTTTTTCTTCCGTTCAGCCTTGGCGGATGATGCGCCATCCGTTTCGCGGACCGACTACTCAACGTTGGATCTACAGGTTCGGACTCTGAAAAAGGAGGTTCTGGCGATCAATCGTGAACTGCGGTTGCTGGAGGAGGAGATGCTATACCCCTCGGCGCAGCAGTTGGTGATGTTGTTATCGGTGCTACCGCAACCGGATTTTAAACTCGCTGAAATAAGCATCATGCTCGATGGCGTGGTGCTTGCGCTGCACCGCTACAGCGATGCCGAGAACGCGGCTTTGGCCAAGGGCGGAACGCATCGGCCCTACATGGGCAGGCTCAAACAGGGAGCGCATCAGTTAACGGTTTCTATATCCGGAAGGACTGCCGAGGGCGACACATTCCAACGGGCGATCCGGCAGCCAGTTGATAAGCAGCAAACCGCACGTTATATAGAGCTGAGGGTAGAACCTGCCCTGTTCTCAGATGTGCCACTGCTAAATATCTATCAGTGGTAACGCGGTCATGCTGACGCTGCTACGTAAATCGGGATGGCGATGCCATCTGTTGGTCGCCATGCTTGGCGGTTCTGTATTTGGCGGCTCTATGCTGAATGGCTCTATGCCGGGTTCATCTATGCAGGCAAGGGCAGATGAGGCGCCCGGCCCAACGCGACTGCAACAGTTGCTCTCAGGTGAAGCGCTGTACCGATCGCAACTCAACGACTATCTCTCGGCGATCCCCCAGCTGCAGTTGGCGCACGAGGAGGGCCTGCTAACGGACTCCTCTGCTGAAAGTGAAGTTCTGCTGACCCGACTCAAACTGGGTTACGGGTTGCGAGGGGAGGCCGATAGTGAATTTCGAGCCCTGCTCGACGAGCGTATCGACCCACAGCTCAGAAACCGTGCCTGGTATGAACTGGCTCGCAGCTTTTACCAGCAGCGCAATCCGTCGTCGGCCAAGGCGGTGCTCGATAACATTCAAGGATCGGTGCCTGACGATATTCGCGGTGACCATCAATTACTCCAGTCACATGTGCTGATCGCGTTAGGGCAACATCAACAGGCGGCTCAGGCCCTCGAGAGCTGGAGAGGGGCGAAGTCATTGCGTGGTTATGGCTACTACAACCGAGGTATCGCGCTGATGCTGGCAGGGCGGGATACCGATGCGTTGGTATCGCTCAAGCGCGTGGTCGATCTGCCCGCGGAATCGGAAGAGTTACTGGCCTTAAGGGATAAAGCCAGTGTCACCATCGGATATACGCTGGCACGTCAGGGTGACTTGCCGCAAGCTCGGAAGTATCTGCAACGTGTCCGCCTGCGTGGTCCCTCGTCAAACAAGGCGCTATTGGCGAGCGGTTGGATTGCGCAGCAGCAGGGCCAAACCAAACAGGCGTTAGCACCTTGGATGGAGCTACGTAAAAGGGCGTTGTCAGATCCTGCGGTGCAGCAGTCGTTGCTGGCGGTGCCATCGTTATACCAACAGTCGGCTCCGGCTTCGGCGGTGAAGGACTATGAAGCCGCCGTTACCGCTTTCTCCCGTGAGTTGGATTCAATTGATCAAGCGACAGCATCGCTGCAGCAGGGGCATAACCTCGGTGAACTGTTGGCTGCCGAACCCGTAAAGACGACAGTAACGGCGGTGTCCGGAACATCCGACTCTGGACTCCCTAAGCCCGGTTTATCTGCCCTTGGAGCTTCTGCATCTAGATTGTCTGAACCTGGATTGTCTGAACCTGGATTGTCTGAACCAACATCCTCCCAGCGGATGGGGTCGTTATTGGCCAGTCGTATTTTTCAGCAGACGGCGCGCGGGCGCAGTGACTTGCGTGCGATGATCGATAATCTGGACGAAGGGCTCAGAAGTGTCGATGCGCTGGCTCGGTTAACCCGACCCGGCTCTGATCGAATCGCTGATGAGGTGGTGACGGAGGAGTATCGGACCCGCTCGACACCAGGTACGGCAGCTATCCCCGGTGCGAGCGTCGGCAGATCACAAGCCGTGCCGGTTAATCCGCTGGTTGGTAGCGGCCTGTCAATCAGGAACCGTTTTTTGGGTTTACCGACTGGCTATCCGGGGGACTTTCCCGATTCGGAAGTTATCGCTTTGCCGGAGTCATCGCAGGAACTTCCCGATTCTTACGCCTTCAATCTCCCCGGAGGTGGCTCAATCATCATTCCTAATCGGGGTGATTGGCATCGCAATCCGACAGGCAAATGGCGGGCTCACAACAACAGCGTGCCTGAACTATCAGCGCTAGCGGTTGCCCCGGCCAACCCCCAACCCCTCAGCCAACCCCAGCCGTTGAGTCCTTCACTGGCCGAGCTGGTTACGGCGTTGAGTGAAACCCGCATACGAATACGGCGTATCGTCAGTCGTGCCAAGCTTGGGTCTCGTCCGGGCGGCCAGCTGGATGAACATATCGCATCGTTACGGCAGCGGATTGTGCTGCTGCGGGACCGTACTGTCGTTGCTGTTGAACACTACGAACAGCACGCACGCAACTTGGCGCTGGAGGAACTCCAGCGAAGTCATGATCAACTGCAACATAACCTCAGACAGGCCCGGCTTGAATTGGCCAAAAGTTATGACTCAGCCAATGCGCATTAACTTCGATCCGAATCCCTCGCGCTTACGTTTTAAGGAACGTCTGAGGGATCGTTTGAGGCTAGGGACTGTTGCTGTGCTTATCATCGGAATTTTTGTTATGGCCGGCTGTACAGGGGCTCCGGCGCGTCATACAGATGGAGGTTCGACGGCATCACAGACGCTTGCCGATCTGCCATTAAGCGCCACTCAGGCGGTTTATACAGCGGCTGATTCAGAGGGTATTGATGATACCAGCCACAAAGCGATTGCGGGCTATCGTGACTTTTTAGCACGCTACCCTGACTCAGCGGACAGGCCGGAGATACTGCGTCGAATGGCTGATCTGATGGTCGATGTCGGTGAAGCGGCAGCTATTGATACTGCCATAGATCCCATCGTTTTTAGTCAAGGCGCGCCAAAAGGAGCAGGGTTAATAGGCACTGCAACCGAGACAACGAACCATCGTTTTGACGAACCGATAGCGATCTACCAAGGTTTACTGAGTAGTGATCCACAAAACCCTGCCAACGACGAAATTCTTTATCAACTTGCCAGGGCGCAGCAGAACAATGGCCAAGCGTCGCAGGCACTGATAACGCTCGAACTTTTAACCACCCAATACCCAGCTACTGAAAACCGGAACGACGGCAATAGGATCTATGCGGATACTCAGTTTCGACGGGCGGAGATTTTTTTTGCAGAGCGGGACTTTGTACAGGCTGAGAAAGGTTACGCCGACGTGGTCGCGTTGGGTGACTCGGTGCAACTCTATCAGCAGGCTCAGTATAAGTTGGGGTGGAGTTTGTTTAAGCAGCAGCGTTACCAAAGTGCGCTGCTGCCATTTACCCAGATACTGGACCGTCAGTTGATTCGGGTGATTGATACGCAACAAGCGGCTGATCCGCGAGCAGATCCCCGTGTCGCGCTTGCCGGGCTTTCCCGGACTGAGCAGGAACAAGTTGCCGACATTTTTCGTGGGCTGAGTCTGAGCTTTTCCTATCTGGCCGGACCCGATTCAATTGTTGAGTTCTTCGATCAGCGGGGCGAGCGTAATTACCAGGTGCTGCTCTATGCCGATCTTGCGGCGCTCTACCAACGCAATGAATTGCTGGCCGATGCAGCCCGTACCTGGTTGGCGTTGGTGGCACGCGATCCGGATGGGCCGATGGCACCGACGGCTTATATCAAAGCGATCGATCTTTACCAGCAAGCGGGATCGTCGCAACCGTTGTGGCAGGCGCGCGCTGACTTTGCCCGCCACTACCGTTGGGATCAAGACTACTGGGTCAGCCACTCTGCCAACCCGCCAGCGGAGCTGGTGGAGGCGCTGCAGCTTGAGTTGGTGCAGTTGTCCGGTTATCACCATCGTCGTGCCTTGGCTAGCGACGAGGTGGAGGTGTATCAGCAGGCGGAGCGTTGGTACCGTCAATATCTAGCTCAGTTTGGAGAGGCCGAAGAGGGGCCAGAGATCAACTATCAACTGGCCGAATTGCTGTATCAACGCGGTGATTACCAAGGCGCTGTAAATGAGTATGAGCGGGTTGCATATGACCGAGGCGATCTCGATTTGGCTGCTAAGGCCGGGCGGTCGGCTTTGCAGGCGTACCAGCGTTTAGCCGAGATAGAAGGAAACAGAGAAGGCGAGACGAACCGAAGTGCTGCTGAAGCCACGCACGCTAACGTAGGGCTTAATGTAGAAATGAGTGAACGCCTGAACAGGAGCCGGATCCGATTTGTTATGTCCTTTCCTCAACATCAAGACGCCGCTGCGGTATGGACCCAGACCGGTTATGAATTGTTGCAACAGGGGGAGGCCGATGCAGTAGTGGCGCTGAGCGAAAACCTTAAGCAGCAGCGCAACGCTTTACAGGACAAGGATTTTCAGGGAGAGGATTTACAGGATAAGGGTTTACAGGATAACGATTTTCAAGACAAGGCGTTGCCGCCAAAGCTGCAGCAAGCCGACCGGGTTTTGTGGGCGCAGGCTCAATACGAGCGGGGTGAATTTGGGCTAGCCGAGCAAGGGTATCGTCAGGCTTTGACCAACGCGAAAATCGATCGCTCGCAGTATCTGGTGTTGCAGCAGGGGATTGCCCTTTCACTTTACCGCCAGGCCCAAACAGCCCTTCAACGTGGAGATCAACGGCTAGCGGCAACGTTGTTCCTGAAGGTAGCTGCTGTGCCACATTTGACCAGTACGAATAAAGAGGAGACCAGTGCGAAGCAAGGGGAGGTCAGCTCGAATCAAGAGGAGTTCGACTCGATGATGCCGATCGATGCGCAACTGCAAGCGGCGACGCTGTTGCTCGGACTGGAAGAGTGGAGTGACGCGGTTCGGGTGCTGGAACGATTACAACTGGCGCACCCGCCACCAAGTCTGGACCCGCAGCGGCAGTTGTCAGTCACCAAAAAGCTGGCCTTTGCTTATCATCGTAGCGCTCGCTACGCCGAGGCGGCCACGGAGTATCAGCGGCTGGGACTAGCTAAGCAGGGGGGAGGGGAACAGGGACAGCCGGACCTGCGTCCTCAGGCCTTGCTACGATCGGCTGAGTTGTTCTTAAATGCGGGTCAGGTGGCCGGAGCCATAACTGTCCTTGAGGCTTATGTGGAACGTTTTCCGAAGCCGGTGGGTGAAGCAACCCAGGCGATGTTGCAGTTGGCCAACCTGTCTTACGATCGGGGTGATTTGACTGCCCAGCGGCGCTGGTTAAACCGGATCGTAAAGGCAGACCGGGTTGATGGCGATGCGACCAGCACAGTGGTTGCTGCCAACGCGACATTACAGCTGGCTGACCCGCCGCGGCTTAATTTTGAGCAGATTGAGCTGGTTGAACCACTGCAGCAGAGTCTGACTAAAAAACTGTCGGCGATGGAGCAGGCGTTGGCAGCGTTAGCGTCAGCATCCACCTACCGTGTTGCTTCGGTCAGTAACGCTGTGCGTTACCGCGAGGCGGCGATCTATCATCAGTTTTATCGTTCGCTGCTCGACTCTGAACGGCCCGCAGGGCTTAACCGCGAAGAGACCGATCATTACAACCGGCTGCTGGCGTCACAGGCGGAGCCTTTCAAGCAGAAATCGATACTGTTGTATCAGGCCCAAATGCGTCGTACACCGGCTGAGCCGCTTGATAACTGGACACAACTGAGTTTGGCAGCCTTGACTTCGCTGAACCCGCAGCAGTATGCCAAACCCGAGCGTAGCGACCCCTGGTGGCGGTCCGAGCAGGTTGAACCTTCCCTTTGTGTTGAGGTTAGCCGCTGGCATGGTTGTGCGGCAGGTGGTCGACCCGAGCTGCGAGCCCAGTCGCTACCCAAACCTCTGCCCAAGCCGTTCAGAGAGATGTCGGAGCAAATTGCGCAGCAGCAGTTTGCTGAAGCTGAGGCGTTGTTAGCGAAAAGTGCACAGCAGGGACATTACCCTGATCAATTGCTCGAATACATCGGTGATGCCGCGCAGCGTGGCGACTTTGACGGCGTCAATGAGTTGTTGCAGTGGTTGCCTGAGTTGGATGCTGGCAAATCCATCGCCTACACTCAGCTTGGTATTCAACTTCGCCAAGCGGGGTATCTGTCTCGGGCTAGGATGGCTTATCAGCGCGCTTTGGAGGTCAAGCCGGATTACCCCTTGGCACACCTGAATCTTGGCATCCTGTGTGAGCTTTATCTGCAGGTGACCGAGTGTGCGATGAATCATTACGGTGCCTTTCAACGCCTCTCGGTGGTGGCCGATCCGCAGGTAAATCGATGGCTTGAGGGGTTACAACGATGAGGCGGAATTGTCTATGAGGGATAGGCTATGAGGTATGCAGCTATGAGGTATGCAGTCATGAGGGATAGGCCATGCGGTATGCAGCTATGAGGTCTTTATCCATGCGCTATGCAGCGTCCAGCTTGCTGTTTGTGGTGCTGTTTTTAGCGTTGTTGTTGAATTGCGTCCCTTTGGCGCAGGGGCAGGAAGATCAGGCGTCAGCCGGTCGTCAGCAGGCGCAAGCAAACAGCAACTCGCTGGAGCAGCAACCAATAGCGATTCGGGGCAACAAGGCCTTGCCCAAGACCCTGTTTATCGCGCCCTGGAAACAGTTGGGGTCACCGCTGGGTAGTGATCCTTTCGCGGCGCCTGCTGCTGAGCAGCCGGTACCGTTGGAGCGGGACCTGTTTCTCAAAGAGTTGGAGGTTTATCACGATGGCGTTCCCGCCGAAGACTCCTGGTAGTTGTCGGCATCGTAGTTATCAGTTTCGGATGGAATCAACACTTATTTGCCGGGCTCGTTGCTGTTGTTGGAACCTATATTGGGACCTAACTAACGCTGTGCCGCCAATCAGAGGGAGATTGTATGGACAAACTCTACGCAGTATTGGGCTTCTTTCAGTCCGGCGGCCTGTTTATGTACCCGATTGCATTCATCCTAGCGCTGGGGGTCGCTATTGCGATCGAGCGTTATATCTATCTATCGGTGGCCGAGAACCGTAACCGTAAAGTTTGGAAACAGGTGGTGCCGCTGGTGGAGCAGGGGCATGTTGAGCGAGCCTGGGAGTTGGTGCTGGGTTCGAACTCGGTGATGAGCCAGGTATTAGGTTATGGCTTGCAGTGCGCACAGTCACCCAGCAGCAAGGATGCAGTACAGCGGGCAATGGAGGAGGGGGCGCTAGAATTTCTTCCTCGACTGGAGAAGCGCACGCATTACCTAGCGACCTTTGCCAATGTGGCTACGCTGTTGGGACTTTTGGGAACCATCATGGGTTTGACTGAGGCGTTCTCGACGCTGTCCGATGTGGGCTCGGGTGACCGGGCGCAGGTGTTGTCGGCCAGTATCTCGCTGGCGATGAATACGACGGCTTTTGGTTTGATGGTTGCGATTCCGATGTTGCTGGTCCACGCCTATATGCAAACCAAGGTGACGCAGGTGTTAGACGGCTTGCAGATGGCGTCGATCAAACTGCCTAAAATGCTGGACGTTGAGCTGAAGAGCTTGGATATCAGCCATGATAGCTAGATATCACAGTCGTCTGAGGCGTGATGCTGAGTCGGTAGATGTGACCGCATTTCTTAGCCTGATGGTGATTCTGATCCCTTTCTTGCTGATCTCGACGGTACTGTCGCAACTGGCGATTATCGATCTGCAGGTTGCACAGGGTGAGTCTCAAGCCGCCGATGTCAGCGATCCACTAGGGTTGCAGCTGGTGGTTCGCTCGACGGTGATTGAACTTGATCACCAACAACGACAACAGCCGTTGCTGATTGATCGAGCGCAGGGGGAGAAGGCGTGGCAGTTGTTGGCCCAGCAGTTGCTCGAGCTTAAGCAGCGCTACCCGCAAAGTACTGCGGCGACAGTTTTGCTGGAATCACAAGTGAGCTACGAGGTGTTGATTCGGGTTGTCGACTTGGTTCGCCTTCAATCGAGCACTCTAGGGTCTGAGCCAGTCGCGGCGTCTGCGTCCGCCCAGCAACAGCCGCTGTTTCCGGATCTGACGCTGGGTGAAGTCTCAACCCGCAGCGCAGCAGGGAAGGGTTCACCGTGAACCTGACCCTAGCTGAACAGGTACGCCTGCGACGGCACAGGCGCAGCGGTCTAACAACGCCGCTGAATCTGGTCGCGCTGATGGATGTGTTTACCATCCTGGTGTTTTTCTTTTTAGCGCACTCCTCCAGTACCGCCCTTAGCGCGGCCGATCAGCAGATCCGTTTACCCGAATCGGTGGCACAACAGCCGCCTCAACCTGCGCTGGTGGTGACGATCACGACGCGGCAGCTGTTATTGGAGGGTCAGATGGTTGATACGCTGGCGGCGGTGCAAGCATCAGCTGACAGCGCGATACCGGCGCTGGTGCAAGCGTTGGCGGCTGAGCTTGGGGTTGCAAGGGGAGAGCGTTCTGGGTCATCAAGAGGAGAGAGTAGCGAGTCAACAACAGCAGCGAACACCCAGGCAAGTACCGCGGGTGAAATCCTGCCCCGTCGCGAAGTCACAATCATGGCTGACTTGTCGATACCGTTTCGGGTGATAAAAAAAGTGATGTTGAGCTGCCAGCAAGCTGGCTACCAACAGATTTCGCTGTCGGTGGTACAAAAATCGGTAGCTCAACGATCGGGAGGAACATTGTGAGCGACAGAAGAGGTGGCTTGGTAGATCGGATGTATTGCCAGTATTGGCCGTATCGATGTACTAAATCGTTAATTAAGCAGCATGAGCCACAGCAGGGATAAGCGCTGATGGTATCACTGCAAGGGTCCATTACTGTTGGTGCGGGGGGTGAAAAAGAAGACCGCCTGTTCCATCAATTGTTGGTGTTTACGCTGGCTCTGTTGTTGCTGGCGGGTGTGATCGTACCATTGATAAAACTGCCGTTACCGCTGGAGACCGCGCTTGATATGCCGCGACGTGTCGTTCAAATTATCGCGGGTGTGAGAAGCCCGTTTATGCGTCAACAAACGCCGCTTGGTAACCCCACCACAGCTGCTATATCCCCGCCAAAAAATACAGCAGAGCCTGCCGTCGTAACCGCACCAACACCAATACCGAAAGTAGCATCGAAACCAATATCTAAATTAGTAACGCAGCCCGTCCAGGTGCCAGTAAAGGTCCCCGCAAAATCTACAGCTAAAACGAAAACGAATACAATTGCGCGTACGGTTGAGAAGCCCCAACCTCCTGCCGTGCCCGCTTCTAATCTTCCAACTTCTGATCCTCAAAACAGAGCGGATGTTCGTCCAAAACCGACAACGGTAAAGCCTGCGCGCAAAAAGGTGGAACAGACCGGTTTGCTGGCATTCAACGAGACGCTGGCCAAGTTGAGTCAGATACCGATCGCCGAATCGGAAGTCAGCCGATCTGAAACCAACCTCAGTTCTGCCGTTTTTGATGATAAAACCGTAACATCTTCTGATGCTCTGACCGCCGGGGTGACGTCCGATAGTGGCCTCACCGATTCGGCGAATTTGCTCACGCTGGCTGCGTTACAGCAGCGGTTGCTGACCCCCGAATCGTCATCTATGGCGGCTGGTGGCGAAGCGGGAACCGGAACCGGACCACAACGTGTGGCGGGTGCACCGATAGTGGCGGGACTTTCAGCGGCAAAATACAACAAGGTCAGTAACCGGCGTAGCGAGGAGCAGATTCAGGGGGTGCTCAATCGGCATAAACATACCATCTACAAACTCTACAACCGCGAACTGATAGCGGCGCCGGGCTTACAGGGCAAGGTGGTGGTTAGTGTCACCATCACCCCTTCCGGGCGAGTCAGCCGTAGTCTGATCATCGACAGCGAACTGGCCTCTTCCTCTTTGGAGAGCGGGTTGCTGCGGTTGATCGCAGCAATCGATTTTGGTGCCATCGCCAAGTCACCCACGGTTACCACTCGGGTGCCTATCGATTTCTTTCCGCAGTAACCGATCCCGCTGTTCTGTTCCCTGTGCTGCCCCGTGTTCTGTTCGATATCTTTCGGCCCGCTCTAACGGCGACCGGAGCTCAGGAATCGAGCGGGCTACGATTGTGGGGGAGCATAAAGTTGATATCCGGGCCGGTCGGTACGATACGGGTTGGGTTGATGGTGTCGTGACTGCCGTAATAGTGCGCCTTGATGTTATCTAACTTCACCGTCTCGGCAATGCCGGGTATCTGGTAAAGATCGCGCAGATAGCCCCAGAGATTGGGATAATCGACGATACGGCGTTTATTACACTTGAAGTGCCCCACATAGACGGCATCAAAACGTACCAAGGTGGTAAACAGCCGCCAGTCGGCTTCTGTCACCTGGCTGCCGGTTAAATATCGCTGGCTGGCCAGCCGTTGTTCCAGACTGTCGAGCGCATCGAACAGGTCGGTAACCGCTTCATCATAGGCTTCCTGGGTGGTGGCAAATCCAGCCCGGTAAACCCCGTTGTTGATCCGTGGATAGATATCATCATTGAGCGGGTCGATCTCTGCCCGCAGGGCTTGCGGGTAATAGTCACCGGGCTTGGCACCGATCGAATCGAAGGCGCTGTTCAGCATCCGTATGATCTCTGACGACTCATTACTGACGATGGTGTTCAGTTTTTTATCCCAGAGTATCGGCACGGTGACCCGACCGGTGTAATCGGCCTGCGCCAGGGTATATAGCTGGTGCAGATGAGTCTTGTTATTGACCGTGTCGGCGATCACATCGTCACCGGGGTCGAAACTCCAGCCGTCGTCTCCCATAAAAGCATTAACCACCGAAACGGTGATCATTGCTTGTAACCCTTTCAGGGACCTGAAGATGAGGGTCCGGTGGGCCCAGGGACAAGCCATCGACACGTACAGGTGATAACGTCCGGCTTCGGCTTTAAAGCCGCTATCTCCGGTCGGGCCAGCAGAGCCGTCGTGGGTTATCCAGTGGCGAAAGCTTGGCGCCTTGCGCTCGAACCGTCCGTTAGTCGATTTGGTGTCGTACCAATCGTTGTGCCATTGACCGTCTACTAATAATCCCATGCGGGCCACTCCTAAAAATTGGTGTTGTAAAACTGGAGTTGTAAAATTGGCTGTTTTGAAAATAGCGGCTTGTTAAATTAACCGCTTTTAAAATTAGTCACCCTTAAAATTGACCGTTTTGAAAGTCGCTGTAAGCCTGCATCACCTCAGCTTTGGTGTTCATCACAAAGGGGCCACCGCGGGCGACGGGTTCGTTAAGTGGCTGACCGGCGACCAGCAGAAATCGGCTGGTTTCACGGCCACGGACTGTTATCCGATCACCCTCGGTTAACACCGCCAGCGTGCGCGGGCCCACTCTGCTGTTGCCATCTCCGATCTCAACTTTGCCATCAACGACGTAAAGAAAGGCGTTGTGGTCGACCGGCAAATGCTGCTCGAAGTGATCTCCGGCCTGTAACTGGATATCCATGTAGGTGGGGCTGACGTGAGGGTTCTTTACCGGTCCTTCGGTGCCTTGACGGGTGCGCCCTGCAATGACACGAATCTGGGTGCCGCTATCCCATTGCTCCACGGCTGTCTGGCTGGCGGGAAACTCCTGATAGGCGGGTTGGCTCATCTTAGCGCTGCGGGGCAAGTTCACCCATAACTGGAAGCCCATCAACAGACCGTTTTCCTGCTCCGGCATTTCGGAGTGGACAATACCTTTACCGGCCGTCATCCACTGCACACCGCCCGGTTCTATAACCCCTTCGTGACCCGCGCTGTCTTTGTGGCGCATTCGTCCGGCCAGTAGATAAGTCACGGTTTCAAAGCCACGATGGGGGTGGCTGGGAAATCCGCCGATGTAGTCCTCGGGCTGATCGGATTCAAAGGCATCCAACAATAGGAAGGGGTCTAATATATTGAGCTCAGGGCTGCCTATCACGCGAGTTAATTTGACTCCATCGCCATCGGAGGCCCGTTGACCTGAGGTGGTAAAACTAAGTTCCCGGGTCTTCGTCGAAGACGTTTGTTGATGGCTGTTTGTGTGATTGTTGCTGCTATTGATGGTGCTGTCAGTGGTCATAGCGTATCTCCAAATTCTTTGAGGCCGGGAAGTCTTGGCACCGGATTGTTGGCTTGTGAATTGGCTTGTGAATATGAGTCTAGAATACGTGTTGACCGATAAGGAACAAACAGCGATATTGTCAAATTATTGTTCTTATATTTAGAACAAAAAAAGGAGGTGGTTATGGGGCAATTGGAGGATATGCAGGTTTTCATCCGGGTGGTGGAGGCCGGAGGTATCAGCCGGGCGGCCGAGCAGTTGGGTGTTGCCAAGTCGGCTGTCAGTCGGCGCTTAAGCGAACTGGAAGCCCGATTGGGCACGCGCTTAATCAACCGCACGACCCGCACCTCCAGTTTTACCGAAGCCGGTCGCGGTTATTATGAACGGGCGCTCAAGGTGCTGGACGACGTCACCGAGATGAATGCGGAGACTGCTGAAGCGAATACGGCGCTGTCCGGTACCTTACGGGTTGCTGTGCCCCTCTCTTTTGGCTTGATGCATCTGAGCCCCGCCATCGACCTGTTTGCCAAACAACATCCCCAGCTGGCTATTCAGATCGATTTTTCCGATCGTCAGGTCGACATTGTCGAGGAGGGGTTTGATCTTGCCTTTCGTATTGCCGACTTGAAAGACTCCAGTATTCAGGCCCGCAGAATCTCGCTGGTACGCTTTGTTCTGGTCGCCAGTCCTGACTATCTCAAGCGACAGGGCACACCGCGGTTACCGGGGGATCTAAAGCAGCACGATATTCTCAAGTACGCCGGTTCCAGCACCTCTCTTTGGCGCATCACCACTGCCGAGGGTGATGAAAACGCGTTGACACTGCCGAGTAAAATGATCGCCAATAACGGCGATTTCCTTAAAAACATGGCCCTCGCAGGACACGGCATCGCCATGTTGCCAACTTTTTTAGCGTGGCAGGAATTAGCCTCGGGCGAGCTGGTGACGGTCCTTGCCGATTGCTCGGTACCCGATTCCAGCGCCTATGCGGTGTATTCGCAAACACGTTATCTGCCACAGCGGGCAAGGTTGCTGATCGATTTTATGGCCGAACGGTTTGGCGATAATCCCTATTGGGATCAGGCGATCTAAGACGTTGGGGTAGGGATAGTAGGGATAGTAGGGGTAGGGATAGCCACTGTAGGGCAGGGGATACGGTCTCTTGGTTAGTTAAAGGGGCTTACTTCCATGCCCGCCCCTCCTTCCACACACGCAGAAGGCCGTTATTAACGGCGGGCATCGTACCCGGAGTACTCGATACCGGCCATTCTGGCGACCTCATAATGCCAGCTGGCGAGGTCTTCTTTGCTAAATTGATTAACGTGGGAGTGGCCACAGGCGCGCGCCATCACCTCGATTAACTCGGTTGACGCGGTGAGAAAGTTGGACAAGCGTTCTGCGCCGACATCGACCTGCATCCGTGCACGTAACTCGGGTTTCTGGGTCGCAATACCCGCCGGGCAGTTGTTGGTGTTGCAGATTCGAGCCGCGATGCAACCGATCGCCTGCATCGCACTGTTGGCCAGCGCAACGCCATCCGCGCCCAACGCTAGCGCTTTAATATAATCGCTAGGTACACGCAGACCTCCGGTGATGATCAGGGTCACCCGACCACTCTTACCGCGTTTATCCAGATAATGCCGGGCCCGTGCCAGTGCCGGTATCGTCGGTACACTAATGTGATCGCGAAATAACGCAGGCGCGGCCCCTGTTCCGCCGCCGCGGCCATCCAGAATAATGTAATCGGCACTGGCCCGTAGCGCGAACTCAATGTCGCGTTCAATATGATTGGCGCTTAGTTTAAAACCTATAGGAATACCGCCACTAATCTCGCGGACCCGATCGGCAAAGTGTTTGAAGTCTTGGGGGCTGTGCATATCTTCAAAGGTCGGTGGGGAGATCGCTTCCGTGCCGGCTTCGATGCAACGAACACTGGCGATTTTTGCGGTGTTTTTGGCACCCGGAAGATGGCCGCCGGTGCCGGTTTTAGCTCCCTGACCGCCTTTAAAATGAAACGCCTGTACTTTTTCAAGCAAGGCTTCGCGATAACCAAATTTGGCGCTGGCCAGCTCGTAGAAATAGCGGCTATTGGCCTGTTGCTCTTCGGGTAACATGCCGCCTTCCCCCGAGCAGATGCCGGTGCCTGCTAATTCGGCGCCGCGGGCCAGTGCGACTTTGGCTTCCTCTGATAACGACCCAAAACTCATATCTGAAACAAACAACGGCATCGCCAGTCGAAGCGGTTTCTTACACTCAGGGCCAATAATTAACTCGGTATTGACCGCAACGTCTTCGAGAAGCGGCTGGTGGTGCAGTTGCGCGGCCATGATCTGGATATCATCCCACTGCGGCAAGTCGACACGCGGAACCCCCATCGCGGTCATCGGTCCATGGTGGCCGGATTTGCTCAGGCCCTCGCGTGCCAGTTGGTGGATCTGTTCCACGGTGGGTTCTTCGCGGGTGGACTTGGCGGTGGGGATTTGACTGCCGCCTGCCTCAACCCCGGGTCCCTCAAGGCCAACTTGCGCTGCAGTGAATCTCTTGTGGGTACCATCACAGTAGGGTGAGTTGCCGGTATGTTTGCAGGCGCATAACCACGCCTCGCCATTCTCCTCCGATACGATGACCTTTGGGGTGAAGCCGCTCCCTACGTGAGAGCCATCACAAAAGGGTTGGCTCTTGGAACGCCCGCAGGTGCAGAAGTGGTACTCCAAGCCTTTGCTTAATTCCACTTTGACCGGTTTGTTATCGGCAATCATTGGATTTTTCATGCTGTATCCTCACGTCTGCTGACTAAGCCCTGTTAAGGGGCCCCAACCACCACGAGAACAACGTCATTTCATCTCGTCAGAGAAGTTCAGTGTAGTCACTGCTCACCGAAGAATGGCTAGGGGCTCGCTGATTTTTCCAGCAGAGCTTGGGGCGATTACCGGGGGATAGCCGGGGGATAGCCCGAGCGGAAGAGATCAAACAGGTGTCAGATGGGCGAGTGCCGCCTTTCTCATTGCCGAGCCAGACCGCATTGATGTCTGGATTCGAAAGGCGATTGTGATGAATAGGATGGTTAAAAACGGTGAGAATTGGGAGGTAAATATGGCTTAATTATCTTGCTGGGAAGCCACAGTCACTTGTTGGGGAAGGCCCAATTAAGTCCTTCCTTACCGCCGCAACCAGATGCTTCGCCAGTAAGACCAACAGTCTTAATGATTAGTCCATTAAGCCGGCCTAATCAGACAAAAACGTTGTGTTCCTGTCATCCGGATCATTAGCGACAGAAACACAGGCCACCACCCCAGCAGCGGAAGCAGGGAAACGCCCCTGTTTACAGAACTCCAAGCTTTAATCACGAACCAGTATCGATTCCAGCTCAGCAAAACTTTGTACGATACCCGTTGGTTGGATTTTGATACCGAGAAGGCGGCCAATATGGGTAATGGAAAAAAGACCACAGACCCTGCCTCCCCCATTTGAGTCACTTTCCATCACTAGTGCGTGCTGACGGGAGGAATCACGGAGCGTGGTAACAATATCCCCCACCTGAGCATTGCAAACATCCTCAAAGGTCAGCGCCTCGATCTGCTCGCGGGGTGTCATGATGTTCGCAACTAGGATCTGATCACGTGACAAGCGCTCTTGTGAGGCATAAACCACCGGCTTTTCTCCCATTACATCACGGGAGGTGATGACGCCTACCAGCATCGTATGGTTGTCGACCACCAATAACATGCGCACCTCTGCGGAGATCATACGCTGTAGTGCATCATCAATGGCCAGCTGAGGTGAGACCGTAATGGCTTTTACTATTTTTAGATCGGTCATCACACTGATAGCAGGATCTGTGGGTTTGATCTTATCTTCGGTGGTTGATCCACTTTGATAGACAGGGGTATTTTCAGGGAGAGAGATGTTGTTGAGTTTCTTAAAGACTTCGTTCATCTGGTACCTCGCTGTTGAATGTATCTACGGCTCGATGAGATGGATAGCTATTAACCTGACCCTCGCTCGACAGTATTATTCTAGTAATTAAATCTAGACTAGCTGATGAGAATGGATAACTGAAATGAGCAGTTGAAATGAAGGTATTTAGAAACTAAATAGTCTGGTTTGGTTGTATTACGCCATCGTTATGTGAATTCCCGAGTAGCAACGGTCTGCTTTGAGGCGGTAGAAAGCTGTTCCATAAAATTTATTTGAGTAGCCGTTCTAGGTGCGAGACACCCAGCTCAAGGTTGCTTTCGGACACGCCACTAAAACCTAAAAGAAGCCCCTGTTGACCCTGTGTCTCATGGTTCTTTGATGCACAGTCCTTTGATACATTGCCTTCTAATACTCCGTCCGTTGACAGATAGTGCTTTGATAAAGCCGGCGCACTAATGCCTTGCTTGAGCAGTTGCTGTTCAAGCCAAATATCGTCCCTTGCGGGGTCATGGGACGTTAAGCGGGCGAGAAGACTCATGCCACAGTCGGGTAGTTCGCTGGTTAACCGGTCGCCCAATTTGTTGGATAACGCAGAATGGAGGAAATCACGTCGTTGCTGGTAGCAGCGACGCATTCGGCGTAGATGGCTGGCGAACCGGCGATGCGCCAGAAAATCCGCCAGTGCTGGCTGTATCGGCACCGAAGCCAGGCTGCCTAAGTGCTCTTGTGCGCTCTGGAATGAGGTTATTAAGTTTCTGGGTACGATCAGATAACCAATGCGAAGGGTACGAAATAACAATTTGGAAAAGCTGCCAACCAATATCACCGATTGCTGCTGCGGGGGGTATAGCTGGGTCGACAGGTTAAAAAGCGGCACCAATGGGGTTTTGTGATATTGAAACTCTGAATCGTAGTCGTCTTCCACCAACCAGCACTGATGCTGGCGACTGTACTCTAACCAATCTAATCGACGTTCGGTGGACATCGTCACCCCTAAGGGGTACTGACGAGCCGGTGTCATCCAGGCCAGCTTCACTTTCTCATCGGGAACCGCCATGCCCTGTATATCCACCGGAGAGTAACGTATGTCCGCACCTTGAGCTGTTAGGCCATGCCGTAGCGGGGGGTAACACGGGTTCTCCAATGACACTTTGTCGCCGACAGCCAGCATTGCCTTGGCGATGAGTGCCAGCGCATCGCGGTTGCCTGCGGTGATAATCACCTGGTCTGGGTGGCATTCCACGTCGCGTACCGCTTTGATGTACCGGGTAACCGCCTGCCGTAAGGGCAGATAGCCACCCAGGTGAAACTCTCTTAACAACGCAGGATCCGGGCGCCGCCACACCCTGCTCAGGCTACGAGACCATTCAGCAAAAGGAAATTGCTCGACATCAGGTCCCGCATCGAAAATACCGCGGTTTTTTATCGCCTCGATCGCAACTTTTTTATCGGAACAGTCCGAAGGGGTAATACTGACAGTAGGGTAGTCCGCAGCGGAATTGCCGAGAGTGGTAACAAAAATACCCGCTCCGGGACGCGTGACCAACAAGCCTTCGGCAATCAGTTGGTTGTAAACATTGAGTGCGGATGTACGGGAAATACTGAGCAACAAGGCCAGTTTACGACTGGAGGGAAGCTGTTCACCCGACGCCAGCCGCTGGCTGTGGATCAGGTTGCGAATCTGTGCCGCTAACTGCTGGTAGAGCGGCTTAGCGTCATCGGAATTAACGTTGATATTGAGCGTGGCTAAATCATCTTCAAAGCTCAAAATTGGTACCTTAAAAATGAATAAAACTGGATGTTTAAGGAATACCAAATTGTGGCTACCATAACAACAGTTTGTTGGGGCATCTGTACCTTGGAGCGCGTGTACCTTGGAAAATCGATGCCTCCAAAAGAAAGAACCTCGGCAAGCCAGTGCCTTGGAGCGCTTGTTCCTTGTGATAAGCCTGACTTAAACGACACCGACTAAATCTTGATAGGAATGGAGTCACAAATGGTAGATAGCAACTTAGCGCCTAATGCTCAGGTTAATGTTCAGACTCATATTCAGACAAACGATCTAGGGCAGCCAACGGGTCTGGCGCTGGATCACTGGGTCGCTCGGACTCGGCCTTTACGTACCACCATGACGGGCCGGTATTGCCGGGTTGAGACGCTGTCCCCCGAAGTCCACGGCGCGCAGCTATATAGCGCATTCGCCGCTGATAATGAGAGTAGAAACTGGACCTATCTGCCTTATGGGCCGTTCGATACGCTGGATGAGTTTAACCAGTGGCTGCGGACCAGTTGTTGTGGTGAAGATCCGTTGTTTTACGCCATCGTTGATAATAAAACGGATGAAGCGGTGGGCATCGCCAGCTATTTACGGATTGAGCCGGGGGTCGGTGTTATCGAGGTGGGGCATATTCACTTTTCTCCCCGGTTGCAGCAAACGCCGTTGGCGACCGAGGTGATGTTTCTGATGATGCAACGGGTGTTCGATGAACTGGGGTATCGGCGCTACGAGTGGAAATGTGATAACTGTAACGAAGCATCGAAGCGAGCGGCACTGCGACTCGGCTTGAGTTTTGAAGGGATCTTCCGACAAGCGACGATGTATAAAGGCCGCAACCGCGATACCGCCTGGTTCTCGATTCTGGATTCTGAGTGGCCCCAACAAAAAGCGGCTTTTCAACGCTGGCTGACACCGGACAACTTTGATGCAGCAGGGGTGCAGAAACGTAGCTTACAAGAGTGCTTTTAATTGATAAGCGCAACAAGGTCTCAACGAGTGTAGGAGTTTAGAATATGACATTTTCAATAGCGGCACTGCAGCCTGCCGATCGAGAGGCGTGGCAGAAACTCTACTACGGCTACGCGGATTTTTATGGCATGCCGATGGATCAACAGATTCTTGATCGGGTCTGGAGTTGGATTTTTTCTCCCGAGCAGCGTTTTTTTGCCTTGATCGCCCGGGACGAGGAGGGCAATGGCGTTGGCCTGATGCACTATCGCGAAATGCTATCGCCGCTGCGGGGAGCCAAGGTGGGTTTTCTGGATGACCTGTTTGTCGATCCGGCTTGCCGGGGTAGCGGTTTGGTTGACGAGTTATTCCTGCGCCTGAAACAGGAAGCGCAAGCCCATAATTGGCCTTTTGTTCGCTGGGTCACGGCTGACGACAACTACAGGGGCCGTGCAGCGTATGACCGGCTGGCAGATAAGACCCATTGGTTGACCTACCAGATGTCCGCTGATTAAGGGGAGCTTCCCCCTCCCTAAAAAATTGAACCTGTTTTGATCGTTAACTCTTGACCTGATCGCCATAGGGCTTCTTGGTGCGTCGGTTTTTCTGCCAACCCACCCATACAAGCCCGTATAGCTTGGTATTATTTACCACCAATAAATTGGCGACAGGTTTAAAGCAAGGTATGCACAGGGGTAGTTGGCTGTATTAATAGCATGTTATAACTATGTGAAAAGCAGCCAAAATAGGGATATTTTTCACATGGATAAAGCGTTAGAAGCTATTCAACGTCTTCCAGCTAAATACAAGAATAAAATCGTTGTTCATCTCATTCCGGGTGATCCCAGCCGACTCGCAGCCGCTCTGGACGCAGCATTAGATTGCTTTAGTGATCTTCAAATGAGGTCAGGCCAAAGTATGGCTAAAGAGCAAAAGGACCATTGCGATACATTGGCGTTGATTCGCTCTGAACTCGCAGCCGAGTTGTTACGACTTGAAGGATTTGATTTTGCTGCGGCCAAGGCTCGTGGCAAAGCGGAAGTCGATGCTCCCAAGGAGAAAAAGCAGAAGGAGTGGAAGCAGCCGGTCGTATCGAATTAACCAGCGATGTATTGATATAAATACATTCGAGAAATGCAGTGCTCGAACGTGGCTTATTTAGCACCGGGTTTCAGGCCAAGCGAAACCGTTCCGGACCCTGCGCGGTGGTCTGATCTTGGTGTTGCTTGGCCTGGACCGCAACTGATGTAATTTGCATTGGATATGTATTAGCGATCTCCCTCCGCGTCCCATTGACCTGTGCTGCTCAATTACTTTGTTGAATTGATTAAGGCCCCTCACATCTCCACTGCTTTGAAAAATAAAAAAGAGTTAGAGGTTCATTCTGGCTGGGCCGATCATCCAGGGGAATCCTCTCCGGTCATGCATCACATACCAGACAATGAGTGCAATGACTTGGCGTATTGTTATTAGTTAACCGATTCGGAAGCGGGCGGTGACCTGTTTTAGATTGACCGCGTGTTGCGCTACCTGTTGGGTCGTTTCGACGATGGCGCCAGATTCACTCGAACTGCGATTAACCGCGCCAGATACCTGCTCCATATTCTGGGCGATCTCTTTGACGGTGCTGGCCAGTTCTTCAATTGCGACCGCAATTTGCTGGGTTCGGTCGGACGTGCTTTCCACCTGTCCTTCGATAGCGCTAACGGCATTAGCAGCCTCAGCGCCGAATTTACTACCGCGCTCAACATGCTCGCGGCTGCTCTCTATTGATGCGATCGCTTGCTGAGTGCCTTGCTGCATCTCATTGACGATTTGGGTGATTTCGTTGGAGGCACCGACAGTTTTTTCAGCCAAACTTCTGACCTCATCGGCGACAACGGCAAAGCCTCGGCCGGCTTCACCGGCGCGGGCAGCTTCGATAGCGGCGTTAAGTGCGAGGAGGTTAGTTTGATCGGCTACGCTCTTGATAACGTCGATAACCACATCGATTTTTTCTGAACGGCGACCCAATTCCTGCATCTGTTCGACATTTTCATTAACCACTTCGGACACTTCATTGAGCGCATGCAGTGCCCGCGAGATGACCTGTCCACCCTCGTTGGCGGCCTGATGCGCTTGCTTGGAAGCATTGTGAACTTCAGACGTGGTCTGGGAGATTTCGCTGACGGTTGCATTCATCTGCTCGGTCGCTGCTGCCATTGACGTGGTTTGTTCCGAGGTGAAACGATTACCTTCGGCGATGGTTGCTACCGCGTGAGACAGGGATTCTGACATGCCGCCGAGTTCGTTGCTGGTGCTCGTGACATGGCCGACCACATCGTGCAGGTCGGTAGTCATCTGGTTGACGGCATCGGCGAGTTGACCAAATTCATCGTCGCTGTTCTTTTCAACCTTGACGGTCAGGTCGCCGCCTGCGATCAACTTAAGTGCTTCCACAGTGCGCGTTAAGCCGCGGGTGGCTCCCAGTCCGGTCACACTCAGCAGTCCGGTAACCAATACCAACACGGCTACGCCAACACCAGTGATCAGCTGTTTGGAGATCGACGCGGCATCGTTGGCCTGAGTTGTGGCAGTGGCTATCAGTTCATTCTCAAGGTAGTGCTCCGCGCTAGTGCTATCGATGAATATCTGTTCCAAGTGATGTTTTAGTTCGGCCGTTTGGCGCGCGATTGTGCCATAGGTGGCGACAACGGCATTAAAGTCGACCAGATACTGATCGCAGGTCGGCACAAATTTGTCGAAGTTAAAGTCGATTAGCTTTTGTTTCAGATTGGCTAGACTCGCCCGTGTTTGCGCGGCCGCTTGCGGGGATGCTTCGATAAAGAAGTCTTTTTCATGCTGACGCACCTGCTGCATCAAAGCTTTCAGGGCTGAAAAAGTATTGGTTTCTTCGTTTAACTGGTTAGCAGACTTGTTCAGTTGTCCCAGCTGACCTGATTGGGAGTCGAAGCCGAGCATGATGCTGCTGGCCAGCCATTGCTCGAGGGTGGCGAGGTAGTCGGTGGTGGTTTGCAGTACCGGATTAATCTTGACGTCGATATCGACGTTTTGTTGGCGTGATGCGGCATCGCGCAGGGACTGCAACGGCCCGCTATCGATTAGTCCGATTTCGGTTTGATACTGATCAACAGCTGAACTGGTCAGACTACTGCGATGATCGTTGAGTTTAAACAGCTTGATCTCCAGCTCAATCAGCGCACCGGAAATATCACTCAATTGGCTAACCTGATTGGAGGTGCTTAACACCGAATTGAGCGCCATGATTGCGGTGATGGCTAGAATCAGAGTGCCGGAGGCGGCTAAGATGATCGCCAGTCCAATTTTTCGACGAAAATTCAGGTTGAGATTCATACTGCTGATCCTGTTTTTATATTGAGATAATCCCTTTGGAGCTGGCTTATTACTTTGCTCAGTTCCATTGTGAATTTTCTGTCTGATAGGTCGTTTGTTGGTGCAGATGGCTATGGTCGATCAGCGATGCTGTGTTGTTAACGCTGAGAACCGTCTAAAAATCGTACTCCGAGCAGTGCCAGATACCGCGGGTGTGATGTGGCTGGCTCTGATTGACGATCACTTTCTGCTCGGTCTTTTTACTTCGGATATCAAAATCGCGCGGCCGTCCGGTATTGCTGTAGTCATACTGCGGTTCGGCTTTGCGGGCCGGTTGTTGAGTGTGATTCATCGCTTTCTCCTCAGTCATCTATCGGTTCGATTCGGCTAGCGGATCTGTTGCCCGACTCGGACGATTTTCAGGGTGTTGGTGCCGCCGTGAGCTTTGACGTAATCGCCCTTGGTGATGATCACCAGGTCGCCGTCGGCAACCACGCCACGTTTTTTAAGTTCGTCGACGGCGCGCTGATTGATCGCCTCGTTGGCGATCTGATCGCTGTCGAACGGCATCGGCTTGACGCCGCGAAACATCGTCACCCGGTTTAAAGTGCGTGGCAGATTGGAGAAGGCGTAGATCGGCTGGCCCGAGCTGATCCGTGACATCAGCAGCGGTGTGTCACCGCTCTCGGTCATGCAGATGATCGCCTTGACCCCGGACAGGTGGTTGGCGGCGTACATCGCCGACAGTGCGATCGACTCATCAATATCTTCGAACGCTTCACTGAGCCGGTGTTTGGAAGTGTGTGAGTTGGGCTGCTTTTCGGCCCCCAGAATCACCCGTGCCATCGCCTCGACCGTCTCTATCGGGTAGGCACCGGCGGCAGTTTCGGCCGACAACATCACTGCGTCGGTGCCGTCGAGTACCGCGTTGGCCACGTCGAACACCTCGGCGCGGGTCGGCATCGGTTGGGTGATCATGGTTTCCATCATCTGGGTGGCGGTGATCACCACCCGGTTGAGGGCACGCGAGCGGTTGATGATGTGCTTCTGCACTCCGATCAACTCGGCGTCGCCGATCTCGACGCCCAGGTCGCCGCGCGCCACCATTACCGCATCAGAGGCCAGGATGATGGCGTCGAGTACCGCATCGTCGGCAACCGCCTCGGCGCGTTCGATCTTGGAGACCAGCCCGGCTTGACCGCCAGCTTCGTTCATTAACTTGCGCGCCAGGTGCATATCGTCGGCATCGCGCGGAAATGAGACCGCCAGATAATCGACTCCGATCTTGGCCGCGGTGTGGATGTCCTGTCTGTCTTTGTCGGTTAGCGCCGCTGCCGACAAGCCGCCCCCTTGGCGGTTGATGCCTTTGTTGTTGGACAGGGGGCCACCGATTGTCACTTCGCAGTTGAGACGGTTTGCTTCAACCGTCTTGACCTCAAGCACAACACGTCCGTCATCCAGCAGTAGGATGTCGCCCGGGCTGCTATCGGTTACGAGGTCTTCATAGTCGATCCCAACCTGGCTCACATCACCTGAATTCTTGTCGAGGCTGGCGTCTAAGGAAAAAGTCTGGCCTTTCCGTAGTTCCACCTTGCCATCGGCAAAGCGGGCGATGCGGATTTTGGGGCCTTGCAGGTCGCCCAAGATGGCGACAAAACGCCCCAGCTTATGGGCGTACTCGCGCACCAGGTCGGCACGCTGCTGATGGTCCTCGGCGCTGCCGTGGGAGAAGTTTAGCCGCACCACGTTTACGCCGGCACGGATCAGTTTTTCGATCGCTTCGGGGCTGCTGGTGGCAGGTCCTAGGGTGGCGACAATCTTGGTTCTACGCTTCATCGTACAATCTCCAGAGATGGGGCCTCGGCAGCGATCAAGGCCAGGGTGTTATCCAGCATCCGGTTGGAGAACCCCCACTCGTTGTCGTACCAGGCCATCACTTTAACCAGCCGGCCGTTAACGCGGGTCTGAGTAGCATCGAAACTCGATGAGGCCGGGTCGTGGTTAAAATCGATCGACACCAGCGGTTGTTTGTTGCAGGCCAAAATCCCCTTCAGATAGCCATTGGAGGCCTCTTCGATGATGGCGTTGACCTCGTCGATCGTGGTGTCACGATCGGCCAAAAAGGTCAGGTCGACCAGCGATACGTTGATGGTTGGCACCCGGACCGCCATGCCGTCTAGACGGCCGTTCAGCTCGGGCAGCACAAGTCCCACCGCTGCGGCCGCGCCGGTCTTAGTTGGAATCATCGACTGGGTCGCTGAGCGCGCCCGATACAGATCGCTGTGATAGACGTCGCTGAGGTTTTGATCGTTAGTGTAAGAATGGATGGTGGTCATCAGACCGTTGACGATACCCAACGCATCGTTGAGCGGCTTGGCGATCGGGGCCAAGCAGTTGGTGGTGCACGACGCGTTGGAGATGATCTGGTGCTCGGCGGTCAGCACCTCATGGTTGATACCGTAAACTACGGTGGCATCGGCGCCAGCCGCGGGGGCTGAGATGATTACCTTGCGAGCACCTGCGTCGATATGCGCCGCCGCTTTATCGCGACTGGTAAACAGGCCAGTACACTCGTACACCACATCGACGTTGAGATCACCCCAGGGTAGGTCGGCCGGGTTGCGTTCGGAAAAGGTACGGATCCGATCGCCATTGACCACCAGATCACTGCCATCGACCGTGACGGTGCCGCCAAAACGGCCGTGTACCGAATCGTATTGGGTCAGGTGGGCGTTGATCTGGGCATCGCCCAAATCATTGATCGCGACAATGGATATGGCCTCGGTTTTATTCGACTCGTACAGCGCCCGAAGGATGTTGCGCCCGATGCGTCCGTAACCGTTGATAGCAACACGAATGGCCATGGTTCTGTCCCGTTTGTGTACTACATGTCGTCATGTAGTTTATATATGTTAGCGCTAACATATTATTGAAACTCTCTGCTGTCAATGGCGGTGTTTACTGAGTTGTGGCTATGGAATAGGCTTCGGTAGTTTGAATTTGTGCGTTATAGTTACGAATTAATAAGGTAGCGCTAACACAAAAAGGTGCGATATACGCGATGTTTGAACAGTTGGTCGGTGTGGTAATGCCCATTTTTTTATGCGTGATGATCGGGTTCATATGGTGCCGAACCGGGCAGCCCTTTGCCGGTGAAACAATTACACCATTGGTGTTGAATGTGGGTACTCCTGCGCTCGTTGTATGGAGTTTGTCATCCGCATCGATCGATTTTTTTACCTTTGTGAAAATGGTTTTTGCTTGTCTCTGTGTGCTGCTACTGACAGCCGCACTGGCGTGGTTAGTGATCAAGCTGACCAAGCAGAATCAGCGTCTATTTTTGCCCGCGTTGATTTTTTCCAATGTTGGCACAGTCGGAATTCCCATCTGCTTGTTTATGTACGGTGAGCAGGGTGTGGCTTTGACGTTGGGGTTTGTGACGGTGATGACGCTGGGTCATATCACCGTAGGTGTGATGATGATGACCGGTAAGCCGTTATCGGGTGTCGGAGTGAAGCAGTTGCTGACTCAGCCGTTGGTGTTGGCAACGCTGGCGGGTGTGGTGCTGATGCTAACCGGACTGCAGTTACCGGGCTGGATCAATTCAACCCTGGGTCTGTTGGCCGGGATAGCGGTACCGCTGATGCTAATTGCGCTGGGTGTGGCTTTGGCTAGCTTACGCGTCAGGGCATGGGGGAAAAGTACGGTGTTTGGCTTGGTCCGGTTGGTGATCGGCCTGCTGGTCGGGGTGCTGGTGGCTGAGCTGTTTGGGCTCACTGGGGCGGAACGGGGTGTGGTGATTATTGAGTCAACCATGCCTGTTGGCGTGATGAACTATATGTTGGCCGAGCGATACAGCAGTTCGGTTAACGATATGGCAAGCCTGGTGGTGATCTCCACATTCCAGGCGTTTTTGTGTTTACCGCTGTTGGTCTACTTTCTGCGTTGACCGATACTTTGTGTTCGGTCTATGGGTGGCACGATCTGTTGGGGTACGGTGGTTAGCTTCAAACGCTTGTTAGCGGGTGCTTTCCCGGTCAAGAATTGAGAAGCCAACATCAACACTCTTCGAGAATGGCTTATCTTCGATCCGGTCTAGCAAACATTGGGCCGCTTGTTTGCCCATCTCAAAGCGTGGAATAGCCACCGTCGTTAATGCAGGGTTTATCGCTTTAGAAAATTCAAGGTCATTAAACCCTGCTATCGCCAGCTGTTGCGGAACTTGAATCCCACGGCGCTGACATTCAAAGATGGCTCCGGCGGCAAGGTCATCGTTGCTAAGAAACAGTGCGTCAATTTCGTTATGTTTCGAAATCAGTTCGGTCATCATGTCTGCACCGCGCTGAAATGAAGTATTCGCCAGGCTGGTCAGGATATACCTGTCGGGGTCTTGATCATGGGCGATCATCGATTGCCGGTAGCCTTGCATCCGTCGTTGGGCGCGTTCGTCCATTCTGGCACCGATAAAACCGATTTTTTTGTAACCTTTACCAAAGAGGTGCTCGGTGATGGCGTGGCCAGCATCGAAATGTGAAATTCCGACGCTCATGTCCAAGGGGTTATCAGTCAATTCCATCACTTGAACGATCGGGATATTGATATTTTGGAGTCGCTTTTTAGTCTTGGGCGACTGGTCTATACCGGTGATGATGATGCCATCGGGGTTTTGTTCAAGCATGGTTTCGACCAGTTCATCTTCCTGGGTGATCGAGTAGTGGGAATTGGCTAGCAGAATCCGATACCCGGCGGGTACCAATGAATCATGGATACCGTCTAGCAGGTCGGAGAACACAGCATTGGATAACGAAGGGAAGATAACCGAAATTATTTTGGATTCAGCTGAGGCTAATGAACGCGCTGCTTGGTTGGGTATATAGCCCAGCTCTTGTACAGCGAGGGTGATTTTTGCGCGCAGTTTGTTTGAAACTCGATCGGGGTGTTTAAGGGCCCTTGATACGGTGATGGCGCTGACGCCAGCACGCTCGGCCACTTCGGCCAACGTCACTCTACCGCTGCTGCGTCTGGACGGTGTGGATCTGCTGTTTTCCATGATCGAGTCCCTGAGTGTTTTGGTCGTAGTGCCAAAGACGATGACACGCATTTTAGGCAATTTTGTTACGTTTGCAAAATTTTTGGTAGCGGTGTCATTGGTTGGTTTCTGTTCGCGTTTAGTTGCTGATTATAAACCGGTATTTGATTCCGTTTAGATCATTTTTTTGGCTATTTCGATGGTTTGTATTAATCATTAGTCTCGATTGTTAAGGCAAGTGGCCTGTCATAGCGGTGCGGGGGAAGCCTTTCGGTCGGTTGTGTTCGCCGCTTGGTTTTGGCCGGTCGTTTCGCATTCATGCCTTGAAAGGAGTGGGGTTAAATGCCCTAACAGTTGACGGTAGGGCTGCTCTGTTGATGTTAAGAGGGCGTTATTTATCGATGTTTGACAGCGCTAACATTTGTGTTATTGTTTTGTCGTAACTTTAGAAAACACTGTGTTTTTGGCGGTATTAATTGAATGGTAGCGCAATCAAGAAAACAATCGGTGGCTGTTGGTTGAATACTCTCTCCCGTACGTTGGGGCGCATAACATATAACAATAAGGTGATAGAAGATGACTACGAAGTTTCTTAACAAGGTCAAAGTTGGTTGCTGTGCGGTCGCACTCGCGTCGGGTGTGATGGCTGTTAATGCTCAAGCCGCCGCTCAATATGACTGGACCATCCAGACCTCAGCGCAAGCGGGCGATAATTTTTTCAAAATTGAAAAGGAGTGGGCTGAGCGTGTAAACGTGATGTCTGGCGGGCGAATCAATATCAATCTGGTCGCGGTTAACTCGGTGGTTCAGTACAACGAAACGCTGGAAGCGGTTGGTGCTGGAATCTTGCAAGGCCACCTGACAGATCCGTCTTACTTCAGTGGTAAGGATCCTGCCTTTGCCATGTTGGGCAACCTGGTTGGTGCTTGGAGTCATCCGTCTCAGATGGTTAAGTTCATGGAGTACGGCGGCGGTAAAGAGGTTTACAACAAGTTAGTAAACCCATACGGCTTGCAGTTTATCGGTGCAGCATCGACCGGTGTTGAGGCTTTTGTTGCCAAGAAACCGATCCGTACCATGGCCGATTTCAAAGGCGTTAAGATGCGCGCCCCCGAAGGAATGGTGCAGGAAGTGTTCGCCGCAGTTGGCGCAACACCGGTTAACCTGCCTGGCTCTGAAGTTTACACCTCGCTTGATAAGGGTGTGATCGACGCTGCTGACTACACCGTGTTTTCCACCAACCACGCCCAGGGTCTGCACAAGTTTGCCAAGTACCCGCTGTACCCGGGTTTCCACTCTATGCCGACACTGTCTGTTTCTCTGAACAAAGGTATTTGGGATGGTCTGCCCAAGGATCTGCAGGAGATCATGAGTGTATCGGTACGTGACTTTAGCCGTGACATCGTTCAGCGGTTGGAGATGGAAGATAAGAAAGTTGTAGTTGAAGCGATGGCTGATCCAAGCATCGAAGTGATCAACTGGTCTGATACTGAACGTAACAAGTTCCGCGGTGTTGCTCAGAGCCAGTGGGCAAAGTGGGCCGAGCGTTCGCCAATGGCCGGTGAAGTATACGAAGCAGTATCTGCACACCTGGTTAGCCAAGGTCTGATCAACTAATACTGTTGCTCTTACTATCCCCGGCGCGCCTGCGCCGGGGTTTCTTCCTAATAAAAAGAGGTAGCCTGCTATGCAGGAACAGCCTACGTCCGGTAAGTCCGCGTCTGCATCTTTGCTAACTGATCCATCTGTTGAGGGTTCACACGCGATCACGCTGGATAATCCTGATTACGATCATCTTGAAGATGTGGTTTTTAGTAACTGCCTAGATCGCTGGGTCGACAAGCTCGGCAATGTGGTCGCGTTGGCCTTTATGGTCAGTGTTGTCATCAGTTTTTATGAGATCGTCAGTCGTTATCTGTTTGATGCACCGACCATGTGGGTGCATGAAACGGTCATCATGATCTGCGCGCTCTGTATGGCCTATGGCGGCTCTTACTGTCTGGCTCGCGACAGTCATATCCGTATCAGAATTCTTTATGATTTTTGCGGCGCGCGCGGTAAGCGTGTGCTCGACATCTTTAACGGTGTCGTTTCGTTGTTTTACTGCGTCCTTATCGCTTATGCCGCCTCTATCATGGCCGAGAAGTCGCTGTTTACGCCGCTGGGTGATTTTCGGATGGAAACAACAGGTTCGGCCTGGGATCCGATCTACCCCGCGTTAATTAAGGGCGGTCTATTCCTTATTTTGGTGTTGATGGGCATCCAGTGCCTGTTACATCTTTTAAAAGCCATCTTCGGCAAGAGCCGGCAAGAGAGCGGTGTAAACGATGTTTGAATTATCCTCTATCGGTATCGAGATGGCGTCCTATCTGATGATAGGTAGCATCCTTGCTTTGCTAGTGACCGGCCTGCCTCTGGCATTTATTACCGGCCTGGTCGCCCTGGTGTTTGCACTGGGGTGGTTTGGTCCGATGTCTATCCCGTTGGTGACGACCCGGATCTACAGTTTTATCAATGAATATGTGCTGATCGCGATCCCGATGTTTGTACTGATGGCCTCGATACTCGACCGGTCAGGGATCGCCCGGGATCTGTACAACACGATGCGGGTGTTTGCTGGCCAGCTACGCGGCGGCGTGGCCGTGCAGACACTGGTTGTGGCTATTTTTCTGGCAGCGATGTCCGGCATCATCGGCGGTGAAATTGTGTTGTTGGGCCTGCTGGCGTTACCGCAGATGCTGCGACTCGGTTATGACCAGCGGTTATCGATCGGCACCGTCTGCGCCGGTGGCTCACTCGGTACTATGGTGCCACCGAGCATTGTATTGATCATCTATGGTTTGACCGCCAACGTTTCGATCAGCGAGCTGTTTGTTGCCACTATCTTCCCGGCGATGCTGCTGGGATCGCTCTACATCGCTTATATCCTGATCCGCTGTTATATCAACCCCAGCATGGGGCCAGCAGCACCCAAAGAGGAGCTGGATATCAGCTGGGCTGTGAAGGCCAAGATGATCAAGGGTGTGATCTTGCCGGTGCTGGTTGCCATCTGGGTACTGGGCAGTATCTACGCCGGTATCGCCTCGGTTACCGAAGCGGCCTGTATGGGTGTGGTTGGTGTGGTGTTATCGACCTGGATCCGTAAAGAACTGACCTGGACGATGATCCGCGACAGTCTGCGGCAGACGCTGAATACCTGCGGCATGATCATCTGGATCGGTATCGGTGCCAGCGCGCTGGTGGGTGTTTACAACCTGATGGGAGGCAACCGTTTCATCGAGTCGGTGATTCTGGGGCTGGATGTGGCGCCGATCGTGGTGATTTTGATCATGATGGCGATCCTGCTGGTTCTCGGTCTGTTTATGGACTGGATCGGTATCGCACTGCTGACCATGCCGATCTTCGTCCCCATCATCATCTCGCTCGGGTACAACCCGATCTGGTTCGGCATCCTGTTCTCGATGAACATGCAGGTGTCCTATATCAGTCCACCGTTTGGTCCCGCGGCGTTCTATCTCAAAAGTGTGGCGCCGCCCTCGATCACCCTAAAAGAGATCTTCTTGTCGATGTGGCCGTTCATCATCCTGCAGCTGATCGCGCTGTCGCTGGTGTTGACCTTCCCGGGTATCGCCCTGTGGCTGCCCGGCATCGAATACTGATTTTTTGGTAGAGAGGGGGATTGGATAGTCGTTGAGTCGGCTGTTCAATCCTGCCGCCGAATCGATTACCAACTCCATTAATTAATCCAACTGCGCCATGACGTGAGCGCGGTTGTTATGGCCCGTGTGATACAGAGCCTACAGGGATAAGGAAGACAGTTATGAATACTCTCGAGACGCAAACCGACCGTGTTGCGGTGATCGGCCTGGGCTCCATGGGCATGGGTGTTGCCCAGTCGCTGGTTCGCGCGGGTATCGCAACCCGTGGTAGCGACCTCAATCAGGCCGCCTTGCAGAGCTTTACCGACGTGGGCGGCTATGCGGCTACGGGTCTTGCCGATGCGGTGGTCGGTTGTAATATTGTGATCCTGATGCTGGTTAACTCAGACCAGTGCGATAGCGTGTTGTTTGGCGACGGCGGTATCGCCGGTGAGATGGCCGAGGGTGCGGTGGTTGTGCTGGGTAGTACCACCTCGGCCAGTTACGCCAAACAGCTCGACCAAAAGCTGCAGGCGCTGGGTTTGAGTTTGATCGATGCCCCGGTTAGCGGTGGTGCGGTCAAAGCGATGAGCGGCGACTTGTCGATCATGGCCTCCGGTGCGCCGCAGGCGTTTGATTGCTGTGCTGCCGTGTTTGATGCCATCTCAGCCAAACTCTACCGGGTGGGTGAAGATGTCGGTGGCGGAGCCACGGTTAAGATGATCAACCAGTTGCTGGCCGGTGTACATATCGCCGCTGCCGCCGAAGCGATGGCACTGGGGATCAGAGCTAATCTGGACCCCGAAATGGTTTATGAAATCATCAGCAACAGCGCCGGCGCATCCTGGATGTTCCAGAACCGGGTGCCGCATATCCTTGAAGGGGATTATACGCCTAAGAGTACGGTTGATATTTTTGTTAAGGATCTGGGTATCGTCACCGATGCCGGTCAGGAGTTGAAATTCCCGTTACCGGTTGCCGCCAGTGCGCTGCAGCAGTTCTTGTCTGCCAGCGCTGCCGGTTACGGCAAAGAGGACGATGCGGCGGTGATCAAGGTCTATCCGGGCATCGACCTGCCCAAGCAAGCATAAGGAGCGGGTTATGTCTGTACTGTTAGGCTGTATTGCCGACGATTTTACCGGTGCCACCGACCTGGCCAGTTTTCTGGTCGCCTCGGGGATGCGTACCGTCCAGTTGATGGGGGCTCCCACCGAGCCGGTTGATCTGAGCGAAGCCGATGCGGTGGTGATTGCGCTTAAATCACGTACCCAGGCCACTCAGACTGCCGTGGCCGATTCGCTGCAGGCGCTGTCGTGGCTACAGCAGCATGATTGCCAGCAGTATTATTTCAAGTATTGCTCGACCTTCGATTCAACCGCGCAGGGCAATATCGGACCGGTGGCCGATGCGCTGTTAGCCGCGCTGGGTGAAACCTTTACCATCGCCTGTCCGTCGCTGCCGGTGAACGGCCGGACGGTCTATAACGGTTACCTGTTTGTTAACGGCGTGTTGCTCAATGAGAGTGGCATGGAACATCATCCGCTGACGCCGATGCGCGACGCCAATCTGGTCCGGGTGCTGGGCGCGCAGACCGACGCCAAGGTCGGGCTGGTCGATCATACGGTGCTTGCCCAAGGGGTGGAATCCACCCGGCAGCAGTTGACTCAGTTAGCACAAGAGCACCGTTATGCCATCGTTGATACGCTGGACCGTGATGATCTGGTCACCATCGGTCACGCCTGTAGTGAGCTGAAATTGCTCACCGGCGGCTCCGGTCTGGCGATCGGTTTGGCCGATAATTTCGAAGCCAAGGGGCTGTTTAGCAAAAGCCTGAATTCGGCGCAGCTCAGTCCGGTTGCTGGTGATGCCGTGGTGTTGTCCGGCAGCTGCTCCAAGGCGACCCGCGAGCAGGTAGCGGTATTCCAGGCCGATCATCCCTCATTAAAGATCGATCCGTTGTTGCTGCATAACGGCCTGCAGAGCGCCGAGCAGGTCGAACGCTGGTTTATTGAACACCGCGATCAGGGCCCTGTGTTGATCTATGCCACCGACCACCCCGATGCGATCAAACGCAGTCAGGCCGATCTGGGGGTAGAGGCCGCCGGTGAGTTGGTCGAGCAGCTAATGGCCGATGTGGTAAAGCGTCTGGATACGCTGGGTGTGACAAAATTTATCGTAGCGGGCGGCGAAACCTCGGGATCGGTGGTGCAGGCACTGTCGGTTTCTGCGCTTAAGATCGGACCCAGTATCGCTGCTGGCGTGCCGCTGACCCAGACCTTGGGTAGCGCACCAAAATTGCTGGCGTTGAAATCGGGCAACTTTGGTGACAAAGATTTCTTCGCTAAAGCGTTGGAGATGATGCCATGAGTGCCCGTCAGGTAGCGGTTGATGAAGATCGATTGCGTGAACGGATCGCCTATCATGGGCGCTCGATTTTCGAGCGAGGTCTGACCGCCGGCAGTTCGGGCAATATCAGCGTTCGTCTCGACGATGGTTGGCTGATGACCCCGACCAACTGCTGTCTGGGTAATCTCGATCCGGCCGATATCTCCCGCCTCGACGCGCAGGGTGTGCTGTTGTCGGGTAAAGCGCCGTCCAAAGAGTTTTTTCTGCACCAGGCCTTTTTGAGTAAACGCCCTCAAGACGGTGCGGTGGTGCATCTACATTCGACCTACGCCACCGCAGTTTCCTGCCTGCCCGATATCGATCCGATGGACGTTTTGCCGCCGCTAACGCCGTATTCGATCATGCGTTTCGGCAAGGTTGCGTTGAATCCATACCACCGCCCGGGTGATAAAAAATTGGGCGATGAGATCTTAAAAGTGGCCGCCGATTACAGTGCGGTGTTGCTGTCCAACCATGGCCCGATTGTCGCGGCCAAGGATTTGGACGCGGCGGTCTATGCCGCCGAAGAGCTGGAAGAAACCGCCAAACTGTTTATGTTGCTGCAAGGCCAGCGGCCGCGTTTGCTTAATGCTGAGCAGGTAGCCGAGTTGAACCAGACGTTCGTTAACAAGGGGGCCGATGATGCCAAATCTTGCTGCTAATTTATCGATGCTGTTTACCGAGCTGCCATTCCTGGAGCGGTTTGAGGCCGCCTCTAAGGCTGGCTTTAGCGCGGTCGAGTATCTGTTCCCGTACGACTATGATCCCGAGCTATTGCAGCAGCTGTTGGCGCGACACAACCTGACCCAGGCGTTGTTTAACGCGCCTCCTGGCGACTGGGATGCCGGCGAGCGCGGCATCGCCTGTCTGCCGGGCCGCGAAGCCGAGTTTGAGCAAGGTATCGACCGTGCGCTGGCCTATGCGGCGGTGCTGGGTAACCAGCGTATCCACATCATGGCGGGATTGCTGCCGGTAACCTTGAGCGCAGATGAGGCGAATATTTGTTATGTGCGTAACCTGCGTTACGCCGCGCACAAGGCGCAAGAGGTCGGTATCACACTGCTGGTTGAGCCGATCAACAACGTCGATATGCCGGGTTACTTTGTAAATTATCAGGAACAGGGCGTCGCCCTGATCGGCTTGATCGATGAACCCAATGTCCGGCTGCAGTTTGACTGCTATCACTGTCAGATGATGCAGGGTGACGTTGTCGCTACCTTTAATAAACTGTTGCCCTATATCGGCCATGTTCAGATCGCCGGTGTACCGGGACGGCATGAGCCCGATGTGGGCGAACTCAATTACCGTTATATCTTTGATGCGTTCGAGGCGGCCGGGTATCACGGTTACGTCGGTTGCGAATACAAACCCAAAGCGTCGACCGTTGACGGACTGGCTTGGCTTGACCGACTTGCGCTGCGATAGGCCGGATCGGGGCTGACGATGTTAAACACACCCTTTTCCATCCTGGTGATGGGCGTCTCCGGCTCGGGCAAGTCCCATGTCGGTCGCCTGCTTGCCGAGCGCTGCCAGGCGAAATTTATCGATGCCGACGATTATCACAGTGCTGCCAATGTCGCTAAGATGGCGCGTCTTGAGCCGTTGGACGATGCCGACCGGGCCGATTGGCTGGCAACACTGGCCGAGCTGTATCGTCAGTCGCGTGCCGACGGTGAGCCGCTGGTGATCGGCTGTTCGGCGTTGAAAGCTAGCTACCGCGGGCTGTTGCGCGGTGGTGCGCCGGACCTGCGTATTGTCTACCTTGACGGCGACTACGAGCTGTTGAGCCAACGTCTGGCCAGTCGCCAGAGCCATTTCTTTGGCGGCGACTCAATGCTACGCAGCCAGCTTGAAACACTGGAACCGCCGCCGCAAAACGAAGCGATATGGTTGAGTATCAGCCAACCTCCCTTGCAGATAGTCGAGCAGGCCGTTACGGCTCTGACCGCCTCTTTTAATAGCTAATCGCATCGCTAATCTAATAGGACGTTGAGCTGGCTAGGTGCCATCTAGTCGATCCGTTTCAATACACAACCAGCTGTTCTTTAACGGTAACTAAGGCAGTCTGACGCACCACGCTAGATTTTTTTTGCTGGATTTTTGGCGTGACCGCCTCACGGGTGTACAGCGGGATTGGACGGCAGACGCCCGAGAGTTGAACAGAAAAGATTATGGATTGAGGTTGTCGATGTTAAGCCTGGAAAGAGATGGCTCCTCGAGCAGGACTCAAGTCGTATCACCAGTTACTTAACTGAGTTTTAGTCTGAAAGTGGAGGTGCGGTAGCCCGTATAAGTGCTTTCATGACTGGATCTCTCATGACTTCCCCGTACGACGCATCAGCGCAAACAACCTATGAGGCGTGCAGCAGAGCGCCGAATCTGGCGCCATGAATTCATCGTGGGCAGAGGTATTCGTCATCGGGCAGCTGCAGCGCATGCTGCTTAATTTTACGGTGCATGGTTGATCTGCTGATTCCCATCGCTTTTGCGGCCCGGGTGACGACCCAGCGATGTTCGACCAGAGCTTGCAGAATAAGCTCTTTTTCCGAGGTGGCTGGTGTCGTGCCAAGGGGCAGATTGTGGGGCAGGGAGGCAACACGCGACGGCACCGGAGGGTGGTCGTCGAATATGCTGGACTGGGCTCGGAGCTCTTCGGGGAGGTCGTCGATTCCGATCTGTTCGCCGTCGCACAGGCACAGGGCTAACTGGAGTACGTTTTTCAGTTGTCGGATGTTGCCGGGCCAGTGGTAGCTCAGCAGTAGATTCTGCGCCGGTGGCGCTAAGGTGATTGACCTCTCTAGGCCCTCTTCATGACAGATCAGATCGATCAGTTTACTGAACAGAGCCAGCTTATCCTGTCGGTCGCGTAGAGCGGGCAGAGGGATGTCGACACCGCTAATGCGATAGTAGAGGTCTTCGCGGAATTTTCCCTGAGCCACATAATCTTTCAGGTTACGGTGAGTGGCACAGATAACATGCAGATCAATCTTGACCGGTTTTACCTGGCCAAGAGGAGTGATCTCGCGTTCTGCCAGCACCCGCAGCAGTCGAGCTTGCAGTTCGAGTGGCATATCTCCGATCTCATCGAGAAACAGAGTGCCTCCTTCGCTGGCCTGAATCTTACCGGTTTTGCCGCCCTTCAGACCGCCGGTGAAGGTGCCAGAGCCGTATCCGAAGAGTTCGCTTTCGATCAATGATTCGGGAATGGCGGCGCAGTTCAGGGTGACGAAGGGTTTGTCACACCGGGCGCTGCTTTGGTGAATGGCCTGTGCCCAGACCTCTTTGCCGGTGCCCGTTTCTCCCCGCAACAGGATGCTGATATCGTGATTCAGTACGCGGTGGCAAATAAGTGCTTTTTGCTGCAGTGCTTCCTCCGAGCCCGCCACCTGTAGCAGCGGTGAATCGGCAATCTCCCGTAGGCAGGCTGTTTTGCTCTGGCTGGCGGGGGGATCAACCCTGACTGGTTGTGACTGCGGCGCTTGGTAGGTCAGGCAAAGTGGTGCCGACAGCTTGTTACCCGTTATCAGGACGGGGTTACAGCCTGCAGCCACTACGCGCTCCAGTGTTTCGCCAGTCAGCTCCTCGAGGGATTGATTGACGATCTGGGTGCGTTGTTGCAGCCCCAACAACATCAAGGCCGCGCTGGTGGCTGCGCTGATACGACCGCCACCATCAACAGCAAGCAGGCCGGTAAAGCCATTGCCAAAGGTGGGGCTAGCGGCGGATATCGCTACCAGATAAAGCTCGGCGTAGGCTCTTCTGAACAGCACCGCTTCAATCTGATCTGCGGTCTCACATACCAGATGCAGTGCCAACCCCTGTGCCAATTTTCGGCCCTGCGCAAAAGTCGATACATCGATAGTGCCGAACGGTGTTCCGTCTGGGGCAATCAACGGTGCGGCGGAACAGCTAAAGCGTTTGAGCGACTCGCCGAAATGCTCATCGGCGTAAACGGTTAGTGCCCGTCCCGTTTCCAGGCAAGTGCCGACGCCATTGGTGCCGATTACGGACTCGGTCCAAACAGACCCATGCTGCAATCCTTTCGAAGCGAGGTCGCGAACTACGCTGGAATCGAAATGGCTCTGTACCACGATCCCATTGGCGTCGGTAACCAAGATGCAGTAGCCCGCATCTTTAGCGACCACTCGCAGGTGATCAAAGATAGGTGACGTATGAATCAGAAATTCATCGAGGGGTTCTTTGCATCTTTTCACCTCGAATTCACTGAGGCGCGGGGGGGTGGTAGATCGATTGGGGTCTAAATGGTATTGATCCTGGCAGCGCTGCCACGAACTCTGAATGGATGATTCTCGGCATGGATTACCGGCCGCAAAGGTATTAGGCGGGGGCGGTCGCGGGGTGCCGTAAGGCTTAGCCATCAGACTTTCTCCTCCCCGGACAACAAGCTGAACGGGGGTTTTGTAATTATTATAATAACCCCATTAAACAGGATAGTTCGTACACATAGCAAGCGGCGGGCGTAACGGCACTCCGGTGCGACACACCGTCGCAGCGTGGTTGAGTCAGACTGTCGCAGTCTTGTGTTTTTAGGCGGACATGGCCATCCAACAGGTCACCGATCACGGTATTTCAATTCACCCTGCCCACGTAGAAATCTGGTTTATTAGCCTCCGTTGACTTTATCCGCGACTCATTCTACGAGTTGGCGCAGTTCTTGATAGGTGCCTTCTGTCGGTATCGACCTGGTGCCGGATACTCCAATAATAAAATCTCGGAGATTCATATTATGAGAAATAAACGAGGACATATTTTAGGCTCGACTCTGGTCGGCATAATCATGTCGCTGTTGGTGGCTTTGCCCAGTCAAGCCGGTATCCCAGGGATGCGTGGTTCTCAGCATTTAGGGTTTACCGTTCCAAACGCCCAGCAGGCGGTAGACTTCTTTGTCGATGTGATTGGCTGCGAGGCTTTTTACACGATAGGCCCCTTCGGCCCCTTCAACGACGACTGGATGACCGACAACCTCAATGTAAATAAAGATGCGGTGATCAAGGTTGCTCATCTGTTGCGTTGTGGTAACGGCCCGTCGCTGGAGATCTTCGAATATAGCTCGCCGGACCAGCAGACCGCACTGCCTAAAAACAGCGATATTGGTGGCCATCATCTGGGGTTCTATGTGGATGATATGACAGCCGCCGTGAAGTACCTCGAAGACAACGGTGTCAAGGTACTGGCCAAGCCGCATACCTTTACCGATACCGGCATGGAGGGACTGACTTGGGTCTATTTCATGGCACCTTGGGGGATGCAATTGGAGATCGTGAGCTACCCCTATGGCCAGGGATATGAGCGTACAACCGGTCGGCGCATGTGGGATCCCCGCTACTGATCTGCACAATCACCATCGATACGTGATGGGACTCCCCCCATCACGTTACTTAGCGGGGAGTCGATCTTATGTTGGCACACAGTTTATCTGGGACCGGTTCGTTAACGGATAACAAACTACTGAACGTCGTCTTTAGCCTCCTTATATGGGCAGCGGCGACCCAAGCCCAAGCCCACTTCACCCATTTTGAACCGCGTATTATTCATGTGTCGCCGCAGCAAGGCGGTGTGCAGCTATTACTGCGGATGCCGTTACCGCTGCTATTGTTGGATGAAGACTGGCAGGGCGGCGACAGCGGTCAGGCTATCCCGTTTACACAGCGGGAGCGGGTAGGTGATCAATGGGTCTACCGGATTGATCCCGCCGACTTCGAACACCGCTTTGCAGAATTTGAACAACGGGTGTTGGCGGGATATACCCTGCATCGAGAAGGACAGCGACTCGAGGGCCTATCGTTGACCCATGTGCATATCTTCAACAGCGACCAACGCAAACCGTTTAGTACATTGGCCACAGCCGAGGCAGCCTTTGGTGTCGATAAGGTGCAGGTAGATGCTGGCGTGATCGAGCTGTTCGACAGCGGTATCGACCTGCGGTTATTTATCCCGGCTATCTCACTGGCGGGTTCATTTACCATCGATAGTGATCTGGGCATCCGCCTGAACGCGATCGAGCGGCTAGCTAATATCCTCCAGGTGCATGATGGTCGCGGAGATTCTACGACCTTTAGTTCTATCGGTACGTTGCATACCACCTTTGCTGCGCAAGGGCATTCGATGGCATTCATCGGCCAGCTTAAAAGTGGCGTCATCCATATTCTGGCGGGGCTCGATCATGTGCTGTTTGTGCTATTGATCGCTCTGGCTTCGGCCAATTGGTTGCAGACGCTGCAACGGGCGACTGCGTTTACCCTCGGGCACTCCGTGACTCTAGCGTTAGGGATGATCGGTTACGTCCCGGTAGGAAACTGGTTTATCCCCCTGATCGAAACCCTGATTGCGCTTACTATTCTCTACGGAGGGATCATGTTGGCTTACAAGCAGCAGCACCGTTTTGGCCTGTTGACGATGCTGTTTGTGGGGCTGATTCACGGATTCGGATTTTCCATTGTATTAAGCGAACTGGTATCTCAAACGGGAGGGTTAAACGTACTTAGCCTGATTGCGTTCAACCTCGGTATCGAGTTCGGCCAATTGGCAATCTATGCTGCCGTTGTGCTGTTGCTTTTGGCTTACCATCGCATGGCCTTCTTGCGGCATTTGGACTTGCCGGTATTCGTTTCGGCGGGTGCGGTACTGGTTTCCGCAAGCTGGATCTACGAGCGCGGCGGCCTGCTGTTGAGTGAGCTGCAATCCCTGTAGCCCTGCGCCCACTGACAATAACACCCACAGCCCTCGCGGTAATATCGAATTCAGCCCCGCGGTAATGCCGAATAAGGGGGCTGTGGTGCTGTTTTCTAGCTTCCACTTCTGCCCAACCCTCGTCGGTCAATGCTTGCTGTTATGTCGGTGCAAGCCGCGCGTGTTAGTGCCTGACACACCGCTTAACGTTTACCCCCTCTGTCTGTGCTCGCCTAAGTTGTTGGGCCTTTATTGCCGCTTGCCCAATGGCCTTCTTTTTTATGACGGATGCCACAGGAGGCAACGCTCAGTCCGCCCTTTTATCGCGTTGAGGGTGCGACTGTCTCGCCGCGACACTCTGTTTCAGCGGGCTGCGACACAGTGTCGCATGAGCTATTGATCTGTCGATTAAATATATACAAACTCTTTAATATCAATTATTTGGGTTGTTGGCACGGGGGTTGCTATATCCAATTAGAAGTTGGTGATTACGCCCTTGGATTGGACAGGTATCTATAAATAAAATAAGAGGATTAGTTTTCATGAAACCCAGCAAAGAGCAAAAAGTGTGGATGTACGAGCATATGCTTGTCAGTCGTTATTACGAAGAGGCCATCGAAAAGATCTACATGGAGGGTAAATCGCCCGCCTTCAATATGGCAGACGGTCCGATACCGGGAGAGATGCATCTCTCCAATGGGCAGGAGCCGTGTGCGGTCGGCGTCTGCGCCCACCTGACGGCGGAGGATATCGTGACCTCAACCCACCGTCCTCACCATGTAGCCATCGCCAAGGGAGTGGACCTCGACAAGATGACCGCCGAGATCTTTGGCAAGCAGACTGGCCTTAGTGGGGGCCGCGGCGGCCATATGCATATCTTCGATGCCAATGTGAACTTCTCCTGCTCCGGCATTATCGCGCAGGGGTTGGGGCCAGCGGCCGGTGCGGCCTTGTCGCGGCAGCTGCAGAACAAGCCCGGCGTGGCTGTAGCTTTCCTAGGTGAAGGGGCTGCCAACCAGGGGGCATTTCACGAAGCGCTCAATCTCGCCTCGGTGTGGAAGTTGCCAGTGGTGTTCGTGATCGAGGACAACGGCTGGGGTATTTCTGTCTCCAAGAAGGACTCCACTGCAATCGAGAGCAATGCGCGGCGAGCGGCAGCCTACGGCATGCCCGGACACCGCGTGGCCAACAACGACCCCATCGCTGTCTTTGCGGCAGCCGGTGAGGCGATTGCTCGTGCCCGTGCTGGTGACGGCCCGTCCCTGTTGGAGATCGAAACCTCCCGTCTGGCAGGACACTTTATGGGTGACGCTGAGGGTTACCGACCCGAGGGCGAAAAAGATGCTCTGTTCGCCAAGGATCCGATCCCCGCGATGCGCGAATTACTGGCGGCTGAAGAGGGCTGGAGCGAAGACGATGACGCGAAGATGACCGCCAAGGCGCATCAGCGGGTAGATAAGGCTATCCAGTTTGCCCGCGATAGCGCGTACCCAGAGCCTGCTGAAGCGCTCGAAAAGGTGTTCGTCTGAGACGATAACAATCGATTCCTTATTTCGTTTCCTGTGTCGGGATCAATGGAGAATTAACAATGAGTGACGTAAAACAAAAAGAACGCAAGCTGACGATTGCCCGCGCTATGGCCGAGGCTGTGTCGCAAGAGATGCGCATCGATGAGCGGGTCTTCGTGATGGGAGAGGATATCGGTCCTTTGGGCGGCGTATTTGGTAATACTCGCGGCCTGTTCGAAGAGTTTGGTGCCAGTCGTGTGCGTGATACGCCGATTTCGGAAACCGCCTTTATTGGTGCTGCCGTAGGTGCGGCGGCTGATGGTATGCGGCCGGTCGTTGAATTGATGTTCGTGGATTTCTTTGGCGTCTGCATGGACGCAATCTATAACCTGGCGGCCAAAAACAGCTACTTCTCTGGCGGGCATATCCCAGCACCGATGGTACTGATGACCTCCACTGGCGGCGGCTACAGCGATGCCGGGCAACACTCCCAGTGTCTGCACGGCACCTTTGCCCATTTGCCGGGAATGAAGGTGGTCGCCCCCTCCAATGCTTACGATGCCAAGGGGCTGATGATCGCCGCCATACGGGATCAAAACCCAGTCATCTTTATGTTCCATAAGGCGCTGCAAGGTATGGGTTGGCTCGGTACTGAACAGGGTGCCATCAACCATGTGCCCGAAGAGAGTTACTGCGTTGAAATCGGCAAGGCCAAGGTGGTTCGTGAGGGTTCCGATGTCACTATCGTCGGCATCACCTCCGGTGTTCATCACGGCCTCAAGGCCGCCGATCAACTTGCCGAGCAGGGCGTCAGCGCCGAAGTGCTGGATCTTCGCTCGCTGGTGCCGCTGGACCGTGAAAGCGTGCTGCGTTCGGTAGAAAAAACCGGTCGCCTGATCGTGGTCGATGAAGATTATCAAAGCTATGGCATGAGCGGCGAGATCATCGCCACGGTTGCTGAGAGTGGCCTACCGCTGCATGCCGCACCTCAGCGTGTGGCCTATCCGGATATCCCGATTCCATTCTCTCGCCCGATGGAGCAATGGGCGCTGCCCAACGCTGCCAAAATTGTTCAAGCCTATCAACAGATGAAGGGGTAGCAGATGAGTACCGATATTGTGATTGCACTGGATCTTTGGGAAGAGGATGAGGACGCGGTGATCACCACCTGGTTGGCCAGCGATGGGGGCTTGGTCGAAGAGGGGGATGCGGTGGCAGAGGTGATGGTGCAGAAAGCGCAGCACGAAATACTCGCCTCTGCCTCGGGTACCTTGGCAATCGTCAAAGATGCCGATGAAACGGTCAGCAAAGGTGACCTTATTGGGCGCATCAGCTAACCCCCAGCAGCGGAGTACTTTATGAACATGATTGAAACACAGGATCAGGCTATTCCCCTGAAGGGGATGCGGGGCATGATCGCCGACAACATGCGTCGGAGTTTGGATGAGGCGGCGCAGCTCAGCCTCCATGCCGACTGCGACGTGACCGCGTTGTTGGACCACAAGGGCCAGTTAGCCGCGCAGGAGATCAATGTCTCGGTGGAGGACCTGTTGTGCGAATACATCGTCAAGGCGCTGCAACGGCATCCGGCGCTGAACGGCCGAGTCGAGGATAGGAATGTGCACCTCAGTCAGTCGATCCACCTCAGCGTAGCGATCGCTCTACCCGGCAATCTGCTGGTTGCTCCCACCATATTTAACGCGGACGAGTGCACATTATTGGAGCGTTCCGAGGCGCGTAAGGAGCTGATTAAGCGCGCCAAGGTAGGCAAGTTGAGTGTGGCCGAAATGACCAAAGGGACCTTTACGGTCAGCAACCTAGGCTTGTCCCGGGTGCGTTATTTCACCCCGATTATCAATATCCCCCAGATTGCGATTATCGGCATCGGTCAGACCGTTAAGCGCCCCTGTGTCATGGCGGATGACAGTGTCGTAGTGCGGTCAATGATGGGGCTGTCGCTGACCTTCGACCACCGTGCGGTAGATGGCGGACCAGCGGCGGATTTCCTGAGTACGCTGTGCGAGTTGATCGAGCAGGTATAGGCGATGAACTCCCTGATTAGAATCGACACAACGCAGTCATCTGTTGCCATTCAGGAGCCGGTGCTGTTGTCGCCACAAGAGGGTTTGCAGCAGGAACTAGAGCTGCTCGACCTAGTGGCGAATAACTGTCTCGAATATGGCTTTCGAATCTGGCGGTGTCGGCGTGCGATGGTGGTTCCCACATCCGTCAGTCGTAATCTCGGGTTCGAACTGGCATCGCGTGTATTGGCGGAAAAGGGCTGGCCTGTAATCATCCGTAAAACCGGTGGCGATTTGGTGCCTCAGTCTCCCGGGTTGCTCAATGTTTCCCTTGTGTTCCGGCAGCGCCGGCGCAAAGGCAGCATTGACGCAAGCTATCAGGCGCTTTGCCGTCCCTTAATCGCCGCCTTTAAATCATTGGGCATCGATGCTTATTGCGCCTCTGTGCCAGGGGCCTTTTGTGATGGTGATTACAACCTGGTTGTCGACGGTCAAAAACTGGCGGGAACGGCGCAACGCTGGCGTCGGATCACAGCGAGTGATGATGGCGACGGTGACTTTGCGGTGCTGGTGCATGCGGTAATCCTGTGCCGCGATGAGTTGCCCGAATTATGGGGTATCACTAATGACTTCTATCGTCATTGCAGTATTGATCGATATATCGAATACACCAAGCACGTTTCGGTTTCAGAGTTGTTGTCAGAACCTAAAGCTATTTCAGATCAGACGCTGATGTCTCATCTATCTAAAGTAATTTCCGAGAAAATAAAATTGCATTTTGATGTGTTGGAGTAATCCAGTAATTGAGGATTATAACCCCGTGAAAATTTTTTAAATGACGTTGGTCCTGCACTAATAAGAAAATATTGAGAGGCTGTTATGAATAAAAATAAATATCAAAACAAAATTCAAAATATTGAACCCACTGAGGTCGATTCACCCTCATTTAGTCGAAGAAACTTCTTAACCAAAGGCTCCATGGTTTTAGCGGGAGCGGGTGTGTTCACACTGGGTGTGGGTGGTGCGCTCGTTTCCCCATCGGCCTGGGCCGCCAGTGCCGTTGGCGACCATGCCAGCGAGACGCTGCTGGCCATGGCGCGTGATATTTACCCGCACGATACGCTGGAGGATAAATATTATACCCAGGTGTTGTTACCTATGGGTGAAAGTGCCGCCACAGATAAAGACCTGGCGACCCTGCTTAAGGAAGGGACCAGCGAGTTGGATAGACGCACCAATGCCCGATTCGGCAAGGGTTATCTCAAGGTAGAGCAAGAAACTGACCGTGTCGAAATTCTTCGCGAGATGGAGTCTTCGGCTTTTTTTCAGAAAATTAAAGGCGCTTTGATGATGGGTATTTATAACAACCCCGAACTTTGGCCAAGGTTTGGGTTTGGTGGTTCGTCGTGGGAACAAGGCGGATACATTGACCGCGGCTTCGATAAGAACGACTGGATCTGATAATAATAAGAGAGGAAGTAACAATGGCTAATAAATTCGATTTAAATGATGACAGCCTGGTCGTTATTATCGGTTCGGGTGCGGGTGGCGGAACGCTTGCCAATGAACTGGCGCAAAAAGGTATTCGTTCGGTGGTGCTCGAAGCCGGTAAACGCTTCAAGATGGAAGACATTGAGAACGACGAATGGAAGATGTTTGGCAAGATCTCCTGGCTGGATAAACGTAATTCTGAGGGGCCTGCCCGTCTGGCCAAAGATTTTCCTCATCTACCGGCCTGGATTGTGAAAGGCGTTGGTGGAGCAACAATGCACTGGGCTGGCGTAGCGATGCGCTTCCAGGAGCACGAGTTCAAGATGAAAACGACCAATGGCACGATCCCCGGTGCGAACGTGCTGGATTGGCCGATTGATCTGAAAGAGCTGGCCCCTTACTACACTTTGGCCGAGGAGAAGATGGGGGTTTGCGGTACCGAGACCACCGGGATGCCATTCCACGCTAAGAGCAGTCACTACAAAGTGGTAGCAGAAGGGGCAAAACGCATTGGTGCCAAGTGTGAACAAGCTAACCTGGCGATCAATACGGAGAGCCGCGACGGGCGGCCTGCCTGTCAGGTTACTGGTTTTTGTATGCAGGGTTGCCGTGTTGGCGCCAAGTGGTCCACCATGTACACCGAAATTCCCAAAGCCGAGGCTACCGGTAATTGTGAAGTGCGTCCTCAGTCCATGGTGTTGCGAATTGAACACGATAAAACAGGTAAGGTGACCGGGGTGCTGTACGCCGATAAAGACGGCAATCAGCAGTTGCAAAAAGCCCGTGTTGTTGCCGTTGCAGGTAACTCCATCGAATCACCGCGGATGCTGCTGAATTCGGCGTCCAATCTGTTCCCCGATGGTTTGGCAAACTCTTCCGGCCAGGTCGGTCAGAATTATATGACCCACACGACGGGTGGTGTTTACGCCGAATTTGAGAAGCCCGTGCACATGTACAAGAGCACCGTCGTTCCGGGTGTCGTTAAAGAGTGGCAAGATAATGATCCTTCTCGCGGCCACTATGCCGGTTATGAGCTTGAAATTCTTCACCTGGGGCTGCCCTTTATGTCAGCCTTTCTAAATCCAGGCGTCAGCGGCTGGGGTCGGGAGGTGTCAGAATCGCTACAGAATTACGATAAGATGGCCGGATTTTGGATCTGCGGTGAAGATATGGCCGTAGAGTCGAACAACATCACCCTGCACGGTTCGGAGAAAGACCAGTACGGTCTGCCCATTCCTGTGGTACACAAGACCGACCATATCAACGATACCCGCATGCGCAATCATGCCTACAAGACCTCGAAGGAGCTGTTCGAGTCTGTCGGCGCGCTGAAAGTTAATAACCTGCCAGCCTATCCCGCAAGTCACAACATGGGCACCAACCGCATGAGTGAACGTGCACGTGACGGTGTCGTCAATAAATGGGGACAGAGCCACGATGTGAAAAACCTGTTTGTCTCTGACGGCAGTCAGTTTACCAGCAGCGGGACTGAGAACCCCACTCTGACCATTGTTGCGCTGACCATCAGGCAGGCTGAATTTATTGCTAAATCGATGAAAGAAAAACTTATCTAATCTCCCGCCCTGCAGTTCTCTTTTGGCGCCTTAATGGCGCCTTTTTTATGCTTGATAAGATATCTATAGGTGACGCACATCGCGACAGTTTGCTGCGCTAGGGGGAGTATCGAGTCGAATTTATTGGAGTAAGTTACCCGAATGTGTATACCGGAAGGGGATTGCCAGCGCCTATAACTCACATGAGAACACGGCAGAATTGGACGGCAGACGCCCGAGAGTTGAACAGAAAAGATTATGGATTGAGGTTGTCGATGTTAAGCCTGGAAAGAGATGGCTCCTCGAGCAGGACTCGAACCTGCGACCAATAGATTAACAGTCTACTGCTCTACCAACTGAGCTATCGAGGAATCATGACGGTTTGACAGAACTGATCTTGGTTAAGATAACCAAGCTGGAGCGGTGGCTCCTCGAGCAGGACTCGAACCTGCGACCAATAGATTAACAGTCTACTGCTCTACCAACTGAGCTATCGAGGAATCGCTCAAACCGTGGGCGCGGATGTTATCGGCCTTTGGTGAGCTGGTCAAGCGGTGTTTTCCGATTCTTAACTTGGCTGTTAATACGACCGCATTGCGTGGCGATAGTCACCTATACTGCGCCCCTTCTTCTCGCTTGGAAAAATCTTGATGTCAGCTTCGACACGCGGTGTGGCAGGGGCTATTACGGCCTTCTGTCTGTTTGCTTCGTTACCGGTCTATGTGCAGTTGTTACAGCCATTCTCAGGCTACGCTGCAACCGGTCAGCGTATTGTCTGGACGGTGATTTTGTTTAGCGTATTCCTATTGCTATTTGGGCGATCAGATCTGCGTCAGATCGGGGGGCATCTACGGCGTTCGCAAAGTTGGCCGGGTTATCTGCTGGGTAGTGCGCTGGTGGGGGTGCAGTTCTGGGCCTTTATCTGGGGACCGATGAACGGTATGACGTTGGACCTGTCGCTGGGCTATTTTATGTTACCGCTGGCGATGGTGGTTTGTGGTCGTCTGATTTACGGCGAACGACTACGTCCGCTGCAGTGGTTAGCGGTAATGTTGGCACTGCTGGGCGTTCTGACGTCACTGCTGCAGTCCGGTGGTATCTCCTGGCTGGCGCTAGTGGTGGCGTTAGGCTATCCGCCCTATTTTATCCTTCGCCGTTACCAGTCACTGCCGGCCAAGCAGGCGTTTGGCATTGAAAATTTGCTGTTGTTACCGGTAGCGATCTGGGCGTGTATCTCTTTTGGCGGGGTGGCGCATCCGTTCGCTTATCCGTTGTCTGATATGGTGCTTTTTGCCGGTTTGGGTTTGTTGGGGGCGATCCCTATGTTGTTATGGATGGGCGCTAGTCGACTGTTACCGCTGGGGTTGTTGGGGTTGCTTGGGTATCTGGAACCGACACTGGTATTCTTCGTCGGTATCTTGCAGGGCGAACACGTATCTGCGGATGAACTGGTGCTGTATGGCATGATTGTGACAGCGCTGATGGTATTGGGTATCGACGCCGTACTGACGCTGCTAAAGCGCCGTCGGGCTGGTAGGTTAAGCTCTTGAATTGTTAAGCTCTTGAATTGTTAAGATAGGTATTATTTTGAACTTTGAATTTCGAACTCTGAATTGACCGAGGCGTAAGAAAAGCGATGTCCGTCCCCATCAAGCTGTTACTGATCGATGCGATGAATATGATCCGACGTATTCATGCTGCAGTACCCGGAGAGGGTGAGGCGGCGATGGAGGCGGCACTCACCACCTCGGGTCAGGTGGTGGGGCGGCTGCTGAACCGGTTTGAGCCAACACACGGGGTTTGTGCGTTTGACGGTTGGGAGAAGAGCTGGCGTCACCAGGAGTATCCAGAGTATAAGGCTGGCCGTAAACCGATGCCCGATACGCTCAAGGCGGGTCTGGATCAGTTTCATCAGTTGTTTCGTTACAAGGGCTTACTGAGCCTGACCTATACCGACCTGGAAGCGGATGACATCCTGACCACGCTGGCCGTCAAGACGCTCGACGCCGGGGGGCAGGTGGTGTTGGTGTCGACCGACAAAGGCTTTGCTCAGCTATTGGAACGCACCGCTGAGCAAGGTGCTGAGCGGTTACTGTTGTGGGACCACTTTGGCCGGCAGCAGATCGATCAAGATTTTGTTGAGCGCCGCTTCGGCGTGCAGCCGGTACAGTTGTGCGATTTCCTGGCGCTGTGTGGCGATACCACCAATCACATCCGGGGTGTCGACGGTATCGGGGCCAAAACTGCCGCCAAATTGCTGGCTCAGTACCGCTCACTGGAGGATATCTACGCCAATCTGGCGCAGCTGCCTGAAAAACAGGCGGCAAAGCTCGAGGGCCTTTGGAGCCAGGTCGAGCAGGCACGGCGGTTGGTTCGCTTACGCACTGACCTGCAACTCGATTGCACGTTGCGTGATTTTCGCCTCGGCGAGGTGATCGCGGCGCCGATTACCCGTTCAAACGCCGGATAACTTTTATCGGTCATCTTTTGTGATGAAAGTCATCCCTTTTGCCGTTGTTATTAACAACGCAAAAACGATTGTATCGTTCGATTAGAAATGGTTTTTCTTTTTGCGGTCGCGGCTTAGCCAAAACTGCTCCTTTAAGGGTGCTTTGAGCCCTTAACCTTGGGTATCAGTTTGGGGTAGAATCCGCTCTTTCGTAGTGGTTTCTTACAGGCCTTATGCCTTCGTGTCGACTTAGGGAAAATCATGCTGTTCAACAAGCTGCCTGACGAGCTATTTTTGCCGTTGTCCGGTCAGAATCGCCAGATCTATCAAACGGTTTTGATCGAGCTGGCGGATCTGTTCTTTGATGAAGATCTGATCGATCCGTTTATCCCCAAAGATCTGGTGCGCTCGACCATCGAAGAGGCGGTGGTTAAACACGGTATTCGTAGCTGGGCGCACGAGCCCGAGGATGAGCCGGAAGGCCGGTCGGAAACAACCGAGCCGATGGCTATCCCCAAAACCAGCGCCGACTATACCAACCGGATCTATCGCCGCCTGGTTAAGACCGGCTGGCTCGACGAAGAGCAGCAGTTGTACCGTACCTATGTGCTGATGGCACCGTCGGTCAGCCATGTGTTGCGGACGTTGATCGATGTTGCCACCTTCCAGAAGAAGAGTTACGGCGGCGCGGTACTGAACGTACTGAGCTCGGTAGAGGCGGCGATTGCCGATCCTTCCGGACGGGGACTGACATTGCAAGAGGCGGCACGAACCTCGGCCAAATTCAGTGCTCACCTGACCGATATGCTGCTGGGACTGCGCGAGCTGCGCCAAAGCTTTGCCGAGTCGACCAACCCGCAGGATATCGTGCGCGGTTTCTTCGAACACTTTGTTGAAGCAATTCTGGTCTCCGACTACAAAACGCTCAAGACCCACAACAACCCGTTCCGGTTCCGGCGTCAGCTATTGTCGATGCTCAAAGAGCTGCAGTTTGACGAGGTTAAGCGCAACCAGTTGATCGACCACTATCAAGAGGTGTTGGAGCTGACCCATGCCGAGGCCGAGGCCAAGGTCGATCAGCATATTTCGCGCATCCTGCGGATCTTTGAATCGGTCGATGAGCGGCTGGCCGCGATCGATGATTTCCGTTACCGGTTGGAGAAGCGGGTTTCCGATACCGTGCGTTACATGGATAAGACCACGCCGGGCATGAGCGCACGGCTTTCCAGGCTGATTGCGAAGCTGGCTGAAATCGACGAGGCGCAGATTCCGACAGTGCAAACGTTAGAAAGTTACGCTTTTGTGTCGCCGCGTAGTATCCGTTCGGCACCACGTCGACGTACACCCCCGAGCCTGAAGATTATCCAGCAACAGGTGATCGACCCCGAGGTGTTGGAGCGGCGTCATCGCTTTAAGGAGTACAAGGACCGTCGTCAGATCAATGGCGTCAAACTGGAAAATTATATCGAAGGTCAGCTGGGCAGCGCCGACAGTTTACGGGCCGAAGAGTTTCGGATCGATTCGATCGAAGATTACATCGCCTTTAGTTACGTGCGCCATATGGCGTCATTGGGCAAGAAGGGCAAGAACCTGCACGGCAAATATCGGATCGAGTTCGATCCGGGCTATATCGCCGTCGCCGATGTGGTGGAGTGTCGGGGCTTCTCGCTTCATCGTGACAAGCAACTTGATCGTGATAAAAAAACACGCCAGACGAATACCGTAACCGAATCCAAAGGACAGACCGCATGCTAGGTGATCTTAAAAAAATTCTCAGTCGTGTCGATCAAGTCGACGCCGAGGACTTCACACTGGCCGCCAACAAGCTGCTGGTTAGCCAGTTCTTGTACGCCGACAAACCTTCGCACCGGCCGCATTACTTTTTGATCACTAACCATATTGGTTATTTCAGTAACCTTTTTGAGGCGATCGGCTGGTCACTGACCCATCAGACGGACGAATCCTATGTCGGACTGATCCCCAAAGGCGAAGAGCGTTACCTGCGGTTGCGGCTCGACGAATCGCTGTTCCTGCTGTGTCTGCGCCAGCAGTACGAGCAGAAGCTGGAGAATTTTGACGTCGAGGGCGGCAAAGCCTTTATCGCCTCTGATGATCTGTTGCGGCTGTACGAGAGCCTGACGGCGAAAGAGATCCCCAACGAGACTCGCTTTAAAGAGATTCTGAGTCTGTTTAGTCGCCACGGTGTGATCGAAAAAGGTAAACCGGCGGAGACCGAACCCAAGAATATTCCGTTGATGATCAACCCATCGATCCGGCAGGTGGTGGTCGAGGATTGGGTCACGCAGCTCGAAGGGCTGGCCGACACGAATGAGGCGGAAGAGAGCGACGAGCAAGATGCGCTGGAGCAGGAGCAGCTAGCTCAGCAGGACGCAGAAACTGCGCCACCGGCTGTTGCAGCAGCGTCAGCGTCTGAGGCTGCTGAACCAGCGGCAGAAACAGAAGCGGAGACCGCCCAATGAAACTGTTAAACAAGATCGTACTGGTTAACTGGTATGTACTCGGCGCCGTAGAGATCCCGATTCGGGGCAACGTCGCGATTGTTGGCCCCAACGGTTCGGGTAAGTCATCACTGCTGGATGCAATTCAAACGGTATTGGTCGGCGGTAACAAACGCTATCTGAGCTTTAACGCCAGTGCCGGACAAAAATCCGAGCGTAGCTTGCGTACCTATTGTCTTGGCTTTCTCGATGACAGTACCGGCAAAGGCAAACTGGCGCGCGAAGACTCGATTACCTACCTGGCGCTGGAGTTTAAAGACGAAGATTCGGGCCAGGTCGATACGGTAGGGCTGGCGATCAGTGCTTCGTTGTCATCACCCGATGAGGAGATCGAAGGGCGTTTTATCCTGCCCGACACCTCGGTCAGCCTTGATGACTTCACCGCCCAGGTTAATGGCGGGCGTATCCCCAAAAGTTGGAGCGATGTCCGTGATAGCCTGCGGCAACGCTGCCCGGCGATTACGCTGGAGAAGCGTACCAGTCGTTTCCTCAAGGAGATGATGGAGCTGCTGTCGGAAGATGGCAACATGCCGATCGATGGCGATAAATTCCTGAAAAACTTCCGCAATGCGATCAAATTTACCCCGATCGACAGCCCCACCCGCTTTGTTCGCGAGTATGTGCTGGATCAAAAGCTGGTGCAGGTCGGCGATTTCCGCAAATCGCTGGAAGAGTACCGGGCGATGGAGGCCAAGACTAAAGAGGTGGCCGCCCGCATTGAAGAGCTGGATAAGGTACAAGAGCTGTGTGTTGGGGTGAAACGCAACGCCAAGAACAGCATTGAATACGAGTGGGTGGTACACGAATCCCGTTTTGAAGCGGCTGACCTGAAGAAGGAAGCGGTCGAGGAGAAGCTTGAAAACGAGCAGGAGAAAAGCGAGACCCTGCAGGTTCAGGCCGACAAGCTCGATGCTGACCTACAACGGTTAATGCAAGCGCTGGCTGATACCCGCGCCGAACTCAATAACAGCGATTCAGCAGGGCGGATAAAGGAACTGGATTTTAAAACCGACGCCAAACAACATGAGTTAAGTGTTGTCAGCGACAAGATCCAGAACGTTTACAACCTGCTCCGTTCGACGGTGGGTTTTGCCCAGCATGACAAGAGCTTGCCGGCTAACTTCGTAGAGATCGTTAAAGAGGCGGTGGAGCTATGGCGCGAAGGGGAGAACTTACTTGAAGGCAGTTGGCCTAAACAGCCGATAGCGGTTGATAACTGTTTGGAGCAGCTCAAGAAGCAGATCGATGGGGTACGACTGGAGGTTTCTCGCCGTTTCGAAGGTTCGGTCATCGAACTCAAAGCGATGCGCGATCAATTGCAGGGTCAGCAGGGGGCTATCGAACAGCTAAAGCAGGGCCGTGCACCGCTCAAACGCAACACCCTTGAGCTGATGAAGCTGCTGCAAGAGTACGGCATCGAATCAACGCCCTTGTGTGAACTAACCGAGATTAATGACGATAACTGGCGGACAGCGATTGAAAGCTTCCTCGGTAACCGGCGCGAAGCGCTGATCGTCGATCCCGACCAGGTCAAAGAGGCGATCACCCTCTACCGGCGTCGTGCGCGCCATCTCAAAGGCTGTCGGATCGTCAACACCACGACCTCTCAAAAATGGCTGGATCGCGCCAAAAAAGGGTCGCTGGCCGAGTATGTAGACTGCGAAAACAGCCACGCCTTGGCCTATGTTAACCGAACGCTGGGTGGCGTCATGGCAGTTGAGTCTGAGCAGGAGTTGTTGCGGCAGGAGCGGGCGTTGACCCCTGACTGCATGTTGCAATCTGAAGGCTCGACCACGGCGATTCACGAGCAAGCACCGATGATGGGCATTCGCCATCGCCAGCAGCAGTTGCAGCGCCAGGATCAGGATTTTGAAGCGCTACAGCGCAAATTTACCCGGCAGGAGCAGGAGCACAAAGGGCTCGATGGTCTCAAAGATTCATTGATCCGTCTGGCGGCTGGGTTGATGGGGGTGCAGGAGAGTGCTTATTCGTTGAGCAATGAGCGTAAAATGCTGGATGCCGAACTGGACGGTTACCGTCAAGCGGTTGTGGACCTGCGTAATCAGGATGACAGCGGCATGCAGCAACACCTGAGTGAGTTGGTGGAGTCGCAGAAAACGGCGCAGACCGAGCATCAGCAGGTGTTGGCGCAGTTACAAAAGCTGCGCACCACGCTGATCAAGCGTGAAGCGAACCTTGAAGTGCTCGATAGCGAACTCGAAGAGCATGCCGCGTCGCGCTCGCAGTGCGAAGAGAAAATCGATTTTGATGCCGAATCAGCACAGGAGAAACGTGATTATCTGGACGAGTCCTGCTCAGGTGAGCTGGAACGGGTCACCTTTGATGCCGCCCGCAAGGCGCAGAATGAACTGACGCTGGTTGAGAAGAAGAAGAACTCGGTGCGTGATGCTGTGGCGCAGTACAAGGCTAAGTATCACGGCAATGGTTCGTCGCACCAACAGCTTGATAATATCAGCCCCGATTCTGACCACACCGAATTGGAGCGGTTTGTTGCCGCCACCGTGGAGGCGCTGGAGCAGACCGAACTGGCGCACTACACCAAGAAATCGGAGCGGGCCCGGATTGAAGCCGAAACGGCATTTCGCTCTGACTTTGTGGCGCATCTGAACGATCAGATCGATAAGATCAAAGAGCTGATTAAAGAGCTTAACAATCACCTCAAACGTCGGCCGTTCCACGCCGAGATGTACAGTTTCACGATGAATCCCAACCCGGAGTTGAAGGAAATTCTGAAACTGGTTGAAACCTACTCGCGCATCGACCAAGCTAACGCTGGCGGCCTGTTCGATACTAATTTGGATGAGAATAACCCGCACCGCGAAGCGCTGGAGAAGATTCAGGCGGTTCTTAAAGACGAAGGCGAGAGCTCGGTTCTGCAGGATTACCGTAACTTCTATAATTTTGAGCTGGTGATCAAGGATCTCGATGGCAACGTCAAGACCAACCTTAGTCAGCGGATCAAGACCGGCTCGGGTGGTGAGCACCAGGTGCCCTTCTATGTTGCGATTGCGGCGGGTCTGGGTGCGACATATCGCATCAAACAGAAGATGGATGGCAGCCCGCAAGGCGGTATTAGTCTGAGTATGTTTGACGAAGCCTTTAACAAGCTCGACGCCGAAAATACCCAGACCAGCCTTGGCTTCATGAGCGATCTCGGACTGCAAACGCTGATCGCGGCACCCGATGATAAGTACTCGCTGATGGCTGCTACCATGGACACGGTTATCAACGTCTGCCGTGACGGATCTGTTGTCGATCTGGATGTTGAGTTTCCGACCCCAAAAGGCAAACAGTTACTCGACTCGGATAACCCTTACCGGGCGATCCGGGAAACGGCGTTAGAGCGAATCGGAAACGAAGCTGAGCCAGCTTAGGCGCTTACTAGTCTAGGTATAGAAAAGCCGATATTGGACCTGACTCTCCATTGCAGAGGTTGTTTGCAGTGGGGAGTAGAGGGAGAGGTCTTTGGTACGCGGGTCTCGGATCTTAAACCCTTGAGAGTTTGCGGATAAAAGTAACCGAAGATTGACAATTTTCCCTACGGCAGATAGATTTACAGCCGCTAACAACATCAAGAGAAGGGCTGACGTCCTCGCCAACCTGCCAACCTGGGCAAGGTGGTTACCGGAATTCGAGAGATTCGAGCCGGCGATGTGGTCGAAACCGACAACCAACAGGTTCCTCGATAGTTTCTCCGCTTAACGTCAGCTCTCAGTTACTGAGAGCGCACCATGACTGTTTTATCGCATATTGAAAAGTTGTCTGATCCCGACCCGTTTCCCAACGGCGCTTCGGTCCATCATCTGATCCACCAAAGCGGTTGTCCATTACACGTGTGGTGGGCGGCGGGTAGGCGCTGTAATCGCGACGGCGAACATTGGCAAAGCTGGTTTGTCTATCTGGAATATCGTCAGGACGATGGTCGCAGTGCCTATGTCCAGCGCGAATACTCGTTGCTGCAAGTGCAGAATCCGGAGATTTGGCAGTTATTGGCGCAAGTTGAACTGCCGCGTGCCTGTGTTCAACGTAGTCGTAATAACCTGATTGGCCGCTGCTAAGGTTACGATTAAGGAAATGAAGGTAATGAAGGTAGGTAGATAACGCCGGAGCTAACCGGAACTGTCGGCCGGTATTATCCGTTGCTTTTTATACGCACAAACAATGCTGCGACATCTTGGCTATTACTAATATACAAGCGTACTTACCTTCACGAGCCGCTGCTCGCCGATTGCGTTAACGGTGTTCATTGTACGGGTCGGGTGCGACCCAGAGAAAGGCCGAACCGTTGCTCTTATTTATCGGCAGTCTAGATCTTGTTATATCGTTAGTTTAAAAATTGATTTTTGTTAGACCAAAGGTCAGTCTCATATCTGTGAATTCTTTACAAGCCGGTGTTACTCTTATTCGTTCACTGTGATGATAACAACGCGTTTTTCGTAGGTAGTAACAGTGAGTGATAGGGAATTTTGGCTTTGAACGGGTTTCGTGCTGTCATCGATGATTTCGGTGGTAACTTTCAAAGCCTCTGTCTTTGTGACTTGGCTAACGCCGTCGCAATAGAAACTAATCTTTACTTGATCTAATTAAGGAATTTTACATGGCAAATCGTGATGTCTACGTTCTAAGTGCGGTTCGTTCCGCGATTGGTGGTTTTGGTGGTTCACTGAGCAGCATGGAGCCAGCAGAACTGGCTGGCCAGGTGATGAAAGAAGCCGTTAATCGCTCTGGCGTCGATCCCCAGAAAGTTAATTATGTAACTGTTGGCAACTGTATTCCGACTGAGTCTCGCTTCGCTTACGTTGCCCGTGTTGCTTCCATCCAGGCTGGACTGCCGATGGAATCAGTGGCGATGGGTGTAAACCGCCTGTGTAGTTCGGGTTTGCAAGGCGTTGTCTCGACGGCCCAGGCGATCATGCTCGGTGACTGCGACTACGGTGTCGGCGGTGGTGTTGAGGTGATGTCCCGTGGCGCCTACCTCTCCCCTGCAATGCGCTCCGGTGCCCGGATGGGTGACACCACCTTGATTGATTCCATGGTAGCCACTCTGACCGATCCGTTTGGCGTTGGTCACATGGGTATCACGGCAGAGAATCTGGCAGAAAAGTGGGAACTGACCCGTGAAGACCAAGACGCCTTTGCGGTTGAGTCACAACGTCGTGCAGCCGTGGCGATTGCGGAAGGTCGCTTCAAGTCGCAGATTACACCGATCGTACTAAAGAGCCGTCGCGGTGAGACCATCTTTGACACCGATGAGCACGGTAAGGCTGACACCACCATGGAAAGCCTGGCCAAAATGCGCCCGGCCTTCAAGAAGGATGGTACGGTTACTGCCGGTAACTCCTCGGGAATCAACGACGGCGCCGCGATGCTAGTGCTCGGTGGTGCTGATGCTGCCGAGAAGGATGGCTACAAGCCGATGGCTCGCCTAGTCTCCTACGCCGTAGCCGGTGTTCCAAACCACATCATGGGCGAAGGTCCGGTTCCAGCCACCAAGCTGGCGCTTGCACGCGCTGGTTTGACGTTGGATCAGATGGATGTCATCGAGTCGAACGAAGCCTTTGCCGCACAGGCGCTGGCAGTAGCCAAAGGCCTCGGTCTTGATATGGCCAAAACCAATCCTAACGGTGGTGCTATTGCACTGGGTCATCCTGTCGGTTGTTCTGGTGCCTTTATTGCCACTAAGGCGCTGTACGAGTTGGAGCGCACTAACGGTCGTTACGCACTTGTTACGATGTGTATCGGTGGTGGTCAGGGTATTGCGACGATCTTCGAGCGCGTCTAACGATTATTGATGCACTATATTGAAAACCCGCTTCGGCGGGTTTTTTTTTTGATCTGCGGGTTAGGGCAGGGAGATGCTATGTCCGAGAAGAATGGGCTGTAGATCGAAAATTTAGCGATGTTGAGGATTAATAGATGGTTTTATGTTGCAACTGATGCGTTAGCCGCACCCGGCCTAACGGTCTGTTCGTTTTGTGCGCTGTTTGCTGCTGTATTCCGCCGGACTGACTGATAGTATTACGTTTTCTTTTGTTGGTATTGTGGCCGCACATGGCCGTGGTCTGCTGCTACGGCTTTGAGACTCCTTAGGATTTGAAATTCATGTCCATCCCGATTTTAATCTGTGACGACTCCGCGGTCGCTCAGAAACAGCTGGCGCGCTCATTGCCCACGAATTGGGATGTCGATATCAGCTACGCGGGCAATGGTGCTGAAGCGATTCCCCTGATCAAACAGGATAAGGCGGATATTCTGTTTCTCGACCTGAACATGCCGGTCATGGACGGATATCAGTTGCTCGCAGAGATTCGGGCTCAGGATCTGCCTACGCTTGTCATTGTGGTCTCTGGTGATGTTCAAGCCGAAGCACGAACCCGGGTGATGGATTTGGGCGCATTGGATTTTATCTGTAAGCCGATCGATCGTGACACGCTGTTTGAGGTGTTACAGCGATACGGCATTCTGCAGGAGCTTGAGGGTAACGCTGCAGGTGATAACAGAACCCGTTTGATCGAAGACAATACCGCTCTCGAAGTGTTGGATGGTTATCAGGAGGTCACCAACGTCGCGATGGGTCAGGCGGCGGACCTGCTGGCGCGGTTGCTGAATGTGTTTATTGAGCTGCCTATCCCTCAAGTTCATCAAATCTATGCCGACCAGTTGCCGCAGCGTATCAGTGAGGCTATTCCTCCGTCGAAAATTTCGGTGGTCAGTCAGGGCTTCGTTGCTGCCCGAGTATCGGGTGAAGCGTTACTGTTTGTTGAAGAGAGTGATCTGCAGGGCTTTTCACGGCTGATCGGTCGAGATCTTGAAAATGATCCGGTGAAGCAGCTGGATCTGTTGATGGAGATTGCCAATATATTGATTGGTGCTTGTATGGCTGGATTTGCCGAGCAGCTGGACCTTAAATTCAGTATGGGCCATCCGGCAATTCTGGGAAGTTCGATCGATGCCACGCAGATCCCGCTCAGAACGCCCGAGTCAGATGAGCAGCTGCTGACGATCGAAATTTTATACGGTATCAACGATCATCAGATCAACTGCAGTCTGCTGCTGATATTTACCGGCGATTCGATTGCAGAGCTTGATAGTCGCATCAATTTGATCATGGGGTAACAGCGCATGTCTCAGCATTTGGCGTTTAATGATATGCACTGGATGGCGGATGCTCTGCAGAGTATTGAGGTCGGCCTGATTGTTATTGACAGCGATTCCCGGATTATCGCCTGGAACAGCTTCATGGAACATCACTCCGGGATTAGCTCGACTAAGGCGATGGGACTGACACTGCAAGAACTACCGGCGGAGTTGCCCATTGGCTGGTTGCAGTGGCAGCTTGAAGCGGTCCGGACGCTGAAAATACCGGTCTATTCGACCTGGAAGCAACAACCTTACCTGTTTCGTTTTAATAGCTACCGACCGATTACCGGCAGCTCGGAATTTATGTATCAGAACGTCACTTTCCAGCCATTGGGCACCTTGGACGGTGGCGCCCCGAATATCTGTATCACCCTTTATGATGTAACCCAGACAGCGGTCAGTGAGCGGGAGATGAACCGGCTCAATAAAGAGCTGGAACAGCTTAGCCGAACCGATCGTATGACCGGCCTGTATAATCGCGGGCATTGGGAAGAGCTGGCGTCACGTGAGTTCAAGCGATGTCAGCGTTATGGTGATACCTCGACGCTGGTGATGCTCGATATCGATCATTTTAAGCGGGTAAATGATACATACGGCCATCAGGTTGGTGACGAGGTGATCAAAGGTCTGGCTGATATTCTCAGCCATGAGATTCGTGAGAGTGATATGGCCGGACGCTACGGTGGTGAGGAGTTTGCTATCCTGCTGTCGGAGACCGATATAGAGGGTGCACATATCTTCTGTGAGCGGGTTAGGGCTAACGTTGAACAGACGGTGGTCAGTGCTTTAGGCGAGTCGGTACGTTTTACCGTTAGTCTGGGGCTGTCTGATGTCGATGGCGATGTTGGGTCTTTGGAGACCTGGTTAAAAGAGGCCGATGCCGCACTCTACTACTCCAAAGCGCAGGGGCGGAACCGAGTCACCGAGTACAAACTGGGTGTCGTGCCGCTTTCTTCGGCAGACTGATCAGCCACTTCCTGGCTTTGATCTGAAATTTCAAATCTCAAATTTTCAACTCGTTCGCGCTATAGGGCTAGCTGCTTCAAGCTGGTGGTGAGATAGCGCCAGAATCGTTCGACAGAGGCGATCTCGACTTTTTCTGCCGGAGAGTGGGGGAAGCAGATTGTTGGCCCGAACGAGATCATCTGCCAGTTTGGATACGCGGCGGCTAGTAAACCACACTCAAGTCCTGCATGAATCACCTTGATATCGGCTTGCTGACCGAATAGTTGCTGATGCTGTTGCTGCATCGCCTGTAGCAGTGGTGACTGAAGATCAGGCGTCCAGCCGGGGTAGGCACCATCAAAACTGACAGTGGCTGACATTGGCGCCAACGCGGTTTCTATCTGTCTGCAAAGCGCTTCGCGCTGGCCTTCGTCGGCACTGCGTGCCAGGCACTGCAGCTGCGCCCGATTGTCGGTAATGAGTACACGAGCCAGATTATTTGATGTTTCGACCACACCGTCGAGTTGCGGATGCATCCGTGTCATACCATGCGGGCACTGCAGGATCGCGGCCAGCAATTGTTGTTGCGAGGCTGTGTTTAACGGTGTCAGGTGGGTCTCCGTTTGCAGCACGCCGATCTCTAGTTGCGGCTCGCTTTGACTGTATTGCTGCTGCAGCGTCGCTTTGAATCGGGCTACCGCGTTGCGAATGACATCTATCGGGGCGCTGGTTTGAATCAGCGCTTCAGCGCGCCTCGGAATTGCGTTGCGAAGGCTGCCACCGTCGAAGTCGATTAACGCCAGTTGTAACTCGGATTCAAGCTGCTGCAACAGTTGCGCTAACAACTGGTTGGCGTTGCCGCGGCCCAGGTTGATATCGAGCCCAGAGTGTCCGCCCTGCAAGCCACGAACGATCAGTTTAACGGTGATGTTTTCGCTGGTCGTTTCGGCCGTTGTTTCGGTCGTTGTTTCAGCTGTTTTTTTTGCTGTTATATCGTTGATAGGGCTGCGGCTGAGTGTAATTTCAGCGGTGGCGTCGATGCCTCCGGCGCAACCGACATAGAGTTCGGCTTCCTGCTCAGAATCGAGATTGAGCAGCAGGCTGCCGTTGAGTAGACCCGGTTCAAGGCCACGCGCACCGTCCATACCGCTCTCTTCATTAACGGTCAGCAGGGCTTCCAGCGGGCCGTGTTCAAGGTCGTCGGCTTCTAGTACCGCCAGTATCGCTGCCACGCCGATACCGTTGTCAGCGCCGAGAGTGGTATCGGTTGCTAAGACCCAACCGTCGATAATACGGGGTCGTATCGGATCCCTAGTGAAATCATGATCGGAGTCGTCGCTTTTCTGCGGCACCATGTCCAGATGGCTTTGAAGAACGATCCCCGGTGCTTGTTCATGACCGGGAGTAGCCGGTTTACGAATGATCAGATTACCGACTCTGTCACGCAGATGCTGCAACCCCTGACTATCAGCAAAATCTTCGATCACCTTGATCAGCGCTGCCTCGTGATAGGAGGGGTGCGGGACGGCACAGATCTGCTCAAAATGACGCCATAGCAGCTGCGGATGAAGTTGATTTAGCATGGTAGAGCCTCAAAGGTACGATCGTCCGGATCTTATAGACGCACAGTGTAGTGCGCGCTATGCCGATAGAAAAGGGCGAGATAATCCGATATTCACGATTGCGTGTCGCCCGTGATCAGGCCTGTGTTTAGAACGGGAATAGCATCGGCGTAACGGTCAGCGTGATGATCAGCGCCAGCAGTAGTTGCAGTGGCAGGCCGACTTTGACGAAGTCGATAAAACGGTAGCCGCCTGGTGCCATGACCAGCGTATTGACCGGCGAGGCTATCGGCGTTGCGAACGCAGTTGAGGCGGCGATCGCGACTGTCATCATCAGGGGTTCCGGGTTAACCCCGAAGCCTTGCGCGGCGGCCAGTGCTATCGGTGCTACCAAGACGGTGGTGGCGGTATTGGAGATGAACTGGCTGAACACTGAGGTGAAGATGAACAAACTGGCACAAAGCATCAGTGGACTACTGCCACCGAGCAGATGGTTGAGCTGGTCAATGATCCAGTCGAGGCCGCCGGTCTTCTTCATCGCCAGCGCCAACGGCAACATCCCGGCGATCAGCACCAGGCTGGTACTGTTAAGCGAGCGGTAGGCTTCGTCGATAGTCACGCAGCCTAAAACGATCATCGCAAAGGCGGCCAGCAGGATTGCACTCAAGCTCGGCAGGGTACCCGATACCATAAGAATCAGCATGCAGAGCATGATCGCCATCGCCATCCAAGAACGCTCACTACGCGAGGGCGCATCTTGAATTTCAGCAGGGGTTTCAAGGACGATGAAGTCTCGTTTTTGCTCGAGTTGTTGCAGGTACCGCCAGCCACCGGCCAGCAATAAGGTATCTCCCTGCACCAGTGGCGTACCGCTGAATTCGGTGGTCAGTGGTACGTTATCGCGGCGGATCCCGATCACGCTGAGATTGAAGCGCTCTCTGAAACGGCCCTCTTTGATGGTGTTGCCTAGCAGGTAGGAACGTGGCCGCATCAGCACTTCGGTGACACCAAATTCTTGCTGTAGGCGGCTGGTTTCGCCGGCAGGAAAACCTTCTAATACCAAGCTTTTTTCACCGCAGAGGCGACCGATGTTTGCCGGGTCGGCGTATACCATCAGGGTATCGCCAGCTTTAATTTCGGTTGCGGCCAGAACAGGCATCAAACTTGAAATTAGTTTGCGACCGCGGCGGATGGCAAAGAGGGTGATTTCGTATTGGGTTCGCAGTTGTGATTCAACCACGTTTTTGCCGATTAACTCGGAACTGATCGGGACTTTAATTTTATGCAGGTGGTCGCTGATACCATAGCGTTCGGCGAACTCTTTTAAATGCGGGTGATCGGACTCGGGTATTTCTCCTTGGGGGAGAAGGTGGCGGGCAACGAAGACCAGATAGAGCGTACCGACCAACAGAATGATTGCACCGATAGGGGTGAAGTCGAAGAAACCAAACGGTGCAATGCCGGCAACTTCCATCTGTCCACTAACCACGACGTTGGGCGGGGTGCCGATCAGTGTCAGCATCCCGCCGATCAATGAGGCGAACGCCAGTGGCATCAGCATGCGTGACGGGCTGAGTTTGGCTTTGCGACACATGCTCAGTACAACAGGAATGAACAGGGCGACCGCGCCGGTCGAACTCATAAAGGCTGACAACCCCGCGACCATTGGGATCAAAACCAGCAGTAATCGGACTTCGTTTGTGCCACCGATCTGTAATAGCCATCGTCCGGCAGCGGCGGCGACACCGGTACGAAACAAGCCTTCACCGACGACGAAAAGTCCGGCGATCATCACCACGATCGACTGGCCAAAACCGGAAACGGTCTCGGCTGGGGTGATAACCCCCGACACCGCCAATGCCACCACCACCATCATAGCGACCACATCCATGCGAATGCGATCGAGGATAAATAGGAAAATGGTCAGCCCTAACAGGCCGAAGACGAAAATCATCTCAGGGGTCACAACGGTGGTCCTATGCTGGTGGAGGTCGGTAGATTAACTGGCGTAAGTAATAGCCGCGTGGATAGTAGCAGTAATCCTCATTGAAACCATGCAGTCGGTCAGAAAATATCATTTCGGTTGTGTCGAGGAGGGGCTGGGTAAAGGCTGGATAGAGGGTAGGGTGCTACAGCAACAAAAACGCCGCGATGTCTGGTGATATCGCGGCGTTTAGTTTGGACTGTGTCGCTAGCAGCGACACAGTTTATGCGGTTGTTTAGCCGTGGCGCAGTGCGTCGATCCGGTCATCGAGCGGCGGATGGCTGGCGAACATCGCCGCCAAGCCCTGCTTGAGACCACCGGCGATACCGAAGGCAACCAGCTGGTCGGGCATATCGGAAGGTAACTCCTGCTCGGCCTTGAGTCGCTGTAGTGCGCCGATCATCGCTGCCGGACTGGCCAACTTGGCACCCATCTCGTCGGCACGGAACTCACGACGGCGCGAGAACCAGGCGACGATGGTGGAGGCCAGAATGCCAAGTACCACTTCGGCGAAGATGGTTGTGATGAAGTAACCGATGCCGTGGCCTTGCTCGTTTTTGAGGATCACCCGGTCGACGAAGTGGCCGATGATGCGGGCGAAGAACATCACAAAGGCGTTGACCACACCTTGAACCAGCGCCAGCGTGATCATATCTCCGTTAGCCACGTGACCGATCTCGTGCGCCATCACCGCCTTAACTTCGTCGCGGCTGAACCGTTGCAGTAAGCCGATACTCACCGCTACTAGCGCGGCGTTCTTGTTCCAACCGGTAGCGAACGCGTTGGATTGCTGCGAGGGGAATATTCCAACTTCGGGCATCTTGATGCCGGCCTGCTCGGCGAGCTCGGCCACAGTTTCGATCAGCCATTTCTCGTCAGCGTTGCTCGGTTGTTCGATGATCTGCACGCCCGTGGAGCGTTTGGCCATCCATTTTGACAGTAACAGCGAGATAAAAGAGCCTGCCATACCGAATACAGCACAGATAACCAACAGGTTGCCCAGATCCAGATCGATGCCGTTGGCCTGCAATGACGAACCGATACCCAGCAGGCTCAGGGTGACACTGGCAACCGCAATGATGGCTATGTTGGTGGCTAGAAATAACAGAATACGCATTAAACGTTCCTTTACGGGTTAGTGTTTGATCAACCGGTTTATGAATTCGTAAGTTTGTTAGATGGGGGCAACAGGTAAAAGTTTCAAGAGCTTTACAGGTCGTTATACTAGCGCTCCATTGCGTCCCATAAATGTTACTGAGTAAGTTTTAATGCCGTCCATTATGAGCCCTATCGTCGAGGCGATATCGCAGCACCCCTTTAACCCGCAATCGACGGAGGTGTTACGGCTGTTTCATGGTCGTGGCCATTGCTACCCGGGATTGGCGCACATCAATGTTGATCTGCTCGGTTCGGTGCTCTTGATCACACTTTATCGACAGGAATCTAACGAGTCGCTGGCGCCGCTGGTTGATGTGGCTCGCAGTATAGAGGTTGGAGGCGTGGTGGTGCAGCATCGTTATCAGCGCGGTGGGCCGGTCGAGTGGTTATACGGAGCCGCGCAAGAAACGCTGGTGGTGACCGAAGATGGCCTCAAATTTGAGTTGCAGCTGGGGCAGAGCCAAAACATGGGGCTGTTTCTGGATATGTCCAACGGTCGGCGTTGGGTGCGCGAGCATGCTCAACACAAAAAAGTGCTGAATCTGTTTGCCTATACCTGCGGTTTTTCGGTGGCAGCGATCGCCGGTGGCGCTGACGGCGTGGTCAATCTGGATATGAGCAAAGGCGCGCTGCGTCGTGGCCAGCGCAACCACCAACTAAACCAGCATGAGATGCGTGGTATTCGCTTTCTGCCGCACGACCTGTTTCGCACCTGGGGGAAATTAAAAAAATCCGGCCCCTACGAACTGGTGGTGATCGATCCGCCGTCGTTCCAGCGCGGCAGTTTTGTCGCGACCAGCGATTATCAGCGGGTGTTACGTCGTTTACCGGAGTTGTTAACCGGCCAGGCCGAGCTGTTGATCTGTCTTAATGATCCGGCGATAGGTAGCCAGTTTCTGACTGACCTGATGCAGCAGCACTGTCCGCAGGCGGCGTTTGTTGAACGTTTGGCCAATCCTGAACGTTTTCCGGAAGCGGATGTTGAGAGTGGTTTGAAGGTGTTGCGGTTTAGCTATAGCGCGGCTGCGTTGGTTGATTAAAGAACGTTGGTTAAAGAGAGCGGGTTAAAACCAGCTTGCATCGAAGACGCAATCATACGCAGCCCGGTAATCCGGCTTATTCTTGGCAATGCACTGGTCGATTGTTAGACGCGCATCGACGTTGGCATATACCCGTTTGCGGTTATATTTGAGCCAGTCTTGGTAGTTGCGCTTCTCTTTGATGCAGTAAGATTGCTGGCCTTTTTCGCCGGGCCACAACTTCTTACACAAGCTGGCGATGTTACCGGGTGTTTCTGCCAGCACACTGTTGGTGAACGTGAGGCTCAGCGTTGCTATCAGAGCGGCAAGAAGCAGTTTATTCATCAGTAAATTTCCATGTTTTTCGGCCAGATAGCGAACATCCTAGAGTGTTGTCGTTTTATCAGCAATGACTATATCAGCAATAGCTACCTCGGTAATGGCCCTACTGCTGGTATCCGTGCAGAAATTGCCCCAACCTCTCAATCGCATCATCAAGATCGTCCTGGCGTGGCAGGAAGACAATTCTAAAATGCTGGGTATCCGGCAAATTAAATCCTGAGCCTTGCACAATCAGTACCTTTTGCTGAATCAGCAGATCGAGCGCCAGCTTTTCATCATTATGTATTGGGTACATTTTCGGATCGAGCTTGGGAAAGAGGTACATAGCCCCTTTGGGCTTGACGCAACTGACTCCCGGAAGTGACGTCAGCATGTCGTAGGCGGCGTTACGCTGATCGTAGAGCCTGCCGCCGGGTACAATCAGCTCGTTGATGCTCTGATATCCTCCCAGCGCGGTTTGGATCGCGTTTTGCGCGGGAACATTGGCGCATAAACGCATGTTGGAGAGCATGTCGAGCCCTTCAATGTAATCGCGTGCCCGGTGCTTGGGGCCGCTGACAACCATCCAGCCCGAGCGGAATCCCGCCGAGCGGTAACTTTTCGACAGTCCGTTGAATGTCAGGATCAGGATATCTTCGGCTAAGGCAGCCAGTGGCACATGCTTGGCGTCGTCATAGAGGATTTTGTCGTAGATCTCATCAGCAAAAATCAGCAGGTCGTGCTCGCGCGCCAGTTCAATGATCTGCTCCAGCAACGCCTTGGGATAGACGGCGCCGGTGGGGTTATTCGGATTAATCACCACGATACCACGGGTATGTTCACTGATCTTGCTGCGGATATCCTCGATATCGGGAAACCAGTCAGCCTGTTCGTCGCAACGATAGTGCACCGGGGTGCCGCCTGCCAAGCTTACTGCTGCTGTCCACAATGGATAGTCGGGGGCGGGGATCAGCATCTCATCGGTATCATTAATCAACGCCTGCATCGCCATCACGATCAACTCGCTGACACCGTTTCCTAGGTAAATGTCATCGATAGTGACACCGGCAATCGCATTACGCTGGCATTCGTGCATGACCGCCTTGCGTGCTGAAAATAATCCCTTAGAGTCGCAGTAACCCTGAGCCGATGGCAGGTTGTGGATTACATCCTGAATGATCTCTTCGGGCGAATCGAAACCGAACGGCGCGGGGTTGCCAATATTGAGTTTGATGATGCGCTGACCTTCTTCTTCCAGCCGTTTCGCCTCTTCAAGCACCGGTCCGCGGATGTCATAACAGACGTTGATCAGTTTGTTGGATTTTCTGACGATGGACATTTCGGTTCCTCTGCGGGCCGCGCATTACCTGGATAGCTGGGGTCACCTATCAGCGTAAGTGACTCAGCGCATTATGATACGCGGCGCTTGCAGGTGTGAAAACCATTTGCCGGGCTCGCTTGCGTGTTTTATCCGACGAAACTAGGGCTATTTGTCTTTAATGATGCGAAGAATCGGTCGCAGTCTAACAATGACTCGATGGTGCTTGGAAAGCATGAACGCAATTACGTCCATTGGACTTGGCTGTATAAAGGGCTTTATCCGCCATCAGACTCAGCTCTTTTATACCTTGATTAGCTTGAACCATGCCGCTAAAAAATCCTGCGCTAATGGTTATAACGTCGGAGCAGTTTGAGTAGGCATGCGGGATGGCCAGTGATTCAACGTAGCGACAGCATTTATCGGACAGGGCATGGATATCGCAGCCATCATCAGAGATGAAGATGGAAAACTCTTCACCACCGCTTCGGGCGACAACATCGCTGGCACGGCCGGCGATGTGCTTTAAAACAGAGGCCACTTGCTTCAAGCACTGATCGCCTTGTTCGTGGCCGTAGTGGTCGTTGTAGGCCTTAAAAAAATCGATATCCAGTAAGATCACACCGACGTTGCTGTGGTCTCGTTTCGCTCGTCCCAGCTGTGACTTAACAATCTCGTCATACATCCGACGGTTGGGGATACCGGTCAGTGGATCGTGCAGTGATTGGTGGATGACTCTGAGAAATAACGGTTTCGTACGTCGATAAATAATCGTTAAAGTGAAGAGCAGGAAACAACAGATGACGAAGACATAGGACCAGTGGATTTTATTGATCGTTTGATTAATCGCCATCGAGTCCTGGCGGGTATCCCGTTGGAATATTATTTTTCCGAAGAGTTCATTTTCAACCAGTACTGATTGGGTGATTGAAGAGATAGATAAGTCGATATCAGTGTTGGCTGATAGTGCACCTGATTTTGATAACAGGTCTCCATTCTCATTCTGGATTTCAATATAAACAATTTCAGGAATACTTTCAGATACATTAGATAATGCATTGGTTAAAAAAATTATATCCTCGATTATAAGAGCATCAATAATAATATTATTGATGATCTCACCTACCATCATGTTTCTGGATTGAAGCAGACTTTCTTCGTAGGTTTTTTCAATAAAGTTTATCAGAATCCAGCTGGCCAGGATGAACGCCAAGACGATTAACGCCAACTGTAGAATCAGTTGGCGCCATATTTTGGAGAGGCTTTTGCGGTGGCTACTACTAGATTTGGTCATGAATAAAAAACTTGCTGTTCGAATCGATCGCTTTGATGATACTGGCGAAATGGCGGCCTTCCTCGGTGACGGTGGTGTAGTCTAACCCTTTGCTTTCAGGTAGTCCTATCAATGCGTCCTGTAACGCACGGAATACAACTGGGTCTATTCCACTGCTGGCAATCCAGGGTTTTGTCGGGACAGGAAAGGTGCTGATGGTCTGCAGTTGGTAGCCTTTCGCTTGCAAGGACTTCAATGTATTAGCGTTGAGTGCACCGGCTTCGTACAAGCCTTCAGCAACAGCGATGCCTACTCGGTCGTGACGATCAAGGTAGTCGTGGTGATCGAGATCAGATTCATTAACTCCAGCTGCATTGAGCATCTGCTGGGAGAGGTAGCGACCGATGGTTGAATTCTGTTCACCGAAAGCAAATGAACGCCCCTGCAGGTCACTGAGGGTAGCGATGGGGCTACCCGTTTGTACGCAGATGGCACCATCAAAGAATAGCTCACCTTTTTTTCTCTCTACTGCGATTAAACGGATATGTTTATTTTTGTTCTTACTTAAAATATAGGACGCGGCACCAAATCGAGAAAAGTCGACTTCGTTTTTGATTAAACGACTGATACCTTCCTGATAGGTTCTGGCGACATCCATTTTAATGGTAACGGGACGGTTAAGTTCCAACGATATCGATCTTTCTAACTGATCGAGAATTGGTCTGAATTTCTTAACAATAGCCCGTGGCTGCTCGTTAGCGTATATCCCGAACACTAACTCTTCGGCGTAGGATAGTTGGTATGCGCAGGTCGATAGCAGTAACAGTAGCGATGTAGAGAACAACTTCATACAATCTCACCTACATATTTAAATGTGCAGGCAATACTAGCACTGCCTGATAGTTAAATGAAATCAGCCAGTTATTTTAGCGTTGATGAATTTAACGGTGTTAAACCGTAGTGTCTTTTATTGTGGGGTTTAAATGAAAAGCTTTGATTGGATCTATCAGCATGTCAGCGAACGGGAAAACGCCGATCTGGCTTTTTCTCGCTTGCCGCTGGTTAAGAGTGCTGATGAGTTGCGGGTGATCTCGGATGATCGCTATCTGTCGGCCATCTGTCGCCGGGTATTTAGGGCGGGATTGAAGCATTCATTGGTTGATAGTAAATGGCCGGTATTTGAGCAAGCGTTCTTCGGCTTTGATCCGCGTAAGTTGAGCTATCTCAGCGATGAACAGCTCGAAGCGCATATGCACAATAAGGCGCTGATCCGGCACTGGGGTAAGATTAAGTCGATCCGCGCTAATGCGTTGATGGTTTGCGAACTGGCTGAGACCCACGGCAGCTTCGGTCAGTTGATTGCGGATTGGCCGTGTGATGACATCATCGGCTTATGGGCGTTATTAAAAAAGCGGGGCGCTCAGTTGGGTGGACAATCAGCGGCATCGTTTCTACGGATGGTGGGTAAGGACAGCTTCCGCTTGAGTCCGGATGTGGTGGCCGCGCTGAAAGCGCAGGACATCGTTGACAAGATGCCAACCTCAAAACGTGATCTACAATTGGCGCAGGATGCATTTAACCAATGGCAACAGCAGAGCGGCCAGCCGTTGAGTCATATCAGCATGCTGTTGTCGTTTACCGTTGGCTAAACGCAGCTTGCGGTCGCTCTTGGTGGGGCTCCTTAATGATCGGACCAGACCGCGTATTCATTGCCGTTCGGGTCACTGAAGTGAAATCGTCGTCCCCCCGGAAATTCGAAAACCGGCTTGATAACAGCCCCTCCGGCTCGCTCAATCTTGGCTTGTGTAGCTTCCAGCTGGTCGCTGTAGAACACCACCAGCGCGCTACCGGTTTGGGTTGATAGCGACAGTTCGGACCGGAAGAGACCACCGTCGATTCCTGCGTCTGAAAAGGCGCTGTATTCGGGGCCGTAATCGGTAAACGACCAGCCGAATACGGTGCTGAAGAAGACTTTGGCAGTTTCAATATCTTTGGCCGGAAATTCCAGATAGTTGATCTTCTCGTGCCGATTCATGGTGGTTTCTCCGTTCGCTATCTTGATGCTCTAAAGCCGGTGGCTGTTCAGTATGTTATTGATCATTGCTGCCGATAAACCGATAGACGCTCGCTCCTAAGATTGCACCGACGATGGGAGCAAGCCAAAACAACCATAGCTGGGCGGTGGCCCAGTCGCCAACGAAGATGGCAACACCGGTGCTGCGGGCTGGATTGACCGAGGTATTGGTGACCGGAATGCTGATCAGATGGATCAGGGTCAAACACAGGCCGATCGCTAACGGTGCCATCCCTGCAGGAGCGCGTTCGTCGGTCGCTCCGAGAATTACCAGCAGAAACATCATCGTCATCACCACCTCGGTAACCAAGGCCGCAGTTAATGAGTAGCCTCCGGGTGAATGCTCGCCATAGCCATTGGATGCAAAACCGGCGGCAAGGTCAAAAGCCGGAGCGCCACTGGCGATCAGGTAGAGCACGCCACCGCCTATGCAACCACCAATTACCTGAGCGACGATATAGGGAAATAACTCGCCAGCCGGAAAGCGGCCACCGGCCCAGAGGCCGATAGAAACTGCGGGATTGAGGTGACAGCCGGAGATATGACCGATCGCCACCGCCATTGTTAGGACTGTCAGACCGAAGGCTAATGAGACTCCGAGCAGGCCGATGCCGACTTCGGGAAATCCCGCGGCTAACACTGCGCTGCCACAACCACCGAGGACTAACCAAAAGGTTCCGAATGTTTCAGCTAGGTACGCTTTCATATCGCTCTCCAAAGGAAATTAATTTTTTAGGAAGCTCTAATCAAGCCTTCAGACCTTACCGAAGTACTAATGGACTTGATCAGGTGCTCCTTTGTTTACCGCACTGATGTGATCGGGTACATGTCGAATGAGGGTAAGACTAGCTGTTTTTGGTGAAATTGCTGGTGCACCAAGATGATAGCTTCCCTGCACTCGGGCGCTGCTGTAGTGTCGCTTGTTGTTTAGCCCTATAAGATTGTTCGATAACTGCTACAGGTCGCCAGCGTGAACAAAATCGCCATCTTTGTTGATGTCCAGAACATCTATTACACCAGTCGTCAGGCCTATGGCCGTCAATTTAATTATCGCAAACTGTGGCAGCGGATCAGCCAGCAGGGCGAAATTGTGTCGGCGACCGCTTACGCGATACATCGCGGCGATGATAAGCAGCTGAAGTTTCAGAACGCGCTAAAACAGATCGGCTTTGATGTGAAGCTCAAACCTTATATCCAGCGTAGCGATGGTTCTGCTAAGGGGGATTGGGATGTTGGGATTGCCATTGACGTGATGGCAACTGCACCACAGGTTGATACTGTTGTGTTGCTGTCGGGGGATGGTGACTTTGATCTGCTGATGGAAAAGATCAAACGGGACGATCAGGTGAGCGCCGAAGTTTACGGAGTGCCGGCGTTGACGGCTAACTCATTGATCAATTCAGCCAGTGTTTATCACCGTATCGATGAAGAGTTGCTGCTCTAGCGTTGTCTTGTAACTGCTTATCTCTTCGGTTTTCTGTACCTGGGTGCGGTACTTCGAGATCCAGGGTTGAAACAACAACTAGATGTATTAGTTGAAGCAATGTTGGTCGTAGTGGATCCGCCCGCAATGGTTTCTCATACCCTGTTCTGTTCTAGTCTCTGGCACTTTTGTGCGCCGCCTTTCAATGCTTTGTCGCCATATCTCCCTTTTACGCCGGTTTCGTTAGTCATGATAGCGTTCACTGGGCCGATGGTGGCTGACCTTTATTGCAGGTTAAGTACCAGTTTATAAAGTAATTACATCCTACCTCATTGTTTAGATTCTGCTTTTGTCGCAATTTTGATAATACCCTGCCTGCGTCCTCTCGAGGCTGTTGGACCGGTGTTATCACTCCTCCAGAGTGGTCTTTCGTGCCTCTCCTGATTCCGTTGTCTGTTAATGGATACAAAAAAACATTGTTTATAATCAATGAGTTGAAAAAACAGGCTTTCACTGTGTCGGTAAAGAGAGACATACAGGCGTTTGGTTTTTTAATATTTTACAGGTAGGTATTTGATTTATAAGTATATCTTAATAGTGGCACAAAGCTTGATATAGCTATGAGTATCCGTCAGCTTTCCCAGCACGGGTAGCAGAATAAACCTGCTTAAAATCACTTGTATAAGGAAATTCACTATGAATATCAGAACACTATGTGCAATTACATTGGTTAGCGCTTCGATGGTCACCTTTGCCGAAGAGAAGCCAGATTTTAAAGCGGTTGATGCCGATGCAGATGGCTATATCAGCATTGAAGAAGCCAAGGCTGTTCCTGGCTTGGCTGAAGTTTTCATGAAGTCTGACATCGATCAAGACGGCAAGCTGAGTGAGGTTGAATACAGCGAGATCAGTTAAAACGGCCAAATATTTGCCTGCTTTATAGTCTGAGTGGAGTTATCACTAAACCGGAAGTTGTTTTGCGTCGAACCGCATGGAAGCGATCCGATGCCGTAATGATCGGATCCGGGGTCTACTGAATCTCCCTTTGGGGGCCTCGGGTTAAAGTAAGGCCAGTTACAGGGCGTTACTTGTGGTGATAATTTCAGTCAGGCTTTTTTGATGTACCCCTGGATTTGGATGACAACCAGGTTGATGGCTATGGAGGTCACTACATGGAAAACCGCGTTCTGGGAGTTACTCCCGATTCTCGCGATTTAGCGCATGTGTTAAAGGCGCAACTCAACTACCAATGGATTGATGATGGCTATCATGAACCTTGGGAACTTAGGTTCCTGTTTCAACCGATAGATATTGATGCCGACAGGTTCAAAATAAACATCGCTATCCTTGCCAACCGAAACGGAACCCCTCATGACTTGCAGCATGTGCTCTATTTAGAACTCATTGGTCATAACAGCGAGTTGTTTTTGGGGTGGTCATCGGGTGTTAATCCCTCCTCAGGATCGACCGTTGAGGCGTTTAAAGGGATCTATCCGCTACAGCAGATAATCAACGATATTCGGATAGCGTTGGTAGGGTATCGAATAGAAGTGTCCATGCCAGAGGTTAGCGCGGCGTAAGGGGTAGTTTTATATCAGAACTGATCTTGGCTTACAAAATGGCTCTTGTGCGTACGACACCCACCATTACAGCTGTGGGCGTCTATGCATCAAATTGAAGACAAGGATAGTTGGCTAAGCGCGGCTAGCCCGTGTTTATCATCGACTCGACTACGCGCTGCTGTTTCAGCGCTCTGTTGTTTGTAATCGATGTTCGTAATCGATGTTGGTTATTTCCCCGTACATCGCTACTAGCGTGAATTGTTTCAGCCGCTAGCGGCAAAAGCCTTATTGGTCGGTGTTTGCAGCTGTGACAAGCGTAGCTGGAGCGTCGCTTCGTCTTTGGCCTGAAGAGTGGTATGGCCGACTTTACGGCCGGGTCGACAGGCTTTACCGTAGACATGTAGATGCGCGCCGGACACCTGAAGCACTTCTGTGCGCTCGGGAAGAGAGCCTATATGGTTAATCATGGCGCTGAAACCGATCGCTTCTGTGGAGCCCAGCGGCAGATTCAAAATAGCCCGCAAGTGATTTTCAAATTGGTTGGTTTGGGCACCCTCAATGGTCCAATGCCCCGAGTTATGAACACGGGGAGCGATCTCGTTAGCGTAGAGTTCGCCCTCGATTTCAAAGAGTTCTAGCGTCAGCACGCCGACATAGTTAAGTTCTTCAGCGATCCGCCGGACGAATCCTTCGGCGCGCTGCTGCATCGGGTCGTCAGGGCGGCTGATGGCAACATCAAGCACCCCCTGGTGATGGCGATTTTCTGAGACCGGGTAAAATAGCATTTCGCCATCCTGGCCCCGGACGCTGATGATGGAAAGTTCGCGCTGGAACGCAACAAAGGTCTCCAGAATGGACGGGGTGCCCTCAAAATCCTGCCAAATCTGGGCCAGCTCATCCATCCGTCGGAGTACCACCTGACCTTTGCCGTCATAACCTTGGCTGCGGGTTTTCAGCACCGCAGGTAGGCCGGTAAAAGCGATCGCCTGCTTGAGCTCGTCGAGGTCGTTGACCGCAGCAAAGCTAGGTACAGGGATATCCAGGGTTTGGAATAGTTTCTTTTCGCTCAATCGGTTTTGCGCCACTGCCAGTGCTCCGGCGGGGGGGAAGGTTGGCGCTGTTGCCGCCAGTAGTTCGACGCTGGCAGCCGGAACGTTTTCAAATTCAAAGGTCACAACATCGGCGCGTTGTCCCAGCTCTTTGAGCAATAGACTGTTGTCCAAAGCACCGTTGAGGTGTTTGCCAAGCGGTGCGGCGCAAGCATCTTTGGCCGGATCCAAAAATACAAATTCCAGGTCGAGCGGATGCCCCGCCAACGCCAACATGCGGGCGAGTTGCCCTCCGCCGAGTATCCCTACTTTCATAGTGTGCTCACGCGTGGGTCGGGGTTACTGAGCACAGTATCGGTTTGCTGTTGGCGATACAGATTCAGCGCTTCACGGTATTGCGGGTACTTGTTGCCCAGCATCGCCGCCGCCAGCAGAGCTGCGTTGGCGGCACCCGCATTGCCGATCGAGAGTGTGCCCACGGGTATCCCTGCGGGCATCTGTACGATCGATAACAACGAGTCCATCCCATTCAGCGCTTTGGATTGCACCGGCACACCAAGAACCGGCAATACCGTCTTGGCTGCGGCCATCCCTGGCAGGTGAGCGGCACCGCCAGCACCGGCGATGATCACTTCAAGCCCGCGCGATTCCGCCGCGTCTGCGTACTCGAACAGTTTTTCGGGGGTGCGGTGCGCCGAGACGACTTCGACCTCGTGCGGGATGCCGAGTATCTCTAGAATCTTGGTGGTATGGCTCATGGTGTCCCAATCAGACTTTGAGCCCATGATAATGCCCACCAGCGCTGTGTTGTTGCTGTTCATAGCTAGGGTTATCCTGGTTTGATGGCGGTTAACGGATCGATTGAAACGCTTGGGTGCCGGTTTGCAACACCTTCAGCTCTGCGTTGTTTAAGTCGTAATACCAGCCGTGCAGTGTTAGCTCTCGAGCTTCGACCCGTGAACGGATCCAGGGGAATTCCATCAAGTGCTCGAGTGACTGGCCAATGCCGGCAAGTTCGCAGGCTTGGTAACGCTCGGTTGCACTGGTGTGTTGTGGATCGTCCAGCACCTGTTGCCTTACCGTCTGTAGTTGGCTCATCCAGCGCCAGATAAAGCTGTCAGGATTAACCTCTTCGGATCTGTCCATCAACGACTTGATGCCGCCGCACTGGGAATGCCCCAGCACGATGACGCTCTCGACGCCAAGACCGGTTACCGCAAACTCCAGCGCCGCACTAGTGCCGTGCAGGCTATGGTCGTACTCACAAGGCGGGACTAGGTTGGCGACATTGCGAACCACAAACAGGTCTCCCGGATCACAATCGAGAATGATCGACGGTTCGACCCTGGAGTCGCAGCAGGATATCAGTGCGATTTTGGGGGCTTGTCCTGCCTCGGCCAGTTTGATCAACGACGCTTTATTCTGCTGGTAGTACCCGGCGCGAAATCGCTGGTATCCCTGCATTAATTTGTCGGTTGCTGGCATCGTAATGTTCCTCAATTTTGCTGTGTCAGACAAACGCGAAACCGTGGCGATACGGACGCTTAACCGGCAGACTGCATTTGGTTGGGAGGCATCTGCTGGGGTGAGAAAGATTACAGGTGTATAAGGATAAGAAAAATTAATTATTTTTTAGCATTTTGTTTTATGATAATTAATCATTAGTGCGAGGTTTTCGATGAAAAATTTACCGACCCTGCATCAGCTCAGGTTGTTTGAGCACACGGCTCGGACGGGTAATTTCGGTAAAGCGGCCGAGTCGTTACATCTGACCCCGCCGGCGTTGAGTATCCAGATGCGCCAACTAGAAGAGACACTGGGGGTTGCTCTGTTCGACCGCATAGGCCGTCGCAAACATTTGAGTTCGGCGGGCCGCGAGGTGCTGAGCAGTTGTCGCAACATCTTCCATGAACTTGACGATATGACGATGCGATTATCGCAACTGCGCGGAGGTATGGCCGGTACCATCCGAATCAGCGTGGTGAGTAGTGCTAAGTTTTTTATTCCGCACCTGATGGGGGCCTTCCGACAGCTCTATCAGGGTGTTGAATTTCAGCTAACCGTTGCCAACCGTGCGCAGATCGTGGCACGGCTGGCGGACAACCTCGACGATTTTGTGATTTTGTCGCACCTGCCGTCAGAGGTTCAGGTTGATACCGTCTCGTTTCTATCCAATCCGCTGGTTGTTGTTGCCGCCCCCGATCATCCGCTGGTCAAAGAGCCCCGAATCGACTTGAACCGGCTGTCGCAGGAGGAGTTCTTATTGCGAGAGATAGGCTCAGGCACGCGCTTCTCTACCGAAGCTATTTTCGCTGAGCAAGCCACGCCACTGCATTGCGCGATGGAGTTGGGCAGCAGCGAAGCGATAAAACAGGGGGTTATGGCCGGGCTAGGGGTCTCGATACTGTCGCGCCACTGCGTCTGGATGGAGCTACAAGGCGACTATCTGGTTGAACTGCCGGTTGAGGGGTTCCCGCAGCAAGGGCACTGGTACGCGGTCAGCTTGAACCAAAAAAAACTATCACCAGTTGCGCAGACTTTTATCGACTACCTCGCTTCCAGCAGCGAAGAGGTGATCAACGGCCTAGAGGGGTTCTTCTGAACCGATGTCGTGTGCGAAAAATCTGCATTGTCAGCAACAGAGCTATGGCTGTTGCCGGTGAAAATTTATAAACTACGGGTCAGTTATAATTGGTCGCTGATCAGCGATTAAGTGGTCGTCAGCAAGCGGTTAGGCGCATCTGCGTTAAGCCGGTTTAGCAGGGGAAGTGAGTCTTACCATGAGCAGAATCTTGATCGTATTGTCCGTACTGATGTTGGCAGCTTGTACTGAGTCTGTCGATCTCCAGCTTGAGCCTGAAGTGACGCTGTTTTCAAGCAGTGATAGAGACAAAACCGTTCACCTGAGCGCCAGCGATAAAGAGCATGCTGCGCTAAATAAATGGCTACGTGAAAACAGCTCGGGTTGGTATCCGACTACCGGCCGTTATCTCGGCGGTGTATACCTGGAGTCGGGCAATAATGGGGTACAAGTGACCGATACTAAAGTGATCATCTATTCCACCGCGAAAACGCAACCCCAGGCCACCTTTGTACAAACGCTGGATAAAGGTGAGCTGGACGGAATAAAGCGCTTAGGCGACTAGAAGCTTAGAGTCTTTTGAACTCCTTCTTTTTAGCACTGAGCAATCGTTATCGGCGTAACCAACATCTTTGGTTGCGCCGATAACGGAGTGTTATCAGTGGCGTTGCCGCTCTGCGATGGTCATCGCTGGCTGTTAAGGGAAACACCTCCCGTTTGTTTTAAAGTTCTTGTCGGACGGGTGTCGAAAACAAGGGCCGGTAACAGGATAATTTAACAGCAGGGCTGTGGAACACTGTCGTTCAGATGGTGTTTGATCACGATGTTTGTCACCTTTTGGGCGGAATTATCAGGGAGCTGTCGCCGCTTAATAAGGTGTTAAGAATCAGTCATCGAGGCGATTATGAACCCCGTAGAGTATGTAAAGCTAAATGAAATACAGCCTGCAGAGTTTTTGACTTTATTAAATAAGCAGTCGACTAGAGAGCATTTAATTGTTCATGAGCTGTTTGATCTAAATAAAGTAGAGCTGTGGATAAAGGAAAAAGTTGATGTCGATTCCACTCAAGGTTGTAGAGTTAGAGCCATTACGGTTGATAAACAACTTGCCGGGTGGTGTGGGATACAGCTCGAAGAAGGTAAGTACGAAATTGCTGTTGTCATTGATGATCAGTATTGGGGGTTAGGTAAAAAAATATTTCGAGAAATAATGTGCTGGGCCAAAGAACTGGGACACGCCACTATTTTTATTCACCTCTTTCATACACGGCCAGAATATAAATTCTTGAGTAAGTTATCTAAAAATGTGTATGAGAGTGAGCTTCTGGGGAGTAGATTTACAACTTACGAGCTAGAGGTGAGTTAAAGTGCCTAACAAACAAGTTATGGTTAAGCTGTGTTGCCGTTTGGAGCTCCGTTACGGCGTTTCACGCCTCCACTGCGACCCCATATTCGGGCGTAAATAGCCATTCAAGCATTGAGGTGGGAATGATCACTGGTAGCTGTCTTTGTGGCAAGGTGAAATATGAAATTTCAGGCAAGGTTGGTGACATTGTTCACTGCCACTGTGAAACCTGCCGTAAGGCTCATAGTTCTGCCTTTTCCAGCGTAGCTGCGGTAAACGATAGTGACTTCAAACTATCAGGCAATGAACTCTTAAGTTCATTTGAATCGTCAGAAGGTAAACGGCGCTATTTTTGTTCGAATTGCGGCACCCAGATATACGCCAAGAGAGATAATACCGAACACGTTATTTTGCGTTTGGGGTCACTGGATGCTGATCCGATGTCTCGCGAAAAGAATCACATATGGGTTTCTCAAAAAGCTAGCTGGTATTCAATCAATAGCAAGTTACCTGAATATGCTGAATTTGAGTAAAAATTTCAAAACAAAAGGGTCAGCGCTGAGCATAAGCTGCCTAGACCTCAGCAAGCTTGGCTTGCGCTGGTCCGTTACCCTTCGCGGTAGTAGTAAATATGGAACATGATTTTTTGATAATCGCTAGAGCATTGCATGTTATCGCCGTTGTCCTTTGGATAGGCGGGGTTGCATTCGTTACTACCGTTTTAATCCCAGCAATAAGATGCTCACAGTCTCCTGAAGATAGATTAAAAATATTTGAGGCACTGGAAGGTAAATTTAGTTTTCAAGCCAAATTAACCACGCTACTCACGGGTGGGTCTGGTTTCTACATGTTATATGCCATGAATACATGGCTATCCATGTCGTGGTGGATTTATCTAATGGTTATTATATGGGCAATATTTACTGTTGTATTGTTTGTACTTGAACCATTATTTTTACATAGATGGTTTCATCAGCAAGCTGAAAAAAATAATGAAAGAACATTTTTTATCTTGCAAGTAATGCATGTGGTTTTGCTATCGATTAGTTTAGTCGCAGTTTTCGGTGGGGTCGCAGGTGTGCATGGACTTTTTTATTAAACTGATCACACTTTACAAGTGACGATAGCTTCCCGTAAAAATAACTGTGTCGTATTTACCGCCCATTTCGCACCGTTTTTAACCATTATATTCAGTATCACAATCCTCTTTCGTATGCCGGCAATCAGGGCCCCCCATGGTATCTCGCTTGCGGCCTTCAGACGTTTTGCTGCCGATACGGCATTTGTTGATTTGTTACCTGTCACTTTGTTGATTGGATAGCTTTCCTGGAACGCCAGCCACAAAAAAGGGGGCTCAAACTGAGCCCCCTTTTGATATCTCTTCAAGCCAAGATATTAATTATCCCAACCCTTCACACCTGACATATCGGGTAGCTCGTGAGCGATACCTTTATGGCAATCGATACAGGTCTTTTCGCCGGTAGCGAGAACATTCTCATGCTCTTTGAAAGCGCGTGAGCCCTGCTCGGAGTAGTCCATCGATTCGAGGTTGTGACAGTTACGACACTCGCGTGAATCGTTAGCCTTCATCCGAGCCCACTCACGGGCTGCCATCTCACCGCGGTGAGCCTGGAACTTCTCACGGGTGTCGATCTTACCGGTGATCTTACCCCAAACTTCCTTACTGGCCTGAATCTTACGAATGATCTTGTAGACCCACTCTTTAGGCACGTGGCAGTCTGGGCAGGTTGCCCGAACACCGGAGCGGTTGGTGTAATGGATCGTCTCTTTCAGCTCTACGTATACGTTGTCACGCATCTCGTGGCAGCTGATACAGAAGGTCTCCTCGTTGGTTTTCTCCATCGCGGTGTTGAAGCCGCCCCAGAAGATAATCCCTGCGATAAAACCGCCCAGTAGTAAGATGCCTAAAGCGGCTTTGGCCGGGCTGGTTAAGAAAGCCCATAAGCGGCCGATAGCACCTGGTTGTTTGTTACTCATACCTAAACCCCTTTCTCAGTCATTAGGTAGATCAGAGCACAGAATTACTGCGCCAGATCACTGGTGGACTGATAAGTGTTCTCAATCAGCGGCTTAGCATTTGCTTGCGGCACGTGGCACTGCATGCAGAAGTAACGCCGAGGTGAGATATCTGCCAGCGCATGGCCGTCACGGGTTTCGAAATGGGTCAGGCTGACCTTGGTCGCTCCTGACTCCTTATAACGATCCCAGCTATGGCACGACAAGCACTTGTTGCTGCGCAGGTCGACCTTGTAGCCACGAGTATCGTGCGGGATAACCGGCGGTTGCTGGATATAGTTACGATCGACCAGCAGGTCGGTATCGAGGTTTTTGGTCATCTCGGGAGCCTTGTTCGTGGCTTCGAGTTCCTGAGCCCCGCGCAGTGATTCCAGTCCACCGATTTCGGCGAACGTTACCTGTGACAGCGACAGGCTGCCCAGCATTAAGGCCGCAGATAGGACCACGGTTATTTTTTTCATGGGTGTTTCTCCATCCTGTTGGCAAAGCGACTGCCAAATTCAAATACGTTTACGGAACAAATATCGATACATCGACCACAGTTAGTACAGTTTGGAGACAGGATAACAGGGCCATGTAGCTGCTCTGACCCTGCGACCTTTCCTTTTAAAGCCGGTTTGATGACCTGAGGTTCGGGGCACACCGCGTAGCAGTCCATACAGTCGTAACAGTCGTCACGCTTGCTGGCCTTAACTCGCAGTGGGCTGGTTTTACCGATCAGGCTGTAGCAAGCGCCCATCGGGCACAAATGGCCACACCAACCGCGCGGTATTACGAACAGATCGAACAGGAATATTGCCACGATCACCAGCCAACCCATCCCCATGCCGAAGATAAGGCCGCGGTGGAGCAGGGAGACCGGATTGACCAGTTCCCATACCACCATGCCGGTGAGCGCCGGTAAGATCAGCATCAACACCAGAATCCAGTAACGCAAATGGCGCGACAACGGAATTCGGCGGCGGATGCCCAAGCGACGCGATGCCCAGCCAGCAAGGTCGGTCACTGGGTTTACCGGACAGACCCAGCTGCAGAAGGTACGACCACCGACCAGCCAGTAAAAACCGGCAATGATGGCTGTACCCAGCAACATGCTGGTGATTGGTAGATGGCCGGTGGCGAGCGATTGTAAAAATACAAACGGATCGGTCATCGGCACTGTTTCTACCATCAGGCTGCTGCTCAGATTTCCTTTGAGCAGCCAATAGCCGGCTACCGGACTGGCGATAAACAGCGCCAGTACCAGCAGTTGGCTGATCCGTCGCAGTACCAGAAAACGGTACGTCGCCAGATAACCTTTGGTTTTAACAGCATCCATCCCTACCTGAAGAGTCATAAGTCACCCTCCGGGCGGCGCACAGGCAGCTTAATCTGTTGAGGGAGCAGTGATTCGCCCTGGTTGGCACGTTTCTCTTCCCACCCCAAGCGGTAGTGATGGCCCAGCTCACCTTTGGCGAGCTTGATCGGTACTACCTTGATTGCGGCTACCTCCAGTACACAGCCCTCTTCGCATTTGCCACAACCGGTACACTTATCCGAGTGTACGGTTGGTAGAAAACGCGCGTGATGGCCGGTGCGGCTGTTGCGTTCAATCTCCAGTGTGATCGCCTCATCGATCGCCGGGCAGACCCGGTAACAGACTTCACAGCGTAAGCCGAGAAAGTTGAGGCAGGTTTCCTGATCGATCAGCACCGCAAGTCCCATGCGGGCGTCATCGATATTGTCCAAAGCTTGATCCAAGGCGCCGCTGGGACAGGCTGCTACGCAGGGAATGTCGTCACACATCTCACAGGGAACATCGCGAGCGATGAAGTAAGGTGTGCCGTTGGCGACTGGATCAGTAATTTGGGCCAGTTTCAGGGTATCGAACGGGCAGTCCCGAACGCACAGCCCGCAACGCAGGCATGCGCTGAGGAAGTCCGCTTCGGGCAGGGCACCAGGTGGCCGCAGCATCTCGGGAGCGTGCGAGCGTGCATTGGTGGCGATTAGCCCCAATCCGACGCCCAGTGCTCCCATGCCGCATAGGCCACGTGCAGTGTCGGTCAGAAATTGGCGACGATCATGCCCCTTTCTGTCGATCTGCTGGCTGTTGTCCTGGCTCATATCAATACCCTGTTACTGGCATTTCAGTGGTTTTGCCTTTATCAGGCCTTAACGATCTTGACCGCACATTTCTTGTAGTCGGTCTCTTTCGATAACGGATCGGTGGCATCAAGGGTGAGCTTGTTGACCAGACGACTGGCATCGAAGAACGGGATGAACACCAAACCTTCAGGAGGACGGTTACGTCCGCGTGTTTCAATCCGAATCTTGATCTCGCCACGACGAGATACCACCTTGGCTTCCTGACCGCGGCGCAGACCGCGTTTCTTGGCGTCTTCAGGATGCATATAAACCAGTGCATCCGGTGCGGCGCGGTATAGCTCAGGAACCCGACGTGTCATTGTGCCCGTGTGCCAGTGCTCCAGTACCCGGCCGGTCGATAACCACAGGTCGTATTCTTCATCGGGCTCTTCTGCTGCAGGCTCGTAAGGCAGAGCGAACATCACCGCTTTGCCATCGGGCTTACCGTAGAATTTGAAGTCATCGCCTTCGCCAACGTAAGAGTCATAACCCTCTTTAAAGCGCCACAACGTCTCTTTGCCATCGACTACCGGCCAGCGCAGACCACGGGCTTGGTGATACATGTCGAAAGGTGCCAGGTCATGACCGTGGCCGCGACCGAACGTGGCGTACTCTTCGAACAGACCTTTTTGGATATAGAAACCAAAGTCTTTGGCTTCGTCGTTGTCGAACCCTTCGGCGGTCTCGCTTAGCGGGAACTTGTCGACCTGGCCATTGGCGAAGAGCACATCGTACAGCGTCTTGCCTTTGTACTCGGGCTTCTTGGCGATTAGGTCGGCAGGCCAAACCTCTTCGACTGTGAAACGCTTGGAGAACTCGACCAGCTGCCACAGATCCGACTTAGCTTCGCCGGGTGGGGAGACCTGCTGACGCCAGAACTGGGTGCGTCGCTCGGCGTTGCCGTAAGCGCCTTCTTTCTCGACCCACATTGCGGTTGGCAGTACCAGATCGGAAGCCTGGGCCGTAACTGTCGGGTAGGGATCGGAACAAATGATGAAGTTTTCCGGGTTGCGGTAACCGGGATAACCCTCTTCGTTCATGTTCGGACCAGCCTGCATGTTGTTGTTACACATGGTCCAGTATACGTTCAGCTTACCGTCCTTGAGCATCCGGTTTTGCAGTACCGCGTGGTAACCCGGCTTGGGTGGGATTGCTCCCTCGGGTAGCTTCCAGATGTTCTCGGCAAATGCCCGGTGCTTAGGATTCTTAACAACAAGGTCAGCAGGGAGGCGGTGAGAGAAGGTGCCCACTTCACGCGCGGTACCACAAGCCGATGGTTGGCCGGTCAGTGAGAACGGTCCGTTGCCTGGCTGTGAGATCTTGCCGGTAAGAAGATGCACGTTGTACATCAGATTGTTGGCCCAGACTCCACGGGTGTGCTGGTTGAAGCCCATGGTCCAGTAGGACACGACCTTCTTGGTGGGGTCAGCGTAAAGCTTGGCCAGTTCCAGCAGCTTGTGCTCGGGTACACCGGACAGCTTGGACGTCTTCTCTACGGTGTATTCGCTGACAAACTTGGCGAACGCGTCAAAATCGATCGGCTTGGAGCCACCCTTGTTGGGGTTCTTGGCTTTTTGCTGAAGCGGGTGGGTCGGACGCAGACCGTAACCGATATCGGTAACACCTTCGCGGATGTTAACGTGCTTGGCCATGAACTCTTTGTTCACATTGCCGCTCTGGATGATGTAGTTGGCGATGTAGTTCAAGATCGCCAAGTCCGTCTGTGGGGTGAAGATCATGTCGTTGTCGGCCAGCTCGAAGCTACGATGCTTGAAAGTCGACAATACGTGAACCCGCACGTCCGGGTTGGACAGACGACGGTCGGTTAGACGTGACCACAGGATCGGGTGCATCTCGGCCATGTTGGAGCCCCAAAGCACGAAGGCGTCGGCGTGTTCCAGGTCGTCGTAACAGCCCATCGGCTCATCGATACCGAAGGTGCGCATAAAGCCACCAACAGCAGAGGCCATACAGTGACGAGCGTTAGGGTCGATGTTATTGGTCAGGAAGCCTGCCTTCATCAGCTTGGACGCGGCGTAGCCTTCCCAAACAGTCCACTGACCCGAACCGAACATACCCACCGAAGTAGGTCCTTTCTTTTTGATCGACTCTTTGAACTTCTCTGCCATGATGTCGAAGGCAGCATCCCAGGAGATCGGGGTGAACTCGCCTTCTTTATCGTATTTTCCGTCGGTCATCCGCAGCATTGGGCTTGTCAGGCGATCTTCGCCGTACATGATCTTGGATAGGAAATAACCCTTGATGCAGTTCAGGCCTTTGTTAACCGGTGCATCAGGGTCCCCCTGAGTGGCAACAACCTTGCCTTTCTGGGTTCCGACCAAAACGCTACAGCCGGTGCCGCAGAAGCGGCAAGGTGCTTTGTCCCAGCGAATTTCAGAATCGCTGGATTTGGCCAGCAGATTGGTTGCAGAGGCGGGAACTGATACCCCTGCAGCGACGGCCGTGGCAGCAATAGCATTGCTTTTCACGAAATCTCGTCTGGTTAGTTTCATCACGTTTCTCCTGCTAGTGCGAACTGTCGGCTTCATCATGGTGGTACACCAATGATGTTGAGAGTACGCCGGGCATGTTGTTGATCGTTTCGATAGTTTTGAGGGCGTGCTTTTCGCCGTCGAGTTCTTCAACGGTGACGACGAGGTTGCCCCCGTCACCAATGGCATGGACTTCCACACCATTAAGTTCGGTAAGACCTTCAGCCACGGCTGAGGTCTTGCTTGGAGAGGTTCGTACCACCAGTCCGGTGATATCGAACAGCTCCTCAGAATCCGGGAGTTGTATCTGGGGTTTTTGTATCTCTGATTGCATCAGCAAGCAGTCTCCTTCTATTTATCGTTAAGGTTTTTTTGGTAGGTGACGGATGTTGAGTTTGTTGTTTCGTTTTTTGGGGCTTGTATCAAGATAGCTTGTGTCGGGCAGACCGCCACACAAGCACCACAACCGGTACATTGATCGGGGTGTATTTCTGGCGAGCCTACGCCACCTATCTTGAGTTTTAAGCTGATCGCTTCGGGGTCGCACTGTTCGATACAGCTGCGGCAAATCACCTGTTTATTGGTGATGCAGCGGTCACTGATAACAGCTTTGATCGACCATGGAGATTGATCAGTGTTGCGGAATATAGGGGCTTTACAGCTGCTGACACATTCTTGGCAGAAAGTGCATTCACCACGCTTGAAATCCACCTCAGGAAAACCACCAGAACCTTTAATTAAGATCTGTTCGGGGCATTGCTTAATACAATCGCCGCAGCGGCTGCACTGATCGGTAAAGTCAGTTTCTGTCACGCTCCAGGGTGGGCGTGTGGGAAGATGTTTTGAACCGGTATCACCCCTAAACAGTTGCCTGCGTGAGGGATTGAAAGCGGATTGCGACATACTTGTCTTTCCTGACCGAAAGCCGCCGGCTTCATGCCGGTTTAATGGAACCTTGGTGCTGACATGGTCAAGGTTCCAGTCAGGTTCAAGCGTATGACCATATAATCTTTCTGTATTTGACCTTCGTCAAGAATAGTCTACGCATAACCGAGACTTTTCCTGATAAAAATGATTTATATTTGTTTATTGGGTATTTTTGATAAGTGTCAATTAAATTCTACTGATGCTTGGGGGGATCAGGATATATTTTGTTTATATCTTAATTCTCAGTACCTTAGTAGGAATTAAGCTATGTAGGTGATGGTTGCAGCGATGCGATTTTACGGTATGTGAGGTACTTAGGTCGTTTGATCAGAGCAACTGCTGTGAAAATCTTAGGGCTGAACGGTTGCTTCAAAGCAGGCGGTTCAGCCCGTTAGATTAACTCAATTCGCTGGGGTCGATCACCACACCTAATGAACGTTTGTCGATCATCTTCATGGTCTTGGCTTCTTTGTAGCGGAAGGTCACTGTCTTACCCAGTTCGATCTCTAGCTGTTTATCACCCGAGATGTAATTGTAAGGCTCACCGTCGATCATCAGGATATGGGTGAAGTAAGGTGGCATACCGACCCATTCATTATGCGGGCCGCTGGTCTCGACCGCCTGAAGCTCTCCGCGACCGATCAATTTGGGTGTCTGTGTGCGGCCGCGGCCGCGCTTAAAATTACCTGCCATAAAGGGTGTCTCGATAACGATTGGATTAAGTGGCTAAAGCGGCTTGGTCGCAAGCAAAAAGAAGTACGTCAATACTATGCCAACGGGTCCGGTATTGTTTGATCTTGGATGCTCACTAAGTGACCCGTTTGAACGGCCGCTGCGGCCTAACTCTAGCAGACTGCTTGGTAAATGAGTGATTAAGTTGGTAGTGATGTATCAGTATCCACAGGCATCGTTTTGAGTCTGCCGAGGTAGATGGATAATATGGGCCATAAAAGACTTCTGACGAGGGAAGTCGGGTGGCTAACTCTTCTCATCGCCAGCCGGCTCTGGCTATACTCCAGCTAACGCTTGCTGATTATGTTCATGGATGGAGAATCGTTAAATGATTCAAGACCTTAAAGGTGAAGAAACGTGGCGTCTATTTCGAATTCTTGCCGAGTTTACCGAAGGTTATGACCGCTTGTCGGATATTGGCTTTGGAGTGTCAGTGTTTGGCTCAGCCCGACTCCAGCCCGACTCGCCCTATTATCAGCAGGCGGAGCAGTTATCGTGTCGCTTAGCCGAAGAGGGTTTCACCATCATCACCGGTGGCGGCCCCGGCATTATGGAAGCCGGTAATAAAGGGGCTCACGAGGCGGGCGGCGTATCGGTTGGGCTCAATATCCAACTGCCGATGGAACAGATCGCCAACCCGTATCAGAACTTGTCGCTCGACTTTCGTTACTTCTTTGCCCGCAAGGCGATGTTCGTCAAGTACTCGGTCGGCTATGTCTGTATGCCTGGCGGCTACGGTACCCTGGACGAGTTCTTTGAAGCGTTGACGCTGATGCAAACCCTGAAAATTTATCCGATGCCGTTGATCCTGTTTGGTCGTTCTTTCTGGCAAGGGTTATTGGATTGGATTGAGTCGTCAATGCTGGAGCAGGGGCTGGTTACCGCCGAAGACCTGAACATTATCACCATCACCGATGATATCGATGAGGTGGTTCAGTTGATCACGGAACACCGCCGTTGGAAGCAGCAACAGATAGATCAGGCTAAGGATGAAGCGAATGAGTGATCGATTAATAAGCCATACACAGCAGCAGTGGGGTGGGCTTTTGGTGTTGTTCTACGAACAAGTCGTGAAAGTGAAAAAAGCAGGGCGGGTGCTAACCAAAATTTGCATATCAATAATGGTACTGACCGCCGTGATGCTGGGGCTGGTTCGGCCGGTCAGTGCGGGAGAGGTCGAGATTGTCGACGTCTGGGCTGAGCTACAGGGAGTCGATAGCCAGCGGGCCGGGCATCAGTTATGGCGTTTCAATGTCACTCTTCGGCATGCAGATAGCGGCTGGAAGCATTACGCTGATGGTTGGCAGGTTGTTGATTCAAAAAATAATGTGCTGGGTGATCGGGTATTGCACCACCCGCACGAAAACGAACAGCCTTTTACCAGAGGTTTGTCGGGGGTCTCTCTTCCTGTCACAACCCAGAGTGTTATGATCAGAGCCCACGATTCCGTCCATGGTTGGGCCGACCAACGTTTCACTGTGATGTTGGATAAACCGTGATATTGGATAAAGAATAATGCCATCGACCTTGGCCAAAGAGGCCACTATCTCTGTTCTTCTGGGGCGTTTTAATGATCATCGGCTGCCGCGAATCTTAGCGCTCAAAAAGATGGCTGAGCGGGGAGAACGACTCGGTGATTTCGATCTGCGTTACCTGGAACGGGTCATTGGTGATGTTCACCATCTTCAGCACTTGAGCGCGGGGAGTGCTCGCCATCAAGCATTACTGGCTAAGATTATCACTCTGTATACGACAATCATCGCCGCTGCGTTGGAAAATGAGCGCCAAGCTAACAGCCGCTGAGCAGGATAATTGCACTGTCAGCTTGCTGGTCTAGCCGGCTGTTGGTGTGATCGGGGGGCTTATTGGGATAACCGGGCGTCTATAGGTAGCCTGGGTTGTGGGCAGTCCATCACTGCCGCTATAGCGCTGATGATTTCGACCTCCACAGCACTGATCTGTTTGTCTTGCTTGATACAAAACTCTAACCCGCGCAGCAGTCGGCTTTTGAGCAGCGGCCTGCTGTCGGCTAAAGCGCTTACCGCTTTTATAAATGCCGGTAGCGCGCAGTCACTCTGCGGTAGCAGGCGCAGGTTATAAAGCCCAACACTGGCGACTCCACGGTTGAACCCTCGCTCGGCTTCTTGTGGGTCGGTATGGCCATGGTGGGCCAACAATGACATCACTAGCTGGTATTGATCAGCTAGCTGTTGTGGTTGTTTATGGCTGCCTGCTCTTAGGGTTCGATTTTCAAACTCTGCTGCTAGGTAGTGTTGTACGACCTGATACAGGCACCACTCGAACAGATCGGTCTGCTGGTCGGCACGAATCAGTAATAACAGTGTCTTTTTAAACATGGGGTACTGTTCAGGTGATATGCATTTAAGCGCTGGCAGACAGAGCTGAGCCAGAGGCAGATGGTGACGGCGCGGTAGTTGTGTAATATCCGGGCGTAGCTGCCTGCACAGCCGGGAAATACCTGTAACCGGTTGTTTCTCGATCAATAAGAGCTGTCTGGCTTGTACCTCCTCCAGATCGCTGATGATCAGACTGTATACCACCGCCATTGCCCCTAGAGGTTCGTGAATCTGCGAGTGGATTGTGGCGGGCAGGGCGTCGATCCCCTGACGTACCCGCTGTAGAGGACTATCGCCGACAAGACTTCTGTCAAGATCGTTGGCAATCTTACCGCCCGCTAATACCACTCCGAGTTGCAGCGCCTGCTTACGGCGTTGTTCCTGTTGTTGCCGAAGATGCTCTTGGCGCTGTTGGTCACGTTGCTGTTGTTGTTTGATTTGGCTTGGTTTGGGGTAGATGTAGCTGCCGTTCCAGTCGGGTTGCAGTTTGATGATACGTTCCAGAAGCGGCGGGTGGGTGGCATACAACCCGGTTAATCGTTGCAGTGACTGGCCGAAGAACAGATGGCTGAGCGTATCGCTGTTGGGGTTAGCCATCAGGGCCCCTTGCTGATGGCCACCGATCACTTTCAGGGCGTCGGCGATCCCTTGTGGGTTGCGGGTAAACTGTACCGCCGATGCGTCGGCCAGAAATTCACGCTGACGGCTGACCGAAGCTTTGATCAGCCGACCAAAGAACGCACCGATCCAGCCAACGATCAGCAACCCAAAACCCAAAAGAGACAGGTGGGGGCTACCGCTCTTGCCTGAGTTACGACGACTGCCCGAAGAGCCGAAATGCAGCAGCAGTTCGCCAACCGATCCGATAAACACGATACCGTGAAGAATGGCGATCAAACGTAGATTTAACCGCATGTCGCCGTTGAGAATATGGCTGAATTCGTGCGCGACCACTCCTTGTAGCTGCGGTCGGCTAAGTCGCTCAATGGTGCCGCGGGTCAGGCCGATCACTGCGTCGGCAGGGGTATTGCCAGCGGCAAAGGCGTTAATCCCCTCTTCATTGTCCAGCAGGTAGACCGACGGTACCGGCATCCCCGACGCCAACGCCATCTCCTCGACCACGTTGAGTGCGCGTTGTTGTTCGGCGCTGTCACAGTTGGGTTGAATGCGGCTGCCACCCAGCGACTCAGCAACCGCTTTGCCACCCTCTGCCAACTGGAACCATTTGTAGACGATCGCGCTCAGGACGGTGCCGCTGACCGCCAGGCTGATCAGCCCGAAGCGATGCCAGTCGAACTGCTGTAACAGCGCACCGCTGCCTTGATAGAGTAAGGTGGACAGACTACCGTCGCTAAGCCCGGTGACCCCCCACAGAGTCACCATTACCAGCAAGTTTGTCAGTAGTATCAATGCACAAACCGCCAGTACAAAAAGCACCACCAAGAGGCTGGTGGTGCGACGGGCTTGATCCTGTTGATTGAAAAAATCGATCATCGGTTTGGTGCGGTCAGATTAATACGCTGAATCAGAACGAAACCTTGGGTGCAGCCTGTATTTCGGCGCTATCGGCGAACTCCAGTAGGTTGGCGTCTTTCTTATGGCCAAAGGTGGCAGCCAGTAGCATGGTGGGGAAACTCTGGCGCTGTTCGTTGTAGCTGGCGACCGCATCGTTGAACGCCTGACGGGCGAATGCAACGCGATTCTCCGTGCTGGTGAGTTCTTCGGACAACTGCATCATATTCTGATTGGCTTTGAGGTCGGGGTAGGCCTCCATCACCAGATTGAGTTTGCCCAGCGCCGAATGGAGAGCACCTTCGGCACTGGCCAGCTGATTGAGGGAGGTCGCGCTGGTCGGATTGGCCGCCGCGCCTTTGAGCACGGCGGCGGCTTCGTTACGGGCCAGAGTTACCGCTTCCAGCGTTTCTCGCTCATGACCCATATAAGCCTTGGCGGTCTCAACCAGATTGGGGATCAGGTCGTAACGGCGTTTAAGCTGCACCTCGATCTGGCTGAAAGCGTTCAGGTGACGTTGTCTGAGTGTAACCAGTCGGTTATAGATCGTGACGGTGCCGAACACAGCCGCCACGATGACGATCCAGAAGATGACAGTACCGATATCCATATGCGGTCTCGTTAAGGTAGTGAATTTATCGATCAGGGTATATCAGGTGATGTCCTGTTCGCCAGACCTCTTTAACGGGGGTATTGGGTCTGGGACTCTATCCAAGTCTGGGACTCTATCCAAGTCTGCGGCTATAATCCGCGGCTGCCATTAAGCGTGTGTTGCTTGTGGCTTACCGTTATTAGAACTGTTTTTTGAGGTTGTTTATGAAATTTGTCGGAGCCCATGTCAGTGCTGCCGGAGGAGTGGAGAACGCACCGCTCAACGCGAAAGCGATTGGAGCTCGTGCCTTTGCGCTGTTTACCAAGAACCAGCGTCGCTGGGATGCAAAGCCGCTGACCGCTGCAAGTATTGATGCATTCAAGGCCAACTGTAAGCGCTGCGAGTTTGCGCCCGAGCAGATCCTGCCGCACGACTCTTACCTGATCAACCTGGGGCACCCAGAGGTCGAGGCGCTGCAGAAATCACGACTGGCGTTTATCGACGAGTTACAGCGCTGTCAGCAACTGGGTTTGACGCTACTCAACTTCCATCCCGGCAGCCATCTGAAACAGCTGTCAGAAAGTGATTGTCTCGACCGGGTTGCCGAGTCGATCAATATCGCGCTTGATGCGACCGAGGGTGTCACTGCAGTGATCGAAAATACCGCCGGACAAGGCTCTAATCTGGGTTATCGGTTTGAGCATCTGGCGCAGATTATCGATGGCGTGGAGGATAAGTCGCGGGTAGGCGTGTGTCTGGATACTTGCCACACCTTCGTTGCCGGGTATGACCTGCGTGGTCATAGCGCCAGTCAACAGACCTTCGATGAATTCGAGCGGGTGGTGGGGTTTGAATATTTGCGGGGTATGCACCTCAACGATGCCAAAGTCGATTTTGCCACCCGGGTCGATCGTCATCAAAGCCTGGGTCAGGGTTTTATTGGTTGGGACTGTTTCGAAGTGATCATGCGGGATCCGCGCTTTGACGGTATCCCGATGGTGCTGGAAACGATCGACAGTACTATCTGGTCTGATGAGATCCAGGCGCTGTATCAGCTACAACATCGTTAATGCTGTCACGGCTGTCACGGCTGTTACCGATGCTCTGGCGGTATCGATTGTGTGTCGTTCAGTTCCTGGGAGTGCGGTTGCTCTGACAGGGATTGTTGCGCATGTTGTTTTTTTGCCTGCGAGCGGGAATAGAAGTAGACGATCAGGTTTTTAGAGCCAAACATAAAGGCGGCGAAAACCAGACCTATAGCGAATCCGATCGCCGGCTGTTCTCTGAGTATTTCGATAAACCACAGAGTATTACCCATCACCCAAGCCTCCTTGTCTTGATTAGCAGTCGCTAAAGTATAAGCTGCAACGCTATCGAAACGAAAGGGTGGTAAGGCAGTTATTTTGCCAGCGGGACCTTGCTTGGACGCTATTCGTCCTTGATCCTCAACCTCTTCGACCCGTAGTTACCGGTTAATACAAACGCGCGGTTATAGGCGGGATAGTTAGGGGCGGGCGGTCGCGTTGGTCAGTACGATCCTGTAAGCTGCACGCCCGCCGGGAGTTCTGTTAGCTGCATGCCCGTCGGTGAGGCGTTTTCTCCATACTGGAGCTGCGCCATCCTGGCATTCTGGCCTGCTATACAGCGCAGCGACACGAGACTGTTTTATGAGCTTTGACTCCCTGGGGCTATCCGCTCCGATCCTTGAAGCCGTTGCCTCCAAAGGTTACGAGACCCCATCACCGATTCAGGCCCAGGCGATCCCCGCCATTCTTGACGGCAAAGATGTGATGGCGGCAGCGCAGACTGGAACCGGTAAGACCGCCGGCTTTACTTTGCCACTGCTACAACTGTTATCCGAAGGGCCACGCGCCCAGCAAAATAATGTCCGAGCGCTGGTGTTGACCCCAACCCGCGAGCTGGCCGCGCAGGTGGCTGAGAGCGTTGCTACTTACGGTAAGAACTTGCCATTGCGCTCTACCGTGGTGTTCGGCGGCGTTAAGATCAACCCGCAGATGATGAAGCTTCGCCAAGGCGTCGATGTGTTGGTTGCGACTCCGGGCCGGTTGCTCGACCTTTATAACCAAAAAGCGGTCAAGTTCAGCCAGCTGGAAGTCCTTATCCTCGATGAAGCCGACCGAATGCTCGATATGGGCTTTATCCACGACATCAAAAAAATTCTGGCAGTGCTGCCCAAAAAACGGCAGAACCTGATGTTCTCGGCTACCTTCTCCGGTGATATCCGTACGCTGGCTAAAGGGCTGGTGCATGACCCTGTCGAGATTTCGGTCAGCCCGGCTAACACCACCGTCGAGTCGGTCGAACAGCTGCTTTACCCAGTCGATAAGAGCAAGAAGTCAGCAGTGCTGACCCGGCTGATCAAAGAGAACGATTGGCAACAGGTGTTGGTGTTCTCGCGAACCAAGCACGGTGCTAATCGACTGACAAAACATCTGGAAGGCAAGAACATCAAAGCCGCCGCGATCCACGGCAATAAGAGTCAGGGCGCCCGCACCAAGGCGCTGGCAAACTTTAAAAGTGGAGAGATCAGGGTGCTGGTCGCCACCGATATCGCCGCTCGGGGGCTGGATATTGATCAGTTACCGCAGGTGGTTAATTTTGATCTGCCTAATGTACCCGAAGATTATGTTCACCGGATCGGTCGTACTGGCCGCGCCGGTGCCACGGGCGCGGCGGTATCACTGGTTAGTGCCGATGAATCGAAGCAGTTGTTTGATATCGAACGACTGATCGGACAGCTGGTGCCACGTAAATTGATCGAAGGGTTTGAACCGGTCAATAAGTTGCCCGAATCACGCCTCAATCAGCGTTCGCCAAAGAAGCCAAAGAAGCCCAAAGTCAATCACCGCGATGGCCAGCGCTCGGGTGATAACGCCGTTGGTCACAGCCATCGAGGACGTTAATTCTTAGAATACCCGCGCAACATAAACCAGCCATCTAGGCTGGTTTTTTTTGGACGAGGCATAGGGACGAGCCGATAGTCAGATTTCTCGCCGGCTAAGTTAGGACTTCTCATCCCTTAGCCTGTCTCAAGATACTGCTCATAGCCGGGCGCGCCGAAGTAACGCACCGACTTCTTATGCGTTTTCTTCTTGGCGATCAGCTTGCCATCGCGGTAGATCCGCACGACCTGGGTGTCACCACTTTTGTCGGCGTCATACTCGTTGCGATCGTCAAGTCGCAGTGCTTCGAACTCAGAACGCATGATCAGTTTCATCTTTTCTCTCTAAACAGTTGGGCCGTTATGCAGATTGAGTATCTCACCAGTGGCGCATGTCTGCGCTGAAAAACCGTTTTTTTGAGCGATTTCCGCCCTTAATAACCGCTTCGCATGACCGGTTGTGACGTAAACACAGTGCCGTGATGGAGACCCTTAGTGATGTCGTTGCGGTGGGATGGACCCTTGATGAAGCGAGTCGGGGGCCGCTGAGTGAGGGGAGAAGTCCCCTCGGCCAATCCAGGCTTTAAAGGTTTTGATCAGCTGACTATCGCCCGTTAGCTGAATCTTTTTCGCTTTGATTGCCTGTGAAACCGGAAGGTCGCCCATCCATATTTGAGTCATCGTCTTGAGCTCTGTGTTGATATACAGATCGGGCTCGTGGCCCGGATCTTTGAAGCAGATATCGACGCTGTCTTTGTCGATCAGCAACCACCAGAAGCGCATCGTTACTGTGTAGTCGACAAATTGAAAATGGATCACGGTGCGGCTCTTGGGAAAGTAGCTGGTATCGATATGACGATGGATATCCCACATTAGCAGTGTCGGGTCGAGATCTTTGTTAGACATATCGCTGCGCACCCAGCGCTGCCCCCAGATTCCCAGTGCCATAATCACCGGCTGCAGCTCTTGACCCGCTTCAGTGAGGCTGTAAAGGACGCCGCTATCGGTCTTTGTGCGTGTAATCACCCGGTTCCGTTCCAGCAGTTTGAGCCGGGTTGATAGCAGTGATGGCGACATCAACGGGACCCCCATTCGCAGATTGCTAAAGCTTTGATCGTTGCAGCACAGCTCACGAATAATCAGCAGGGTCCATGGTTGGCCCAACACTTCAGTCGATTTCGCGACCGGGCAAAACTGTCCAAATCCGGCCATCACAAACTCCCCCGTTTTGGTTTAACAAGCGCAGTACAAATTTTGTACTAGTTACAAATTATAGAACTCGTATCATCAACACGTGAGCTGAAGCCGAGCAATCTAACGCAAGAATAACCCTGGGTTCTGAATAGAGCAGTTGCAGACAACAGCTGAACCACAGAAAAAAGCCCGATACAGGAGATACCCCAATGAACCAGCCAGTATCTATGCCAGCGCCACAGAGTGACGATCGTCGATATCGTCTTCGAATGAGTGCGACCTTTGTTGACGATCATAGCGAAAATGAGGCCAGCAGAACCGCCGTGTCGGCAGCCCCAGGCGCCGAAAGTAAGCAGGCTTTTGTTGGCGCCATGAGCCGCCGAGTGTCCAGTGTTAACTTGGTTGCAACCGACGGCGAGGCAGGGCGCTTTGGTCTGACGGTTACCAGCATGTGTTCGGTGTCGGCTGAGCCGCCGCTGGTGATGATCGGTATTAACCGCAACAGCCCGATGTGTCAGGCGATCAGCGTAAACGGTTGTTTTGCGATCAACGTGCTCGCCGTTCAGCAAAAGCACCTTGCCGACAGCTTCTCCGGTATCGGTCTGGAGCAACACTGCTACGACTTTTCGCAGGCTTGTTGGTACGCCGGGGTGACCGGATCACCCGTTCTGGCCGACGGTGCCGCATCGTTTGAGTGTGAGCTGGCCTCTTTTCAGGATGTTGGTAGCCACCGCATGTTCTTAGGCCGTGTCATAAAGGCCTCCAAAGGCTCGAGCGCAACGCTGTGTTATAGCGAACGCGGTTATAAATATGCCCGGACGATCAAGGTGAGTTAAGCCGGTCAGCCCTTTAGTTATTTCCAAAGAAGCTCAGCTTCGATCTAAACTTGATACAGGCAGTCGCCGAGAAATATCACGGATGATCGCATTTTTCTCCACGGTATCTTATTAGCAATACCCTGTTACCCGAGGAGTAATGTCATGAACCCCGAAGTGATCCCTATCAGTAGCCATTCCGCGTACAGCAATCAGGCCTGGATTGAGCAAGCGCAGATCCTGGCTAAGCTGTTCGACGAGCGAGCCGCTCGCTATGACAGCAACGGTGACTTTGTCGCTGAAAATTACCAACTACTCAAAGCCCATCGGTTTTTCTCGATGCCGGTTGCCGAGCAGTTCGGCGGTGGTGGTGCCGACTACCAAACCCTGTGCACGGTGGTGCGAACGATCGGCCGTCACTGTGGCTCGACGGCACTGGCGTATGCGATGCACGCGCACCCGTTGGTGGCTAATCTGTTCAAGGCGCTACGTGGCGACGAAAAAGGCCGTGCAACGGTAGAGAAGGTCGCCGCCAACGAGTTGATTATCGCCGGAACCGGAGCCAATGACTGGCTTCAGTCAAGCGGCACCGCAACCCCAGTCAAGGGCGGTTTTCGGATTAACGCGCACAAGCATTTTGTCAGCGGCGGCCCCGGTGCCGATGTGTTTGTCACTTCGGCTGTTATTCATGCTGATGAGAGGAGTGCTGAGGATGGCAGCGCTGCGCCCGATCAGGTGATGCATTTCTCGGTACCGTTCAGCGCACCGGGAATCAGGATTGCGGACAACTGGCGAGCGCTGGGGATGCGCGGCACCGGCTCCAACGATGTGCTGATGGAGAATGTTTTTGTGCCGGAGGAGGCGGTGGTGGTCAAACGGCCGGTTGGGCAGTGGCATCCGATGTGGGATGTGATTTTGCCGATAGCGTTGCCGATCGTTGTTTCCTGCTACGTCGGAGTGGCCGAGGCAGCGCTTGAGCAAGCACTCCACGCGGCGAGCGGTAAAGACTTTCTGGCCGCCGAGGTCGGTCAGCTGAAAAATGAACTCACGGTAGCGCAGTTGGCGCTGGACGATATGATCGCCCGTAACGACAACCTGCAGTTTACTCCCTCGATCGACAACACAGACGCCATCCTGAGTCGTAAAACCATTGCCACGACCGCAGTTAAGAACAGTGTGGAGTACGCCGCCAGCATTGTCGGCGGCCCCGGATTCTTCCAAGGCCACCCGATGGAGCGAATCATCCGCGATAGCCGCGCCATCCACTTCCACCCACTGCCGGAAAAACGCCAGCAGATCTTCAGCGGCCGACGCGCGATGGGGCTGGAATCCCTGGTTTAATGGGGGGGCTGGGAGCCTGCGGTTTAGGCTCCCTAAACTTTTAAGCCTGTCGTGTAAGGTGTTAATGTTCATACATCGGCAGGCCATCGCCGCGACCACAATCTAAGCCGCGCAACAGCCTGCGCTGGCTTGACCAAAATTATCAGATTCCCCAGCAACACCAAGCCAATACCGATCAAGCCGGTCGAACTCCACTGGTAACCCTCCAGCACCGTCGAAATCTGCAGTGCGACAATGGGGAACAGCAACATACTATAAGCTGCCCGATCAGCACCGATCCGACCAACCAGCGTTAGATAACTGCCGAACGCGATGATCGATCCGAACACCGCCAAATACAGCAGGGAGGCGACATAGGGTAGGCTCATATCAAACAGCAGTGGCTTACCGCTGAGCAGTGCGATCAGCAGCATTGTGATACCGCCGTAGGTCATGCCGAACGCGTTGGTCTGGATTACCGGTAAGCCTCTGCTCTGATTACGCGCCGAGGTGATATTACCCAGAGAAGCGCAGAAGGTGCCCAGCAGCACGATCAGGATCCCCTGAAATGCCAAGCCGCTCCAGCCAAAGTTGCTGTCGGCAAGCTGCAACACCAGTCCGATACCGATTAACCCCAAGATGCCGCCGGCGACAACCTCTTTGCGTACCGGTGCGCCCAGAAAAAGCGCTGAATTGACGATATTCATCATCACGATGGTGGAGAAGGTTAGCGCGATCAGTCCGGATGCCAGGTGCTCGGTGCCCTGGTACACCAGCCAGTAGTTGATACCGAACAAAGTGATGCCTTGTAACAGTATCATCAGGTGTTCCCTGATCCCAAAGCGCAGGTTGATCCCGTTCAGGCGGCAGAACCCCAGCAGTAACAACCCCGCCAATATAAATCGGTAGGCCACGGATACCAGCGGGTCGACCAGTCCCAGTTGAAATTTGATGGCATAAAAGGTCGATCCCCAGATCAATACAGTGATGATGTAGAGCAGTGGGCTGTTCATGGTCCTGAGTCCTTGGGTCGTTGATCGCGATGAGGCTGTGATCGCAAGCGGTTGTCTTCAGTTGTTGCCAACTGTTAACGATAAGACCAATACAGTAGTTGTTTGAAATCAGACAATACATGTACAATTCTATAAATAGTTGTTGAAACTGTACCGGTTATGTTGCCAGTACAGTTTCTAGTGCAGCTTCTCTACCGCACGGGTAGCGTTGCTTAAAGAATTATTTATACCGTTATCTTTGTCTCCGTTTAGCGTGCAACAAAGAGGGCAGAACGATCTGTCACCGAGGTTTATTCATGTCGATGATCAGCATCAACCAACAAGATTCGGTGCCGCTGGTGGAGCAGGTGGTGCAGGGGGTTCGTCAGCAGGTCGATGAACGGGTGCTGCGGCAGGGAACACGATTGCCGTCGATCCGCCAGTTTGCCGGAGATCACGGTGTCAGCCGCTTTACTGTGGTGCAGGCATACGATCGGCTGGTGGCCGCGGGTTATCTGCAGTCACGCAAAGGCTCAGGCTTTTATGTTAGCAAACCGGTGGTGCACAATGCGCTGAAGGAGCCGGCCTGCGACCTGGATAGGGCGGTCGATATTCTGTGGTTATTGCGCCGTTCGATGACCGACCGTAACTTCGCGCATATGCCCGGTTGCGGCTGGCTACCCTCAGATTGGCACGACGGTGCGAACCTGCAGCGTGGTTTACGGACGCTATCGCGCAGTTCGGTACGGCCGCTGGTGGAGTACGGCCGGGCAGCCGGTTATCTGCCGTTGCGACAGGATCTGCAGCATCGGCTTAACGAACTGGAGATCGGTGCCAGTACCGATCAAATCATCACCACCCACGGCGTTTCGCACGCGTTAGATTTACTAACCCGCTATTTTGTGCGCCCCGGCGATACCGTGCTGGTCGAAGACCCCGCTTACTTTACCCTGTTCGGCACCTTGAAATTGCTGGGTGCCAAGGTAGTTGGGGTGCCGAGAAATTTGGACGGCCCCGATACCGCGGTGATGGAAGCGTTGATTGTTGAGCACCGTCCCAAGCTGTTTATCACCACCGCGGTACTGCATAACCCGACCGGTACCAATACCTCGCAGGCGGTGGCTTACCGGATATTACAGCTGGCCGAGAAATACGACCTGATGATTATCGAGGATGATATCTACGGCGACTTTCATGGTGGTCAGGCAACCCGGTTGGCCGCGCTGGATCAGCTCAATCGGGTTATCTACGTTAGCAGTTTCTCCAAAACCATCTCGGCCAGTATTCGGGTGGGTTTTATGGCTTGCCATAAAGACCTGGCGCAGGAGTTGATCGATCTGAAATTGCTGACCTCGTTGACCACTTCCGAAACCAGCGAGCAGTTGGTGCATCAGGTGCTGGCCGAGGGGCACTACCGCAAAACGATGGTGCGGTTGCAGAACCGTTTGCACGGTGCGCGTCAGCAAACAGTGGCGCAGCTCGAAAGAATCGGACTAAGCCTGTTCTGTGAACCCGAGTACGGTATGTTTCTGTGGGCTAAACTGCCCGAAGGTGTCGAGCAGAATGCCGCCGAACTGGCGCATCGGGCGTTGGCCGAGGATATCATGCTGGCGCCGGGGAATATCTCCAGCCCTCAGCAAAGCAATTCGCCTTGGTTGCGTTTTAATGCTGCGTTCTGTCATGGACAGCCGGTGTTGTTTGATACCTTGGATCGGTTGCTGTGTACGGAGTAGGGCAAGGCTGTGGTTGTGGGGGGTTAGCGAGGTGACGGCTTTGAAAACAGCACGAAAATCGGCAGTTATTGATTACAATCGAACTTATTTAGGGGTTCGGTTGTCATAGCTTCGACGTGGCTGTCGAAGGCAGTTTTTTGTAGGCTTGTGATATAGTTAGTGATTATTTTTATTGATGTTTTATCTGTGGTTTTGGCGATTATGAAAAAGTTTTTGTTACTGGCGACATTGGCGTTACCCAGCACCTCGGTTTTTGCGGTGACTATCACGCTGTTTAAAGATGAAAATGGTATTACCAACTGGCAGCATCTGGCGAACTGGACCGGCGGTACGTTGCTGATCCTGTTGCTGGTTGCTTCTATGTATCTGCACACCGCTCGTCGTCACTCCCATCGGGCTAATCGCGAATTAACCGCAATCAAGGGTGATCTGGAGCAAAGGGTCCGTGACCGTACCGACACCCTTGACCGGTCCAACAAGATGTTGCAGGAGAGTAACCAGATGCTGGAAAAGGAGGTGTCACGCCATGTGATTACCACCGAACAGCTGCAATCCTCTGAGGCTTATATCAAAGATATTATGGCTTCTATGCCTCTGATGCTGGTCAGTCTCGATCAAAACAGCTTGGTGACACAGTGGAATAAGCGGGTCGCCGAGGTAACCGGTATCAGTGCCGAGGAGGCGCTGGGTAAAACCCTGTGGCAGGCCTATCCGCAAGTGACTGTGACGCCGGAGCATATCCAGCAGGCGATCCACGAGAAGAAAACGATTCACCTCAAACAGAGCTTACGCAGCCTATACCACTTTGATGTCACTATCTATCCGCTGAAAGAGAAGGCGGGCGTGGTAATTTTGGTCGACGATGTGACCAAGCAGGCATCGGCCGAAAGTCTGCTGATCCATAACGATAAGATGTCCTTCATGGGAGAGCTCGCATCAACCATGGCACACGATATCAACTTACCGTTGCAGGCGATCATGATGGACCTGCGCCGTTTTCAGCGAATTCTCGATGCGGGTGAAGAGGTCGAGCAGCTGGGTGATCTTGTTGACGGTATGTCGGCTAAAGGTGAGAAGGTTTCGGGAATCATCAGTAACTTGCTGTCCTTTGCCCGTAGTCGCAATGGCAAGAAGCAGATGGTTGATATCGTTGAGGTGATGGAAAGTACCATCAGTCTGGCCAAAGAAGTAGTTTCGGTGTCGGACGATCTGCCGTTTAAGCAGATCAACCTGGTACGCGATTTTGAGAAACAGCTGCCGTTGGTACCTTGTTATGTTACCGAACTGCAGCAGGTGCTGATCAGTCTGTTTCGTCATTCGTGTGGTGCCCTGCAGCGGCGTATTGCTGAAGATGGCTATCACCCGAAAATTAAAGTGCAGCTGTCTGAGTCTTACGGCAATCTTTGGATCAAAATACAGCACAACGGTGTCGGATTGACCGGTGAAGAGCAGCGAAGCCTGTTCGAACCGCTATTTGCCGATAAAGCCCCGGAGCAAGATTTTGATGCCGGTCAGCGTCTGTCGTTCTCGTATTACATCGTCACCGAGCAGCATCAGGGTAATATGGCGGTGACTTCCGATGTGGATATCGGTTCGACCATCCATATTCAGTTGCCGGTGAGCCATTGATCGATTAATTGGCTTATCGAGTTAAGAGCCTGCTTAAGAGCGGGCTTTTTTATGGCTGGCTTTTTTTAGTGCATCCGCAAATTGAGTACAACAACGTTTCGTAAAGTAATATTCGGCAACAACCACGAGTCAGGCAGACAGAAAAATGACGACTGTGACCGCAGAGCCTAGTGTAAAACCAGCCCCCAACAAGACAGTGATGATCGGGCTTAGTAACCCTAAAAGCCCCACCAATGTTGGCGCGGTGATACGGGCGGCAGGTTGTTTTAAGGCGGATGGGGTGTTTTATACCGGCGAGCGTTATCCGCGTGCGGCGAAGTTTCATACCGACACTAAATCTGCAGCGCGGTCGATCGGTCTAACCGGGGTGGCGTCGTTGCTGGATGCGGTGCCGGTCGGCGCCTCGGTGGTCTGTGTCGAGTTGGTCGAGGGTGCGATTTCCCTGCCTCAGTTTAAGCACCCCGACAATGCATTTTACATTTTTGGCCCTGAAGACGGCACGCTCGAACAGGACTTGGTCGATAGGGCCGATGCGGTGGTTTATATCCCGACAGTTGGTTGTCTCAATCTCGCCGCGACGGTCAATGTGGTGCTTTATGATCGAATCGCTAAATCATCATTCTGTGGTGACGGCGGTGACGGCGGTGAAGGTGCTGATATCCTCGGTGCTGGTGATGCGCTGATTCGTCGCAGCCGTGATCGTAATAACCGCCTTAAAGTAAATGGGTAATTCATTATGAAAAATCTATTATGAAAAATCGGCTATGAAAAACGTGTTGGCCGTTGTTGCGCATCACTGGTTGGTGATCACGCTGATCATACTGGCTGCGATCACTGTATTGTCGTTATCACCGTTACCGGCCCTACCGCAGGTGCCCGGCAGTGATAAGACCCATCATTTTATCGCTTATGCCGCGTTGATGTTTCCGACAGCGGTGCGTCGACCACAGTACGCGCTGTTGATTACACTGGGCTTTGCCGGATGGAGCGGGGCGATCGAGTTGATTCAGCCCTACGTTAATCGCTACGGAGAGTGGCTGGACCTAGCTGCTAATTGCGGCGGTCTTATCTGTGGCTGGTTGCTGGCGATGCTGTTGTCGCGGTTGTTTGGTCGTCAAACGCAACTGTAATAAGCGTTTGAGGATCGCCAGATCGATGAGTCTGGCTTATATGTATCAAGCCAGAGCGGACGCGAAGCCTATGTGATTTTGGTGAAAACGTCGCTCTGGTGAATCATTTAGGGCGATGGCCCTAAGCGATCAGCGCAGTAGGCTGACCAGTTTTGGATCGTTGAACAGCCGGGTCAGAGTCTCGGATACGATCTCGTTGATGATAGTGGCATTGTCTTCAGCATTCGGTGCGGTGAAGAACTTGTGCAGTTTGGATGATTGATACTGGGTCGCCTGCTGTTTGCCATCACTGTCGGCAATCGCGGAGATTTTGGTATGCAGAGACACCTCGATCGGCAGGGTCTGGTTTTCGTTAACTTTATACTCCAGCTTCTCAACGATTAGCTCCAGCTTGATCGGCTTGGGGCTTGGATCGTCGACGATGACGCCCATCTCGTTTAGTGCGGCGGTTGCTACCGGCCGGAGCGTGCTGGTCAGATCCTTTGACAGGGTGATGTCGTTGGTGCCTCGGTAGACACCACCACGGGTGCCGAGGCTCTTGCTAGGGCGGTTGTCGGTGATCGTCAAATAGACGGTCGGTTGATTGCTGACGTAGCTATCAACGGTGATATTGGGGCTGAGCCGAACCTGTTGTGGGCTCTTGGCGCAACCGGAAAGTGTCAAAACCAGGGCTGCCAGCAGGATAGCGACGGTCTTTTGCATAGAGTTCTCTCCTCGAGGTCGGAAACGTAAGGCTCGGCGATTGCTGGCTTATATCAAAACAATTAATGACGAACAGCAATTTAAGCCCCGCAATTGTAGGAGCATGGGGGGCTTGGTGCCAGTGCCAATTGCGATCAATTTGTCGTTTATTGATTAGCCAATGGGGTTAGTTGATCGATGAATTCCGCCAGAGAGGGAGCGATTAGGTCGCTTTTGCGCTTTCCCGGTTGCTCTAGCATCACCTGACCGCTGTCATTGTCGATCGCCAGCACAAACTCTTCCGGCGAAGTACAGCCAAAGAAGAAGCTCAGTGGCTGTTTTAGTCGTTGCCGTCCTAAGGCGTGTCCAATCAGGTTGGCGCGCAGTCGCTCCAGATCTTCCGGGTTCCAGACAAACAGCAAGTTAAGCTGCCCCTCGGGAGATTGAGCGGGGAGAGGATCTGACCAGTAACGGTCGTAGTAGGCTTTGATATCGGGGTGGATAGCGACCTCAAGCGCTTGTTCTAACCGTTCGAATAGGTCGTTGTGCTGCTGTTGGCGCACGGGTTGCCAATCAACCTGTCCATCGCTATTGGGCTGGCTCTGGTAACACTCGGAGGGCCATTCGCTATCGAACTCGATCTGCGGTGGTTGGTTAGCGTTTTGTTCCAGGTGGGACTGAACAAAACGGTCCAGTGCCTGTTCTACAGCGGATGACATAGCAGCTCCTTTGGATGAGGGCGCATCATGACAAACTCTAATCCGCTGGGCAATTGCTAGGGTGAGTTAGCAGATTTTCTTGGCGGGTATTGATGGCGACTGTTTTGAGTGCCGTTACTGGTTGAATAATGATCGTTTTTAATGCGGGTTGATCGCTTTTTAAGCACTTGTTATGGGTTAAGAAGTTTTTCATGAAATGGGTTTGACACCACAGGCAAAACGCGTAAAATTCGCTGCTCCTGATTCGGAGGGCGTGTAGCTCAGTTGGGAGAGCGCCACCCTTACAAGGTGGATGTCGGCGGTTCGAACCCGTCCACGCCCACCAC
>JBALVL010000069.1:0-13281 GCA_036961355.1 Motiliproteus sp.
CTGTCTGAAATTTGAATAAAAAACAGTCTGGAGCGACTTAATCAGACCTTCCTTAAGGTTTCGTCGCTGAATAGTTGAAAATATGGAGGGTAAATTTCATGGGATGTCTAACTAAAGCATCACAATACGAGTTAGCGCTTTATGCATATGAGAAATCTGTCTTACAGCTTAATCCTTGGTATGGTGAAGGTCCAGGGAATACTAGAACCTGGCGAGAGAAAAATAATTGGTACCACAAAAAACCTCCTTCTTTACTAAAGCCTTGGACTTGGTTCTCTAACGAGGATAATGATTTTTTGCTCAAGTCATTAGAGAGCAGATTCAATTTCGTTAAGGCTGTGAGTACCCATGGCACAGATATTATGATAACTAATGCAGAGTTTTATAAAGAGGTTAGCGTAAAACCTTTCAGTTATGAAAATCTGAATAATCTATATGATGTATTTCAATACGATTTTGCTTATAGCAAGTATTTGGATGCATGTGAGTCTGGTAATGGCGCGGGTATGTCTGAACCAATAATAGAAAGTTATCGAAGGTAGTTGATGAATTCGGCGATCTTAAAAAGCATGTCAATTGGGACTGGCTTTCCGCTGGCGCTCCAAACCAGCCCATACGCGGATGTTACTAATGGGGGAGCTTTGTTCGCAGAGCAGACTGAAAACCGACTTTTTCAAATTTCGATTTCGTCGCAAAGGTAGTCATTCCGACAAACTCTCAGATCGTATCCATTCCCCTTTCGGTGGAGTAGAGCAGAGGGTGTGAGGAGGCATAGCCGCCGAGCTTCCTCAGCAGCCATCGTCAACAGGATAAGTTTGCGGTATGCAAAGTTTGCACAGTCGTAGGCTGCTCGTAGGGTGAAGGACAGGTTTGCGAAATAAACCCGACGACGTAGGCCAAGTAGTGGGGTTGGCCTTTTCTTGTTTTATTCATCGTGGCATTTGACAAAGAATGACGCCGCTCGGCGGGGCGGAAAGCCATCAAGCCCTGCCGTTAATCCAGAACAAACGTCAGTAGGAATTATGGAGCTCAGCCGTCATCCACCAGAAATATCACCAAACGCTTTGGTCCGTGTGCGCCCATCTGCAACTTCTGCTCGATATCGGCACTGCGCGATGGCCCTGTGATCATGTTGACGGTGCGCGGCCAGCTGCCGTCACTCTGCTGTTGGCGAAGCGCTTGCCAGCCATCCTCGTAACAGCCGACGATGGTACTGGTTTGCAGGACCACCAAATGGATATCGGAGAGGAAGTTGAGGGTGGTTGGGCTATCGGAGCCCGAGTGCAGCATCAGGGTGCCGGTTTCAGCGATACCAGCAAAGCTGCTGGTCAGGCTGACGACATCGCCGGCCAATACAACCCGCTGCTTAATCTGGGTGTGTGTTGCTTGGCTCCAATCCAGGGCGGTCAGTTGCGCGCTGGAGGCCATTATTAGCTGTTGCTGTTGGTTCTGTTGCATGAATTCGTCTACAGCAGCCGGTAGCTGGTCGATACTGTCGAGGGGTAATAGTTCAGCGACCGCCTCCAGCGCCATCGCTTTGAACAGTTCTACTTGCCCGCTGTGATCAAGCTGACTGCGTGCTGGGATGGTGGAGCGGGGGCGCTGGGAGATGCGCTCGAGTACTGCGCTCTTGGCTCTGCTGTTGTCCGTATCACGGTTAAGGCCGCGATGCAGGTTGGCCATGATCTGTTGGCGTGAGCTTGAATCGGTCATGGCTAGCTTCCTTTGTTGTTGTTGTTGTTGTTGTTGTTGTTGTCGGCACGGGTGTCGAGCTTGGTGTCAGGGCTGCTGATGGCCGAGTGCGGTGTGCGCGGTTGCTTCCACTGGTCCATAAAGGTGCCGCCTTGCGGGGCGGGCATATCACGCCAGGCGGTCCAGCCCTTTCCTAGAGGTAAAGAGTTGATACGGCCCTTTTTCCCAGCCATCGTTTTCAGACCGAAGCTACTGGCACGTGCCAGCCAACGATATAGCTTGGGGTTCTTGGCGAACTTGGCCCAGACGCCGAGGCCGAAGCGGAACCCTTTGGGCGACAGGTGGCGTTCGAATTCGCGTTCACGCCAATGTCGCATCAGTTTCGGCAGCGGTATCTTGACCGGGCAAACCGATTCGCACTTGCCGCAGAACGTCGAAGCGTTGGGCAGATGACCGGCTTTGTCGATGCCGATTAACTCGGGCGTTAGTACCGATCCCATCGGGCCGGGGTAGACCCAGCCGTAGGCGTGGCCGCCGACGGCACCGTAAACCGGGCAATGGTTCATACAAGCTGAGCAGCGAATGCAGCGCAACATGTCTTGAAACTCAGTGCCGATCATCTCACTACGACCGTTATCGAGCAGTACCACGTGAAATTCGTCGGGACCGTCCTGATCGCCGTCGCGACGTGGGCCGGTTGACAGGGTGTTGTAGACGGTGAATTCCTGGCCGGTGGCCGAACGTGCCAGCAACCGTTGGAACAGGGTCATATCTTCGAGTGTTGGTACCATCTTGTCGATGGTGGTGATCACCACGTGTACACGCGGCAAGGTTTGGGTCAGGTCGCCGTTACCTTCGTTGGTGACGATCAGGGTACCGCCGGTTTCGGCGACACAAAAGTTGGCACCGGTGATGCCGACATCGGCAGCGACGAACTGTTTACGCAGCATCTCACGCGCTTCCTGCATCAGTTCTGCCGGATCGTCGGTGCGCGGAGTGCCGTGTTTTTCGGCGAAGATGTCGCTGACATCATCGAGATTAAGGTGAATCGCCGGTGCAATGATGTGGCTGGGGTGGTCACCACGCAGTTGCAGGATGTATTCACCCAGATCGGTCTCGACCGGCTGCACGCCGTTGGCCTCTAAATAGTCGTTGAGGTTTATCTCCTCGGACACCATCGACTTGCCTTTGGTGACGGTCTTGGCATCGGCGTCTTTGCAGATCTTCAGGATCGCCTCGCAGGCTTCTTTTGAATCGCGTGCCCAGTGCACGTGACCGCCCTGTTCCAGCACCTTGCCCTCAAACTGCTCCAGATACAGGTCCAGATTCTCGATTACGTGGTTCTTCAGGTCGCGGGCTTCGTTGCGCAGTTGTTCAAACTCGGGCATACGTGCCACGGCCGCAGCGCGTTTGACCGGAAAGCCGTTGCGCAGGTTGCCGAGCGCTTTTTGAAGCGACACATCTTTTAACGCGATACGGGCGTTGTCTTTAAATTCGGGGCTGTGGATTTCCACGGTTACGCCTCCTGTGCCAGATGATAATTTTGATCAGCTGCGCTTTCACCGATCGCCGGGGTGTCGGCCATATCGGCCAGCAGTTCGACCACGTGGCGCACTTCAAGCCTGCTGCCTTCGCGTTTGAGCTTGCCGGCCATGTTGAGCAGGCAGCCCAAATCGCCACCCAGTAGTAACTCAGCGTTGGTGGCTTCGGCATTGACGGTCTTGTCGCTAACCATGCGGTTGGAGATATCGGGGTATTTTATGCAGAAGGTGCCGCCGAATCCGCAGCAGGTCTCGGCGTCTTCCATTTCGGTCAACTCAACGCCGTCGACTTTACTCAGCAGTTGCCGCGGTTGTTGCTTAACGCCCAACTCGCGCAGTCCGGCGCAAGAATCGTGGTAAGTCACCCGCTTGGCGTGACTGGCCAGTTGCTGGTCGAGCATCTGATCGAACTTGATGATGTCTGTTAGAAAGGAGGTGATCTCGAAAGCACGTTTGGCTAGCTGCTCTGCGCGGGAATGGTAAGGGTCATCGGCGTCGAATAGATCGGGATACTGGTGCAGCATACCGATGCAGGATCCTGACGGCCCTACCACATAATCAAAGCCGTCGAAGTTATCGATGACGTTGCGGGCGATTTCAGCGGTGGAGCGGCGGTCGCCCGAGTTATAGCTGGGTTGGCCGCAGCAGGTCTGGCTCTGAGGAACATCGACATGGCAACCGGCCATCTCCAGCAGTTTGACCGTAGCAAAGCCGACGCTGGGGCGGAACATGTCGACCAAGCAGGTAACGAACAGACCAACGCGTGGCGCAGGGGGGGCTGAAGTCGGGGGTGATGCGAGAGAGGAAGCGGTCATAGGGGTATCCGGTGTGTTGTTGTTATCGGCCGTGACAGCGTTGCCGTGTAGCCACTTTATAGTAGTGGGATATTTAGACTAGAATATAACCTCAAAGTGGTCTGACCATGTCTTATCTGATTGAGCCGAATTGGATCAGGCCTAGCGCCAGGGTTGTGTAATGAATCGGAGTCGAGTTGATGGATAAGACGCTAGAGTGTAGCTCTGTATCGGGGCAGCTCGCGGCATTACTACAGCGGCAGATGGTGCAGGGGGATATTCGCCCCGGCGCTAAGCTGGCGTCACAGCGGGCGATGCAGCAGCAGTTTCAGCTTTCGCGTGCCTCAGTACGGGAGGCGATGGCAGAACTGCAGAATGTCGGCTTGGTAGAGACGCACCACGGTGGTGGCAGTTTTTGTTGTAATTTACTGGATCCCTTTTTTCAGAACGATTCCGGTGATCTGCCGGGTCCGGGGCACTCGCTACCCGTACAGGTACTTGAGATGCGCGAAGTGCTTGAAGGCGAGGCTGCTTACTATTGCGCATTACGTGCAAGCGACGCAGAGCGGCAGTTGATCGCACGAGAGTATGAGCAGATGAGTGCGCGTGCGGCCCTGGAGACGTCGTTGAGTCCGGCCAAAACGTTGCGACAGGCCAAAGCCGATCTGACCTTTCATATGTTGATCGCCGATAACTGCCACCACCTCTTGGTACTCTCGATCAGTCAGATTCTTTACAGCCGTTATTTCAATGCAATCTATTCGGTGTTGTCGCAAACATTCAAAAAGCAGGGGAGCTACCCGCAACAGATCGGCACGCAGCACCGGGATATCTGTCAGGCGATCTGTCGGGGGGATGCTGAGGCGGCCCGGACGGAAGCACGCCAGCATATCGCCTATACCCGCGGTTTGTTGCTCTCATAGAGACCTTCTTATCAGTCAACCCTGCGGTTTATGGGTTTTAGGCAGGGGGCCGTTTTTTTTGCGGTATGGCATTTGTTGTGCGGCGCATCAGGAGGCTGTTAGAATATGCGCCTGTTTTTTGGAGCTCCGATTATCGGGGCGTTGCGGTGACCGGTCATCGCTGAGTTATTTATATGCCTAATGTGGCCTTTGGTAGGGGTCACCACTTAAAAGGATCTGAAATGCCCGTTATCACGCTTCCCGATGGTAGTTCCCGCCAATTCGATCAAGCTATTTCCGTTTACGATGTTGCCGCCGATATTGGCCCTGGCCTGGCGAAGGCCGCGCTGGCAGGCCGCGTCGATGGTGAGTTGGTTGATACCTGTCACTTGATCGAGCAGGATACCGAGCTGTCGCTGATCACCGCACGTGATGAAGACGGGTTGGAAGTCATTCGCCATTCTTGTGCTCATTTGATGGCGATGGCCGTGCAGGAGCTGTTTCCGGGTGCGCAGGTCACGATCGGGCCGACTATCGAAAACGGTTATTACTACGATTTTGCTTACGAGCGGGCTTTCACGCCGGAAGACCTGTTGGCGATCGAGAAGCGGATGAAGGCATTGGTTAAGTCCAATCTGCCGATCACCCGTTCACTGATGAGTCGCGACGAGGCGGTTGAGTTCTTCAAAGCCAAGGGCGAGAACTACAAAGTTGAGCTGATCGAGTCGATCCCGAACAACGAGGCGTTGTCATTTTACCAGCAGGGCGATTTTATTGACCTGTGCCGTGGTCCTCACGTACCTAGTACCGGCCATATTAAGGCGTTTAAGTTGATGAAGGTTGCCGGTGCCTATTGGCGCGGTGATTCCAACAACGAGATGCTGCAACGGATCTACGGTACCGCCTGGGGTGATAAGAAAGCGCTGAAAGAGTATCTGTTTCGGCTGGAAGAGGCTGAAAAGCGCGATCACCGTAAATTGGGCAAGCAACTGAATCTGTTCCATCTGCAGGAAGAAGCGCCAGGAATGGTGTTCTGGCACCCGAATGGCTGGACGCTGTACCAGCAGATCGAAACCTACATGCGGGCGAAGCAGATCAAGCACAACTATCAAGAGATCAAAACACCGCAGGTTGTCGAGCGCACGTTGTGGGAAAAGTCAGGTCACTGGGACAAGTTTGCCGAGCAGATGTTTACCACGCATTCGGAAAGTCGCGACTTTGCCATCAAGCCGATGAACTGTCCTTGCCATGTGCAGGTGTTCAACCAGGGGCTACGATCGTATCGTGATCTTCCGCTACGTCTGGCCGAGTTCGGTTGCTGTCACCGTAATGAGCCCTCGGGTGCGTTACACGGTATCATGCGTGTGCGTGGCTTTGTTCAGGATGATGCGCATATCTTCTGTGCCGAGAGCGCTATCCAGACGGAAGTTGCTCGCTTCATCGACTTCCTGCATGAGGTCTATCAGGATTTCGGCTTCACCGAGGTGATCTACAAGTTATCGACGCGCCCAGAGCAGCGGGTGGGGTCTGAGGAAAGCTGGGATAAGGCGGAGAAGGCATTAGCCGATGCGCTGGATACCGCTGGTCTGGATTGGGATGAGTTGCCGGGTGAAGGTGCCTTCTACGGTCCCAAGATCGAATTCTCGTTGAAGGATTGTCTGGGTCGGGTGTGGCAGTGTGGCACTATCCAGGTTGATTTCTCAATGCCGGGCCGGTTGGATGCGCAATTTGTTAACGAGTCGGGTGAACGCGAAACACCGGTGATGTTGCATCGGGCGATTCTGGGGTCATTCGAACGCTTTATCGGTATTCTGATCGAAAACTATGCGGGCGCGATGCCGGTCTGGTTATCGCCATTACAGACGGCAATTCTCAATATTACCGATAATCAGGCCGATTTCTGCCAAGAAATCGAACAAACACTGAAAGATCGTGGATTTAGAGCACATGCGGACTTGAGAAACGAGAAGATCGGCTTTAAAATCCGCGAGCATACAATTCAGAAGGTTCCTTATCAGCTGGTCATCGGCGATAAGGAGGTCGAATCCAAGACCGTGACCGTGCGTTTGAGAACCGGCGAAGATCTCGGTTCCATGTCCTTAGATGCTTTTATCGAACTATTAGCACAGGATGTTACACGTAAGGGTCGGGTTGAAACGGAGAGTTAAAAGATTAAAAAAGGTAATAGCAAGGGCGCAAGCAAGAAAGCCATCATCAATGAAGCTATTGATGCTAATGAAGTCCGCTTGGTTGGCGCCGACGGTGAGCAGATGGGAATCGTGCCTCTGAACGAGGCGTTGAGTGCTGCTCAAACTGCATCTTTGGATCTGGTGTTGATTTCGCCGGATGCCGTGCCAGTAGTCTGTAAATTGATGGACTACGGCAAGCATGTTTTTGATGTGAAAAAGCAGAAAGCTCTTCAAAAGAAGAAGCAGAAGCAGACGCAGATCAAAGAAATGAAGTTCCGTCCAGGAACTGAAGAGGGGGATTATCAGGTAAAACTACGCAACCTGGTACGTTTCCTTGAAGCGGGCGATAAGGCCAAAGTGTCTTTGCGTTTCCGTGGTCGTGAGATGGCCCATCAGGAGTTGGGTATGCAGCTGTTAAAGCGGGTCGAAGCTGACCTTGCCGAGCTGGGTACCGTTGAACAACATCCGAAGATGGAAGGTCGTCAGATGATCATGGTTATCGCGCCCAAAAAGAAGAAGTAACCCGTCTTCGTAAAAAAGTCCGTAGTGCTGTTTTTAAACAATGGCACAGCGGGCTTTTGCCGTTCTGGTGAGAACTAACAACGGCAGAAGAATAATGGGTTATATAAAAAATTAACGAATGCGTGGAGAAAGTTGTTATGTCTAAAATGAAAACCCACAGCGGAGCTGCAAAGCGTTTTAAAGCCACCGCTAACGGCTTCAAGCGGAAGTCATCCCACACTAGCCATATTATGACCAAGATGAGTACCAAGCGTAAGCGTCAGCTGCGCGGTACTTCAGAAGTTCACGCTTCTGACGTTGCTCTAGTTAAGCGCATGTTGCGCTTGTCTTAATTCGGTCTTTGTTTAGTTAGTTAAAAGGATACTATTATGCCTCGCGTAAAACGTGGTGTTGTCGCTCGTCGTCGTCACAAGAAAATTCTCAAGCAAGCAAAAGGTTACTACGGTGCTCGCAGCCGTGTATTCCGGGTTGCTAAACAGGCCGTCATCAAAGCGGGTCAATACGCCTATCGCGACCGTCGTCAGCGTAAGCGTCAGTTCCGTGCTTTGTGGATTGTCCGTATCAATGCTGCAGCTCGTATGAATGGCCTGTCTTACAGCCGTCTGATTGCTGGTCTGAAAAAGGCTGCTATCGAGATTGACCGTAAGGTTCTGGCTGATCTGGCTGTACATGAGAAGGAAGTCTTTAGCGCAATCGTTGAAAAAGCCAAGGGTGCCCTGGCCTAATCAACTGCGATCGACGCTTGTCGCAGAACCGTGAAGAATTCGCGGTTCTTTTGAATAGGGGAAGGGTGAAAATCCTTCCCCTGTTTTTGTTTTAGGCATAGCAGGTTGTTGAAAAAGTGGTGCGCAATTTGTCACAGCGCTTTTTCAACAGCCTATAGCCATGTCAGGGGCTGATGGCCCCGATAGTTGGAATCGAAGTGGAACCAAAGATGGAAAATTTAGAACACCTGTTGGCCCAGGGTAAAACGGCCGTCGATAACGCCACCGATGCTGCCGCGTTGGATCAGGTGCGGGTACAGTACCTCGGTAAAAAAGGCGAACTAACGCAGCTGCTGAAAAGTCTGGGTAAATTGTCGGCCGAGGAGCGCCCCAAGGCCGGAGCGTTGATTAACGAAGCCAAGCAACAGCTGTCCGAACATATCAATGCCTGCAAAGAGGTGCTTAATGCCGCGGCGTTGAATGCCAAGCTGGCGGCTGAGAAGATCGATGTCACGCTACCGGGTCGTGGTCAGCACAGCGGCGGTTTGCACCCAGTGACGCGAACGCTGGAGCGGATCGAAAGTTTCTTTGCTGGTGTCGGTTATGTCACCAAAGAGGGGCCTGAGATCGAAGACGATTTTCATAACTTCGAAGCGTTGAATATTCCTGATCATCACCCCGCGCGGGCGATGCACGATACCTTCTATTTCGATGCCAATACCTTGCTGCGGACCCATACCTCACCGGTACAGATCCGCACCATGGAGCAGCAGCAGCCACCGATCCGGGTCATCTGTCCGGGTCGTGTTTATCGCTGTGATTCGGACCTGACTCATACCCCGATGTTCCATCAGGTCGAAGGTTTGTTGGTCGATACCGATGTCAGCTTTGCCGATCTCAAAGGAACGGTCGAAGAGTTCCTGCGTGAGTTCTTTGAAAAAGAGCTGGCGATCCGCTTTCGTCCTTCCTACTTCCCGTTCACCGAACCGTCGGCCGAGGTCGATATCGCCTGTGTGATGTGTGAAGGCAAGGGTTGTCGCGTCTGCGGTCACACCGGTTGGTTAGAAGTGATGGGTTGCGGCATGGTTCACCCTAAGGTGTTCGGCTCGTGCAACATCGATACCGAAACCTACAGCGGTTTTGCCTTTGGCATGGGTGTCGAGCGCTTGGCGATGTTGCGCTACGGTGTTAACGATCTGCGGTTGTTCTTCGAAAACGACCTGCGCTTCCTGCAGCAGTTTAAATAGCGCAGGGCTGGAGAAGATCTGGCTAATAGAGCCAGATCGATAACACCCGAACCCGTTTCGGGTAACAGAATTTTTGTGAAGCATTTACGGAAACAGCGATGAAATTTAGCGAACAGTGGCTGCGGCAGTGGGTTAATCCTGCCATCGATACCGACGAGCTGATGGCTCAGATCACTATGGCCGGTCTGGAAGTGGACGGCGTCGAGCCAGCCGCAGCAGAGTTTAGTGGTGTGGTGGTGGGCGAGATTCTTTCCGCCGAGCAGCATCCCAATGCCGACAAACTGCAAGTCTGTCGGGTCAGCGATGGTAGCGAAGAGTTTCAGGTAGTCTGCGGTGCGCCCAACGCGCGTACTGGTTTGAGGATCGCCTTTGCCAAGGTTGGGTCGGTGTTGCCGGGCAACTTTAAGATCAAAAAAGCCAAGCTGCGTCAGGTTGAGTCGTTCGGCATGCTCTGCTCCGGTCAGGAGCTGGGCATCAACGAAGACAGCGACGGTATCATGGAGCTGCCTGCTGAGGCGGTTGCCGGCCAGGATCTGCGTGCTCTGTTTGGTCTCGACGATCAGGTCATCGAAGTCGATCTGACGCCAAACCGGGGCGACTGCCTCAGTATCGCCGGTCTGGCCCGCGAAGTGGGCGTACTAAACAAGGTTGCGGTAACCGAGGTTGAAGTGGCTGCAGCGGCCAAGACGATCGATGACAAGTTTCCGATCGAGATCGAAGCGCCCCAAGGTTGCGCCCGCTACGTCGGTCGCGTTATCCGCGGGATTAATCCGACGGCTACGACGCCGCTGTGGATGGTTGAACGACTGCGCCGCAGCGGTGTGCGCAGTATCGATCCGGTGGTCGATGTTACCAACTACGTGATGCTGGAGTTGGGTCAGCCGATGCACGCGTTTGACCTCAATAAATTAAACGGTGGTATCCGGGTGCGGATGGCCGATGCCGGGGAGAAACTGACCCTGCTTGACGGCCAGGAATGCGTGCTTAATGCCGACACTCTGGTGATCGCCGACCATCAAGGCCCATTGGCGATGGCGGGTATCATGGGCGGTGAAGGCTCGGGTGTCAGTGATCAGACTACCGATATATTCCTTGAAAGTGCTTTCTTCAATCCGCTGGCGATTGCTGGTCGTGCCCGTTCTTACGGTCTGCACACCGATTCGTCGCACCGTTTTGAGCGCGGGGTTGATTCTGAATTGCAGGTCAAAGCGACCGAACGTGCTACCAAGCTGTTGTTGGATATAGTGGGTGGTCAGGCCGGCCCTGTCTCTGAAGAGGTTGACGAAGCAAATATCCCAGCCGCGCGGACTGTATTGCTGCGATCTGCGCGGATCAAAAAATTGTTGTCGCTGGATATCGCTGATAGTGAGGTCGAAGAGATTCTGACTCGCTTGGGTATGGGTGTGACCAGTAACGACGATGGTAGCTGGAATGTGCTGGTGCCTCCGTACCGTTTTGATGTGTCGCTGGAAGAAGATCTGCTCGAAGAGCTGGCACGAATCTACGGCTATAACCGGATGCCGGTTCGTACCACCACCGCGACCTTGAAGCTCAGTGCTCAGCCCGAAGCGCGAAAGGCGTTGCCGGATCTACGTCGGCTGCTAGTTGCACGCGGTTATCAGGAAGCGATTACCTATAGCTTTGTTGAGCCGGCGATGCTGGCCAAATTTGATTCTAAAAACAAGCCGGTGGCGTTGGCCAATCCGATCTCGGCCGATATGGCGGTGATGCGGACCACGCTGTGGCCGGGCCTGATCAAAGCGATGCAGCATAATCAGCACCGTCAGCAGAGCCGGATTCGTATGTTTGAAACCGGTCAGCGGTTTATTCCTACCGCAGAGGGGTTGCGTCAGGATAATGCCATTGCGGGTGTGGTCTACGGTAGTTACCAGCCAGAAGGTTGGAGTAGCGAAAAACGCTCAGTAGACTTCTTTGATGTTAAGGCCGACCTGGAAGACCTGTTAGCGGTTAATGGTGCCGTAAATTCTTTTGTGTTCGAATCCGGTGAGCATGAAGCGTTGCATCCGGGCCAGTGCGCGGTGATCAAGCGTGATGGCAAGGCGGTTGGTTATCTGGGTGCGCTGCATCCGAACCTGTGCAAAGATTTCAGTCTCAATGGGCCGGTGTTTCTGTTTGAACTGGAGTTGTCCGCGGTTGAGCAGGATAGTTTGCCGAAGTTCTCTGAGTTGTCGAAGTTCCCGGAGACCAGTCGTGACATGGCTTTGGTGGTTGATCAGGATATCGCTGTTGCTCAGGTGTTGGATTTGGCGCGTTTGGAGGCCGGAGAGTGGCTGACAGATGTCACACTTTTTGATGTCTATCAGGGCGAAGGCATTGAAAACGGTAAAAAAAGTTTGGCTCTTAGCTTGACCTGGCAGCATCCATCGCACACGCTTAACGACGAGCAAGTTAATCAGATGTTTGAATCTGTGGTTTCTGCCGCGCAAACACAGCTCGGGGCAACTCTCCGAGGTTAGCTGCTAAGCAGTTAACGGATGAAATGAGTGCACAAGACAGGGGTACTATTATGGGATCTTTGACCAAAGCCGAGATGGCCGAACGGTTGTTCGACGAAATTGGCCTCAATAAACGCGAAGCCAAAGAGATGGTGGAGTCGTTTTTTGACGAGATCAGAGGCTGTTTGTCACAGAACGAGCAGGTTAAGCTGTCGGGTTTTGGCAATTTTGATCTGCGTGATAAGCGAGAGCGTCCCGGACGTAACCCCAAGACCGGTGAAGAAGTGCCGATCAGCGCACGCCGGGTGGTGACCTTCCGTCCGGGTCAGAAGCTCAAAGAGAATGTCGAAACGCATGTCATCCCCGACGCCGACTGACAGTCTTCCTGCAATACCCGAGAAACGCTACTTCACCATCGGTGAAGTAGCGTCTTTGTGTGGGGTCAAGCCTCATGTGTTGCGCTATTGGGAGCAAGAGTTCGAGCAGCTTGAGCCGGTCAAGCGTCGTGGCAATCGACGTTACTACCAGCGTCAGGATGTGTTGTTGGTGCGTCAGCTTTGTAGTTTGCTGTACCAGCAGGGCTTCACCATCGCCGGTGCTCGGCAGTGGCTGGCGGGCGATCAGGCGCAGGGCGACAGCCAGCAGTCACAGCAGTTGATACGCCAGACGATTAGTGAGCTGGAGAAGATTCTTGTCGAGTTAAAATCAGCCTGATTTTTGTGCCAGTTGTGTTCTGTCTCCGCATTTTCATATCACTCCCCCGATAGGCTAAAAAACTCAGTCGAAACACGGCTCTATGCTTCCCCTGTTTCGGCTGATGGGGTAGTATTCGCAGCGCTGTCGCAAGGCGGTCAGAAAAGTAATTATGTCGGGGCATAGCGCAGTTTGGTAGCGCACTTCGCTGGGGGCGAAGGGGTCGCAGGTTCGAATCCTGCTGTCCCGACCATTTTTACGGATCTGTTCTTATTTCATAGCCATTATCGTTTTTATCTACAGCCGATGACTGCCAGGTCACGGCGTATATATGTCGGGGCATAGCGCAGTTTGGTAGCGCACTTCGCTGGGGGCGAAGGGGTCGCAGGTTCAAATCCTGCTGTCCCGACCATTTCTTTCTTATGATTCATACATCCTGTCTGCTTTAAATCTCCGCACACTGTTTAACAGTAGAGCTTATGGCTGTTGTTGAACGAAGCCGCTACGCGGCAGCAAAACAGACTCTCCATGTCAGCCAACT
>JBALVL010000013.1:0-111630 GCA_036961355.1 Motiliproteus sp.
TGCTGGGGTTTCCTATAGCTTAGCTCAGGATCAACACTTAATAAGAACATAGCCTGTTAATAAGGTGTTAAGTTTTTATCTAAATAGAAATAACGAGGGTGGTTATACAAATGATTATGACTTTTATTGGCTTTATTGAAAAATCATTTAAATGGATTTTCTTGTCTGTTTTTATATTTGGTGGATATAATTTTTATGTCATACTTTTCGAGATAAATGAAGTCATAAAAATTTCTGTAGGACAGGCAAGTGCAAATGTTGCCATAGTTTTAGATAACACGAATAGAACAATAACTGAGTTGTATTCAAAAGTTAATGATATCCAATCTAAAACTATAGAAGTAATAGAAAAAGCTGATGAAAACAGGGACTTCGGAAATGAAATACTTAATTTTATTGCAAAAACTGATTGCATGATTGGGAAGAAGGCTTTGGTGTTTCGGTGGTCGCTGAAAAACAAACAAACATGCTTGGAATGGGCTGCTGACGCCAGGAAGGTAGTTCGCGTTGCTGCATATACTTCATACAATGAAGAAGAAATGATCAGCTATATCGCAAAAACAATGCTTGGTGGGAACTGGTTCATTGAAATTCCTGACAGTAAAGCAATCCCACTTAGAGAGTGGATCAAGCATAATTTTAAGCCAGCTTAACAAATCAACCAAACAGACTGACTGACAGCGGCAGCAGCTGATTGAAGCGTTATAACTAGGCCTTCATGTCCGCTCTGTAGTGAAGCTGCCGTACAAAAGCGCCGCCATAAGGTGATATATCGCACTGCAGTAATATAGGTATTACTCCTATAGTTTGTGCGGCCTTGGGTACATAGAATATATCTCCAGCTACAAGGACACATCGGATGTGCCACCAAATGGAGTCGGTGGGTAGCCATGAAGGACTCGATAAGAAAGCTGCCGTAATTGGCGGCTTTTTTGCTATCTAGCGTACCGAAACTCTATGCTTATCAGTATCCACTCTGACGATAGAGAGGTCCTCCATCATGAGCGATCAGTCCGTCTTTATCACTCTTCTGACCATCGAATTGGTGATCCCTTATGCCCAATCGCTCAAGGATAAGCGCAGTGAAGTACGGGGACTAAAGGAGCGTATCCGCAGTAAATTCAATGCCTCGGTGGCCGAGGTGGGATACCTGGACAAATGGCAACGAACGGTACTAGCGGTCTGTCTGGTGGGTAGCGACAAGCGCCAGCTGGAGTCAAATAACGCCAGAATACGCACCCTTTGTGGAGATGCTTCTGGTGTCGAGGTCACGTCCATCGATCAGGAATGGCTGTGAATCGCGGTGCCGGTGCTGCTGGGAACTCATCAGATGCTTGCTGAATACAAAAATTACTATGTGCTCGATGAACATAAACGGGTCATCAGCAAGTCAGTAGGGTATTCAACGGAATTGGGAATGAGAGCGCGATCGTCGTGATAGCTATGACCATGCGCCCTGAATCCAATGATATTAAGAACGGGTTATAAGCCTGCATACGCGGCAATCAGGCCAATTAAGCCACCGAATACGCCTCCCCATACGACTAGCCAGCCAAGGTGCTTGCGGATCATGGTAGAGATGATCTGTTTGACCAGTTGTGGTGTTAGTTCATCAAGGCGCTGACTGACTACCAGTTCTACTTGTGCGCTGATTTGTGACAGATTATCCGGTTGCTCCAATTCTTCACGTAACAGCTCGATAAACTCCTCTTCGGTTGTCATCTGCTCCAGTCTCGCTTTGGCTTTTTCTATAAAAGGTGCTCGGAGCGGTTCAATCACGGCCACGCCGCCGATCATGGTAAGCATGTTGCCGAGCGATGATTCTTCGATCGATGTGATCAATGCATCAAAAAGAGGATTCAGGTCGAGTTTATCGATGACCGGAGCAAGGTGGAGATCGGGTTGAACGCCATTCTCCGCTTTAAGGAATCGGTCTATATTTTCGGCAGTGAAGAACTGCTCCATGATCAGTGTCTTGATTCCGAGCTTGAATTCTTCGAAGCGGCTTGGAATGACGCCTGAACCGTACAGTCCCGGAATCTTTTCAAACAGCATATGCACGGCAAGCCAGTTGGTAACGGCACCCGAGAGCGCGAATAGGCCTGCTGTCTGCATGATGGGTTGCTGTAATAGGTAGCCGGAGAGGGCAAGACCAAAAGCGATAAGGTTGGTGGTTAGGCTTTTATTCATAGTGCTCTCAAAATGGAAAACGTAATGACAGATAAGGATCGAATTGAGTTGAGCGAGTTTTGATCATATTCGGGGGTAGTGATAGGCACGGAGAGCAATAAGCTTTTCGGTAAGATTGCCATGTGGCCTAGAGGGGCTATGACCATGCGATCCGAGTCGCATAGTGGTTGGCATGTAACGCATTGATTCTATGGGGATGGTGGGCCTTGCCAGACTTGAACTGGCGACCGATCGATTATGAGGCGGGGTAGAGAGTGGTTTGCTTCGCTCTAACCCTTGGTGTATCTGTCTTTGCACGATAGTTGGCTCCATTGTGACATTGAAGTGACATTCTTCTAGTGTTGGGAACTCAAAAATATTGATCTTTGAGCTCCTTGCAAATTCCGTCCAGCCCTGGGAAAAGTGACCCTTGGGTAATCCCCATCAATCTTAGGTCTGCCATGACCATTTCTCTCTCTTGAACCGGGATGTCGTAGGCCGTTAGAAATCTATTCTCGTGTTTTTCTTCGTTAAAGGTAATCCAGCCTTCAATCCAGCCAAGTGTTGAAAATGTAGTTACCGCCTGTTGTGGAATAGCTCGTCGATTGCCCGATGTCAGGAACTCGGCGTATGAGAGAGTAAAGTCATGCGAGTTAAAGCATGGAGTTTGATAGGTGCTGTCGATCCAGTTTTCCTTGTCTAAAACATAAATACGAGCAGATCCGTCGCCATTAGAGTCAGCTTTTTCAAAGGCAAAATATGCGGCTACATAAGGTGAATAGCTCCAATCTAACAATGGAGTTGGAAACCCATGATGTTGAGCCAAATAGAGCAAAGCCCCAAGGTCGTTGTTATCAGCTAGGTCGAACTTAAGACCTGTTTCAGCGTGAATATGTCTATAGAGTTTAGGGATATCTTCTTTGAAGTAACGGGCAAGGTCGGATCTGCCAGAGCGATGAAATAGGGTGTTCAACCCCCATTCCGAATTTTTTTGGCCCCTGAATAAGTGAGACTTGTTGCGATAGTAATCGAGCCCTTCTTTAAATTCAGCCCAGTTTGTAGGGATAACTCGAACCTCTTTAGCCTGGTCTATATGTCCAAATATTTCGAAAGCCCCTGATGTGTCGATACTTGTTTTCCAAGTCCCTTTAAACCGTTTGTCATCTAGAGTTCCGCTCCCTTCAAGTTTCTCAGGTAAGTGGGTATCAGGATGGAAAGTGGCCATTTCTTCATGACTGATAGGGAGGTGGTTTTTGGGGTGTAAAGCGGTAAGGTTTCGTCCTGTAAAGGAGATGTCGTTACCATTTTGTGTGACAGCGATGTTCGCGACGAAAGAAGGCAGCTGTGGAGCGTGATCTATACAAATTAAAGTACCTGTTAAGGCGCCATTGATGCAGTCAATATTCATGCAGATTCTGATGTTATTGGTGCCATTGGCTTGGCCTACCCACTGTCCTTGCATTTTGTTTTCCTTGTTTTTTAGAGTAATTGTCCCAACGCATCCGCTGCGCCTTTCTGGCTGATTCGGCGGCTGTCTTTGTAGAGCATGGTGGTTGATAGGTCGTCGTGGTCGGCGAGTTGTTGTACCTGGATCGGGTCGACGCCTTGTTGGAGTAGGGCGGTGATCATGGTGGCTCGCATGCCCCAGTGGAACGGTTTGAGTTTTGGTAGGTCGCATTCGCTGCACATCTTGCCGGCTAGCTTGGAGATGGCGGAGCGGTCGGCGTACCAGGGGAAGCCACGGCCGTTGTCGAGGTAGTAGACCTCGCTCGGATCACGCGCTGCTAAGTCCTCTTTTAGAAATTCGGCCAACTTGTTGTTGATCGGTTTCAGCGGCCACTTGTTTTTCTTATTCACCCAACCCAGCTCGATGTTGTCCTGGATCCGGATCAGCCGTTTATCCAAGTCGATGCTGTCGAGCCTTAGCGCCCAGATCGGGCCGAGTCGTAGCAGCGACAGCGTGGCCAGCATAAAGGCGCGGTACATGTTGCGCATGTGGCGGGTCTGGCGCTCGTCATCGTCGGCCTGGGCGTGGGCCACTTGGTCGAGGATGTGTTCGCGCAGTCGGGTCAGCTCCTCGATGCTGTAGGTCTCCATATCCTTCTTGGGCACCTTGGGTTTTTTCAGCGACCAGACCCGGTCGATAATTTCGTGGTCATGGGCCCAGCGAAGAAAAACACCCAGCTGGCGGATGTGGCAGTTCTTGGTCGACTCGGCCATCGGCCGGCCCTGGTAAACGACGGTACCCAGGTACTTCAAAAACTTGATGTTGTGGGAGCGGTCAAAGTCACGCAGCTTGTGGTCGCCGACACCTTCCAAGTAGTAACTCAGGGTCTTGGCGTAGGTCTGCCGGGTGGCTGCTGAGTTGGTCACCTCCACCTCTTCCAGCCATAGCTTGCTGGCCTGATGCATGGTCGAGGCGCGTTTCTGGCGGCGATCGGCGGCGTGGCTGGCTTCCTGTTTGGATTGGGCGTTGCGCAGTGCCGCCTGTTTGATGTGATACAGGTCGGTCAGGCGGCGGGCTTTTTCGGCATCATCGAAGCCCTCCAGATCAGATATTTTGCACAGGGTTCGACGGATGCCGCGACGGTTGCGCTGCCAACCCAGTGTTAGATCTGCTGGATACTCGCCAACCCAGTTGTCACCACGGACGCTATACAGCTTACGGGCCATCGGTTAGCACCTTCCGCCGTGCCAGACCACTCGGCCGATGACCTGCAGCTCGGGGTTTTGTTGTAGGTCGATCATGTAATCATCGTAAGCGTCACTGTCGCTGATCACCTTGATGTGACCGGTAGGCAGGAACTGCAGCCGCTTGACCATGATGTCGTTGCTCAACCGCAATACAAATATCGAATCCCCCCGCGTCACCGACTGGTCGACGATCAGCAGATCACCGCTACTGATAGATGGCGCCATGCTGTCGCCCTGGGCGCTGAACATGACGCAGTTCTTCGGATTGACCTGCACTTCGGTTTTTAGATAGTCGGCATCGAACACCACCGGTACCGATCGTTCGCTGACAACGTCATTGCCGCATCCGGCCGAGGGCTGAATATCGGGGTAGAAGTTGATGCTAACGGATCGGCTCATATCAACTGTAGGGCTGCCTGCTTGCATTCCTCCTATGCCAGTAGCCAGCCACTGAATCGAGACACCGCTAGCTTCTGCAATGGCGACTAGAGGCTCGATCATCGGTTGAGAGGTGCCTTTTGCATACCGGTTCAATTGGACGGTGGATATTCCTGTTAGCTCGGAGAGCTTTTGGGTGCCCGTTTTATCCTTAATTAACTTCACTCGTTCACTGAAATTTTGTGGCTCAAAGTTATCCATGCGATTCAAACACCCATTGCTGATTCATAGTTGAACTAAAAAGTCTTACTTGCATTGACAGATCTTTGGAGATGTGTAGAATTCATACATGACTTATGAGTTCATGTATGTTCATCGCGGTTCATATAAATACACATAAGACCAAATAATCCAAGTGTTTTTGATGTGAGAAAAGCATATGAGTATCGATATCGCCCACGATGAGCTGTATACGATTGATGAGGTGATCAAGCGGTTAAAGATCTCTCGTACCAAATTTATGATGGAGAAAAAAGCAGGCCGCGTTCCAAAATCCATCATCATGATGGGGCGGGAGCTGTTCCCCAGTACCGAGGTCAATCGATTCCTGATTGAACAGAATCCTGATGTATTCGGTAGTGAGGTCGCCCAAGCCGCAGCCACTGCCATCAAAACCCACAAGCGGAAAGGCTGATGACCATCCAAGCGGCTGACAACGCCGCCGAGATCGTCAACGCTCTGATCAACGACAGCAGCTTTAGCTTTAAGCAGATCGGCAAATACCTGCAGCAGGGTGTCTGCCCGGGCTGCGGAAAAAAAGAAGCGTATGTCTCGTTAGATAAGCCTTGGCGGGTAGCGTGTAATCGCAGCAACAACTGTGGCTACGCCGAAAGCACCCGCGAGATTTACCCCGACCTGTTTGATAACTACGCCGAACGTTACCCCTCAACACCGGAAGATCCCCACGCCACGGCACGGGCTTACCTGATCGAGAACCGTGGCTTTAACAGCGGCTTGATCGGTGGTTGGTATGAACAGGGGGCGGTCCGCACCAAGGCAGGCGACTTTGCCGACACCGTGCGGTTCTACCTGTTCGGTGGCCACGACACGTACTGGGAACGGATTGTCGATACCCAGATGGCCAAGAAGGCAGGCAAGAAAGCCAACTTCGGCGGTAAACGTCAGCCCGATGGCAGTCTGTATAAAAACCAATGCTGGCAGCCACCCAGGCAGACGATCGACCAGGGCGACTGGATCTGGATCACCGAGGGGATCTTTAAAGCGATCGCGCTGATCCACTGCAAACGTGACGGCAAACAGGTTAAGGCGGTATCGCCATTGTCCACTAACAACCTGCCGCGAGATCTGATCAGCGCTAATCGCGACAAGGGTATTACCTGGGTGTTGGCGTTTGATAACGACAAGGCCGGTATCGAGGCTAACCGTAAGTACAAGGCTGAGATCGAGAAGCTGGGCCAGCGTGTGGTGGTGGCCATTACCGTCGGCGACGCCGATTGGGACGATGAGCTGCGCAACAAACGGCTCAATGAGGACTATCTGAATCTGAGCCTTTGGCGTGGCCAGCTGGCTGTTGCGGCCAGCGCCCAGGACAAGGCGTTTTGGTTATGGGTGCGCAACCCGCGATCGGTGATGCGCTTTAGCCACGACAATGCGCTGCACCGCTTCAAGTTCGATGAGAAGAAAGGCGAAGAGCTGAGCATGTGTTGGACTGAGATCAACGGCTGCTGGACGCAACCGGAGACAGACCTTAGCTACCATCGAAACCAGTTTGCCGCTGCCGTTAAAGGTGAGCAGATCTGTAACTGTGTGCCGCAGTTTCTCTACATCGAGCAGGATGAGATCCAAGGGGAGCAGGACTATGTGTTTCAGATCGACTACGCCAACGGTAACCCGCGCACGCTGCTGCCGATGGACGGTACCTACCTGGAATCACCCAGCTCATTCAACAAAGCGCTGCTGCGATGGTCACTGGCCGGTCGCTTTAAAGGCAACTCCAGCGATTTGGATTATCTGGCCGATCGCTGGTTTAACCAGGGTACCAAGCGGATCGATAAGATCGACTTCATCGGTTACGACCGCGACCGCGATATCTATGTGTTCCCCGAGTTCGGCTACAAGAACGGCCGCCGTTTTGAAGTGAACAGCCACGGCTATATCGATACCGGCAAGGTGCAGGTTAAGACCGGCCTTAAAGGGATCCGCCTGACCAGTGACGGCAAGTTTGATCCGGCGATGATCACTGCCTTTTACAAGGTGTTTGCGCTGAACGGGCTGGCAGCGATGGCCTGGTGGCTGGGCTCGTTATTTGCCGAGCAGATGCGTGCCCATTACGAAAACTGGCCGTTCATCGAGCTGACCGGTGAACCCGGCGCCGGTAAGACCACCCTGATCGAGTTTCTGTGGCGGTGCTGTGGCCGCGCAAACTGGGAAGGGCAAGACCCCAACAAAACCACACAGGCAGGCCGGGCGGCGATGTTCCGGCAGGTGGGCGGGTTGCCGATCTTCCTGACCGAGGGTGACCGGGGCAGTGACGATCGCGGCGCCCGTCGTGGCAGCTTTGATTACAACGAACTGAAGGATTACTTCGGTACCAGTGTGGTGCGCACCATGGGCACCAAGAGCATGGGTGCCGATACCTACGCGCCACCGTTTCGCGGTGCCATCGGCATCGCCCAGAACGCCAGCGTACAGGCCGAGGAAGCGGTGATGGAGCGGATCGTTCACTGTCACTTTGGCAAAAGCCACTTCACCCGCGAGTCGCAAATGCTGGCACGCAAGCTGGCCACCACCGAGGTAGAGGATCTGGCTGGTTGGATGGCGCGGGCGCTGAGCCAAGAGAAGCCGCTGCTGGAATCGTTCGACAAGCATTACGACCGGATCGAAAAGGCGTTTCAGGAGCAGGGTCTACACCTGCGCAACCGGATCGTGCAGTGCCACGCCAAGGTGGCCGCCTGGGGCTGGGGGCTGCAACTGGTGTTTGGCAAACAATATCTGCCGGACGGCGTATGTCAGCAATTGGAAAGCTACCTATTTGAAATGGCCAACGGCCGTGAGGATCGGCTCAAGTCGGATAACCCGGTGGTCGAGAAGTTCTGGGAGATCTACGACCTGATCCATATCCGCACGGCCAACGACAACGACCAGTATGGCGCTGCAGATCAGGAGCAGATCAACCACTCCAGCAAAGAAGGTCAGATCGCCATTCATCTGATCCACTTTAACCAGGTGTGCGCCAACCGTCGGGTCGAGCAAATCCCGATCGATGACCTAAAGAAGCTGCTGCCAGACAGCCGGCGGCACAAGTTCAAGGGGCAGAAGACTGTCACCAGCGCTATCGATGGCAAGAGTAAGTGGTGTTGGGTGTTTGAGGCAGTAGAAAGCCTGTAGGCCGCATTGCTTGGCAGCAACTCAGAATATCCGACAGGGTGTCGCAACCACCTAATAAACCTAATTAATGTGCTCGGCACGGCTACAGACCATGCAGCACTAGGAGTACAGGGATTATAGGAAACCTAATTTTTACCTAATAACACCCTAATTAGATTAGGAAATTTTATTAGGTTTTTATTAGGTTTGGTTAGGTTTAAAAGCTCTTATTAAACAGATGGTTACGAAAACAGATTAGGTTCGATTAGGTTTTTATTAGGTTTATCATGGAAGGGTTTATTCCTTTTGAATCAGTTAGATAGAGAAGTGCTAGCGCGGCGATTAGGTTTATTAGGTGACCGCGACACGATGTCGAGAATTGGAGAAAACAGATGACCACAACCACCCCAACCCAAGCTGATGAACAGCACCGGCTCGACTGTCTGGCCACGTTCGTTTTGACGCTGCCACCGACCAAGCGTGATGAGCACCTGGCGCGGATGAAGCCGCTGCTGCAAGCGGACATTCGGGCGCGGATGCTGACGATCTTTTGCCAGCGGCTGGTGGGTCTTACACAACAGGAGCGGATCAGCCGGATGGCACGATTGCGGCAGATGGCGCACAGCAATCACAAACACCAGGTGTTTTATCAGCAGGTGTCCAAGCGGGTCGCTGAGTTGCTGCAGGAGGCCGACCGTGTCAGCGCTTGATCAGTTGGCCAAACGGTGGCCGGGGCTGGATATGGCCAAGCTGCGGATCCTGCGCGAGATCGAGAGCCGCCCGGGTTGTGGCATCTGCGATATCGCCGAGGCGCTGCGGGTCGATCACCAGCATGTGCAGTTTCATGTGGCGACGATGGCAGGCGGCAAGAAAGACCGTGAACGTGCTGCGCTGGGGTTGGTGACGATTAGCAAAAACCAATTTGATCGCCGCCGCAAAGAGCTGTCGCTGACCAAGCAAGGGCGGCAGGTGCTGAAGCTGGCGCGACCGCTGATCGGCAGCGATCACAAAACAGAAACCCAGCTTGAATTGCAGGAGCAATAACGATGAGCCGCATGAGCTTTTTGGATTACTGGAAGCAGGCGATCGCCGATCTGGGTGTAGGTGCGCTGAGCGCGTTTGATATCCAGCTGGCCGACTACCGCGAAGCGACCGAACTGGCGCAGATCGATTTAGCCGCTGATAGCACCCTGGTGCTGTTGATGCCGCTTCTCGATGAACAGCAGCAGCGGTTGTTGGTGCTGATGGTGGGCTGTCGCAATCCAATGCTGGCGCGTGAACTGAGTATGCGCAGCCAGTGGAACGGTATCGACCGGCCGATCTTGCTAGCCAAACCGATGCAAGACACGGCAGTAGGACTGATCCGGACACATTACAAAGAGAACAACGAGGAACAAAGCGCATGAACCTATCCCATCAAACCGATGAACAACTGCAGGCCAACCGCCAGCGTGTCTGGTTGTCTGAATCCTACGGTGCCAGCATCGCCGGCCAGCGGATGCTCGGTGAGTACGACAAAGAGCTAGAGCGTCGCGAAACACTCAAGCAGCAATCAGCGATTGAACATTGCGGTGGTGACTGCGGCGACTGCAACGGCTGCCAACCGGTAAACCTGTGTGATCGCTGCCGTCGTAAAGATCATGACTGCCCGATCGGTGGGCATGGAGCGCTGGCGTGTGTGGAGTTTCGAGGGATGATAGCTCGATAGATGAGAGGAGCCATACTAGTAGGAAAGGGAAGGTGTGCATTGGCCCCTTTCCTATGTTTGATTTAAAGTTATTGCAATTAAATATTGCGTTGCTCTTTGGATGAGTAGGTAAACGATTCGGCATAGGCTGATTCGTATTTGATTAATACGTTGGCACGCTTGAAAGCTTCCGTTACTTCGTTGGCGGTAGGTTTTTTATTGCCGTTGAATTGGATTTTTCCAAAAATTCTTGTTTGGTTAGCAGATAACACAAAACCAGAATTCCAGTAAGTGGAGTAGGGTGCGAATTCGTAACCAGAGAACAGCTCGTCGTAGAGGTTGAGCATCGGTTCTAGCTCCGTACCTTCCATCGGCTTGTCATCTAAGAAGAGTGTGCAAGACTTGATAATAGCAGGCCCTGTACCTCCATTGATCAAATCGACGACGTAGGAGTCGTCTTCTCCTCCGATGTGTTCCCAAGTTGTAAGATATGGACGTACAGAGATGCGGTTGTGCTTATGTATGGAGCGAACCTGAGCATAGGTAAGAACCAAGGCGCATAATGCGATGAACACTGTTGCGATATTAGCAAGAGTAGGTAATACGGATAGGTCTGGCATTTTTGATCCAAAGAATGGTTGCTGAGTAGCAAGTCTTAAAGTGGGGAAGCCTAAAGCTGCCGGATAGGGTTAGGTGCAATAATGCTGTGTTGGCCCCCTTGATATTATGTATTAGCAGGACTGCTGAATACTTGCCGGATATCATAAATGTCGTGTGAGCCGCTGTCTCTGCGGATGAAATCGAACGCTTCTTTTACTTTCGAAAACTCTAATAGAGGGAATGTATGTTCATTGCTTCGAACCGGATCGCACCAGTGGGGATCGGGCGCTAATGTAACATGCCGCCTACATACGTATGGTCTGGCTTCGTATATAGAGCATGACCCATTGCTTAAGAATGGGCATGCCGCTCCGTGAAAGTCGCCACTTGGCTTTATGATTTTGTTGCGTTTGTTTCCAGTAATTTTTTCGATATGAGAAATTTCTATGTCGGAAATACTTACTTCGTAATGGCAGCAGGCGGAACAGTTTTTCTTGCAAGGAGTAAAGTTTGATGAAAACTCATTAAGTTCGTTCATGAAATCATAAATAATCGCCAATTTGTTTTTGTGGCTCATATTTGATTTTTTGACTTTATCAAAAAACTTATCCTCTCTATTTGATAGTTTTTTTGGTATTTTCGATATAAGTTGATTGCAATTATAATCTGCCAATGATTGTGATTTTATTATGTTCATTTTTATATCTACACTACATTTTCATTGTAGGATATTGTATAGAATCCATTCTTTACGATGCTGAGTATTTTTTCCACCTTTGACATCGTGTATTTATGATTATTAATGTCTTTAATATTGGCAGAAATATGGTGGGTGCCTGGGCTTGTTGTTTCCAAAACTACATCTTGGATATTGGGTGTTTTTAATATTTGATCAAATATGCTCTTGGCTTGCTTGTCGTCAATATTACTTATATCAAGATCAAAATCATAAAGTTTTCTAAAATGATGACTCAATCTGTTTTTTTCATTGTGAGTGTTTTTTTCAAAATCTCTTATCGATTTTTTTATGTTCTTAAGTTCATCGATTATAAATTCTTGCCCAGACACTTCTTTCTGATCTATTTTCGCAATCTTGAACTCACCAAAGTGCTTGAGGAATGTTGTGTAGTTAGGGTCTTCAGTTGATTTTCTGTAAGTGGCTTGAATTTTTTCAGTTAATAGTTTTTTGAACTCGACTATCTGTGTGAAGCGTAAGTCTCTTGGGTATTCCAGATGCTCGATTGAAGAGGTATCAAATGAATATGATGTTTCACTGTCTTTAATAATGATGGTGGGCTTATCAAAAGCAAGCCTTAAACCAAGTTCGAACATCACGTTTGGGTTCTTACAGCTGACATCGCAAACAACTATAGGGTTGTCATATAGGTTCTGAATGATTCGCTTATGAATAATTCCAACTTCATCGGAGTTGCTAACCAGGTTGCCTTCGAAGTCTGCTGCCTCAATAGCTTCAGTTATGATACCGAGTACATCGGACCAATGCGATTCATCGCAGTTAGTCATGCTGGAAATAGGCATAACAATACCGCATATCTTTTTTTCTAATTCGTCCGTCATGAATATCCCTTTTCATTGGTCTGGCTAGGCTGCGACATTTAACGCTAAAGGTAGTTCGTTTATAGTTCTGATAGATATGTTGTTACTGTTAATTTCTAAAGATGATAAGTCGACTTTATTTTTCGTTACTAATATGACTTGGTCAACATTTTTGTTATTTAGTAAGTTCCTCAGGTAGGCTGATGTGCTGCGCAAATTAGGTTCTGAAATCACCCCTGACCAGTCTTTTGCTTCTATTGCTATTGTTTTTCCATTTGCTTCTACAAGGAAGTCTGGGCGCATGTTTCCAAGATATGGCTCGAAAGTGAAATCAAAACCATGCTTGTTTAAGATGCTTGCTATCTCGTTTTCAAAAGTGGATAGTTTTATTTGCGCTGTTCGTGTGGATGAGACGGTTCCAATCTCTTTGTTTTTTCTGTACATAATGAGCGAGGTTAGTACAGCTATGCTTCCGATAAAAATTCCTACGCCGGATATCAGCCAGTCAATCTGAACGGTTTTTGTTTCGACTATTTTGAATAAAATAGGTGCTGTAGCCCCAAGTAGAGAAGTAACGATAACCATCATAACAAGACTTATTGTTAGCCTTGTTCGCTCCTTATTGATTTGGTTGAGTTCTTTAAATGATAGTTTAGAGGGTTTGTTTTCGATTTTTTCGAAACAATTTAACAGCCTTTTTTCTATCTCTATACGTTGGCCTGGTGATATCAGGTCACTATCAAATACCTCTGTATATAGCGTGTTTAAAACCTGCTCCACAGAAAGAAGATCGTTTTTTGATGCGTTGAACTCGCGTGCCTTACCTTCAATTATACGGCCTATGTCTTTATATATTGGATCATAGTTCTCTAATACCATTCTGCGTATTATTGCTCTATGGATAGACAGGTTGGCGCTCTTGGAGCGCTCTTTTCTGGCACCAAAAGTTTGCCGGTATCCAATTGCGAAAAGTATTATAGAGACAAATATCCCTATTCCTGTTTGTAAATATCCATCCATAATTATTCTCTAAATCTACATTATAATTTTTTAATGACAGTCGGTTTCATTGTAAATTAATAGCTTGGTTCGTTCGAAAACCCAGTAGTAACATCTATGGCTAGTATATACACCGACCGCCGTACATCTCAATACCTGTTGATGATCAGTACATTAGTGCTATCGGTGCGGACGGATTGAAGGGTCGTGTAGATAGAGGAGGTGAGCTTACGGAAGACGGAGTCAGTTAACCCACCGGCTCCAACAGCGCGGCCCGCTCCTCTGCGGGCATGGTGGCGATCAGCTGTTGCAGCATCGATCGCATCTGAATCGTTGGCGGTTGAATGTCGTGCTTGTGGGAGAGGGTCATTACTCCGCGCCAGCCGCAGTTGCAGCTGGCATAGATGTCCTTAACGGCAGGGCTCATCTTGTTATGGCCGGTGATAGAAACTTTGCTTTCGCAGTGTGGACACTCGATCCGCATATCATCTTCCAGAGGGGTTAAACCAACGGACACATTGTACGGCATTACTACAAAACTCCAAAGATAACAGTGCTTAACGGCCTGTTTTTTATGTCACATGCTGTCGTTGTCTGGAAAATCAAAGGTGATTTGGCAGCGTGGCGGTAGCCGGTTGTTGAGATCTAGGAACGGCTGCGCCTTGGCCTGCACTTCGGTGGCGACGTAGACCATGCTGATGGTTTTGATATCGCCAAAGCCGCCGGCATTCTCCGGTTTTACTCCGGCCAGTGCCGACTGCATCCGGTGGGCAACCAGCACGTCGTTGGCGCTGATGTTCTTTACTCGCTCGAATTCATCACGCTGGCTGATATCGCCGACCGGTATTACCTGTACACCCTTCTCTTTGCCGTTGGGCACATGCAGATACATGCTGCGGAAGTTGCCGACACCCTTACCCTGGCGCACCTTCTCGGTTATCTCTTTCTCCACTTCGGTATCCAGATTGGGGTCGGTGGTGTAGAGGATGTAGCCCAGGTGTGAGCCGTTGAGAAAGTAGCGACGGCGGAACAGGGTGGCGTCCTGGTTCAGCAGTGCCGACTGGATCCCGCCCAGCCATTCGGGCACGCCGTAGATCTGCTGGATGGTGTCGTACTCCTTAACATGGAGTACTTCATCGGCGGAGTACTCGATATCGGTGACTCCAAACGGCTGCAGCATGACAAAGCCACCGCCCTTTTTGACCCGCATATTCAGCCCCGGCAGATGCTGCAATCGGATAACTAAACCGAAGTGGTCGGTCATCGTTTGAAAATAGGCGTTGCCGAAGGTTTCAAAGTCGAGCGCTGCGGCGCGAAAGTCGGCCAGCGATAGATGGGGCCCCGGTACAAAATGCCGTGCCAGTTCGTTACGTTTGAAGAACACACAGCTTGAATGGTGGGCGTTGGCGCGGCTGATCTGGGCCAGCCCGGTGAGCAGGATCGGCGGTAGGTAGTAGTTGCCGACCGGGTCGGAGAACACGCCCAGGTAATCGGTCAGCCCGCTCATCGGTACCGGTTCGGGGTCGCCAAAACTCAGATTGAAATCCGCGGGGCTCGCGTTGGTATGAGTGGCGGTGTTTGTGGTCTGCAACTCGGTGGTGTTGCTTGTTTGTTTGTTGGCGTTGCTGCGGCGCTTACGTTTAGACATGGTCGATTCCGTTGTTGAGTTTGCTTGTCGGTTTAGGCGGCATCTGACCACACCACCTTAGAGCGGGGGGCGTCGTCGTCAGGTGTTAGCAACCCTTCGTTGATCAAGGCATGGCTGATCGCCCAGGCGGCGTCGGCGTGGCCGGTAAGATCGGATCGATCGGCGACATAGATGATCTGGCCGCTACCGCTGGTGGTCTGGCGTATCTGCATAAAGCCGGCGGCGATATCGGACCAGCTGGCATCCCAGGCGACCCGCTTATCGAGAACGATCTGTTGCGCTTTGAGTACCAGCCGGGTTTTGGTCTGCGGGCTGTAGTGGATGGCGGTGGCAGCAGGGAAGAACTTTTGCACCTGTTCAAACACGCCAGAGCCCGGGCCGGTGACATCGATGCCGATGTAGTCGACGCTGTATTTTTTGGTCAGCTCCTTGATGGTCTGGGCCTGGAACTGCCACGCGCAGTTGTGCAGGGTGATCTTCTCCAGCACACGGAATTTACCACCGGGTTTAAGCGGTGGCGCAACCACCACAATGCAGGCACCGTCGCGTGTGCGGCTGGGGTCGTAGCCAATCCAAACCGGTTGGTTGCCGAAGGGGCGGGCGGCATCGGGTTTGAAGTCGCGCCAGTCATGGCGGTCGACCAGGCACTTCTCAAGCATCGCCAGTTTGAACACGCTGGCGGTGTCGTCGATAAACTGGCACTCAAACAGCTGGGCGAACTTGTCGGGGCCGTTTTCTAGTTTGAGCTGGTCGATATCGACCCGATCAAAGCCGGTGGCCACGGCGTCGTGAATGTCGATCACCTTGCGCCAATGGCCATCACCGCAGATGGTGCCCCGCTTTAGCGATCGCTTATCGGGCAGATTGATATCGGGCTCGTTGGCGGCGCGTCGGTTGGTGTTGAACTCCTTCATCGACCAGAAGTTGTAGGCGCTGTGGCTCATCGCCGACGGAGTGCTGAAGTACGTTTTGCGCAGGTGCTTGTGGGTCGCCATCGCTGCCGCCACGGTGTTGAGCTTGTCGAACTTAGGTATCCAGAAATATTCGTCGATGTAGACGTTGCCGTTATAGCTCTGCGCGGTGGTGCTGTTGGTACTCAGGAAGCGGAAGGTCGGGCTGCCGGCATCGCAGTGGATCTGCACCTTGTCTTTGCCTTTGAGCTCGATGTCGTACAGATCAAGCGCAAAGCCTTTGATGTATTCGCGGAACACATCGACCTGGGCGCGACTGGCCGAGATGAATATCTGATCTTCGCCGGTCAGCAGGGCATCGGTGAACGCCTCTTTGGCGAAGTAGTAGGTCAGGCCGATCTGGCGTGATTTGAGTATTTCGCGGATCCGCTGCAGGCGGTGTTCCCACAGCTGCAGCTGGTGCGGATATAGTCCCGATTTAAACCGTTCCAGAATGGTTTGCTCATCGATGCCGGTGAAGTCGTTGTTACGTTTGCGGCGGCGCGTTTTTTTCTTTGGGTTGTCGTCGTCGGCCTGACGGGTGTTGTTGCTGGCTTGGTGGGTATCGCGATCGGTGGTACCACGCGGGGCGCGGTTGGCCTTGCGCTCTTCAAGCTTATCTAACCGCTCCAGTAGGCCGACGGTGTTGGTCATCTCCTGCAGCTCTAGGTCGGTCTTACCCTCTCGCTCTGCCAACATCACCAGCCGCCGATTCAAGGCGCTGCTGGTCTCTTCTTCTTGTAACTGATCCAACCAGCCATGGGTCGACGCCCAGTGGTACAGAGTGCGCTTTGGCACACTCAGCTCCTGGTGTATCTCGTTGACTTTATAGCGACGCATAAACAGCTTGCGGGCGGCGTCGATGGTTTCCTGACTGTATGGCATGGCTGCAGTGTACCCACCAAAAACCGCCCGAAAACGCTCTTTCATTCAAGGCTGTTCAAGCTTTGTTAATCCTTGAAAAACCTTGAATAAAACCGATTGAGGGAGCGGTTTTGCGGGCCTATTCTGCTAGCCATTGAAGGGCGAAAGCGACGAATACAACCCGCAACCAGAATAGGAAAACGACACATGCCACTGCTTACAAACTGGCAAGTTATCGGCACCGCAGGCAGCACCATCGATGACCGTGAGATCACCGAGCAGGATCTGATCGACGCTGCGGAAACCTACGACCACGACGAGTACTACGCGGTGATCAATGCCGAGCATGAGCTGTCCTGGTTCGGCAATTTTGGTTTGGTCGACGCGGTACGGCTTGGCAAAGACAAGAAGCAGCGCACGGTGCTGGAGGCTCTGTTGGAGCCAAACCACCGGCTAGTCGAGATGAACCGCAACGGCCAGCGCTTGTTTAGCAGCATGGAACTGAAATCTAACTATGCCGGTACCGGTCGCACCTATCTGACCGGCTTGGCGGTGACCGACCAACCCGCCAGCCTGGGCACCAGCCGTTTGAAGATGTTCTCTCGCAGCGGCAACCAAGAGTCAGCGCCGCTGATTTCGGCCCCGGTGCAATTTTCAATTCAAGACGATTCCAAGCCGAACGCTGATGAACAGGAAAACCGGTTCTTTGCTCGGCTGAAGTCGTTTCTTAGCAACCCCGCAGCCGATCCCGATGGGACGACTGATCTATCTACCGACTCCATCGAGGACGACGAAATGAATGCAGATCAATTCAAACAGCTACTGAGTGCTGTACAGACGCTGGGCGCAAAGTTGCCAGCCACCACCGAAGAGACCCCAGCCAAGCCGGAAACAGACGGCGTGACAGCGGCACAGTTCAGCACGCTGACTGAGCAGGTCACCGCGTTGACGGCCAATGTTGAGAAGTTGGCCAACCCCGGTACCGCCCAGGAAGAAACCCCTGCCGCTGATGACAGCGCCGCTAAGTACGCCCAGCTCAGTGAGCAGCTGACCACTTTGACCACTCAGTTCACCGCCCTGCAGCAGGAGAAGCCGGACGCCCGTTTTAATGCCGGTACCGGCGCTGAATCTGGCGGCGGCTTCGTATAAGTCGGCCTTTGGCTAACGAATTAATCCAAACAGGACAAGATCATGGCTCGTAACAGCAGACCAATGAACCCAAGCACGCTGCAGGCTTATGCAGGACTACAGCAAACGATGGCTAGTGCCTACGGTGTCATCGATGTCACCCAGACCTTTGCCGCCACCACCCCGATGGAAACCCGTCTTAAAGACGCGGTACAAGCCAGCTCTGATTTTCTAACGATGATCAACATGGAGTTCGTCACCGACAGTGTCGGCGAAGCGCTTGGCATGGCTATCGCCAACACCCTGGCGGGTCGTACTGATACCACGGGTGCCGGTGAGCGTACCCCAACTCAGGCGGGCGCACCGGATGGGCCGCAGTACTCCGTTGCTCAGACCGACTTCGATGTGGCGATGAAGTATTCACTAATGGATGCCTGGGCGCGTTACCCGAACTTTATGAACCGCTATATGCAGCACGTCTACCGTCGTATCGCGTTGGATCAGATCCTGGTCGGTTGGAACGGTAACAGTGTCGCAGCCACTACAGATCGCGGCACCTACCCGCTGCTGGACGATGTGAATATCGGCTGGCTGAAGCTGCTGGAAGATAACAACCCAACCAACTTTATGACCGAGGGCGGCGTTACGGATGTGATCAGCATTGGCGCGGCCGGTGATTACAAAAATCTTGATGGCCTGGTCTACGACGTTTACTCGGGTATCGGTGTGCCGCATCGCTCCGGCAGCGAAGTGGCTATCGTCGGCGAGGCGTTGGTGACTGATGACATGGGCAAGATCTACACCGCTCAGTCACAGAACCCGAACGAGAAGCCGAAGATCAAAGTGATGGATAAGTCCTATGGAGGACTGACCACGCTGCTGGTACCTGGCTTCCCCGATATGGGTGTGGCGGTAACCGACCTGAAGAACCTGTCGATCTATACCCAGGATGGCACGGTGCGCCGTACCGCGAAAGACAACGCGCCGAAGAACCAGGTCGAGGATTTTATCTCGATGAACCAGGCCTACATGGTTGAAGACATGAAGGGTTTCGCGGCGATCAAAGCGGACAACGTCATCTTCAAGGAGGCGTAAGCCCCTTTGATCTGATCCGGCCCTGAGCGATCGGGGCCGGGTTTAACCATTCAGCCATTCAACCAGGGGAGGAGAACCCATGGCTTCACTGATGAGACAACACCAGGCGAAGGTCAAAAAACAGCAAGCCGAAGCCCAAGCCAAGGCCAATCTGGATAGCCAAGAGGCCGTCCATATCGAAACCTTGGCCGGTGACTATAACCAGTTCCAACTGTTGCTCAACAGTCTGGAGAGCGACATTCAGCGCCTTTCAGGGCTGAGTCTTGAGGATAAGACCGCGCTCAAACGTGACGAACTGGTACCGCGTTACCAGCCGGTGGTGCAGGCCTATATCGAGGCGTGCGTGAACGGCGAGGAGCCGTATAAAAACCCAGTTCTGGTCGAACTGATTGTCTGGTTATTCGATATCGGTGAGGTGCAGCAGGCGCTGGACCTGGCTTATATCGCGATCGATCAGGAGCAGGAATCGCCGGAGCGTTTTAAGTCCACCCTGCACACGTTAGTGGTCGACCAGGTGTGGCAATGGGCTGAATTGCAGATCAACAACGGTGATCCGGTCGAGCCTTATATGGGCAGCCTGATTATTGCGATTGTCGATCGCGAGTGGGTAGTAAAGCCGGCGTCATTGTCGCGCTTGTATAAGTTCGCGGGCAAGGCCAAGCAGAAGACTAATGAACCATCGGATCTGTTGGCCGCTTTGGAGTACTTCAAGACGGCGCAGCGGCTCGATCCTAAGCGATCGCAGGTGAAGACTGTGATCGAGAAACTGGAAAAAGCATTAGAAAAACAACCACCCAAACAACCGGAATCGTAACGACTCCACCCCACGCGGGCCACCGGTTCTGTCTGAGGTTTTGGCTTTGGCCAATCCAATCCAGCCAGAGTCCGGACGGCCTGCACCTAACAACCCTCAGTTGACGTTAAACCAGAGGATCTATTGATGAGCGCATATAGCTTTGCAGGTGGTAATCCGACACCCGCCGCATCGGTGACGCTGACCAATACGGCCTTTTTTCCAGATATCAAAACTGATGATTTTGTAACGCTGTACCGGATCCCCAGCGAGATCGACACGCTGATCATTCAGCACCAACTCAAGCACGCCATGAGTCGGGTCAACCGGTCGCTGAAGAGCTGGCGCAGCACCCAGCAGAACGACGGTAATGCGACGTTGGCCGCTGTGCCGGCAGACGAGATTGGCGGTGAAAGCGAACTGCTGCAGCAGTACCTGCGGGCGGTCTATTGCGAAGCCAAGGCCGAGCTGTTGAAAGAGACCGAGACTGTTGACCGACGGGCGACGGCTGAAAATTACGCCAAGGCGGGCGAAGAAACCGAGGATAAATACCGCGAGTTTGCCGCCCAGGAGATCCGGGCGATCGTCGGATTGAACCGAGTCGGGGTGAACCTGATATGAGCAGCAAACTGCAGTTAATCAGCGCCTCGTTGGCCGCGCAGTTTGAGTTGCTAGGGATCAATGCTGAAAACTTTGAAAGCTTCCAAGAGGGCGGGGAGCTGCAGCCCGGTGGCGGCAATGAAACCGAGCAGGGTTGGCACCAGGCTGACTGGAAATATCGCGCTGTACTGGCCTTTGAACGAATCCCAGCCAGTTCGGCGGGGTTGCTGCTGGCACTGGTGCAAGCCTGGTTGGATGAGAACGATCCGGACCGGTCAGATCATGAGCTGGGCAACCCTCAAGGTCAGATCGATCTGGATGACAATAACAAGTTTGCCGATGTGGAGCTGACGCTGGATTTTGTCGATCCGATCTACCTGGTGCAGGACGACAGCGGCCCGATCGTATGGAACGGCCAGCAGTTCAACTTTGGCGATTATGACCTGTGGATTGCTGAGCAGGGCGGGGTGACACACGACGCCGACCAGCAATGAGCCTGACAGTTAGCGTCAGCGGAGATCTGGCACTGCGCGATCAGCTCAAGCTGCTGCGGCTGCCACCGGCCAAACGTAAACGCTACCACCGGTTGTTGGGTAAAGAGGTGGCCAAACTGAGCCGCCGCCGAGTCAAGGCGCAACAGAACATCGATGGCACGCCCTGGAAACAACGCAAAAAGGGGCGAAAGAAGATGCTGGCCAAGATCACCCGGCCCAAGCATCTGAAGGTTTACGCCGGATCTGAATCGGTCAAGGTGACCTGGTCGAACCGGTTGATGGGGCAGATCGCCCGGCAGCAGCAGGAGGGGATCGGCGAGACGATGACCGCCAAGCGGGCGGCGCGGGTGAAAGGCAAACCGGATTATCAGAGCGATGCCACAGCGTCGCAGGCCAAGGCGCTGGTTAAGGCCGGTTTTAAGATCTACGCCGGCAAATACAAAAGCGGGGCCAAGGGTGGCCAGAGCAAGACCCGACGGGTTAGCCAGCGATGGATTCGCGAGAACATGACATTGGGGCAGGCGGGGCTGGTGCTGCGACTGCTACGGGATGAACCGAGCAAACAGAGCTGGGATATCCCGCTGCCACCGCGATCCTTTTTGGGATTGTCAGCTGCCGAGCGCGGCAGCGTGGGGCAGGAACTATTGGGAAAAATGGCCGACGACGCGGTTAGCAAACGGATAGCAAACAGAGAGCCAAGAGGATCGATCGATGAAAGGTCAAGTTAACGTCAGTAACGTCAATCGGATGCAGGGCAATTTCCCTGAGGTTGAGCGCCAGTTTCTTTATATCGGTGCAGGCGGTGAGCCAAGTAACGATGACAAGCTGCTGATGCTCAGCGGTGATAGCGATCTGGATGCGTTGTTGGGGGCCGGTGATAGCCAGCTCAAGACGCAGATCGAGGCCGCCAAGGTCAACGCTGGCCAGAACTGGCAAGCCTATGCGATCTCGACGGCTGGCGATTGGAAGTCTGCATTGGCGCTGGCGCTGGAGCAACCCAACAACCTGGTGCCCGAGGCGGTGGTGGTGACTACACCGGTGACATCGAGCGCTGAAGTTGATGATGCTTATACCGAGGCGCAAAACGCTTTGGCCAGCTTTGCCCGACCGTTGACGGTGATGTTGTGCGTCACCGGCATCGATGACCAGAGCGAAGACTGGGCCACCTACACCGCCCGCATCAAGGCGGTGACCAACCTGGTGGCTGCGCCACGGGTATCGGTGGTGCCGCTGCTGTTCGGCAACGACCTGGGCGCAGTCACCGGCCGCCTGTGCAACCGGGCGGTGGATATCGCCGACAGCCCGATGCGGGTTCGTACCGGGCCGATGGTCGATCTGGGCACCTTGCCGGTCGATGTTAACGATGCCCCGTTGACGATGGCGCATATCACCGACCTGACCACCAGCCGCTTTTCAGTACCGCAGTGGTACAGCGATTACAACGGCATCTACTGGGCCGACCACATGATGTTGGACAACGCCGGCGGTGATTTTCAGGTGTACGAGAATCTGCGGATTTTGGATTACCTGGCACGCCGAGTGCGAGTGCTGGCGATCGCCAAGATTGCCGACCGTTCTCTGAATACCACGCCCAAATCGATCGCGTTCCACAACACTTATTTTATGCGGCCGTTGCGCGAGTCCAGCCGTGGTGTGGTGATCGGCGGCGAACCTTTCCCAGCGATGATCAAACCGCCGGAAGAGGGCGATATCGTCATCAACTGGGTAAGTAGTAACGAGGTGAATATCTACATTCAGGCCGCGCCGTATGAGAGCGGCAAGAAGATCGGTATGTACCTGATGTTGGATCTGAACCGAGGGGTGGAGGGCTAGCGTACAGATCCGCCAATTAAACACCTGATTAATTGGGCTATCTGTACGTTAAACCCCATCGAATGACCGAATTTTTAAAAGGACACGACGATGAAGCGCATCAACGGTAAGAGCTTCGATTTTGATCTAAGCGGGCTGGCGATCCACGCCAACAAGATGACCCTGGATATCACTGACAACACAGCGGTGTCCAAGACCAAAGGCGTGCCCGATGGCTACACCGATGGCGATGTTGAAGCCGCCGGCGAGATCGAGGTCGACCGCAGCAATATGAAGTTGATTACCGAAGCGGCAAGAAAAGCGGGCAGTTTCCGAGGGCTGGAGCTGTTCGATATCACCAGCTTTGCCCAGGCCGGTGACGACGAGCTGAAGGTGGAAGCGTTCGGCTGCAAGCTGATGGTCTCCAGCGCGCTCGATGTTGATCCGAACAGCGCCGACAAATCGGTCTTCAAACTGCCCTATGTGATCACCAGCCCTGACTTTGTACGGATCGATGGTGTGCCCTACCTGGCACCGGAAGAGATCGCGGGGCTGAGCTAAGGCTTAGCAGTTTGATAGCGGATTAAGAGGATCGATCGATGAAAGCTTTTTATGGTTTGACCGAACCCACTCACGCGGTCGATATCGCCACTCAGGTGTGTGATCTGCTGGGACATGGCAAGAACAACCGAGCGGTGCATCTATTGCTGGAAACCGCAGCACAAGAGACCCACCTGGGACAGTACCGCGATGGTACCGATTATCGTGCCGGGTTCGGGTTGTGCCAAGTAGATGAGATCGGTTTTGTCGATGTAGTTCAGCGCACCCGTTCAAAAAATAAGGCGTTGCTGAAAGAACAGTTCGATATCGATCTGGACCTGGTGGCGCATCGTGAACTGGAGCACTCACCACTGCTATCGATGGTGATTTGTCGGCTGCACTACAAGCTTAAGCCGGAGGTGGTGCCGGTCGATCTGGCAGACCGTGCCGCCTACTGGAAGAAACACTACAACACGGTGGCGGGTAAGGGTGAACCGGTGGAATTCATCGACAACGCCCAGCACTACATCGCGCCACTGTTGGGGAGTTACTGAGCATGGATTGGTCAAGAATTACAGGGGTGATCGCTAAGGCTGCCCCGCTACTCGGTACCGCCCTGGGTGGCCCAGCAGGGGCCGCTGTAGGTGCCATGGTTGCGCAGTCGCTGGGGGTTGAAGCCACACCAGAGGCGATCGAGCAACACCTGGCGCAGAACCCGGAAGCTTTGGTGGAGTTAAAAACACTCGAGCATGACGAACGTAAACACCTGAGAGACCTGGCGTTTAAGCGGGCGCAGCTGGATGTCGAGAGTGATCGTATGGCATTGACAGATGTGCAGAATGCCCGTGACCAGCATAAAGATCACTGGATGCCTGCAGCGCTGACTGCTGCGCTGTTCGTCGCTTTCTCTGCGCTGGCTACGGCTTTGTTCTTTGCAGCCATCCCAGAAGGCAATCGGGATTTGGTGGTGTACCTAGCGGGTCAACTGACCGGCGCGACGATGACTGCGATCGCTTACTGGCTCGGCTCAAGCCGTGGCAGCAAAGAGAAGGAAAAAGCCAAGCCGGTGGCCGGTTATGGCTGAACCCAGCGCACTGGTCAAACTGGCCCCGGTGCTGATGACGCTGCTGCTGTTTGTGCTGTCGCTGATTATTGCTTGGCAAGCGTTCCTGTTCAGACGAATCAACACAAACAGCCGACAGATGGCGCTGTTAGAACTGAAAGTGGCTGAGCGCTATGCGACCAAAGACGACGTTTTAAGCGGCTTTAAACGGCTAGAGGACCGGCTCGACAACCTGTTCCAAGAGCTTCGTAATCACTGACTTTTTAATACCAAGCAACACAACATGGGGTGACACAAATGGCTGTTAAAGCTGGCAAGAAAATGACGATTCAGGCGGGTGAGCAGGATCTGAAATTTACGGTGACGGTGGATGACTATCACGGCTACCAGAACGCCTTTCAACCGGATAACAAGGTAGCGCCGAGCCGCAACTTCCTGACCCGCACGGTCGACGCTGATGACAAAGAGGCGCTAGAGGCTCTGCTGGATCAAGGCTATGCCGCCGAGCTGGCAACAACAGTGGCGGGCAACTTCAAGCCAGCGCTGGAGATCAAGATAAAAAACTGAATGCCGGGGTTGCCCGGCTGAAGGATGACCCACTGGGGCAGATGCTGGCGCTGACGCGTAAGCACTTCCCCGGTCGGGAGTTAGACGACCAGGCGCTGATAGAAGCCACTTGGTTGGAGCAGGATCAGTGGCAAAAGATGGCGGTGGCGGTGGCTAACGGCATCGTCAAAGCGTTCAAGGGGTAGCCATGCAATCGCTGGAGAAACTGTTTTTCGCGGTCGGTCTGAAAGATCAGGTTAGTAGCCCGATCGGTAAGATCGACAAGGCGATCGGCGGCATGAAACGCAACGCGGTCGAGGGGTTTACCAAGATCGCGGGCGGCAGTGCCGGGCTGTATGCCACAGGCATGGCGTTGGAGTCGATACTGGGGCCAGCGAAGGCGATGGACCGGGCGATCGGCGAGGTCAAAAGCCTGGGTGTGGCCGACAAAGAGATCAAGGCGCTGACCGAAACGGCGCTGCAGTTCTCTATCAAATACGGTGAATCTGCCACCGACTTTGTCCGCTCCTCTTACGATATTCAATCGGCGATCGCCGGACTTAACAACGGCGAACTGGCAAAGTTTACCGAGGCCAGCAACCTGTTGGCTAAGGCGACTAAAGCCGATGCCGGCACCATCACCAGCTACATGGGCACCATGTACGGGATCTTCTCGGCGCAGGCTAATGCGATCGGCAAGGACAATTGGGTGCAGCAGCTGACCGGGCAGACGGCCACGGCGGTGCAGATGTTTAAGACCGACGGCCAGAACATGAGCGCGGCTTTTACCAGCCTAGGCGCTGACGGGCAGGCTGCTGGTATTCAGCTATCCGAGCAGATGGCGGTACTGGGTACGCTGCAAGCGACCATGAGTGGCAGTGAAGCCGGCACCAAGTATCGCGCCTTCCTGACTGGGGTCGGAAACGCCCAGGACAAGCTGGGGTTGAGCTTTACCGATAGCCACGGCCGGATGCTGCCGATGGTGCAGATCCTCAAACAGTTACAAGGCCAGTTTGGTGACACCCTGGATGTGGCGGAATCGGACGCGTTGAAAAAGGCGTTCGGCTCAGATCAGGCGGTGGGGATGATCAAGCTACTGATGAAAGACACCGGTGGCCTGGCCAACAACATCAATGCGCTGGGCAAAGTCACCGGCATGGAGAAAGCCCAGCTGATGGCCAAGTCGATGGCCGACCCGTTCGAACAGATGGGTGCGGCGGTGACTGCGGTCAAGATCGGTCTGGGGCAGGTGCTGTTACCCGCCATCACCCCGGTGATTCAGGCGATGACCGAGGGCGGCGCGACAGTGACTCGCTGGACGCACTTATTCCCTAACCTAACCAAGGTGGTCGGCTTCGCCGCGCTGGGCATTATGGGCGTGGTGGCGGCTTTCTCGATGTTCGCGATCGTCGGCGGCATGGCGCAGCTGGCAGCGGTGGGGATGACACCGGCGGTCTGGTTATTATCGGCAAGCTGGGGCTTCTTCAAAACAGCGCTGCTATGGAGCAAGGGCGCACTGCTGGCCACGCACATGCAGATGGTGCTGATGGGGCCGACGATGGCCGCGATGAAACTGGGCATGTTTAGTGCTGCCGGTTCGGTCTGGTCGTTTACGGCCGCGCTGCTGGCCAATCCGATGACCTGGGTGGTGATCGGTGTGGTGGCACTGATCGCGGCGGTGGCCGGGTTGATCATCTACTGGGATGAACTCAAAGCGGCGTTTATGGATTCGTCCTGGGGCAAGGGGCTGATGAATATCGTGTCATCGATGGTCGGCTGGTTCACAAGTCTGGGCGGTGTCTTTGACTGGGTGATGGATAAGCTGGAGGTGATTCCCGGTATCGAGTTCGACCGAACCGAGGTGCCGGCACTGGAATCGGGCCGGACGCTCAACGTGCCCAGCGGTGGCTTACAACAGCAGCTGGGCGGCGGTGGCAGCAGTACCAACTACGGCGATGTGCATATCAGCGGCGGCAGCGCGATGGGCCCGGCCGAGCTGGAAGAGTGGCAAGCCATGGAGGGCGCGTAGATGGATGCCATTTTTGGTACCCCAGCCGGTGCAAAGTACATCGATCTGCTGATCGAGGGTGATGATCTGTCACTGGATCAGGCCGGGTTACCGGTGCTGGTGTTCGACCGTGACAGCATCGCCCAGGACATCAAACACGCGATCCGCGAGAGCGGCCATCTGATCGAGATGGTGGCCGAGCGCTCTGATGAGAAGCGGCGTCTGCTGCTGCAGAAGATCCGCATGGTGGTGGAGGAAGACCGCCGCATCGTTCCCGGCACGGTGGAGATCACCCTGCTGACTCCGAATTTTACCGGCAGCGCCGGTGACTGGGCGCTGGTGGCTGATACCCGCGAGTTTGGCCCAGTAGATATCGACCTATCGCAACTGGTGAGTGTATGACCCCCGACAAGACAAGCAGTCTGAATTTTGACAATCTAAACGCCCAGGAGGCGGAGTTTAAAAAGGCGCTGGACGATGCCGGGATACCCACCACCAGCGAGGCACTGAAGGCGGAGTTCCAAAGCCTGGCAGATGATGAAGGCGTGCCGTTCTCGAACGATTCGACCTTCTCGCCATTCTGGCGTTTGCTCAAGTCTGTAGCAGCCACACCTGTGCTGTGGCTGCTGGCGTACCTAGTGCGCTACCTCATGCCGCAGATGTTCGTAAAAACGGCCACCGGTGCGTTTCTGGAGCTGCTGGCATGGGCGTTTGATATCACCCGCAAACCAGCGGCCAAGCTGACCGGTACTTTGACCTTTACCCGCGCTTCGAGCAGCGGTGTGCTGTTGGTGCCTGTCGGTATCTGGGTGCGAACGGTAGCGATCAACGGTACTAGCTACCGGGTGCAGGTACTGAGTGATACCAGTTTTGTCGAAGGCGAGACCGAGCTGCAGGTGACGGTTGAGGCCGAGCTGGCTGGATCCGGTTTTAACCTGGCCGGCGGCTACTTCACCATCCTTGAAGTGCCGATCGATGGGGTGACCAGCGTCACCAACGCCAGCGATTGGATCACCACGCCGGGCGCGGATGCAGAAAGTGACGACGCGCTGCGGCTGAGGGTGCGCAACCAGTTCAGTGCCGTTAACCAATACCACACCGATGCGGTTTACCGGGCGATGATCGCCGAGCAGATCGGCATCGATGCCAACCGAATCTACTTTGACCACTCAGCCCCACGAGGCCCCGGTTCTGCCGATGCGCTGGTGTTGTTTGATACCGGGGTGCCGTCGCAGGCCTTTCTCGATGCTACCAACAGTCATATTACCGACAACGGCAACCATGGCCACGGCGATGACCTGCAGGTGATCGCGATGCCGGACCAGGACGAAGACCCGAGTGCGACGCTGATCTATCCCAACACCCTGACCAGCGAAGCCGAGACTGCGCTGCAGGCAGATGTGGAGCAGTTTATCCGAGCGGCGTTCCGTGAGAACTCAGATTACAGTCCGACCCTGACCTGGCCGTTCAGCCGCTTCAGCTTTTCCAAACTGGTGCAGCAGCTGCACGCGCAGTTCCCGGATCTGCGCTCGGTCAGTTTTGAGCAGGGTGACATCATCACCACCCAGGCGGTGGCACGGCTCAACAGCCTGACCCTGAACTGGACGGCAGAGGCTTAATCTGATGGCTGATGAACAACCAACTAGACCAGCGCTGGCGCTGAGTTTCTGGCAGTCACTGGGCGGCATGGAGGCGCTGCGGCTTACCGCCGAGCGCTGGTGGGACAAAGTGCAGGGCTGGCTCGAATGGCCGGGGCAACAGCTCGATGCCGATGTCGCGCCGCTGGTGATCCTCAACCTGTTGGCGTGGGAACGAGACATCGAACGCTTTGCCGGCGAACCCGAGTGGCTGTATCGCAAACGGGTTAAATACGCCTTCATTAACAGCAAAGACGCGGGCAGTGTGGCCGGCTTTGTGCGGATCCTGCAGCGGCTGGGTGTGGGCTATGTCGAGATCGACGAACGCCGCCCCGATCGAGACTGGGACGTGATTGTGTTGCATCTGACCGACAGCCAGATGAACGATAACCCGGCGCTGCTGGCGATTATCCTACAGATGTACGGTCGCACCTGCAGGCGCTACGAGTTTGAGGTTGTATCGGCGCTCAGTATCGGCGCGGCCGCCCCTGAATTTAACAACGCCTGGGAATACGACCAGGCGGTGCTGTAACCGTTTCTGGGTTTAAAGGAATAGGAATCGACCATGACCGCTTTTACCAACGCAGGGCGCAATTTGATCGCCCAGAAGCAGGGCGCAGGACAACCGCTGGCGCTGGATCGCTTTGTACTGGCCAATATCGCAGGGCTTGATCACTCAGCTGCAGTGGATCAGAACGAGGTGCTGCCGCAACCGGGCGATATCGTCTGGCAGGGTGCTGTCAGTGCGTCGGGTTACGTCAACCCCGATCAGGTTGTGTATAGCCTGCTGCTGGGTTCCACCCTTGGCGACTTTAGCTTTAACTGGGTCGGTTTGCTGGCTGACGATGACACGTTGGTGGCAGTCAGCTATGTGCCCACACAGCTGAAGACGGCCACCAGTGGTACCGCTACGGGCAACAACCTGACCCGCAATTTCCTGCTGGCGTTCACCGATGCCCAGGACACCACCAATATCACGGTGCAGGCCGGGACCTGGCAGATCGATTTTAATGCCCGGCTAGATGGTATTGATGACCGCGAACGGTTGGCCAACCTGGAGCTGTACGGCCGGCAACGTTTTTTTAACGACGGCCTGCTGGTGGAGGAAAGCGCCGGTAGCTATTCAATCAAAGCCGGATCCGGTTTTGTCGGCGGGCTGCGGGTCGAACTGGCCAACGATCTGGCGCTGGCCGATCCGGGCGTACTGCCCAAGGATGTATGGCTGGATGTGGCGCTGACCGGTGACCTGACGGGTAAAGCGATCAGCATCACCGCAGTGATCAGCAGCAGCGCCCAGGTCGATACCACCGACGGGGTCAATATCAACCACTACCTGGAGAAGATAGGCACCATCGAGGCCAACGGAACCGTGACGGATCTGCGTAGCCAGATCGACGTGGCTGCGGCGCTGGTGGATGAACTGCTGGCTAAAGCGAGTCAGGCAAGTCAGTCCGAGGTTGATACGGGCACCAATGACACCAAGTTTGTAACGCCCAAGACACTGGAAAATCGATTGCAATCGGTGGGCTTTGAATCGGGGACCGTGTTGGTTTTCCCGCAGGCGGCAGCACCGACCGGCTGGACGAAGTCGATCGCCCATAACAACAAGGCGCTGCGGATCGTCAGTGGTAACGGTGGCGGCGCTGGCGGTTCGGTCGACTTCACCGCGGCATTCAAGAACCAGTCGGTTGCTGGGTCGGTGGCGAACACGGCGGCGGGCGGTTCGGTGACTGTTAACAACCACACTCTTACAGAGTCTCAAATCCCCTCACATAAACACATCACTGGCATGCAGGCGGACTCAGCAAAACAATATTATGGACTTTCTAGTGTCAACCCATCCTTGAACGAGCTTATGTTTAATGGTGAGGAAGGGTCGGAGCGCTTACCGTATACCTCATCAACTGGCGGCGGCGGCAGCCACAACCACTCGGCCAGTTTCAGCGGTAACGCACACGGCCACACCTTCAACGGCACCGCTATCAACATGGCGGTGAAATACGTTGATTCGATCATCGCAGTGAAGGATTAACTCCATGTTTAACAAAAAGAACGATCGAAAATTCTGCCCGCTGCTTAAAAAGGCCTGTGTCGGTAATGAATGCATGTTTGCCACCCAGTTGCGGGGTCAGGACCCGACTAGCGGCGAGGAGATCGATGAAGAGGCTTGCGCCGTTGCGGTGCTCCCGATGCTACTGATCGAAAGCACCAAGGCGCAGCATCAAACCGGCGCGGCGGTCGAGTCGTTCCGCAACGAGACAGTACGGACTCACCAGGATCTGGTGCTGGCTGCGATCAACGGCCAGATGGGCTTGGCTCCGACTCTGATCAACCACGGCTAGGGGGCATCATGGACAGAATCAGTATCATCAATGGCGCTGCAGGTGATGACGCAGTGATTAAAAACGATCGGGTGTTTCACTTTCCACTGGATAAGCTGCTGTCCGATCCGGCGATCTGGGCGGTGCAGTGGTACGGCGACCAGGGCGAAATTGAGTACAGCGATAAAGCCCCAAAGCCGATCGGTAGCCTGAACGAATTCGTCAAAGTATTGGCCGAGTTTGACCGACTGGCCGATGCCGAAGATAACCCACCACCGCCACCAGAGCCGACGGTGGACGAGGCTAAAAAAGCCAAGTTGGCCCTGATCAACGCGGCGGCCGATAACGAAATGATGTCGATGCTGGCGACCTATCCGCCGACTGAGGTGACCAGTTGGGACAAACAGGAACAGGAAGCGAGAGCCTATCTGGCTGACAACACCGCTACCACGCCGCTACTAGCTGCGATCGCTGCTGCCAGGGGGCTGCCGTTGGCGACCTTGGCAGAGCGGGTGGTGGTGAAGGCCGACCTGTTTGCCGTTCAGTCGGGAGCGATCTTCGGCCAGCGCCAGGCGCTGGAGGATGACCTGAACGTGATCGACGACACCAACGGCAATCTGGCCGATGTGGACGCGGTCACTTGGCTGCTGGCCGATTCAGTTACCGAGTAATCGACCATGAACTGGCAACCCCTAACCCTAATCGAACCCACCACGGCGGCGACCGCTTCAGGTGCTGCTGATTCGAGCTTGGACGAGATCCCCGCCGAGCTGTCGGCGGCCGATGGTGCGCTGGGCGCGATCGCTGGCCGATCAAAGTGGCAGGCGGGGGCGTTGGCTGGGGGCGCGGCTTCGATCGAGGCGCAGCGCACGGCACTGGCGGCGTTGCTGAACAGTGGCGGCCAGCTGCTGACGCTGCACCCCTGGACAAGGGGCGCGGCCGATAGCGGTACCGGATTGTATGGCGATGCGGCGCGGGGCTATCTGAGCCCGCAGCAAGCGGTGCAGGCGCTGGGCGATAAGCTGACCGATGTAATGGACAGCGGCAAAGATGGTGCTGGTGAGATCCTGCTGGTGATGATCAGCGGTAACAATTACGGCAGCTGGGCACAGTCACTGGCGGCGTTGAATGCGGTGCTGCCGCTGGCAGATCTGCCGTTGTGTCAGCGTCGGGCCGAGCAGCTAGCGGCGCTGGAAGATGACAAGCTTCAGCGGCTAGAAGCCCCTAACAATCCGCACTGGCGGCAGCAGGGTCAACCAGCGGCCGCCGATCAGTTACGCACAACTCTGGGCGCGGTACTGGCGCGGGTAGAGGCGTTGGCCAATGACAGTGACCCGCTGGCCGAACTGCAGGGGTTTCTAACCCGTCGCGGTGCCGATCTGGCCGACCGTCGGCAGAGCTGGGCGGATCTGCAGGTGGCGCTGGCCGGTGGCGCGGGTGTGGTCTGGAGTGATACCGCCGCCAACCCGCAAGCACTGGCGCAGGCGCTGCAGCAGATCGAACCACCCAACCCCGGCGCACCGTTGTGCGCACTGGTAGCAATGACCGGTCCGACCGGTTGTTTTACGTTTATCAAGGAGGTGCTAGGACTATGATGCTGTCGTACTCAGAAACCGATTACAAAGTGCCTGGCAAGGATCTGCAGGTGGCGCTGGCGATGCCGTTGGCGCGTAAAGATATCAGCGGCCAGAGCAGCAGCACCGATACTGTTACGGCGGGCAACAAGGCCAAAAAGCTGAGTGTGGCGCTGACCTTGGGTTTTAATAAAGCAGCCGAATTGCTGCGACTTTCCAACATGGCCGAAGCGGTGGACGATAGCGGCAAACCGCTGACCTACACCATCGCCGACGAACTAGCCGAGGCGCTGAACATTAGGCAGGTGAAATTCAGTGACAGCTTCCGGATCGATCCGCAGGGCGGCAAACGCGCTTGGACAATCCGTTTTACTCTATCCGAACACCTGAGCATCGCCGAGAAAAAAGAGCAACGCGCCGAACAGCCACAACCCAACGCCCCGGCAACAACGGGCGAACCGGTAGCCAGTGCCGATAACACGGTGCCGGATGCCGAGCAGCTGACCGGCTTTGAGGGTTTTCTAGGCAAGGTCGACAAAGCATTGGAACCATCACCCGAGGCGTCCACCGATGCGACTGCATAAGCGGCTAGTCATCGATGGCGATCAGGTCGAGCTGATCAGCGACAACCTGACCCTGGAGCTACATAGCCCGGGCAGGGCGATCTTCACCGTCAAGGCCAGCGCACCGTTGAACGGCCTGGTGCAGTACAGCGTCGGTTATAAGCCCGACCGCATCCCCGTTTATCTGCTGGGTTATGTTGAGCAATCACAGGCGATCGACGCCCAGCAGCAGCGGCTGGTGGTGCGCGAACTACCCGCCACGTTAAACCGGCGGTTGCCGTTGGCGCTGCGCCATTGCCGCGCCACCGATCTGCTGGCCGAAATCAACAACCAAACTGGGTTGCACTTCATGCTGGGCGGTAAAGGCGAGGATGTCTGGCAGCAAACCCTGTTACCCCGCTTTGATCATCGCGGCGGCGGCTATATGGCGCTCGATGCGCTGGGCGCAGCGTTCGACCTATCACGTTATATCTGGCAACAGCAGCCCGATGGTCGGGTCTATGTCGGCAGCTGGGACGACTCACCCCACGCGGGCAAGAGCGTACCGGTACCGATCAATCAACTAACCCGACTCAGTGCCGCCAACGCCGCCAGCCTGCCAGTGGTACCGAACTTCCGGCCCGGTGTGCAACTGCGCATCGCCGGCGGCGATCCGGTCATCATCACCCGCACCAACATCATCGGTACCGAAATGCGGATCCACTGGACCAAGAACCCGTGGGACGGACGACTAAAGCGAGATGCAGCATGAGAATGGCCGTTCAACGCCTGGTAGCGCGACTCTTTCCTGAACTGCTGGCGGGATATCATCTGCCGGTGTTTGCGGTGGTCGAGAGCATCGCCGATGCCCCGATCGCGGGTGGTCTGGCAGATCCTTACCGACCCCGCTATGCGGTCAACCTGCAGCTGCTCGATCAGCACGGCCAACCCGATACCCATCAACCCCTGATAGAAGCGGTACCGGTAACCGTGCCCGGTGCTGGCATGGAGCGTGGCCTGTTTGGGTTACCCCAGCCCGGTGCCATCGTAGAGGTGGCTTGGGCCTATGGTCGACCCGATCAACCGTTCGTGCGATCAGTACTGCCTCATCGCCAGAGCCTGCCAGAGTGTGGTGCTGATGAGTTGCTATGGCAGCAGCGCGACGGCGTCAGCCAAAAGGCAGACAGCGCGGGCAACTGGCATCGAGACACCGACGGCCAGATAGCCGATCGCAGCCAAACCCACCTGGTGGAGACACTGGAAAAGCTCGAGACAATCCAGAACGAACTGAAACAAGTGCTCGAGCATTCGGTCGAGCAGGTCGACGGCATCAAACTGATCGAAGCCGGCGCCATCAAACTACTGGCCGAAGCCACCGCCCACATCGGCAGCGGCGGCAGCCTCAACATCACCGCAGCACAGGACCAAAACCAGAGCGCCGGCGGAAGCATTAACCAGGTAGCCGGCGCAGATCTAAACCAGGACATCGCCGCCGACCTGATCCAAGCGATCGCTGGCAAAGTCGCCCAAGTGGTAACCGGTAACATCGATCAGACCACCGACGGCAACCTGACTCAGACCGCCGCAGGCTCTATCACGCAGACCGCTACCGGCACTGCCAGTCTACTGGCCACCGGCGCGTTAACCATGAAGGGTTCCAGCGTCTGGATCGGATCCCCGACCATCAATGTGCTGGCCCTGGTATCGAGCTTTATGGATGAGACCAAGCAGGCACTGACCGCGTTATCAACTCACACCCACACCAACGGTCAGGTCGATCAACAGGCTGCGATCGCGGGGAACGCCACAGCCGTCGGCAACACTAAGTCCACCCTAGACGGGCTGCAGCCCTGAGAGGAGAGGTTGAATTAATAACAGGAGTGGCACATTGGTGACATCTACCTAGAGCCCCAAAGACTTCAGCTATTGGCCCCAATGGAGACATGAGCTATTTCTTCTCAATCAAGCTGGCGAAGCCTTGGTAGAGCCTTGCGTAGACCTTCTAAGATACGACTCCAGCCAATACGTTGTTGCCAAGGCTGGCCATCAATTTTGACGTTATAGCAATCTATTCGATCACTGCGGTATAGTTCGACTCTATGAGTGACAGGGGAACCGTTATCAAAATCGGTTATCTCGATCACACGTCTAAGATCAGGGAGATCAAAACGATCAGCAGGGATAGCTTCTTCCAGCCGCTTGCGTTCTTTCGCGGCTCTCGCATTCGCCAGTCGGGCTATTTGAGCCTGATATTTTCGACCGCGTCTGTACATAACGGCTCCCTCCTTCCCTGGAAGGTAGATCAAGCTTGCAAGGTAGGCCAACCTTGCAGGGTCTCAATATTAAAATGTTAGCAGTACTAAACCTAGGTGTGCGTATAATCTTGAATAGTAAAATCATTACAAGGGTAGTAGCTGTATTTGCTCTTCTTAGCTTTTACCTTTATGTATATTTGACTTCCAAAACTGATGACCCAGAGTTGTTTTTTGGTGTCGTGATTGTTTCAATTTTGTTTTTCGACGGAGCCATGTCATTTTTACTAAAAGAAAGAATGTATATTCCAGGTGGTATGAGTATTGATTATGAGGTTGATCCATCTAAGCTTAATTATTTATTTAGGTTTACTGCCTTTGCGCTTTACAGCTTCGTATTTGTTATGATATTTACGATGATTTATCGAGATACAATATGAATCAACCATACAAGGCAGTCAACTTTCGCCAGCAAGCTGGCTTGGAACTCCAAACCGCTACGCGGTTTTCCGTCCTGTTACTGCGGCGTTAGGTGATAAATGAGCCTCAAGAAAATATTCATAATCAATTTGGTTCTAGGTATCTTTGTTTGTTTAGCCCATATTCCAGTAGTTGCGCTAAAACTCACAGGTGTAAGCGGTTTCGAGTCTGTAAATCTTTGGCAGGTTTTACCTTTAATCCCATTCGATCTGGTTCTTCTGCTGGGTGCAATTGCAGCTTTAGTTGGCTCTGATGAACGTAAATCTAAAATATTACTCGTGCACGCCATAATTTTTGGCCTACTTTCTATCTTTATTGTGGGCATGTTGCTTTGGTTTGTTTTTCTCGGCTTCCCTGAGGGGGGGGTTAGTTGGTCCGCTGGGTTGGGGGCTGCTCTGGTTGGTTATTCTGTGCATGTAGGTAAGAGAGCGTTTTATCAGGGCACCAATAAATTTATGGCTAATGCTGGCTGGTATTCGGCAGGTATAGTCTTCTTTTTCGAACTGGTGTTAATGTACAAATTCTATGTTGTGCACTTCACCTAACAAGCAAAGGCAGCATCCCCCTACGGGCTGGACGCGCTAACGCGCGCCGCTGCTTTGGGCGTTATCGCTGATCCCAGCATGTCTCCTTTGTGCGCACTGCCGCCATTACCGAGCCCTAGTTTTCACAATACACGCCGGTCGGCGTACAGCTAACGACGCCTTTCTGCCTGATAACAGTTCCCAAGTACCGCACTGACACCAAACCCGCGCCAGCGCTCGGAAAACTCACGCTGCCAGAAAAAACCACTCCTCCACACCACACCTTCGAGCTTCTCGCACCAATTTTGTGCAACTTTATTGGTGGTGCAAGCAGGGCGGCAGGTAGCACCAATACAAGGGGGCAGGGCCGATATCGGCTTTTGCGTGCTGTGCAATGAAATGTCGGCTGGTGCAAAAGGATAAAGCGAGGAAACGTAACAGATCGCCAAGCGATGCGGGTTGCCGTCGGTTTTTTGGGAATTGGTTTAGGAGGTGTATGTCACAATCGAGTGTGACATTGTTGTGACATTTTCGGCCTGCAGGCCGCATTCTATCGTTGGTGGCATTCTTGTGACATAGCCGTTCTGGCTGTCACGTAAGGACATAAAGTCCTTATAAATCAGTGTCGTGGATGGTGGGCCTTGCCAGACTTGAACTGGCGACCGATCGATTATGAGTCGAGTGCTCTAACCAACTGAGCTAAAGGCCCCCACGGACCAACTTTTCTTGCGTACTGCCTTGGCGACTCTATGGATATGAGGCGCCGTTCCGAGCGGACCGAACACAGCGATTGCGGTTGTCGACTGCCAGAAGAGCGCGGATTATAACGGGGAGTCGGGCGCTAGCCAAGTACTCGGTGTTAACTATCGTCTGCTTCGCTAGACTTGTTAATCTTTTTCACTCTTTAGAGCTTTGATAGGAGGAATACAGTGCTCAGTAAGTTGTATTGTTCCCACCGGTACTGTTGTTGCTTGATTAGGGATTAATACCGTCGCCGGATTGAGTAGAATTGCTGGATTATTGAGGGTTAATTCAACACAATACTGCCTGATATTTCTTATTCTCCCCTGTGAGTTTTACTGTCATGGCAGGAAGCCTGTTAAGTGAACTGTAATTCTTATGGTCGTTTGTTGAGGTAGCCATGGAACGGGCGCTGCGAACCTATTCTCTGATATTTTTTGCGTACCTGCTCTGTGCTGAGCTGGCGGCGTTGTTAACTTTTTCTTCCGATATCGGTGCCCCTGTTTGGCCAGCTGCCGGTGTCGCGATGGCTGCCGTATTGGTTTATGGCAATGCGTCTGTGGTGCCGATTTTTTTTGCTGAACTGATCCATTTATGGCTTCGGGGCGATAGCGGACTGGCTGATACCGATATGCTACTGATCAGCTCAGGTGTCGCGTTGCAGCCCTGGTTCGGTGCTTTGCTGATTCGCCGATCGGGCGGCCATCCCGGCTCACTTTCAACATTGCGTCAGGTTCTCCGCTTCATGGTTTGGGGCGGATTGGTGGCAGCACTGATCGGTTCCGGTATCGGGACTGCGGTGCTGTGGTTTAGCGGTTTGCTCGAACCACATGAGTTGTTTTTCAACGGCTTAAGCTGGTGGAGCGGGGATGTCGCCGGGATCTTCTTGGTGGCGCCGGTGCTGATGGCCTGGTTGTCGCCCGCGCTGTATCCGTGGCGGTCACAACGTTGGTTAGTGACCTGTTGGATGGGTACCGTGTATGTGCTTGTGGTGCTGTTGATCGGTTCCGGCCGTTACTGGGAACGCGATCGTATCGATGAGCAATTTCAGCAGCAGGCTCAAGGGCTAAATCAGCAGCTGCAATTGCTCTTGGATGAGCAGGTGCTATTGCTTCATGCCGCGCGGGATTTTTATCGTGCTTCCGGTAGTCTAAATCCCGCACAGTTTCGCGCTTTTGCTTTGCCACAATTAGCCAGAACTCCTGCCGTTCGTTCGCTGGCCTGGGTACCGCAGGTTAACTGGGATCAGCGTGCTCCGTTCGAGCAAGGGATGCAGCAACTCGGCTTTGCAGGTTATCAGATAACCGAACGTGATGAGCGAGGTGCGCTGCAAATCGCCGCACAACGCTCCGGTTATAGCGCGGTTGCCTGCATTGAGCCGATGCTGATAAACCAAAATATTATTGGCTACGACCTGGCTTCTAACACCGAATACAGCGCGGTGTTGGGGGCCTCGTTACAGGCAAAACGGGTCGCCGCAAGTGGTTTACGATTTGATCCGCTCTACGGCGCGGGGCAAGCCGGAGTGGTTCTGGCGCTGCCGGTCTTTGCTGCAGTTAATACGATGCAAGCCGGTGCCGCCAACGATGTTACCGGTACTGTCTCTGCTACGGTTGAGGGCTTTATGGTGAGTGAGCTGAGGCTGCAATATGCTCTCACTCAGCAGCTCGATGAACTGTTGTCAGCAGGGTTATTTTACCGTCTCTCTGACGTGAGTAGCGCTATTCAGGGTCGCTGGATTGGTCAACAACGGGTGCCGGCGGACCTTGATGCGACGGTACGCGATGATGCTAAAACTCGAGAAGCGAAGCTGCAAGACCCGTTAGCGCATCCCGTTGAGAAGCCCCCCGCTGCGGGTTTACTGCAAGCTACGCCACAGGATCGAGTTGCGAACCGAGCAGCACTGTTTCAGCATCAGTTTACGTTCGAATTTGGTGAGCGAAACTGGGTAATGGAAGTGTCCGCCAGCTCAGAGTATCAGCAGACAAATCGTCATTTTTCATTGTGGCTGATGTTGCTGCTGGGGCTGCTAGTTAGCGCGTTGGCCGTTATTAGTACGTCGGTGATGGTGGGGCGTGATTACCGTTTTCAACGCAGAATTGATAAACAGAAACAGCTGCTCAATGAGCGTCAGCAGCGATTGCAATTGACCCAGTTCACAATGGATCACATCAGTACCAGTGTTTTCCTAGTCGATCGCAGCGCCCGGTTTGTCTATGTTAATGAGTCTGCGTGCGCGTTATTGGGTTATCAGCGTGATGAGTTGATGGAGATGGGCGTGGCTGAGTTCCGCCCAGGGTTTGAACAGGCACGCTGGGACTCCAGTTGGCGGCGTTTGCAGCATGAAAGTCACGCTGAGTTTAAAACCTCCTACCAAAGTGCCAGGACCGGTCAGTTCACCGCGAAAGTTGAAGCCAATTATTTTGACTTTAATTCGCAATCTTTTTGCCTGGTATTTATTCGAGATATCAGTTCCACCGAAGCGCGCGATGCTGAATTAAGGCAGTTGTCGGCGGCGATCGAGCAGAGTCCGATCTCTGTGGTGATTACCGACCTGACCGGGACTATCGAATACGTCAACTCCTCGTTTACCCGGATCAGTGGTTACCGCAAAGATGAAGTAATCGGGAGGCTGCCGAATTTGTTACAAAGCGGTCATACCACACCTGATGAGTATGCCTCGATGTGGCGGGTATTGACGTCAGGCGGTGTCTGGTTTGGTGAATTTTGTAACAAGCGCAAAGATGGAAGTCTGTATTGGGAATCCGCCTCCATTACTCCGGTGTTGGATGAACACGGGGTTGCGACACACTATCTTGCGGTTAAGGAGGATATAACGGCAAGTCGCCGCGCGCGCGAGCGATTGAGCCGCAGCGAGCAGATGCTTAATCGGGCACAGAGCCTGGCACATATCGGCAGCTGGGAGTTGGATTTTTTAACCGGACAGCTGAACTGGTCTGATGAAACCTGTCGTATTTTTGGGCTGCCAGAGGGGCATTCGCTCGATTATCAAGGTTACCTGGGTTTTGTCCATCCTGATGATCAGGAGCGACTGGATCAAGCTTGGTTGGCGGCGCTCGATGGTGATGAATACGATATTCGTCACCGGATTGTAGTGCAGGGGCAGGTTAAGACGGTGCAGCAACGGGCTGAGTTTGAATTCGACAGTTATCGGCGTGTTCAGCGTGGTGTAGGGACGTTTCATGACATCACCCTGCAAGTTCAAACCGAAGTCACGTTGCAGCAGAATGAGCGTCGCTATCGCTCGTTGTTCACGGCTTTGTCGGAAGGAGTTATTTTGCGCGATAGCCAGGGTCAGATTGAGGCGTTCAATCCTGCTGCCAGTCAGATTATGGGCGAAACCCTACTGCTGTTGCAGGAGCATGGGCCTAGTCACGAACGTGCACGCTTCTATCGTGAGAATGGCGAACAGCTACCGTTAGTCGAAGATCCGTCGATGCGAACGTTAGCCACGGGTGAACCCTGTCGAGGGGTGGTGCTGGGCTTGGATCGAGTCGACGGAGAACGGATCTGGCTCAGCGTCAACACCGAGCCGCTGTGTCAGCCGGGCCAGAGTAAACCCTATGCCGTGGTTATCTCATTTCAGGATATCAGTCGCAGTCGCAAAGCGGAGCAGGCGTTGCGGCGGTTGGCGACGACCGATGCGCTGACCGGTTTGCTCAATCGTCGGGCCAGTACGCTGGCGTTTGAGCAGGAGTTGCTGTTATGCAAGCGACTACCTGCGCATTCATCGGTGCTGTTGTTGATGGATATCGATTACTTTAAACGGGTAAATGACCGCTACGGGCATGCGGTGGGGGATCTGGCGTTGCAGCACCTCTCTTCGCTCGTTGAAGCGACCCGGCGGGAGATCGACATGGCGGGGCGCTGGGGTGGTGAGGAGTTCGTGTTAATGCTGCCGGGAACGGATCTTGATGGTGGGCGGGTGTATGCTGAGCGACTGCGCCAGCAATTGGCGCAGACACCCTTGGTGTTGCCAGAGGCTACGCTTAGTTTGACCGTTAGTGTGGGTGTGGCGATGCTTGCTGCTGAGGATCCCAGTTTCGATGCCTCGCTGGCGCGCGCTGATCGGGCGATGTATCAGGCCAAAAACAACGGCCGAAATAGCGTCGTGATAGAGACCGAGTTGGCAACGACAAGCGACAGCGCTGAGATTTAGAGAATGACGACGGTTGCTGTGTAGCACCGACTCGGGTTGATTAGGCGGCTCGATAAACCGGCTCGATAACAGGATCTTTGATGGCATACGATATAGAAAACCGTCTGGTGGTTGGATTGGCGTCCAGCGCTTTGTTCGACTTGGAACAATCCGATGCGGTGTTTCAGGAGAAGGGTGAGCGGGCTTATAGGGTCTACCAGCGTGACAACCAGCAACTGCCGCTCAAGCCAGGTGTGGCTTTTCCGTTTGTGCGGCGTTTATTAGCGCTTAATCAGCTCGATCCGGACAACCCCCCGGTGGAGGTGGTGCTGCTGTCGCATAACGATCCGGATACTGGCTTGCGGGTATTCAATTCGATTGAACACTATGGTTTGGAGATTTCGCGGGCGGTATTTTTGCAGGGGCGCTCGCCACATGAGTACATTCCGGCGTTTAACATCAGTCTGTTTTTGACTGCAAATGAAGACGATGTGCAGCAAGCAGTGGCGCAAGGGCTACCGGCCGGACTGGTGTTGAATTCGGGAGCCGGTGATGATGGAGAGGATGAGGAGTTACGGTTGGCGTTCGATTTTGATGGTGTGGTTGCCGATGACGAATCCGAAACGGTATTTCAGGATGGTGACCTGCAGCAGTTCAAAGACCACGAAGTAAAGCACGCTGCGGTACCGCATAATCCCGGCCCGCTAAAGGAGTTTTTAGCCAAGATCGCGCACATTCAGCAGCTTGAGCAGCAGCGCCATGAGCGGGAACCCGACTATCAGCCGAAATTACGACTGGCCATTGTCACCGCTCGCAACGCCCCGGCACACGCGAGAGTGATCAATACCATGCGTAGCTGGGATCTGATGGTCAACGATGCTTTCTTTCTTGGCGGCGTGGAGAAACGACGGGTGCTGGAGGTGTGGGCGCCACATATCTTCTTCGATGATCAGCGTGGTCATCTCGACTCTGCTGCTGCGGTGTCGCCGTCGGTGCATATCCCGTTCGGGATCGCCAACCGTTAGGCTTTCAGGGTTTGCTACGTGATGGCGACCAAGCTAAGCCGCTAGAAAATAAGCAGCGACCAAAAAAAACCGGATCAGCTGATCCGGTTTTTTTGTAGCCGTTTGCGGCTGGTAACTACTGGCTTGCTTACTCGTCGAGGAAGCCGCGCAGGTGGTCGGAGCGTGAAGGGTGGCGCAGTTTGCGTAACGCCTTGGCTTCGATCTGTCGGATTCGCTCACGGGTAACATCGAACTGCTTACCGACCTCTTCCAGAGTGTGATCGGTATTCATATCGATACCGAAACGCATCCGCAGGACTTTAGCTTCACGACCGGTCAGGCCGGATAGTATGTCACGGGTTGCTTCACGCAGGCCTTCGGTCGTAGCGCTGTCCACGGGGGAGTGCACGGTACCATCTTCGATAAAATCGCCGAGGCTGGAATCTTCGTCGTCACCGATCGGAGTTTCCATTGAGATTGGTTCTTTGGCGATCTTCAGTACCTTGCGAACCTTCTCTTCCGGCATCTCCATCCGTTCGGCTAGCTCTTCAGGAGTCGCATCGCGTCCCATCTCCTGCAGCATCTGACGTGAGATACGGTTGAGCTTGTTGATCGTCTCGATCATGTGCACCGGAATTCGGATGGTGCGTGCTTGGTCAGCGATCGAGCGTGTGATCGCCTGACGAATCCACCAGGTAGCGTAGGTTGAGAACTTGTAGCCGCGGCGATATTCGAACTTATCAACGGCCTTCATCAGGCCGATGTTGCCCTCCTGGATCAGATCCAGGAACTGCAAACCGCGGTTGGTGTACTTTTTGGCGATCGAGATAACCAGACGCAAGTTAGCCTCAACCATCTCTTTCTTGGCGCGGCGGGCGCCGGCTTCGCCGATCGACATGCGACGGTTAACTTCTTTGATCTGTACTAGTGTCAGGCCTGATTGCTGCTCTAAGTTGTTGAGTTTGCGCTGTGAGCGCAGCAGCTCAACTTTGCTGGCGATCAGGCGAGAACCGCAAGGACCGTCCTTCGAACACAGGTTTTCAACCCATGCGTTGTTCAGCTCGTTGCCCGGGAAAGACTTGATGAAGTCTTTGCGCGTCATCTTGCCGCGACGGGTGCAGATCTTCATGATGTTACGCTCTTCGGCACGGAGCTGCTCAACCACTGAGCGGGTCTTCGTGACGAGGCTATCGTAGAGTCGCGGAACCAGCTTGATCGGCGCGAAGATCTCGGCCATCAAGGCGATCTCTTTTTCGGCCTGTTTACTGTCTCTGCCGTGCTTCTCGATCACTTTGGCTGCTTTGTAGTACTGGGTTTCCAGCTCGCCAAAGCGACGCTTTACCTCTTCGGGATCGGGCCCTTTGGGTTCGTCATCATCATCGTCGTCTTCCGACTTGATCACCGGCTTAGGCGGGGTGTTGTCCTCGCTGGGGTCGATGAAACCGTTAAGCACATCAGTTAAGCGTCCCTCTTCCTCTTGAGAAGCTTCGTAGGTGGCAAGTACGGTAGGAACCGCGCTAGGGTAGGAGGCAAGTGCAGACATGACGCCGCGTAAGCCTTCCTCAATGCGCTTGGCCAGGATGATCTCGCCTTCGCGGGTCAGCAGCTCAACGGTACCCATTTCGCGCATGTACATCCGCACTGGGTCGGTAGTACGGCCGGCTTCGCTTTCAACAGCGGCCAGTGCCGCGGCGGCTTCTTCAACCGCGCTTTCGTCGGTAGAGTCGCCTTCGGCGGTAATTTCATCGGTATCAGGCGCGACTTCGGATACGGATATACCCATGTCGTTGATCATGCGGATAATCTCTTCGACCTGTTCGGGGTCGGAGATATCTTGAGGCAGATGGTCATTGACGTCGGCGAATGTCAGGTAACCCTGCTCTTTACCGCGTGCGATCAGTTTTTTAAGTCGAGACTGTTGCTGAGACTGGTCTGACATGGAGGCGTTTACCCGATATCGAAGGTTTAAAAATTCAGCCGCATATTATACGGGTGGCGTGTTGCAAAAGCCACCTTCGTGTTGTTGCGTGCTAGGGCTTATTGGCAGGTTTGTTAATCCTGTCTGGCTTGTTTGCGTCGTATCTGCTTATCTTTTAGTAGCTGGTCTAATCGCTTGTGCTCGTCACTCGTTAGTTCTTCGCTGGTTTTGATTTTGGCTTTGAGTTTTTCCAGTTCGACCTTTCTTGTCTGCTGCAGCAGTTGGTGCAGGTAGTCGATAAATTCCTGCTCAAGCTGTTTGCCGTCTGTGATCAATAGTTCTTTGCGACCGAGTTGTTGGAGCAGCGGGCCGTAACTACTGTCGCGCCATTTATAAGCGATGACCGCAGGTTGTATATTGGGGTCATTTCGCAGTTGTTCAATCAGTGCTTTAAGTAAACTGAGTTCGGGGCTTTGTAATGCGCCCAGTGCATCGGAGGTTTCCAGATCCACCTTGAGCGCCAATCGGGGCAAGTGTAGCAACAAGTGCAGTGCGCGGCTGCTGGCTGAGGTGCTGATCAGGTTGCCGAAAGTTTGGCTGGTTCGCGGCGATTTGTTGAAGTCTTTGTAGCGTTTGTTGCCGGAAAACTTTTTTGATTTGCTACTGCTGTTTTGATGGCCGGTATTTTGAAAACTGTCGCCCTGATGGCTGTTGTCGTAACTGGCTACCGCGTAGTTGTCGTCGCTGTGGTAGTCGGGGTAGCTCTCGTAACTGTTGTTATTGGGATTGTTGGTGTCACTGCTGCTGTCGTCGGTGTGACTCGATGGTGAGTAATTGTGTTTGTCGAGTTGTTGTTTTGGTGTGGCCGGTGCTGGTGTGTTGAAGTACTGACTGTCGAGTCCGCTGAGCTCGGACAGCTGCTGGCGCATCAGTTGTTTGAAAAGCTGTCCGGGAATCTTGTTGATCAATGGCATCGCTAGCGCACTCAGTCGCGCGATCCCTTCGCCGCTGCTCATGTCGATCCCTTCGGACAAACTGTCAAACAGGAATTGTGAGAGTGGCAATGATTGGCTGATACGCTGGTTGAAGGCTTCGGTGCCTTCGCTGCGAACCATGCTGTCGGGGTCTTCGCCGTCGGGCAGAAACAGAAAGCGTGCCTGACGGCCGTCTTCCATCAGCGCAAGTGCGTTGTCGAGTGCGCGCAGTGCGGCTTTACGCCCCGCGTTGTCACCATCGAAACAGAACACCACCTCGGGCATCAACTTGTACAGCCGGCGCAGGTGGTGTTCGCTGGTGGCTGTGCCGAGGGTGGCGACGGCATTGCTGATGCCAAACTGAGCCAGTGCTACAACATCCATGTAGCCTTCAACGATGAGTACCCGTTGCAGCTCACGATTGGCCTGTCGTGCCTGATAGAGGCCATACAGCTCCTCGTGCTTTTTGAAGGTCAGTATTTCGGGTGAGTTGAGGTATTTGGGCTTCTCGTCGTTCAGCACCCGGCCTCCGAAGGCGATCACCCGGCCGCGCATGTCGACGATAGGAAACATGATGCGGTCGCGGAAACGGTCGTAGCATTTTTTCTGTTCGGGTTTTTGGATCACCAAGCCGGCGTCGTCGAGCGCTTGTTGCTGCTCGTTGCCGATCTTTTTTAGCAAGTTGTCCCAGCCGGGTGGGGCGTAGCCGATACCAAAGCGCTTGGCGATGGTGCCGTCGAGCCCGCGCTGCTTGAGGTAATCGACCGCCTTGTTACGCTCGGGGTGGTTGCGTAGCTGCTCTTGGAAAAAATCATCGGCACGTTGCAGTAGATCGAAGCTGCGCTGGCGCTGCTTGTCTTGCTGAGTGTTCTCGTTGGCTTGTGCTGGTATTTCTAGCCCCTGACGTTTGGCCAGGGTCTCGACCGCTTCGGGAAACTCAAGCCGATCGTGTTCCATCACAAACCCCAGGGCATTGCCGCCGGCGCCGCAGCCGAAGCAGTAGAAAAATTGCTTCTCCGGGTTGACGCTGAATGAGGGGGATTTCTCTTTGTGGAACGGGCATAGGCCTGAATAGTTGCGCCCCGTGCGTTTGAGCTGTAATCGCTCTTCGACCACGTCGACGATATCGGTGCGATGAAGCAGGTCGTCGATGAAATCTTGTGGGATGCGTCCGGCCATGAATTTCTCGTTACCGTTCAGAGGGGCTTTGCTCTGGCGGTGGTGCTGTTTGGGTCTGTCGGTGGTTCGGGTTTGGCAATGCGCTAACGTAGGTCATTGGGCCGGGGTGCGGCAACGGCAGAGATCGATCTACAGCTAGAAACCTTTTTCAAGGGTCGTGTTGCTTCACACGGCTTGATTATAAGGTGTGTTCAGGATACCAAGATTTGCAGCCGGGCGGCGTTAAATCGGTATCTATCGGGTCCGGTTTGTCGCTGCGGTCGTAGCGGAGGGTCTACCGGATCTGACTGATTAGCTAAATTTGGCTTTAATCAGCTTGCTGACGCCGGCCATGTCGGCGCGGCCTTGCATCTGGGGTTTTAGAATCCCCATCACCTGTCCCATCTCTTTCATCGAGCTGGCACCTGTGCTGCTAATCGCTTGATCGATCAGCTGGTCTATCTCTTGGTCGGTTAGCTGGGTAGGAAGAAACTGTTTAATCACCTCCAGTTCTTTCCTTTCTACCTCAGATAGATCATCACGACCGGCTGCATCGTACTGGGTGATCGAGTCACGGCGTTGTTTCTGCATTTTATCCAGAACAACAAGAACCCGGGCATCGTCCAGTTCGATTCGCTCATCCACTTCAACGCGTTTGATCTCGGACAGAATGGTCCGCAGGACTAACAGGCGAGTTTTCTCTTTGGCTCGCATGGCATCTTTTTGAGCTTGCTTAAGCTCGGTCTTGATGGCGCTATCAGTCATGTCGGTATCTGGCGTTATCGATCTAATAAAATGTGTTGAAGCGTGTCGTAATTAAGGTCTTAGTGCTGTTGATCAGTGATCAATACAGACGAACGCGACGGTTGTTCTCGCGTGAGACCTTCTTAGCGTGACGCTTTACTGCAGCTGCTGCTTTACGTTTGCGAACAGCGGTAGGCTTCTCGTAGTGCTCGCGACGACGCACTTCAGCCAGAACACCCGCTTTTTCACACGAACGCTTAAAACGGCGCAGAGCAATATCAAACGGCTCGCTATCACGGACTTTTACATTTGGCATTGTCTTACCTTAAGTTAACAACATTAACGTTATCTGCCCGAATTCCGAACGGTCGGAACACACCACAGATATACTTTCCCCGATAAAAATAGGGGCGCACATTTTAATCGTGTCGTTGTGCCGATGTAAACCCCTGTTTCGTCTTTCCTGATCGCCGCAAGCCGATGTTTTGTTGGTGGCCTAATGACCCGGCTGACGGTTGTTGTTTTGATCAGCAAAGATGGCAACCGGGTAGGGGGCTGGTATGATGCAGCGCTACTGTATATTGACCGATATGTACTGACTGTTATCGGCTGTTGGCCTGCGAGAAAAAACATGCGTGTACTTGGTATCGAAACCTCCTGCGATGAAACCGGCGTTGCTCTGTACGATAGCGAACAAGGGCTGCTGGCCGATGCGCTCTATAGCCAAGTTGCGATGCATGCAGAATACGGCGGTGTGGTTCCGGAGCTGGCTTCTCGTGACCATATTTTGAAATTGGTACCGTTGATTCGTCAAGTGCTGGCCGAAGCCGGTTGCGACAAGGACTCGGTCGATGGCATCGCCTATACCGCCGGTCCCGGTTTGGTCGGTGCATTGATGACCGGTGCCTCGCTGGCCAGTGCCTTGGCGATGGCATGGGATAAACCGGTGCTCGGTGTGCATCATATGGAGGGCCACCTGTTGGCCCCCATGCTTGAGGATACACCTCCCCAGTTCCCTTTTCTGGCGCTGCTGGTCTCGGGCGGCCATACCCAGTTGGTGCAGGTCGATGCGCTGGGCGAATACAGTCTGTTGGGAGAGTCTCTCGACGACGCCGCCGGTGAGGCGTTTGATAAGGCGGCCAAAATGCTGGGGCTCGCTTATCCGGGAGGGCCGCTGATCGCCAAGCGTGCTGAGAAAGGTACCGCCGGGCGGTTTAAATTTCCGCGGCCAATGACCGATCGCCCCGGTCTGGATATGAGTTTTAGTGGACTGAAAACGTTTACTCTGAATACTACCGAAAAGCTGCGGCAACAACCGGGTGGGTTAACTGAGCAGGACATCAACGATGTTGCTTTGGCGTTTCAGCAGGCTGTCGTCGATACGTTGGCGATCAAGTGCCGCCGGGCGTTACAACAAAGCGGTATGAAAACGCTGGTGATCGCCGGTGGTGTTAGTGCCAATCGGATGCTGCGCCAAAAGCTTGAAGCCGAAGCGGCCAAACTCGGTGCCAAACTGTTTTATGCCCGCCCCGAATTTTGCACCGATAACGGTGCCATGATCGCCTACGCCGGTTGCCAGCGGTTATTGGCCGGTCAGCGAAGCGATCTTAAAATCAACGCCCGGCCGCGTTGGCCGATGGTGGAGCTTAGTAGTGTGACGGCTGAGAGGCGTGACGACTGAGCGGTTGCGATCGGGTGATAGCAGTAATATTGGGCATCAAATGCAGCGATTAATTGACCCGAAAAATAGACTGTCTGCTCTTATAACGAGGTTTCGGTACCCTGCAGTAACTGCCTGATATTACGGTGATGCCGACCGATTACTAACAAAGCCATTAGGCTCAAGACGGCCAAGTTAGCCGGACTGAGTAGGTAGCACAGCGGAACTGTGGTCAAAGCTGTGCAAATTGATGCCAGAGATGAGCGTCGGAACAGCTTGATTAGGAGCAGCCAGAGTACGATTTGGTAAAGCGCAAGCAGCGGCTCCAGTGTGATACAGCTTCCAATAAATGTTGCTACGCCTTTACCGCCGCGAAAACGTGAATAAATCGGGAACAGATGGCCTAGCATGGCAGCCAGTGCTGACAATGCTATCGTGTCAGGTGCAAATTGCAGTTGTTGGGCTAGAAAAACGGGAAGAGCACCTTTAAGAATATCGGCTAGCAGCGTAATGAAACCCGCTCGGTGTGAGCCGGTGCGCCATACGTTGGTCGCCCCCGGGTTCTGTGAGCCGGCGTTGCGAGGATCAGGCAGCTGTAGTAGTTGGCAGACCAACACGGCACTCGATACCGATCCCAGCAAGTATGCTGCGGTTAGCATCAGCAGATCGGAGGTGGCCAGTTCGACAGGTATCTGCATGGTTGTGTTTAGGTAATTACCGGTGTGGATATTATTAGCGAATTCAGATTCTATTAGTAGCAGACCCACAGTGCGAGTTAAAGCTATCTTCGTCAGCCATTAGTGACAGGAACAGATCAATGGATATTATTTACATCAAGGAACTTGAGGTCGAGACCGTTATCGGCATCTTCGACTGGGAACGCACCATCCGCCAACGTGTCAGTCTGGATCTGGAGATGGCTGCTGATATTCGTCAGGCTGCAGCCTGTGAAGATATCGATAAGACTGTTAGCTATAAAGATGTCAGCAAGCGGTTGATCAGTTTTATTGAGCAGAGCGAGTTTTTGCTGGTCGAAACGATGGCTGAACAGATTGCACAGATTGTGTTGGATGAATTCCCGGTTCCCTGGGTTCGGTTGCGATTGGGTAAACCGGGTGCTGTTCGTGGCGCTAAGGATGTGGGGGTGATTATCGAACGTGGAGAGCGGCCCTAATGGCGCAGGTTTTGTTAAGCATCGGCAGTAATATTGATCGCGAGTACTTTATTGGTCGCTGTCTGGACCAGTTGGCGCAGGCGTACGGTGCGATACAGATATCATCGATCTACGAGAGCGAGGCGGTGGGCTTTGACGGGGATCGCTTTTATAACTTAGTGGTCGGCTTGCAAACCGGGCAATCGCTGGAGCAGTTGTTCGGCTTTCTGCGGCAGACCGAGCTCGATAACGACCGGTGCAGAAACGCGGTCAAGTTTAGTTCACGAACCCTGGATATCGATATTCTCAGTTATGACGATTATATCGGCCAGTTTCGGTTGCAAGACGGCAGTGGTGGTGTGTTACCACGCGACGAGATCACCAAGAACGCGTTCGTGTTGCAGCCATTAGCCGAAATCGCTCCCGATCAATTGCATCCGCTACTGCAGGTGAGCTATCGGCAGCTGTGGCAAGACTACGATCAAGACTCTCAGTCGCTATGGCCGGTCTCTTTTATCTGGCAGGGACGGCAACTGTCGTCAATCTGACTCTTGTCGTTTGGTTGTTTTATAGCGACGTACTCTACGTACCTAAAGTGCTGCGTAACTTAGTTCTAGAGTGATTTAGCTGTAGAGTGATTTGCCGCCATCGACGGCAATGATCTGGCCGGTGATATAGCGCTGTTGCGCCAGAAAGATAACCGTATCGGCAATATCATCCGGTGTGCCATACCGACCTAACAATGTTTTATCCAATGCTTGCTGCTCGGCGGCGGGGTCTCGTTTGGCAGCGCCTTCCGGCGGCAGGATCGGGCCCGGAGCGACACCGTTAACGCGTATCAATGGGGCAAGCTCTTTGGCCAGGCTCTGGGTCAACATCGCCAGCCCCGCTTTGGCTATTGAATAGGCGGAGAAACCCTGCAGCGGCCGCTGTGCATGGACATCGACAATGTTGATGATGGTGCCTTGATGTTGGCGTAGCGGCTTAATCAGGGCTTTGGCCAACCATAAGGGTGCTTTCAGGTTGCTGCCGATCAGGTCGTGCCACTGGCTCTCTTCCAGTGACTCGAGTGGGGTCGGATAGAAGGTTGAGGCGTTATTGATCAACAGGTCTATTCGGTTCCAGTGGTATTGCGTCTGCTCGGCAAGCTGCTCAACTTGTCGGCTATCGGTCAGGTCGGCTTGCAGGCAATAAGCGCTGGCTGGCGATTGATGGTTGAGTTCGGCCGCCAATTGCTCAGCGTCGTTGTGTGAGCGGTGGTAATGGATCAGTACCCGGTAGCCCTGTTGGTGTAGTCGGCGGGCCAGGCAGGCACCAATCCGGCGAGCGGCACCGGTGATTAAAGCGACCGGGCTGTTGTGATCGTGCAGTGGTTTCATGGTGCCGCCTTTGCGGTGATTGACGCGGGTTAGTCTGTCGTTTGCGGATGCAAAAGCTGCTCGACTGTTGTGTACTGCCGACGTTGTAGCTCCTGCCCCAGTTTCGCCCCCTTAAACCCTTCATTGACCAGTTGGCGAGGTTGGATAGCGCCGATCTGCGCGATCAGTTGCTCAAGCGCGTTGGCGCTGGCCAGCAGTTTCTCTGAGTCATCGCCGGCAATTGCTCGGCAGCCCTCGATAAAAGGGGTAAGCCGCTCGGGCCGACGTTGCAGGTCCAGCCCTTGATAGAGTGTCATCACGCTCGCCGCGGTGAGGGGTTGTTGCAGCAGTTGATGAAAGCGCCATAGCAATGTCGCCGCTTCGCGAAAGTGCTTTGGGATTTTGAGTCGCTGGTGTAACTGTTCCAGCGCTTCAAGGCTGTCGGTGATATGGCAGAAGGTTGCCCAGCGCACCGCAGCATCGTTACTGAAGGAGCAGGCTCCGATTAGGGCGTTGATCGCGACAGCGTGGGGTGTTTCAAGATCGGTTGCAAGGTCGGTTTCGGGGTCAGTTACAGGATCGGTTTCGGGCTCTGCTTCAGGATCCAGGTCCAACGCTAGCTCTGGCATCAGCGCCTTGAGTGCACCACAACGTGCCAGCGTGATGAAAAAATGTTGCGGATTCGGTTCCTGTAGCGCCCGTTCGGTCTCTTTCCAGACCCGTTCTGCCGACAGCGCAAGCAGCTCGCCGCTGAGGCTCAGGCGCTGCATCAGTGCCAATGTTTCGGGCGCAATAGTAAAGCCGAGATGGTGGAAGCGCGCCAGAAAACGCGCTACCCGTAACACCCGTAGCGGATCTTCGGCAAAAGCCGGTGAGACGTGGCGAAAGAGCCGCTGTTGCAGATCTTGCTGACCGTGGTAGGGGTCGTATAACCGACCTTGGTCATCCTCGGCGATAGCATTGATGGTCAAATCACGGCGCAGTAAGTCTTGCTCAAGTGTGACATCCGCTGCCGCATGAAACTGAAAGCCGCCGTAGCCCTGTCCACTCTTACGTTCGGTTCTGGCTAGCGCGTACTCTTCATGGCTGTCGGGGTGCAGAAATACCGGGAAATCTTTGCCGACCGGCTGGAACCCCAGATTTAACATCTCGCTGGCATCAGTGCCGACCACCACCCAGTCACGATCGTAGACATCGATGCCGAGCAGCCGGTCGCGTACGGCTCCGCCAACCAGATATATCTGCATCCCTAGTCCGCCGTGTCGGTACGGATGCACTGTTGCGGGAACTGTTGCTGCCAGGCTTCGTAGCCACCGGCCAGGCTGTACACCTGATCAAATCCGCGTTCGATCATGAACTGGGCTGCCGACTGGCTACTGAACCCATGAAAACAAACCAGCACGAGTGGTGCGTCAAGATCGGCATCGTCGATAAACTGCTGCAGATTTTGGTTGTCGAGGTGTTGGGCGTTGGGAATATGGCCGTTGTCATAGCTGTCAGGGTCGCGGATATCAGCAACGGCAGCGCCTTCGTTGATCAGCTGTTGAGCCTGTTGGCAGTCGATCTGTTGGAACTCGGTCATACGAACACCTTACCGTAGTGGTTGTATCTATTGATCAAAAAAGCGCGAGAGGATGTGATCGATTGTAGAGTAGCTGGCAATCTTGCTGTCCTCGTTCCAGCACCCATGTCGCTCAAGCGTAACCAGGGCTAATGATGCTGAATAACTGTTGATCCTCAAGTCGTAACGCAGTCAACGCGCCGCCCCAGACACAGCCGGTATCGAGTGCAAACACATTGGCGGTGCCAGTCTTGCCTTCCAACGAGGCCCAGTGGCCAAACAGAATTCGCTGGTTAGCGGTCTTGCGATTATTGAAGCTGTACCAAGGGGAGAAGCCGGGGGGGAGTTTGCTCGGGTTGCCTTTGGTGGTTAGTTCCAGTTCGCCGGAGTGGCTGCAAAAACGCATCCGGGTAAAGTAATTGGTTATCATCCGGTAGCGATGCCAGCTGGTCAGCGTGTCGCTCCATGCGGCAGGTTGGTTGCCATACATCTGAGCAAAGAACTCACAAGCCTGATCGCCGCGAATAATGGCTTCAACTTCAGCGGCCCGGGCCAGTGCGGTGTTTAGATCCCAGTGGGGGGGGATGCCCGCGTGAACCATGACGTAGTCGAGTGTTGCGTCATGGTGTAGCAACGGTTGCTGGCGTAACCACTGGATCAGTTGTTCGCGATCGGGAGCCTTGAGAATCTCATCGAAGGTATCGTAACGGCCAGCCTGTTTTTGCTCGAATGCAATCGCTAGCAGGTGCAGATCGTGGTTACCCTGAACCACGATGGCCTGATCGCCAAGTTGCTCGACAAAGCGCAGTGTATCAAGTGAATCGGGACCGCGATTGACGAGATCGCCGGTTAGCCATAAACGGTCATCGTTGCCAAAGGCGACCTTATCCAGTAACGCTTTCAGCTCATTCAGGCATCCCTGAAGGTCTCCGACTGCATAGGTTGCCATAGTTTACAGGCCTTGCTGTTGATGAAGAGTATGGGTGGGGCGTATATGCGAAGCGTAATTGATGGTCAGTGCAGCGCGTGCGGCAGCGCCAGCGTGAACGGGTCGATCGGACTGCGGAACTGCTCACCCGACTCGGTCCGCATCACATAATAACCTTCCATCATGCCCACCTGTGAAGGTAGCACTGTACCACTGGTGTAGCTGAAGCTCTCGCCGGGGGCTATCTCGGGCTGCTCGCCAACTACCCCCTGCCCTTGAACTTCTTGAGTATGCTGGTCGCCGTCGGTGATTCGCCAATACCGGCTCAATAGCTTGATCCCCTCCGCACCCGTGTTGCTGATGGTGATGTGGTAGGAGAAGACGAAGCGCTGGTTGTCCGGGTCGGATTGGTGATCGAGATAGTTAGTCTCTACCTGGATGTCGACAGGATTGTTGGCGCTGGTTTCGCTGTCTTCGACTAAGATGCTCATGAACGGCGCTCCGGATTTTTTTGTTGGGACTGATCTTCTGTTGGCGCTGTCTTCGACGGCTGGGCTGTCTCTGTCTGCATTCGTGTATAGCAGTTAGCCATCTGCACAAATTCTAATAAGGATAGCTTTTCCGGGCGTAGTCCAGGATCGATCCCCAGTGCTTCAATTGACTCAACCGGCAGCACTTTCTTGAGGTTATTACGCAGGGTTTTTCGGCGTTGGCCAAAAGCGACTCGCACCACCATCGCAAAGTCATCGACATTATCTGCCGGATGCGGGGGTTCGGCGTAGGGACGCAATTTAACAATTGCAGAATCTACTTTGGGCTTGGGGTCGAACGCTTCGGGGCTGACCAGAAACAGCGATGAAACTTCGCAGTAGTATTGCGTCATGATGCCAAGGCGGCCGTAAGCGCTGTCGCCGGGCAGTGCGGCCAGCCGGTCAACCACCTCCTTTTGCAGCATGAAGTACATATCCTCAAACAGGCCGCTGTAGCTGAGCAGATGGAATATCAGCGGTGTTGAGATGTTATAGGGCAGGTTGCCGACAACGCGAAGAGGGCGTTGATCCTCGGCCAGAGAGGCAAAGTCAAACTTTAGCGCATCAGCCTGATGGATCGATAACTTGTCGCCGTAACTCGCGAACTGACGTTGTAGTTTGGGGATCAGGTCACGATCGAGCTCGACAACATCGAGCTCGCCGCAACCAGCCAGAAGTTCTTCGGTCAGAGCACCCAGCCCCGGGCCGATCTCTACCAGGTGTTGGCCCGGCTTAGGGTGTATCGCGCGGATGATGCTACGGATGACACCCTGATCGTGGAGGAAGTTTTGGCCGAAGCGTTTACGGGCCTGATGGCTCTGTGGAGAGTTCTTCATGAAATACCTGTGTTTAGCGGCGCACCTTGCTTGAAGGTGCAGGCGCTTTAAGAAATATGGTCGTATTGGCGGTTGTCGATTTAGATACCGGATATAGCGCCAAACTATTGATCTGTTGTCTGAGAGTTTATCGTGAAGTGTTAGTTCCGGCCATCTGTGCCGCATAAACGATAGCAGTGGCCAAACTGCCGCAATCGGCATTGCCACTGCCCGCCAGATCGAGAGCCGTGCCGTGGTCAACCGAGGTGCGGATTATCGGCATTCCTAAGGTGATGTTGACCGCGTTGCCAAACCCCTTGTGCTTGAGAACGGGTAAACCTTGATCGTGGTACATCGCCAGTACGGCGTCGCCACGCTCAAGCTGGTGTGGCGTGAATAGCGTATCGGCGGGTAACGGGCCGATCAGGTTTAACCCTTCGCGTCGCAGCTGTTCGAGGGTTGGTTCAATCACTTGCTGCTCTTCCAGACCCAGGTGGCCACCTTCACCGGCGTGCGGATTGAGACCGCACACCAAGATGCGGGGTTGGTCGATGCCAAAGCGGTGACGCAGATCGTGATCCAAAATACGGCTGATCTGTTGTAATCGTTGTGGCGTTATCGCTGCTGATACTTGCGATAACGGTAGGTGAGTGGTAACCAGAGCGACCCGTAACCCCTCGCAAGCGAGCATCATCACAACCTGTTCGCTGCCGGTTAATTCCATCAAGAATTCGGTATGGCCGCTAAACGGCGTGCCGGCGTCGTTGATGACCGCTTTGTGAACCGGTGCGGTGACCAGGGCGTCGAAGGTGCCATCGAGGCACCCTTGCGCGGCACAGGTTAACGTTTCCAGTACATAGGCCGCGTTGGCACGATTGAGTTGTCCTGCCACGGTAGGCTCCGCCAGTGGCCGGTGCAGTATGAAGAGCTCTCCGGGTTTACTGGGGCGGGGAGGTTGCGCGGGATTGAATGCGGTGAGCGTAATTGGCAGACCAAGCTGTTCAGCACGCTGCTGCATCATATCCGCGTCAGCGATGACCACCAGTTGCTGGGACTGCGACCGTTGCGCTAGTTGAATGCACAGGTCCGGCCCGATGCCGGCCGGTTCACCGGCGCTGATGGCCAAACGGTAGCAGGATGACTGCTCACTGCCGGGTAATGTAGGCTGATTAGGCATATTGTCGCTCGGCAGCAGGCAGGGTCGGTTACTGCTTGATCTCAATGTAGGCTTGGGCGTGAATTTCACGTAGCCAGTTAGTAAGGCTTTCGGAGAATTTACGCTTGCGGATTGATTCGCGAGCTTCGTTCTTCAAAATTTGTTGGCCAAAATCTTGTTTGCGGCGTTCGGTGACTTCCAGAATATGCCAGCCGAACTGGCTTTTGAACGGTTGACTAACCTGGCCAATCGTACTGTTCTGGAACACCTCTTCAAATTCAGGAACCATCTGGCCGGGCATAGTCCAGCCAACATCACCGCCGTTGCTGCCGCTACCGGGGTCGTCGCTGTACTGTTTGGCGAGGATGGCGAAATCATCGCCGTTGCCGATGCGCTGGCGGATGTTATCGATCAGTGCTTTGGCTTCTTGATCGGAGCGGATTTCGCTGGGTTTGATCAGAATATGACGGACCTTGGTTTGGTCGATCAGTTGTTGTTGACCACCTTGGCGATCAACGACTTTCAGGATATGTAAGCCACCGCCCATTCGGAAAGGCGGGGTTATCTCACCATTCTTTAAGGCTTCTACTGCGGCGGCCGCGACTTCCGGAAGTTCGGATGGCTTGCGCCAACCGATGTCTCCGCCCTTCAGGGCTTCAAGACTTTTTGAAACCGCGATGGCCATGGCGCTGAAATCGGCACCGTTGAGTAACTCTTGGTAGGTCTGGTCAACCTGTTGTTGGGCCTCGTTCAGTTGTTCTGGACTGGCTCCGCTAGGAACCGGGATCATAATATGAGCCAGCTGTAATCGGGGTTCGGAGCTTTTACGGCCTTGTTCGGAGGCTAGGAAATTGTCGATCTCCTGGTCGGAGATGTGAATGCGCTGGTTAACCCGACGATTTTGCACCTGGCGGATTAGCATTTCAGTGCGGATCTGTTGGCGAACTTCGAGGTAATTCTGGCCATCCGCTTCAAGATTTTTCTTGAACTGGGTGAGCGATAGTTGGTTGCTTTTAGCAATCCGCTCCAGCGTTTTGTTGAGCTCATCATCGGAGATTTGGATGCCGCTTTGATCCGCCAGTTTAAGCTGAATTCGATCGATGATCAGTTTTTCGAGAACCTGCTGGCGGAACACCTCAGCGTCAGGGAGCTGTGTTTTGCGATCAGCCAGCTGCTTGCGAATCACGGTACTGCGTCGCTCCAGTTCAGACTGAAGGATGATATCGTTATCGACAATGGCAACTACCCGGTCAAGTGAACGGGTTTCGGCCTGGCTGGTTACCGTGACCGATAACAGACAAGCTAACATGGCTGGGAGTAGTCCGATACGGAGTCGGCGGACAGTGTTATTCATAATTACTACGCTCTTCATAACCGGAAATGTCTTTTAAGAAATGGTCGGCATCTGAGCCGCTGCTGCTACCGATCGCCGATGAATCGAGTCCACCCAGGCCCTTCAGGACGAACTGAAAAAAGATGGCTTCTTGCACTCGATCATCGCCGATGTCGTCGGTGACCCACTGGCGATAGGTGGTGCGGACCATCCAACAGCAGTTTTCGTATTCGAAGCCCGCGATAAGATCCAAACTTTCGTTGTTGATCAGATCGTGTTGCCAGCGACCGAGCATACTCCACTGCGTTGACAGCGGCCAGATAGCGGTCAAATCGGTCTGCTCGACCTCGTCATCGGTGAAACGGTAGCTGAGGTTGGCTAAGTGGTCGATGTCGCTGCGATAGGCTAGTTTGAGGTTGCGGGTCAGGTTCTTGTTGGCACTACGATTCCACTCGGAGTCGGCGGTGATGCGGAAGCGATCGGTGACATTCCATAACCCTTCGGCAACTAGGTTTGAACGGGCTTCGGTCAGTGCCGGGTCGTTGGCGTCGAGTCGAACCTGGCGATCTTTGAAGAAGTGGATCTGGCCGACACTAATATTGCCGCGCTCGCTGCCCCGATCGTCGAGTAGCCGGGAGGTCAGGCCGAGAGTGGCCTGTGATGTATCACCGATGCGGTCGTAGCCGCTGAAGCGGTTATCACGAAATAGCTGGTTGAAGCCGAAAGCCGTCTCAGCAGAGTCAAAATTGGGCAGGTCGCTTTGGTCGGCAAAGGGCACCTCAAGTAGGAACAGGCGGGGTTCGAGCGTTTGGGTGTAGTCCTGGTCTTCGAAGTCGAACGGACGGTCGAAGTAGAGGCCGCTATCAAAGCTCAGGACCGGCAGTGTTCGCGAGGGAGCTTCGCTGGTGGTGGAGGGCTGGTTGCTGAGTTGGTATTCGGTGTGAATCAGCTTGATGCCCGGTTTTAGATATCCCCAAGGGCGGTCGTAACGGATATCCAAATCCGTCTCGAGGTGCGCTCGGGTACCGGTGCTTCGGTCGATGCCGGTAAAGTCGGTCGGATCACGGTCAAATTGGGTCAGATCGCTGAGCACATTAGCTCCGAATAAGTCGTAATCCAGATCCGGAGTCCAACTCAGACGCAAGGCCGGTATTTTTCGGTAAGGCCGGTCGGCGGCATCATCGATGGTTTGATAATCGTGCATCTGGGCGTCGAAGATCAAGTTCTGATCACGATAGTGCGCTTCGGCGAGCTGATCCAGATGCGACTGCTCACTTAAATTCAAGTTGGTGCCCAGATCATCGAAGTAGTCACTGTCGCTGACGGAGGTATAGTCTAATGAGGTTGTCCAGTTCTTGGCCGGGGAACCGCTGTGGTCGACGCCAAGTATCCAGCGTTTATCGCCATTTCTGTCTGCATCCTCGGGCATATAACCGAGCCCTAAGTCGAACGAGCCAAAGGTGTCGAGGTAGCGAAATTCATTTTCAATCATGCTGCCACGATCACCGATATGGCGAAATGTCAGTGTATCGTCATAGTTGGGCGCCAGATTGAAATAGTAGGGCTGAGTGTAGTCTATGCCGCCATTAGAGGTGAATCCTACCGTGGGGAACAAAAAACCCGACATCCGCGCGTTGGTGATCGGAAAGGTCATATAGGGGAGATAAAACACCGGCACATCCGCTAACCGTAACGTGGCGTGGGTTACCTCTCCCAAGCCGGTCTCCTTATGTAATACGATCTCACTGCCGCTAAGGCTCCATGAGGTGTTTTCTGGTTCGCAGCGGGTATAGGAGCCCTGAGAGATAATCAAGTCGTTACCACGGCGAACGATCTGCTCGGCTGAACCACGCAAGTGGCGCTGATGAAACACGTACTGCGCTTTGTCGATAGTCGCTTCGCTAGACGCGGTATCAACCTGAGCGCGTTCGCCGAGCAACAAGATGCCGGGTTCACGGATCTGGATCAGGCCGCTGAGCTCGGCCTGCTCGCTGGCATGGTTGAGCCGAGCCCGTTGACTGTAGGCTTGGCTGTTGCCTTTTTTCAGATGGATATCACCGAACAGTTCGGTGATTGAATCGTTAAGAGTGCGGCTGAAATCGGCCTGGATAGTGAAAGGCAGATCATCAGCATTGGCGAGGTCCGGATCGAAAGCCGGTTCGATGTAGCTGCCTTCGCAGTGTGACAATGGTGAGATGCCGCCTGGATTGGGGTACCAGTCCAAAAAGGCGTAGGGGGCCTGTTGGTAAAGCGCACTAGCTTCCTTTACCCCTTCCGGCGTCGACGATTCACGGTTGCTCTTTAACCACTGCTGACGGGCTTTCTCCTGTTCGCTAAGAACATGCGCTTCGGTGGCGTAAGCGGCAGGGTAGGTCAGTCGATAGCGATTATCGGCGGGATCAACCTCAATGCCGCTACGATCGGTTTTTTGCGACTCGATCTGTTTGGGGCCTTGTTGGCAGTTCCAGTCATCACCATCGGCGGTGCAGATCCAGGCCGAATCAGCATGCGAATAGCGTAATGCCTGTGCAGCGTTGAGCTGCGCATTGGAGATGCCAGCTTGGGAACTGACTGCTTCAAAATCCGGAGCGTTAGCGGCAGTTGCCGGTGGTTGTCCGTTTGTTGACGATTGGGGCGCCGTAGATTCGGTGTTAGTGGGTTCGACGATTGTTGGTTCGGTAACTGTAGATTCAGTAGCCGACGATTCGGCCGACACAGGGATACTGGGAACGATGAATGCAAAACAGAAGAGCAGCCCACACAGGCGGTTAATCGATGGGGCTGGCATGAGTGTGTTGAGGCTCCCTAAACTGCTCAGTAACCGGGGAGCATCTGCTACCCCTGTCCGTAGGTGTTGTCTTTCTTGTAAAATGTGCGCGGTGCGTCTCAACGCGGCAAATTTGGCCTGACTTCCGAATAGAGGATTGGGTCAGGCGTCGACCGAATTAGCACCACAGGATTTTCTGTGCTGGGCATGATAAAGCATCCGTCCGGCACGTGGAAATCATTTAGTCTGTACCATCGTTATCAGGAACATTTTATTTTGGAATATCAGCAGCAAAGCTCGAAACATTCAGGCCTTCAGTTAGACGTTCGGCAGCAGCAGCTTCGGCGCTGGCTGGTCGCTATTTTTGAACAACTAGGGATCGATCTGGATCATGACTGGACGCTTTCGCCCGTTTCCGGTGATGCTAGTTTCAGGCGTTATTTTCGGGTGCACAGCCACAACCTAAGCTGGATCGCGGTTGACGCGCCGGCGGATAAAGAGGACAGCGCTCCTTTCGTTGCGATTGCTCAGGCATGGGAACCGTTAGAGATACATGCTCCACAGGTCCATTACGCGGATTTAGAATTGGGCTTTATGCTGCTGTCGGATCTGGGCGATACCTTGTATCTGGACCAGCTTGATCCCAGTGACAGCTCGACGGCAGATCGACTCTACCCCCAGGCGATGCAGACCCTGACCCATATTCAACAGTGCAAGTCTATTCTGGGAGAAAGACTACCCGCCTATGACCGGGCCATGTTGTTGCGGGAGATGGAGCTGTTTCGAGAGTGGTTTCTGGGACAGCAACTACAGATGACATTGACCGGCTACGAACAGAAAATGATCGATAGCCTTTTCGACAGTCTGATCGAATCGGCTCAGGCGCAACCACAGGTTTGCGTTCACCGCGATTACCATAGCCGTAATCTGATGATAATCGATGGTTCGTTACCCGGGGTGATCGACTTTCAAGATGCGGTGCATGGACCTATTACCTACGATCTGGTTTCGCTGCTGCGCGACTGCTATATCGCCTGGCCTGAAGCCGATGTGCGGCGTTGGGCGTTGAGCTATGCAGAACAGGCCGCGCAAGCGGGGTTGATGGAGGCAGTGTCATCGACACGTTTTCTTGGCTGGTTTGATCGGATGGGGATGCAGCGTCATATCAAAGTGCTGGGGATTTTCTCTCGACTCAATATTCGGGATGGCAAAGCCGACTATCTGGCCGATATCCCCTGTACCCTGAAATACTTGCAACAGGTCTCCAGCAGTTACCCCGAGTATCAGGAGTTCAGCCGCTGGCTTGAGCAGCGGTTGGTTCCGGAGATGGAAAACAGTGGGTTGTTTGATCTGAGCTTGTTGTTACCGGCTGAGCAGGGTGATACCAGCGAGGGAGACCGCTGATGCGTGCGATGATCCTGGCTGCGGGATTGGGGACGCGAATGCGGCCGCTGACCGATTGTTGCCCGAAACCGTTGCTACCGGTGGCGGGTAAGCCGTTGGTTGTTCATCATATCGAGCGGCTGGCTGAGGCCGGAATTACCGATATCATCATCAATGTTAGTCATCTGGGTGAGCAGATCACGGCAGCGTTGGGCGATGGTAGTCGCTGGGGGGTAGCGATTACCTTCTGTCGGGAAGCGGAACCGTTGGAAACTGCCGGTGGCATTGTTAATGCGCTACCTTGGCTTGCCGACGATGATGATCGGCCGTTCTTGCTACTAAATGGCGATATATGGTGTGACTATCCGCTGGCAGAGTTGCCGCAGTCACCCGATGGGTATGCCCATCTGGTGTTGGTTGATAACCCCGATCATAATCCCTCCGGCGATTTTTCGTTGGTCGGCGCGCTGGATGGTAACAACAGGGGATTGTCAGCATTGAGTCTCAGCGGAGAGTTATTGACCTTCTCGGGAATTAGCTTATTACGGCCCTCGTTGTTCTCCGCTTGCGTGGCCGGAAAGCAGCCTTTGGCGCCGCTACTACGTAGCGCGATTGAGCAAGGCCAGGCAAGCGGCGAGCATTATCGTGGGTACTGGATCGATGTCGGTACACCCGCACGGTTGGCTGAATTGGAACAATATCTTAATTCTTAACCATTGATCGTCGGGTCGTTCTAACAAGGTTCAGTCTTCTCGCGTTTCAGCGGAGGGTGTTACAGGACCATGTTGGTGACGCGAAAGTTGGTGATACGAATTCAATGAAGACTTTTTTATAACAGGTACTGGCAAACGATGATGAATCCACAGCAGTTAGGTCGGATGGCCTATAAAAACCGAACCGGACTGGTGGTCGGCGGTCTCGTCGGCGTGTTTAGCGGAGGGCTGTTTGGCCTGGTGTTTGGTGCCTTTATTGGCTACAGCATTCAGCAGATGCTGATCGGCGTAAAGATAGGAGCGACCAACCCTCAAAAGGCATTCTTCGAGGCGACTTTTGCGGTGATGGGCAAGGTCGCCAAAGCCGACGGGCGGGTGTCGGAGAGTGAGATCAATTACGCCCGTGATGTGATGGCCCGAATGAACCTGTCGGAGGAACAGCGGCTTGAAGCGATGGCGCTGTTTAATCGGGGAAAGGAGGCTGATTTTGATATTACTACCATGGTGCAGCCGTTAGCGCGTTTGATCAAACACCGTTCTAACCTGAAACAGATGTTCGTCGAAATACAACTACAGGCGGCGTTTGCCGATGGTCAGGTCAGTCAGGTCGAGCTAGGGCCTATTCAGCAGGTCTGCTCGTTACTGCAGATCAGTTACCGCGATCTGGAACTGATTTTGCGACGTTGCCAGGCCGAGCACGCCTTTGCCGAAAATGCCTATCGTGCTCACCAAGAGGGGGACAGTCAGAACCCGCAACTGTTAGAGCAAGCATACGGGGTGTTAGGGGTTGATAGTGATGTCAGTGATGCGGAATTGAAGAAAGCCTACCGCAGACTGATGAGTCAGCACCATCCGGATAAGTTGATGGCAAGAGGCTTGCCACAAGAGATGCAGCAGCTGGCAAAAGAAAAAACACAGGAAATACAAGCTGCTTACGAGCGAGTTAAACAAGCGCGTAAAGACGCGTAAAGGTGGGTTTTTCGAACGCTCGTTTGATCGATAGGCAATCACAAAACAGTCACAAGGGATTGTTGACAATCGTTGTTTGCGTCCGTAAAAGGGGTGATAAATAACAATATACCTAGAAATATTATGGATAATAATACCGAAGTCAGTGACGAGCTTTCATTGTCGTTGCTAGAAGCATCGAGTGACTCGATGCTGTTGATCAAGGATGATCGGTTTATCGACTGCAATAGGGCTGCGTTGGCGATGCTGGGCTACGAGCATAAAGATACGCTTCTCTCGATGCGTCCCTGCGCGATCTCCCCTTCCACTCAAGCTGACGGTCAATGCTCAAACGTTAAAGCCAAGGCGATGATTGCGTTGGCCAACAGTAAAGGCTTTCATCGTTTTGAATGGTTGCATCAGCGTGCAACGGGTGAAAAATTTCCGGTGGAAGTGGTACTCACCCAGGTGATAAGACAGGGGCAGGCGTTGCTGCACGTTGCCTTGATCGATATCTCTGAGCACGAAACCCGCTTGCGGCGGTTGGCGCTATCAAAGGTCTATTTTGATAACACCAGTGATGCAATTGTAGTCGCCGATCAATACACCCAAATTATCGATGTGAACCCCGCTTTTAGTAAAATCACCGGCTATAGCCGCCGGGAAGCGGTCGGTCAAAAATCGGGCTTTATGGGGTCAGGGCGTCACGGTGCCGATTTTTATCGGGAGATGTGGAAACAGCTAATCGATCGTGGCTACTGGGAAGGTGAAGTCTGGGATCGACATAAGAACGGCAACATCTTTCCTAAGTACCTGAAAATCAGTTCGGTGAACAATCGGTATGGCTTGGTTGAGAATTTTATCGGTATTTTCTCCGACATCTCTGAACAGAAGAAGCATGAAGAAGAGATACGGCGCTCGGTTTTTTTCGATCCGCTGACTCAACTACCCAACCGACGTTTGTTTATTGAACGTATTGAACACCTGACCCAGCAGTACGGTCGCAAGGCAGGGCCTATCGGAGTCCTCGCCATTGATATCGATAACTTCAAGCTAATTAACGATACTCAGGGTCATTCTGTTGGTGACCAGCTGCTGGTGCGGGTGGCTCAACGTCTTGAAAAACAGGTAAGAAAGTCCGATACGCTGGCACGTATGGGCGGCGATGATTTCATGATCCTGCTGGAAAACTGCGGCAGTGTTGAAGCAATTTCGCATGCCGCGCAAAAGATCACCGAGTCGGTGGGACGTCCGGTCTGGATTAACGGTCAAGAGGTGTTTACCAGCATAAGTACCGGTATTAGTTTGTTCCCCAAGGACAGTCTCCGGGCTGATGAGTTGATTTCGCAAGCCGATATGGCGATGTACAAGGCCAAGCGCCATGGCGGCGACCGGGTTGAATTTTATGCCAGAGAACTGGGCGAACGACTGGCTCGGTTTTCCAAAATTGAAGATGGCATCAAGCGTGGCTTGAAACGCTCAGAATTCGTTGCTCATTTTCAACCCAAGATCGACCTGCGCAGTTCCACAATATCCAGTTGTGAGGCGCTGGCACGATGGAATGACCCCGTTAACGGGGTGGTAAGCCCGGCGGAGTTTATTCCGGTGGCCGAAAAGAGCACGTTGATCGAAGAGATTACTCAGCAAATGCTGTTGCAGGCGTGTCAGTTGTTACAGCAGCTTCCTGCTGACAGCAATTTCAGCGTGTCGGTTAATCTGTCAGCCGTTGACCTTCAAAATCGCGAATTGGATCGGCAGATAACTAGGTTATTGCAACAACATGCACTGGAACCCTGCCAGCTAGAGCTGGAGGTAACCGAGAGCATGATGATGATCGAGATGGATCTTGCGATCGAAATGTTGGGCAAGTTGCGGTTGCTGGGGGTGAAAGTTTCGCTCGATGATTTTGGAACCGGTTACTCTTCATTGAGTTACCTGAAAAAATTTCCAATCGACACCCTCAAGATCGATCGGTCGTTTATCAAAGATATCGATGGCAACACGGGGTCGCCCGACCGTACCATCGTTAAGTCGATCATCACCATGGCGAAAGCGCTGGGAATACAGGTCGTCGCCGAAGGGGTTGAAACCCCGGAGCAAGTGGCATTTTTACGTGCCGTGGGCTGTGATTTTGTGCAGGGGTTCTATTTTGCCAAGCCGATGCCGGAGCAGCAGTTGATCGCCTTTCTGCAAGAGTTGACCGTCGATAGTATCGAACTGTAAACGTTTGTCTGGCGTGGAATGGCTGTTTTTAGACCCTAATGATGGTGCAGGCGATGCGGCGTCGTTGATGCTGCGTGATTATAGCCGGAATAACATACACTTTCTGTTGCTGAAAACCTTTGTTCTAGTACCAAAGTTTCATCCTGCGATGAATAATGCCCGATCCCTGATGCTTGTTTTTCCCGCCATAGTGTTTACGGCGTTGTCTTAACGCGGCGCCTGTTGCCCCGCAGCGTTAACCCCGCTTACATTAGGTTGCATCGGAGAAGGCTCGACCAGCTTTTCTAACATACCCCTAGCGACGCCGAGTAGTCGTTTATCCGGTTGGCGCCAATCGCCGGCACGAGACGGCATCCGACTGCTGGTTAGCAGTTGATGACCTTTACGTTTTGCCGCATTGAGACGTTGCAGCGCCAGAACTTCGATCCGTTGTTGTTTCAGGCCGTTGCCATGGTACAGATCCAGCGTAGGGCGTTGCAGCTTTTCGATCAGTTCGATCAACGGCGGTTCAGTCGGCGTGACCGGTGGTACCGTATCGATCAATACAGGAAAAAGAAGCGGTTGCTGATCTTTATCGACCGTATAACGCAGTGCCCAGTAACCGCCGCTTCCTTGTCCAACAATAAGTAATTTTTCAGGTTGTAGCTGGGTCAGGTGCGCCAGACCGGCGTCAATACGGGCGCTGATTTGGTCGAAGTGCTCGGCCAGCTTGTCAGAATCGGTGTCCGTATCAGCGACCGGTTGTGGCGGCGGGCTGGCAACACTCGCACTCGCGGTGCTGGCTATTTTATCGCGCCCTGATAACTCGATATCGACCAGCCGTGGCGGGATATATTCGGGTTCATCGGGCAGAGCCAGTGATAACGTGTGCCAGCCTTGATCGGGTAAACCGTGGCGCAAGGTTGTAATAGCGCCGGGCCAGTCGGCGCTGGTGCGATCATGATGGAGTAGTAAAACGGCACCTTTGGGAGCAGCCGCGTTGGCCGGTTGGAACAGCCCCAGAAATGACTCGTGTTGGGTTTCGAGCCATAAAATATCGGTGTCGGGCAGTTGGCTGTCGGCCAGCGCCTGTAACCGTTCCTGCTCCAGGTCTGGAAGGATACGCGGGTCGCTTCCACTGTTGGATTCGGCAGCTGAAACCGGCTCGTCGGCAGCCTGGACTGCGACTGTGTGCAGTGCCAGCGTAGCCACCACAGAAAGTAGCAGGGTTGGCAACAACGATGAGGAGATCGCTAAAAGTGACCGGCATTTCAGTCGATTAGTGATAATAGTCGAAATAAGGTTAGTCATTGCCGGATTATACCCAGCTATAGCGGGCGAACCCAACTGTAACGGCAATAAGGCGTTGTTAGCGGCGGGTACAGCTGGTGGTACGATTGGCTGACTGGCCTGCACCAAATCCTTACGCTCTGTGTCCGATGGTAGCCTCGATAACGATGATTTGATAAGGGCCAAGGAATAGGCTGATTTCGAGTCGGATTCGGTTAGAATACGCCTTCAATAAAGCCATATGCTGAATCACTGTATCTTGGATGTGGTGCTGCAGCCGTGTTAATCCAGCCGAGAATGACCATGACCGATTTTCTGATCGCCCCCTCTATCTTGTCCGCCGATTTTGCCCGATTGGGTGAAGAGGTTGAGAATGTTCTGGCCGCCGGTGCCGATGTGGTGCATTTCGATGTGATGGATAATCATTATGTCCCCAATCTGACCATCGGTCCTATGGTGTGTAAAGCGTTGCGCAAGCACGGTATCACCGCGCCGATAGACGTCCACCTGATGGTTAAGCCGGTTGACCGAATGATCGCCGAGTTTATCGATGCTGGTGCCAGCTATATCACCTTTCATCCCGAAGCCAGTGAGCATATCGATCGCAGCTTGCAACTGATCAAAGACGGCGGTTGTCAGGCTGGACTGGTATTCAACCCGGCCACACCGTTGCACTATCTCGACCATGTCATGGATCGTCTCGATATGATTCTGCTGATGTCGGTTAACCCCGGTTTTGGCGGTCAGAAGTTTATCCCCTCGACACTCGATAAGCTGAAACTAGTTAAACAACGGATCGAGGCCAGCGGCCGCGATATCCGTTTGGAGGTCGACGGTGGCGTCGGTATCGCTAACATTGCCGAGATCGCCGCTGCCGGTGCCGATATGTTTGTGGCAGGATCTGCGATCTTCAATACCGACGATTACGCCGCTACGATCGCCCAGATGCGCCAACAGTTGGCCCGCGCCGAGAAGGCTTAGACGGTTTGCACATTAATAACGGCCATCAGCAATAGCGGGTCATTAGTAATAAAGGATCTGGCAATGAATAATCCTGGTGCCTGCACGGCTGCTGAGTCTGAACTGGTTGTGCTGAGTGAGGCTAGTCCGCTGGACGGGGTCGAACTGGTGATGTTCGATCTCGACGGCACGTTGATCGACAGTGCGCCGAGCTTAGCGCAGGCGGTTGATACCATGCTGACTCAGCTCAATCGGCCTGAAGCGGGGCTGGATAAGGTACGTCAATGGATCGGCAACGGTGCGCCGATGCTGGTCAAACGCGCACTGAGCGACAGCCGTGAGGTCGATCCGTCATTACCGGAAAGGTTGCAGCAGCACGCCTTTGATCTGTTTATGAGCGCTTATAGTGGTTGTAGTGATGGTGCCGAGCATGCCGCACAGCTTTACCCCGGCGTGCTTGAGTGTTTACGAGAGTTGCAGCGACGTTCGGTAGCCATGGCTCTGGTGACCAATAAGCCGGCGCAGTTTCTCCCCTCGATATTACAAACGCTGGAACTGGACGGTTTCTTTGGCCAAGTGATTGGCGGCGATACCCTAGCGCAGAAGAAACCGCATCCGTTACCGTTGCAACACTGTTTGCAGCACGTTGGCGTTACGGCGGACAAAGCGCTGATGGTCGGCGACTCGGCGGCCGATGTCGGAGCCGCCCGAGCTGCCGGTGTTAAGGTTGTAGCGGTGAGTTACGGCTACAGCTTTCCGCAGCCGGTGGCAGCTAGTCAACCCGATTGGTTAGTTGATTGTGTTACCGAGCTGTTGTAGTTTTGATGCTACTTTATCCCTAGCTTGTTTCAGGTGTTATTTTGAATCCCGTCAGTTTTTACACCCTTCCGTCGATCGTTCGGCCCAGCTTACGTTGGCGATGGCGTCTGCAGCACTGATCTTGGTTTTATTCCGGCTCGACTGCGTGCTTTGCACAGGCGTGCCAAACGTTATTTTTTGACACCGTTGGAATCAACATGACCCCCGAATATTTTGCTGAGCTGGCCCAACAGGGCTATAACCGCATTCCGGTAATGCGTGAGGTATTGGCAGACCTCGACACACCGTTGAGTACTTATCTAAAACTGGCCCATGGCCCCTACAGCTACTTGCTGGAGTCGGTTCAGGGTGGGGAGAAATGGGGTCGCTATTCGATCATTGGACTACCGTGCCGAACCGTCTTAAAAGTGTGGGGTAACGATATTCGGCTGGAGACCGACGGCGAACTGGTTGAGCAGTGCCAGCATGATGACCCGCTGGCGTTTGTTGAAGAGTTCCAAGCTCGCTTCAAAGTGCCGGAGATCGATGGCCTGCCGCGTTTTAACGGCGGCTTGGTCGGCTACTTTGGTTACGATACCGTCCGTTATATCGAACCTCGACTGAACAATATACCCAACGACGATCTTGAGACCCCCGATATTTTATTGATGGTATCCGATGAGGTGGTGGTGTTTGATAACCTCAGTGGTCGACTGATGCTGGTCTGCCATGCCGATCCGTCGCAGCAGGATGCCTTTGCTCAGGCGCAACGCAAACTCGACCAGCATATCGTGCAGTTGCGAGGCGCGACCCCGGTGCACGATACCGGGCTGCAGCGACAACAGATCGAAGAGAGTGATTTTAAGTCGGGCTTTGCCGAGCAGGATTTCAAAGCGGCAGTCGAGCGGATCAAAGAATATATCCTGGCTGGCGATGTGATGCAGACCGTGATTTCTCAACGGATGTCGATCCCGTTTGAAGCACGACCGCTGGATCTGTATCGGGCTCTGCGCAGTCTTAACCCATCGCCTTATATGTATCTGCTTAATCTGGGTGACTTCGACGTGGTGGGATCATCGCCGGAGATTCTGGCACGGCTCGAAGATGGCGAGGTGACGGTACGACCGATCGCCGGTACCCGTAAACGCGGCAAGACCGAAGAGCATGATCTGGCGTTGGAGAAAGAGTTGCTGGCCGATCCGAAAGAGATCGCCGAGCACCTGATGTTGATCGACCTGGGTCGCAACGATGTCGGTCGGGTCGCCGAGATCGGTTCGGTCGAGCTAACCGATAAGATGGTGATCGAACGTTATTCGCACGTGATGCATATCGTGTCGAACGTCACCGGCCAGCTAAAACCGGGGATGAGTGCCATCGATGTGCTGCGGGCGACGTTCCCGGCGGGGACACTCAGTGGCGCACCGAAGATTCGGGCGATGGAGATTATCGACTCGATGGAGCCGACCAAACGGGGTGTTTACGGCGGCGCGGTGGGCTACCTGTCGTGGAGCGGTAATATGGATACCGCTATCGCCATCCGTACCGCTGTGATCAAGGACAAACGTTTACATATTCAAGCCGGTGCCGGGGTTGTAGCGGACTCGATTCCCGAGTTGGAGTGGATGGAAACGATGAACAAAGGCCGTGCGGTGTTTAAAGCGGTTGCCATGGCGTGTCAGGGGCTGGACCAGATCGATTAGCGTCGCGCTCCGTCAACGGCCGTTCCAAAAGGGCCGGTTGGCTGATCTGTTACAACGATGAGTACAATGGCGAGAACAACGGCTGGTGCAGTGATGCATCGGCCGTTTTTGTATCCCGATCAGGTGTTTATTGGCAGGTTAACGCTGACCTATTGGCGCTTATAGGTAGGTTTTCTTTCCACAGGTGAAAATAAAATAAATTGTTCTGCGCTTCACTAAAGCCCAGTATCGGCGTTATTGGTGCCAATAATGTGTGGTACCCGCTGGCTACATGTTGATCTTTATGCCCATCCCATGCTCAGAGTTTGGATAGGTGGGACATCTTCTGCTGCTGACTCCATCACCGCAAACAGGAATGTTTATGAGCACCGCAAAACAACACGCTGTACTGTTCGAGCCGATACAGATCGGTCCGGTCACGGCCCCGAATCGCTTTTACCAAGTGCCGCATGCCAGTGGTATGGGGACCGTATATCCTGAGACGATGGCCGCGTTCCGGGCGATGAAAGCGGAAGGCGGTTGGGGCACGGTCTGTACCGGGGAGTGCGAGATTCACCCATCAACAGACCGTTCGTCGTTGGCGATCTATCGGTTGTGGGATGACAGCGATCTGCCTGCGCATATCAACATGGTCGACAAGGTGCATCAGCACGGTGCTCTGGCAGGTATCGAACTTGCCCACAGCGGCTCGGACAGTGGTAATTATTACAGCCGTCAGCCGCCGTTGGCACCCAGCGCAATTCCCGGCCTGCTCGACCCTTATCAGGCTCGGGAGATGACCCTGGCCGACATCAATGCATTTCGCAAATGGCATCGTGATGCGGCGTTGCGAGCTAAGCGGGCCGGTTACGACATCATCTATAACTATGCCGGTCATAACATGACCCTACTGATGAAATTCCTGTCGGCGCGTTATAACCAGCGTACCGATCAGTACGGCGGTAGCTTGGAAAACCGGGTGCGGCTGCTCAAAGAGGTACTGTCTGATACCAAGGAGGCGGTCGGCGATAGCTGTGCTGTTGCTGTACGGCTGGCGGTCGAAGAGTTACAGGGCGAGCATGGCCTGCGTTGTGAAGAGGAGGGCCGTGAGATTGTCTCGATGCTGGCCGAGATTCCCGATCTGTGGGATGTGAATATCTCAGGTTGGGCGAACGACACCCAGGGATCCCGCTGGGCCAAAGAGGGTTATCAGGAAGATTACGTCAGTTTTGTTAAGCAGGTCACCAACAAGCCGGTGGTCGGGGTCGGGCGTTTTACCTCGCCCGATACCATGGCGTCGATGATCAAACGAGGCATCGTTGACCTGATCGGGGCCGCGCGACCCTCGATTGCCGATCCGTTTTTGCCGCAGAAGATCAAACAGGGGCGTACTGATGAGATCCGTGAGTGCATCGGTTGTAATATCTGTACCGTTTCCGATTATCAGGCAGTCCCGGTGCGTTGTACCCAAAACCCAACCGCCGGTGAAGAGTTTCGTAAAGGTTGGCATCCTGAACGGATCCCTGCGGCGCAGTCGTCTGATAAGGTGCTGATAGTTGGCGCCGGTCCGGCCGGACTTGAGTGTGGTTTAGCCTTGGCAAATCGTGGTTATGAGGTGGTTATCGCCGAAAAAACCACCGAACTCGGTGGCAGGGTACAGCAGGAGGCAACGCAGCTACCGGGTTTGCAGGAGTGGATTCGGGTGGCTGATTACCGCACCTTGTTGCTGAGTCGTCACCCCAACGTCAACATCTACCGCGATAGCGACCTGTGCGCCGCCGATATCCTGGAGTTCGGCTTTGAGCGGATCGTATTGGCCACCGGATCGCACTGGCGTACCGATGGTATCGGCCGTAGCCATTTTAAGCCGATAGCGGTCGATGCAGGCACTCCGGTGTTGGGTGTTAACGCGGTGCTTAAAGGTGAGCTGCCGGCCAGCGGCTCGACCGTGTTGGTGTATGACGATGACCACTATTACATGGCAGGTTGTATCGCAGAAAAGCTGCACGCTCACGGCTGCAAGGTGGTCTACGTGACACCGGATGACCGGGTAGCAGGTTGGGCCGAGCAGACATTGGAGCAGGAGCGTATCCAGTCGCGGTTGATGGAGCTGGGGATTAAGCTGGTGTGTAAGCACTCACTGGGGTCGATCGAAGAGGGGCAGGCGTCACTGAAATGCGGTTATACCGGACGCTTGCAGCAAGTGGCTGTTGATGTCTTGATACCGGTGACCTCAAGAGTCCCCAACGATGCGCTGTATCAGGATTACCTGAGCAGAGAAGAGCAGTACCGTGCCCGTGGTATTAAAGAGGTGATTGCTATCGGCGATTGCTTGGCGCCCGGAACGATCGCGCAGGCAACCTATTCGGGCCACCATTACGCGCGTCAACTCGATAACCCCATCGATCTGAGTTACGGCTTCACCCGTGAGGGTCAGGGCGCTCGTGAGGACTAGGGCTCTTGTGAAGGTCAGAGTCTTGTAAAGGGGCTAGTGCCCCAACTGGGCTTTTATCGTCCCAATGAACACCTAACATTCGCTCTGTAGCCAATCGATAAAGGCGCTGACAGGGGGATGTTGGCGCATATCTTTGCGGCATATTAAACCCCATTCGCCTAACCCTTCGGCATAGTGCGATACCGGTTTAACCAATCGACCTGCCTTGAGGTCTTTATCGGCAAAAGGGCCGTTGAGTAAGGTGATACCTTCACCATCCATCGCCATCTCCAGCGCGATAGCGGTGCTGTCTACGCTGACCGAACGATCCGCTTTGACCGACCCCAGCCCCGCCGAATCAAACCAGTCCTGCCATTGCCAGGACTCGGAGGTAACGGTCAGTAACGGGAAATCCAGCAACTGTTGCGGTTGCAGTGGCTGCGAATGAGCTGCAATCAGCTCGGGACTGCAGACCGGGAACAGCTTGGGCTGGATCAAGGGTACCCAGTGGAAGCGCTTATCGGGAGGAGTACGGCAGAAAATCAGTCCGATGTCGGCATTGATCTCGTCAAAATTTTGCTCTTGGATGCTGGATATCAAATGCAACTCCAGCTCGGGGTACAGTGCTCTGAAACGGGGAAGACGGTGTGATAACCAGCGGATAGAGACCGAAATATAGGTCTGTATCCGCAGCGAAGGACGGCGGCTGCTTCGCCGTATGGCCTCGCTGCCGTTGGTTAGCAGTTCCAGCGCTTCGCGTACTATCGGATAAAAACGTTTGCCCTCATCGGTGAGCACACTGTAACGACCTTCGCGAATGAAAAGTTTGGTGCCAAGACTCTGTTCTAGCGACTGAATCTGATGGCTGATGGCCGGGTGGGTCAGGCTTAGTTCCTCGGCCGCCTTGCGATAACTGAGAAGTCTTGCGGTACTTTCAAAACCTCTGAGCGCCTTCAGCGGCGGCAGCTTTCGGAAATCAACTACGTTGGGTCGGCTCATGACCTTTCCTTGTGCGGTTTGGCGGTGAGTAGACCGCTTTGAAGCGGTGTTTAGTGGTAATTAAAATTACCAATTAAATAAAAAATGTCAATTGTTTGGTCGATTGTTGCGTGTAAATATCGCTGTATTGACAAGCAATAGCCGGTATCCGAGATGGCCGCTATGTTTCTTACTGGAAGTAAAACTTACAACTATTTCCAACAGCTATTGCGCCGCTTCGTTGCGACTGTGTTTAATCGCCAACAGGGTATTTTGACGTTATGACAGATAAAAATAAATTGCCTGCCAAGGCGCAGGTCGTGGTCATTGGTGGCGGTATTGTCGGTTGCTCTATCGCTTATCATCTGGCTAAACGCGGCGTTAAGGGTGTGGTTTTGTTAGAGCGCAAACAGCTGACCTGTGGCACCACGTGGCACGCGGCAGGTCTGGTAAGCATGCTGTGGCCGACCCCGTATTTGACCCAGTTGGCGAAATACAGTCACGAGCTGTATGCGTCACTGGAGGAGGAAACCGGTCAGGCCACCGGCTATCGCCAGATCGGCAGTTTGTCGGTGGCGCGTACCGAAGAGCGTCTGGAAGAGCTGCAACGCACCTCGTCGATGGCTTCGGTGTTCGGCGTTGAGTCCGAGATGATCGATAACGATCGACTGGCTGAGCTTTATCCGGGAATCGATATCGAGGGTATCGTCGGTGCGCTCTATATCGAAAAAGATGGCCAGACCAATCCTATTGATACCACCATGGCGTTGGCCAAAGGGGCACGCATGCACGGTGCCAAAGTGCTCGAAGGGATCAAGGTCGAAGAAATTTTGGTCGAAGGCGGCCAGGCGGTAGGGGTGCAAACGGATCAAGGTTCGATTGTTGCCGATAAGGTGGTGCTTGCCGGTGGTCTTTGGTCGCGCGATGTCGCCGCTAAGATCGGTGTTGACCTACCGCTCTACGCTTGTGAACATTTTTATGTGGTGACCGAAGAGATGAAGGGGTTGACCCGGCGTCCGGTCCTGAGGGACTTCGATAAAGGGATCTACTTCAAAGAAGATACCGGCAAGATGCTGGTCGGTTGGTTCGAGCATAATGCCCGCGGTTGTTCGATGGATCGGATTCAGGAGGATTTTTGCTTTGACGAGTTCCCGTGTGAGCTTGACCATATCGAAGCGTACCTGATGAGTAGCATGGAAACGTTTCCGGCACTGGAAGAGACTGGTATTCGCACCTTCTTCAACGGCCCAGAGAGTTTTACCCCGGATAACCTGCATCTGCTGGGCCCGACCCCTGAGGTCGATAACTTCTTTGTGGCGTGCGGTCTTAACTCCAAAGGCATCGGTGCCGGTGGCGGACTGGGTATGCTGATGGCCGACTGGATTGTCGATGGTCATCCCTCGGGCGATATCTGGGAATGTGATGTCCGTCGTCATAATCCGGCGCAGCGAACCCAGTCTTATATCGAAGAGCGAATTCCCGAAGCGTTGGGCCATACCTATGCCATGCACTGGCCTTTCTATCAGTATCAAACAGGCCGTGACAAGCAGTGCTCGCCGCTGCATCAGGAGCTGAAAAAGCACGGTGCGTGTTTTGGTGAGGTCGGTGGGTTTGAGCGACCAAACTGGTTCGCACAGGACGGTGCCAAAGCCGAGTATCAATATAGCTACAAGCGGCAGAATTGGTTTGATAGCTCTGCCGGCGAACATCGGGCAATGCGTGAAAATGTCGGGGTTTACGATATCTCGTCGTTCGGCAAGTTCGAGGTGTCGGGTACCGATGCCGAGAAAGCGCTGCAATGGATCTGCGCTGGTGATGTGGCGGTCGAGCAAGGCTCGCTGATTTATACCCAGTGGCTCAATCCGCGTGGCGGCATCGAAGCCGACGTCACGCTGTCAAAACTGGCCAGTGACCGCTACATGGTGACGACCGGTATCGGTTCGTATAACCGCGATTGGTGGCACCTGAAGAAGAACCTACAGGGCGATGTGCAGTTACGAGACATGAGCGCCGAATATGCTTGCCTGTCGTTACAGGGGCCGAATGCGCGCGCGGTGCTTGAGACGTTGGCGGAGACCGATATTAGCGTTACAGGGTTTGTCTTTGGTAGCGGTCGCTTCGCGATGGTGGCGGGAGTTCGGGTCTGGTTGCAACGACTCTCGTATGTCGGTGAACTGGGGTGGGAGATCTTTGTGCCATCGGCAATGGCCGTTGAGTTTTACCGTAAGTTGCAGCAGGCCGGTGCCGCCTTTGAGTTACGTAATGTTGGCCTGCACGCGCTGAACAGCTTGCGGCTGGAGAAAGGTTTTCGTCACTGGGGCCACGATATCGGTTCAGAAGACAATCTGCTGCAGGCCGGTTTGAGCTTTGCGGCTAAGCCCGATGCCAGCGACTTTATCGGTCGTGAGGCATTTTTGGCCGCAAAGGCGGCTGGGGTGCCGGACCGTCGCTTGGTGCAGTTTAAACTCGATGATGCTGAGCCGTTGCTGTACCACAACGAACCGATTGTGCTGGATGGCCAGATTGCCGGTTACCTGACTTCAGGGATGTACGGCCATACCGTCGGTGCTGCGATCGGCATGGGTTATGTCGATGTTGCCGGGTTGACCAAAGATCGGCTGGACGCGGCCAGTTTCGAGATCGAGATCGCCAAGAAACGATTTAGTGCGCAAGCGTCGTTGCGTGCTCTGTACGACCCGTCCGGTAGCCGGATGAAACTCTAATGCCAGTCGTGCTAAACGCCGCACCCTGACGAGTGACAGCAAGGTTGACGGCAAGAGCACCTGCCAAGGCATTCGGCGCGTCGGTACGCCAAGACATTCCAACGAAAAGCGAGAAATACACAGTACCCAATCGGTACTGTGTGCGTCTCGCCCCCTTTTAAAATACCTCAATCACGATTGGATTTAATGATGAAAAACAAACCCGCCTATCTCTTAAAAGTCTCCTGCCCTGGGCGCAGCGGTATCGTTGCCGCCTTGGGTAACTTCCTGGCTGACCGGGGGTGTTTTATTAAGGAGTTTCATCAATTTGACGATATGGATTCGGGACGTTTCTTCTCCACCATTGAATTTGTTTTCGAAGGCGAAAAGAACCCCAGTGTGGACCAACTACGGGCCGCTTTTGAAGTCACCGCGATGCGCTTTGAGATGGAGTGGGGGATCCACGACGCCGACCAGCCCGCCAAGGTGCTGATCATGGTGTCGAAGTATGATCACTGTTTGCGTGATCTGATGTATCGCTGCTCAACCGGAGAGTTGAATGTTGAAATCACCACGGTTGTGTCCAACCATGACGATCTGCGTCATCTGGTCGAGCGCGAAGGTATTCCGTTTATCCATCTGCCAGTTAGCAAAGAGACTAAGCCGGGGCAGGAAGCGCGGTTGCTGCAACTCGTTGAGCAGACAGGTTCTGAATTGGTCGTGTTAGCGCGCTATATGCAGGTGTTATCCGACACGCTTTGTCGGCAGCTGGAGGGGCGCTGTATCAATATTCACCACTCGTTCTTGCCCGGTTTTAAGGGGGCTAAACCCTACTATCAGGCATACCAACGCGGTGTGAAACTGATCGGTGCGACTGCGCACTATGTTACCGCTGATCTGGATGAAGGGCCGATTATCGACCAGATGGTCGAGCGGGTAAGCCACAGTCATGACCCGCAGCATCTGACCCAGGTCGGTCGTGATATGGAGGCACAAACGCTGGCACGGGCGGTGAAATATCATGTCGGTCAGCGGGTCTTCAAAAATGGCTTGAGAACAGTCGTCTTTTAAATTAGGCCTTTGACCGCTTGTCTAAGGAGACTCTGATTAAGTCCTAAAGCGTGTGTTGATTGCCCTTGTTCAGGGAGGGTTTTAGATAAGAACGACTACAGCGGCCAGACCAGAATGATCATCGGTACTGCGATCACTACGATAATAATTTCCAGCGGCAATCCCATACGCCAATAGTCGCCGAAGGCATAACCCCCCGGTCCCAGCACCAGGGTGTTCGACTGGTGACCGATGGGTGTCAGGAAGGCGCAAGAAGCGCCGACGGCAACGGCCATCAGAAAGGGGTCTGCGTTGACGTTGAGCCCTTGAGCGATGCCTATCGCGATCGGCGCCATGACGATGGCGGTGGTGGCATTATTGATCACGTCGGAGAGAAACATCGTTACCACCAGCACCAACCCCAGCGTCAGATACAGCGGATATTGCTCGGTGATCCCGAGTATCTGCGAGGCTAATAACTGGGTCAGACCGGTACTCTCCAGCGCTCGTCCTACGGGGATCATCGCCATCAACAGCACAATCACCGGCCAGTCGATCGGCAGGTAGAGCTGTTCTGCCGTGAGGATGTTAACCAACAGGTAGGCCAGAATAGCCAGCATAAAGGCGATCGTCAGGGGTAACACTTCGGCGACGCCCAGACCGATAGAAAAAGCAAATATACCGACAGCCAGTGCTACTCTGCGGGGATTTCCAAGGCTTAAGTTTCGCTCGGCTAATGGCAGCATACCCAGTACCGGCAACTGTGTTTCGACACTTTCAGCACTGCCTTGTAGCAGTAAAATGTCGCCGGCCTGAAAAATTTGGCGGCGCAGTCTGCGGCGAATTTGTTGCCCCTGACGCGCTAAGCCGACCAGCGCCAGTGTGCTGCCGCTGATGCGCCGAAATTGACTCACCTCTTGTCCTGCCAGTATCGACCCTTGCTGGATCACACCTTCGGCTAGGGTTTGTTCACCACCGGTCATCTGCTTATATTTTCCGTCCGCGCTGGTGATTAACTCCAGATCATAACTGTCGAGCACCGGCTGAATATCATTGGGGTCTGCCTGTAGTATCAGGATATCGCCTGCTTCAAGCAGGTGGCCCGGTGACGCGTGCCTGACCCTTCCGTGTCGTTGCGCCATACCGATAATGGTGACGTCATTTTCGTGCAGTTCTTCCAGCGCGCTGATCTGCGTTCCGATCAACGTGGAGCTGTCGGTAACGATCACCTCGGTGAGGTAGTCGTCGATAGAGAACAGTTGTTCTGCCGGGCTTTTGCTCATTCTGATCTTGGGGATCAAGCGCCAGCCAATCAGCGAAACAAAGAGCACACCGATGGCTGCCACGGTGACACCGACCGCACTGAAATCGAATAAGGAAAACGGCGTTCCGGCACTTTGTGTGCGTAAGGAGGCGATGATGATATTGGGCGGGGTGCCGATCGAGGTGGCCATCCCGCCAAGAATGCTGCCAAATGCCAGCGGCATCAGCAGCATGGCGGGAGAGCGTTGGTGTTTTGCGGCGGTGGCCAGAGCGACCGGCAGCATCAATGCCAGAGCGCCGACGTTATTCATAAAGGCCGATGCTATCGCCACAATCGAGGTCAGCGACAGTACATGCATCAACGGGTTTTCGGTGACCCCGAGCATGTGCTGAGTGACCAGATCCACCACGCCCGAGCGCTTCAGAGCATCACTGATCACGAGTACCGCTGCAACGGTCACCACCGCTGGATGACCTGCCCCCAGAAACGCGTCGCTGGCCGGTGTCAGTCCCAGCAGCACACAAAGTCCCAGGGCGATCCCCGCCACGATATCGTGGCGAATGCGGCCCCAGATAAACAGGCCAAAAGCCACCATCAAGATAGATGAGATCTGAATCTGTTCTGCCGTCATCGGTTTATCAACTCACTCCATGGAGTTTGATGCCACCCGAGGTTGTTGCCGTCCGGTATCACAGGGCGTCATTTCTGGCCAAGCTACCGGCTATCGATCGTTGCCAATCTAAGCAGCATAGAGCAGTACTCTCCCCTATGTGCTCCAGACCCGTCCTTTGGTGGTGATGGATAACGTCAAGAATGCCGATGCACCGCTGATGAACGGGGAATAATGTTGTCTAATTACACTGTTTTTTGGTCGTTTTCGCGATGTTGTGTTTCGGCCTGTAACTGTCGTTTCTCCATCGCTTCGAGCTTGTGGTAGATATCGGCGATGGTTGGCTCGTGCGCATCCAACGCTTTCTGCTTGAGTACCTTGTTGTGTTCGTCGTTCATGACGTTGACGACGATGCCGATCACCATGTTAAGGAAGGCGAAAGCGGTGAAGAAGATAAAACTGATGTAGTAGGTCCAACTCAATGGATAGACCGCCATCGTTTCGTACATCACGTCGGTCCAATCTTCGAACGTCATCACTCGGAATAATGTCAGCAGCGAAATAGTGACGTCACCCCAGAGTACGGGGTTGATCTGATGAAATAGTGTGCTGCCCATCGCGGCATAGATGTAGAAGATGATGAACATCAGCAACAGCACGTAGCCGAGCTGCGGTAGCGCCTTGATCAGTGAATTGAGCAGCATCCGTAGTTCAGGGATGATCGATACCATCCGGAGTACCCGAAAGACCCGCACCAACCGCGCTACCAGCGCCATATCGGTATTTTCGATCGGCACCAGACTAATCGTAACGATTAGGGTGTCGAAGATGTTCCACGGGTCTTTGAAAAAATCGATTTTGTTTTTTTCTCCGATAAATCGAATCGTGATTTCGATCAGGAAGATCAGCGTGATCAGGCGGTCGAGCCAGGTCGCGATGGTCTGTGTTAATGGGTGTAGATCGTAGGTTTTGGCGCCGACCAGCAGCGCTGAGGCGATAATGACAAAAACGACGAAAAGCTCGAAAGCCTTGTGGCTACGTAGCGTCAAAAAGCGTTGTTGCAGAGAAAGGGTATTCATGGGGTGACAGTTCTCGACGGGCCAGGGACGACAATAAAGAGAGTTGAAAGGCCATAATGGGGATAACGAAGGGGTTTTCCAAGCTTAGGCGTAAATCAATACGGTGGAATTGGCCTTTGGTCTGAGTCAAGTGACCCAAGCCAGTATGGGTGATCTGGGCACGGCCAAAATATTCTCCGATTTTTTTGTGGCATCATTTCTGGCACCTTGATTTTGCACAAAAGGGGGCTTAAGTTAGCGGCGCTTTGGTCGCTCTGCCCCTCGGCCTAGGTTTCTGGCTTTGACAGTGTTTTTCTTGGGGATTTTTGGAAATCGACCTGTGCCACCTGGTGTAACTATCCTTCTCGAATCGTTATCGGCTATCGACCTTGCATGGTGGTTGATGCTAGTCGCGCTGTTGCTCGATCGTTTGCTGGGTGAGTTGCGTTGTTGGCACCCGCTGGTAGGGTTTGGCCGGGCGGTGGACGCGGTAGAAAAACGCTTCAACCGAGAGGTGAGCAGTGTCCCCGGTTCAGACTCAGGGTTACAGCTGCGGCTGCATGGTACGGCGGCAATGTTACTGCTGGTTGGCCTGCCTGTGTTGGCTGTCGTTTGGTTGCTACAGCTGTTTGAGTCGGGGTGGTGGCTGCAGCTGGTTGGGCTCTATTTCTGCATCGGCAGGCAAAGTCTTGTTGAGCATGCGCGGGCTATCGCCCTGCCGCTATTGGCGGGCGACTTCGCTCAAGCCCGACTTCGCACGAGTTACATCGTCAGCCGTAATACCGAATCAATGGATGAGGCAGATATCAGCAAGGCGACCGTCGAGTCGGTACTGGAAAATGGCAATGATGCCTGCTTCACCACGCTGTTCTGGTTTGCCGTGGCGGGTTTGCCCGGCGCGCTGGCGCATCGGCTAGTCAACACGCTTGATGCGATGTGGGGTTATCGAACGCCACAGTATTTGCACTTTGGTTGGGCTGCCGCCCGCTTTGACGACCTGCTGGCCTGGTTGCCTGCACGGTTATGTGCGTTGAGTTATGCGCTGGTTGGCCAGACACGAAAGGCGTTAACTTGCTGGCGGCAGCAGGCACCGTTGTACGACAGTCCTAACGGTGGCCCGACCATGGCGGCCGGGGCTGGGGCGTTAGCGATCACGTTAGGCGGTGCGGCGGTGTATCAGGGTAAGCTCAAACAACGAACGGTGTTGGGGTGTGGCCCTGCGGCGCAAGCTGTTGATATCGAACGGTCGCTGCAACTGTTCAATCGGGCGTTACTGCTGTGGCTACTTGTGGCTGGCGGTTGTTATCTATTGGCGTCCGGCATGGCTTAAGCATGGTGCTGTTCGTGAGAGCGATCTCTACGGTTCTGGTAATACCTGATCCTGTTATCGGACTTATTGTCGTGCCTGAATCAGCAGATTTCTTGGCGTAAGCTGGCGGCTGCAGAACTGTTGAAGTGTGACTTGGTATCCATGCTGTTGCAGATAGAGGGCGCGATCAAGCACCAGCCACAACTCTAACGGGCGACGGAATAGCTGCTGCACTAGTTCGATCTGCTGGGTGGTTTGTACTCGTTGCAGGCCCCGTTGTTCAAACTGCTCGAAATCGATTCCTGCGGGTAGGCTCAGCTGTTTTCGTTCGGCCATCCAATGACAAAATTCGGTGAAGCTTCCCGACAGCCGTGATTGCGGGATGGTGGGGCAGTTGAGGTAGCGATCGATGCCCCGGATTTGTCGTTGCAACAGATCAAACCCTAGCCGCCAACTTAACTGCTGCTGACGCAGCCGTTGTTCGCGCGCACCGGCGGTTACTGTCTCCTGCACCGCCAGTCCTAAGTCGTCGCGGTTTAATCGCAGTGCACTGGTAGCCACGATCTGGCTCAGCGGTTGATAACGTCTTGGATGGCTGGGCTGATCGTCTGGCAGATCAATTAAGTGGTAGCAACAGGGTGATAGGCTGATCGACTTAACTCCGTGTTTTACTCCCTCTTCTAGCAGGCGAATATGCAGCTTGCCGCAGGCGTGTAGCGCCACGGCATGTTGCTCGGGTTGTAGCTGCTGGCTGGCGGCGGAACTCATCACATCTATAGCATGGTGGGTACAGGGCAATCGACGCTGATCGGCCAATTGCTGGCCGTGTTGGCAGAGTTGGGGTTGCAGCTCGAGACTGGTGACCGGCTGTTGGTGGCGATGGGCCAGTAGTCGACCGAGATGACCTTTGCCCGCGCACCATTCGATAAAGGGGCGGTCGGTATCGTACAACGCCTGGTCGAAGGCGCAGATCTGCGACCACTTTCGGCCGGGGATATGGTAACTAAGCCAGGCCGGTGATGCTTCCTCGGAATTCGTTTCTGCGCTGCTGCTGGTCGCTGAGTCGACCTGGCACAGCTGCAGCAAGTGTTCGGCTTGTGGAATGAAAGGGGTTAAGGCTTGGGCGCGCTGCTTGTCATCGTTCAGTAATCGCTGACGTTCTATGGATGACAGTGATATTAACCACGACTGCAGTTGGCTATCGTGCCAAGGTGGAGTCATTAACTCAAAACTGCGTAGCTGCCAGAAGTGGCGATTGCAGCACAGCAATCGATCCAGTTCGGCAAAACGTTGTGACAGAGTGAGGGGCGCGGTCATGACGGACTACTACCTTGAAATCGTCGCGGTCGAAACAGGGAGGGGTGCCGATCATACGCCGCTAGCGAGGCCGATAACAAGATCATCAACCATTGTTGACCAATAACATCTGCTTTGACAAAACTGTGCCGTCAGCTAAGCGAAACTCTGCGTGAGGCGGACATCATCTCAGGCTGCATCCGACTCGGTTGTTGGCTGCTGAGGGGGGCAGTGGTGACTGTCGACAACCTCGTCGTCACGTATCGATTCGAGATGAATGTCAAAGCCCCATAACCGGTGCAGGTGTTTGAGCATTTCGTCGGTGGAGCTGCCGAGCGGCCTGCCATTATGCTGGAAGTGCCGCAGGGTCAGAGAGCGGTCCCCCCGGATGTCGACACTCCATACCTGAATGTTGGGTTCACGCGATCCCAGATTGTACTGCTCGGCGAGCGCTCGGCGAATATCCCGGTAACCGACTTCGTTATGGATCGCGGAAACTTCCAGTTCGCTCCTCTTTTCATCGTCGACAATATTGAATAGGTGCAGCTCACGCATCAGTTTGGGTGACAAATACTGCTGGATGAAACTTTCGTCCTTATAGTTACGCATCGCATCGTCGAGCGCTTGTCGCCAGTCGGTGCCGGCGATCTCCGGAAACCACTCGCGATCCTCCGCGGTTGGGTTCTCGGCGATGCGGCGAATATCCTGCATCATGTTGTAACCGAGCGTATAGGGGTTGATGCCGCTGAAGTGGGGACTGTCAAACGGGGGTTGGTAGACCACGCTGGAGTGGGAGTGGAGGAACTCCAACATAAAGCCATCGTTGACCAGTCCCTGGTCGTAAAGGTCGTGCAGCAGGGTGTAGTGCCAGAAGCAGGCCCAGCCTTCGTTCATCACTTGAGTCTGTTTTTGGGGATAGAAATACTGTGCGACCTTGCGCACGATCCGGATGATTTCACGCTGCCAGGGTTCAAGTAAGGGGGCGTTTTTTTCCAGAAAATAGAGGATGTTCTCCTCCGGGTCTTTGGGAAACTGAAACGGATCGGAAGCGTCTGAGTCGTCGTCAGGCTTCTTGGGAATGGTATCCCACAGCGCGTTGACCTGTTGCTGCAAAATATTGGAGCGGGTCTGTTGGCGCTTCTTCTCCTCTTCTGCGGATATCGGGCTGGGGCGCTGGTAGCGATTGACGCCATAATTCATCAGCGCATGGCAGGAATCGAGTAGTTTTTCGACCTCCTCAATACCGTGTTGCTCCTCGCACCGGTTGATGTATTTTTTGGCGAACAACAGGTAGTCGATGATGCCGCTGGCATTGGTCCAGGTACGGAACAGGTAATTTCCTTTAAAAAATGAGTTGTGGCCGTAGCAGGCGTGGGCGATGACCAGTGCCTGCATCGTCATGGTGTTCTCCTCCATCAGGTAGGCGATGCAGGGTGAAGAGTTGATGACGATTTCGTAGGCCAGTCCCATGTGGCCGCGCTGGTAATTTTGATGGGTGCTGACAAACTGTTTTCCGAACGACCAGTGATTATAGTTGAGCGGCATGCCGACCGAAGCGTAAGCATCCATCATCTGTTCGGAGGTGATCACCTCGATCTGATTGGGATAGGTATCGAGGCCGAACCGCTGAGCCGATTTGGCGATCTCATGATCGTACTGCTCCAACAGTTCGAAACTCCATTCCGAATCGGTTGATATTGGTGGCTTTCGTGACGTTTTTTTCATCTAAGCCTCACCGTACGTTACAGGTTGAAGGTCATTGTTTGGCGATCATAATTTGGTGGTCATGGTTTGACGGTTATAGTCTGAAGATCACAGTTTGAAGATCATGGCTTGAGATCACAGTGGATTCAGGCTCATGGACAAGGCCCCTCGGTGTATCCGATCACGTCGGGCTCGGCGCAGGCACCGCAGGCGTTCCCGTAGGTCGTACGTGCTTTTCGGATGCCGTGTTTATCAACACCGCAAACCGGTTGATAATTCATCGTGCAGGCTACCAACTCTGCAGATTCGGCTTTTGGAGTGGGGCAGTGAACCGCGCCATCGGGCAGCATATTCGCGGTTTTATCCGGCTCGGTAGATTGGGCGGTGCAGCCGCCGAGAAGTAGTCCAGCCAGTGTCACAGTGATAGCGGTTCGGCGGGTAATAAACGTGTACACAACAGAGGTCGAACGGATCATTATTTGTGTTCCTCACGGCGGGAGAACAGCTCCCGGAAAACGGGGTAGATATCAGCAGTAGTCTGAATACTCTCCATCGCGAAGAAATCGGGAAACTGCTGCCGGACTTTTTCGTATTGTAACCATAGGTTCTGGTGCTCACCCGTGGTGATCTCTACATAGGCGAAGAACTGCACCAACGGCATCAGTTTATTGAGTAACAGTTCACGGCAGGAATCAGAATCACCGTCCCAGTTGTCGCCATCTGATGCCTGAGCAACGTAAATGTTCCATTGCGACGGCGGGTAGCGTTCGGCGATCACCTCAGCGGTCATTGTGATCGCGCTGGAGACGATGGTGCCACCTGTTTCACGCGAATAGAAAAACTCATCCTCATCGACCTCTTTAGCTTGAGTATGGTGACGGATAAAGACCACGTCGATCTGCTTGTAAGCGCGTTTAAGGAACAGATATAACAGTAAAAAGAATCGTTTAGCGACATCTTTAATCGATTGAGTCATCGACCCTGAGACATCCATCACGCAAAACATCACCGCTTTTGAAGAGGGGATCGGGGTGCGCACCATATTGTTGTATTTGAGATCGAAGGTATCGAGAAACGGCAGTTTACTGATTTTGCCGCGCAGGATGATTAGCTCCTGCTCAATCTCGGCCAGCCGCAGGCTGCGTTGCTTCGATTCAGGCTGCTCCATCAACTCTTGTTGCTCTTCCAGCAACAGTCGTACCTGACGGCGACTACCGCCCGATAGTGCGATACGGCGGGCATGGGCACTGCGTAGCGAACGGATAATATTGATCCGCTCCGGGGCTCCTTCGTTGGTATAGCCCGCTTGCGTCAGTTTGTAATCACTGCTGTCCTGCAGCTGTTTTTTGACCATGTGTGGTAGTTCCAGATCCTCGAACAGGTATTCGAGAAACTCGTCTCGGTTGATCTGGAAGGTGAAATCGTCGTCGCCCTCGCCCGAGTCGCTGGCACCGCTGCCACTGCCTCCGCCACCCCCGCCTTCGGGGCGTTTGAATTTGTCGCCGACGATAAAGTCTTTGTTGCCGGGCAGCACCCGATTGTTGATACCGCCGTTGCCGTGGTGAAAGATCGGCTCGGAGATATCGCCTTTGGGAATGGTGATCTCCGAACCGCTGTCCAGGTCGGTAATCGAGCGCTGTTTGATCGAGTCAGTCACCGCCCTGCGGATATGTTTGCGGTAGCGGCGTAAGAACCGCTGCCGATTAACCGAACTCTTGTTTTTGCCGTTCAGGCGACGATCGATGATATAGCTCATAGGGCATGCCCTCGTTATCGGGGTGATCGCTATTGCGATTTACGGACCCGGATATACCACTCAGAGAGCAACCGGACCTGCTTCTCGGTATAACCGCGCTCGATCATCCGATTGACGAATTCGGCATGTTTGTTCTGGTCGTCGGAAGAGGCTTTTGCGTTGAACGAAATCACCGGTAGCAGGTCTTCGGTGTTGCTGAACATCTTCTTCTCGATCACTGCGCGCATCTTCTCGTAGCTGAGCCATGTGGGGTTCTTGCCGTTATTGTTAGCCCGGGCACGCAGCACAAAGTTGACGATCTCGTGGCGGAAATCTTTGGGGTTGCTGATGCCCGCCGGTTTTTCGATCTTCTCCAGCTCCTCGCTGATGGCATTGCGGTCGAGGATGTCTCCGGTTTCGGGATCGCGGTACTCCTGCTCCTGAATCCAGAAGTCGGCGTAGGTAACGTATCGGTCGAAGATGTTCTGGCCATACTCAGAGTAGGATTCGAGGTAGGCGGTTTGAATCTCCTTGCCCAGAGATTCGATATATTTGGGCGCCAAGAACTCTTTGATGAACCCAATGTAACGTTCCTGCAGCTCTTGGGTGAACTGCTGCTGCTCCACCTCCTTCTCTAAGATGTAAAGCAGGTGAACCGGGTTGGCGGCAACCTCCGAGGAGTCGAAATTGAACACCTTGGAGAGAATCTTGAAAGCGAACCGGGTCGATAGCCCATCCATACCCTCGTTGACCCCAGCATGGTCACTGTACTCCTGAATCGACTTGGCTTTGGGGTCGGTATCTTTTAGGTTCTCACCGTCGTAGACCCGCATCTTGGAGAACAGGTTGGAGTTATCCGGCTCGATGATCCGTGACAGCACGGTGAACTGGGCCAACATGCTGAGCGTATCGGGCGCGCAGGGCGCCTTGTTGAGCGAGCTATTTTCGAGCAACTTCTCGTAGATATGGATCTCTTCGGAAACCCGGGTGCAGTAAGGCACTTTGACGATATAGACCCGGTCGATAAAGGCCTCGTTGGTCTTGTTGTTTTTGAAGGTCTGCCACTCAGACTCGTTGGAGTGGGCCAGAATAATGCCTTCGAACGGGATCGATCCCATCCCCTCGGTGCTGTTGTAGTTACCCTCCTGGGTGGCGGTCAGCAGCGGATGCAACACTTTGACCGGAGCTTTAAACATCTCGACGAACTCCAGCACACCCTGATTGGCACGGCACAAGCCACCGGAGAAGCTGTAAGCGTCGGGATCGTGCTGGGCGAACTCCTCCAGCATGCGGATATCGACCTTACCGACCAGAGAAGAGATGTCCTGATTGTTCTCATCACCCGGTTCGGTCTTGGCGATGGCAACCTGGTCATGGATCGACGGGTAGAGTTTGACCACTTTGAATTGGGTTAGGTCGCCGGAAAACTCATGCAGTCGTTTAACCGCCCAGGGCGACATGGTGCCCCTGAGGTAGCGTTGCGGAATACCGTACTCCTCCTCCAAAATAGACCCGTCTTCTACGGGATTAAACAGCCCTAGCGGTGACTCGTTAATGGGCGAACCTTTAATGGCGTAAAAGGGGATATGTTGCATCAGCTCTTTGAACCGCTCGGCCAGTGATGATTTACCGCCACCCACCGGTCCCAGCAGATACAGAATCTGTTTCTTCTCTTCCAACCCCTGAGCGGCGTGTTTGAAATAGGAAACGATCTGCTCGATCGCCTCCTCCATGCCGTAGAACTCATGGAAGGTCGGGTAGCGCTTGATCAGTTTGTTGGAGAAGATCCGACTCAAGCGAGGGTCGCGAGCGGTATCGACCAGCTCGGGTTCGCCGATCGCTTTGAGCATCCGCTCGGCACCGCTGGAGTAGGCCGAGGCATCGGTCTTACACAGGTCGAGGTACTGCTGTAAGGTCAGCTCCTCCTCCTGGGTGGCTTCATAACGGTTTTTGTAATTCGAAAAAATACTCATTTCAGTTACCTTCCGTTGTCGTCAGCCGCGATGCGGTTAGGCTGCAGCGATCTGTTACATGGATAAAATCCTTGCTGGTTAAGTCATTATTGGGGGTGCTGCAGCTAATTTTCTGTTAGATCCCTGGGCCGCTACAGCCGCGATAGAGAGAAGTTAACAAACCCTACTTCTCTACTCGGTCTCTTGCAGTATGACAACGGAACCGGCCGTTAGGTTGCTTTTTACAACAATTTTACAGGCCGGTCGGTCATTCGGATTGATAGCGAGACGAGCGTGAATTGAAAGAGGAATAGCGTTGTCGATTGTAAAAGGATTGGCTGATTGAGTGGGTTTTTGCGAACAGTCGTTGGGCTATGCTGAGGCGGATTGAGCGGTCTCTTTGATTAACCAGCGCACCACCAAATTGAGAGCTTGAGCGTTGGAATTTCCGTCAGCAATGGCTTGTTGGTAAATCGCGACCTGGCGATGTGCGCTAGTGCCTTGCTGCAGAATTGTGCGTGCGTGAACGATTTCGTTAACACAGTCGAGTTGTTCTGCCGATTGCTTCAACAGCTCCAGCCACTGTTCTACTAATTCGGCAAAATCGACCTTGGTTTCGAGTCGAAAATCGATCATTCCGGCATCGATACCGTAGCGTTGTGCGCGCCAGCGATTCTCGCGGATCAGCATCGGTGAATATTCACGCCAGCGTTGATTGTTGTCGCGCAGATTGGTCAGCATCTTCAGCGTTGCCAGATACAGTGCTGCGATACACAGGGCATCGTCGATACGGCTGCAGACGTCGGTGATGCGCATTTCCAACGTCGGGTAGCGACACGATGGCCGCAGATCCCACCACAACATCGAGGCATCCTTGATCAGACCCGCCTTGACCAGCACTTCAACGTGGCGCTGATAGTCACTCCACGAGCCAAAATGGTCGGGAAAGCCGGTACGAGGCAGTTCATTAAAGACCGACAGCCGGTATGACTTTAGGCCGGTGTCGACCCCTTCCCAAAACGGCGAGGAGGTGCTCAGCGCCAACAGGTGGGGCAGGAAGTAGACACACTGGTTCATCAGGTCGATACGTTGATCGTCGTCGGCAATACCGGCATGAACATGCATGCCGCAAGTTACCAGGCGCCGCACCACGCCTTGCAGGTCTTCTTCTAACAGGTCGTATCGATCAAGTCGGGTGTGCTGTTGCTCGCTCCAGAAAGCGCTGGGGTGGCTGGAGGCCGCAATAATCGTTAGATCATAGTGGTTGGCTATCTCGGTGACCGTTTGGCGCAGAAAACCGAGGTTGTCGCGCGCTTCGGCGATGTTGTGGCACACGGGAGTGCCGACCTCGATCTGAGCACGCAAAAACTCATGGGTGACCATCTTGGGCAGCGCCTTGGCACAACGTTTGAAGAGTGCTTCGGGTGGGTCGGCGGCCAGTTTTCCGCTGTCGCACTCGACCAGCAGGTACTCCTCTTCAATACCGAGGGTAAAGGGTTTTGGCGGCACCGATTTAACCGGCATCTGTGGCTTTTCTGATCATTCGAACATTTTCACCTGATGGAGCTGCGGCTGTTTCAGGATTTCGCTCAGTCCCTGGCTCAGTATATCGGCCCACCACAGGCAAGATTCGTGGTTTTGCAGTAGATCCTGACGAATCTCGATTGCGCAGTTGGGAAAGCCTCTGTCGTGGCCGTGACGGTCAATGGTGTAAGCAAATTCACGCCCCGAATAGGGCTGGTTATCACCAATCAACAGGTGTTCGTGGCGTTGCAGGTAGGCCATTAGGGGCTTAGCGATTCGGGGGTCCGCGTTCCACAGCATTCCGGCGTGCCAAGGGCGCGGTTGGCCATTGCCTTGAAGTGCGGGGGTGAACGTGTGAATAGAGAAAAGCATCGGAGCCGGTGTATAAGCCGTTAGGGCATCCAGTTGGCGCTCAATCTCGGCGTGGTAGCGGTCAGAGATCCGCAGTACGCGTTCGTGCCGTTGTGCTGGGCTGAGATCCTGGTTACCGGGAATCGTTGTGATATCGCTTTGTTGGGGGATTAAGGAAGATTCGTTTAGGGTCGGATCGCGGTTGACGTCGATCAGCAGGCGCGAATAGTTGGCCAGCACGGCACGACACTCCAACCGGTCCGAAATTAGCTGGACCAGATCTGCCGAGCCACTGTCCCAGGCGATATGGTCGTTGAGCTGTGTTGCCGACAGCCCCAATCCGTGCAGGTGGGGGGGAATAAAGTTGGATGCGTGGTCGCAGATTAACAACAGTGGTGATGCCGAAGCCGGGTTGAGAATGGTGCAGGGGGGGGGATCGTTGATGGTTAACAGTGGATCCTTGGCTGATAGCGCTGAGCGCTGGTGCATGGTGTAAACCTCGCTTACTGGCTGAAGAGCGGCTGGGGTCGACCGAAATTTGTCTTCTGCTTTTCGACGTCCCTGAGGATATGCGAGCGGCTTAAGCCGTGATCGATGTGAAACACGGTGGGTCAGCCAGCTTGTCCGGATTATCGAGTATGACGGTAAGCGTAGACCTGAAATGGTGAGCTTGTCGTAGAGTGCCTGTGCTTGGGCTGTTTGCTTGGCATGACATCGGTCACTTGCTAAAGCGCTAGCCTACGATGATCTATCGATTTGGCGGTGTAAGTTGATCTGAATCAGCTGATCGTTTTAGACCGGTAATTTTTGTCAGAAATTTTCTATATGATGCAGAATAATCAACAGCGAGATCTACTTCACGCTGTTTTTTGTCCAATAGACACTAATTTACAATGAGATGTAAATAATAATGAACTCAATACTAATGGGGGTGAACAGCCGCTTGCTTCGCCCGGTCGTGATGGCGGTGTTGCTGATCAGTGTGGCTCAGGTTGGGGTGACGCTGTGGGTCAGCCAAAGTAGTGTCTCATCGATGGTCGATGACGTCGTGGCCACTTTGACGCGAGGCGGTGATGAGTTGACCGGTACGCTAGCCAACAGCGGTGATGCGGTGGCGCAGACGATGGAGCAGCTGTCGGTCAATGTTGCCGAGGGTTTGGACAAAACCTTGACCGGGCAGTTATCGAAAGAGCAGCAGCAGGTCGGACAAGATTTAATCAATATTACCCATCAGGGCGCCGATGCACTGGCGCAGATGATGGCGTTGGTTTCACCCGATGCGATCTGGGATAGGGACGGACCGGAGCTGACACGTCTGGTGCGTGATCTGCACCGCAATAAGCAGGTTGTTTTTGCAGCGTACCTGGATACTGAAGGCAAACCACTGACCCGCTATCTGGATCGAGGCAGTGATAAAATTAAGGCGCTGCTGGCGGCAGGAGAGGGAAGGCGTTCGCTGGATAAAGTGATCAATGCGGCACGTCAAGACGCTGAGATCTACCTGATTGAAACCGATATCAATCCAAAGGGGTCGGTGATCGGTCGCTTTGTGATGGCGATGTCAGAGAAGCCTGCACAGAAAGCGGCCTTAGCGTTGGAGCAGCGCTTTGAGCAGCTGATTGCAAACAGCCGGGGGCAGGTCCAACAGACTATCGCCAGCGAAGCCGAGCAGGCGCAACAATCGTTACAGCAGTCGCTGCAACAGGCCAGTGAGCTGAATCGCAGTACCGGCGATGCCACCCGTCAGGTGATCGAGCAAACCGCGACCACATTAAACCGTAATATTTTGTTGGTGCTGGTTACGTTGGCAGTACTGCTAGTGCTGGCACTGGTGGCTATGCTGGTGATTCGAATCACCCGTAAGCTTGATACCTTAACCTTGGCGCTTGATGACTTGGCGCAGGGGGAGGGTGATCTGACCCAGCGAATCAGTATCAATAGCCGCGATGAGATTGGTGATATGGCTGTGGCGGTTAACCAGTTTGTTGAAAAAACCCAGCGTTTAGTCAGTCAGGCGAATACCGCAGCCGACGAGACGGGTCAGCATATTGAGGCGATGCACAGTGTGTCCGGTCAGGCTAACGAGGCGGTGGAACGACAGCGTTATCAACTGAGTCAGGTTTCCAGTGCCATGACCGAGATGGTGGGGTCAGTGCAGCAGGTTGCCGAGCGGATCCAGCAAAACCTGGCAGGCGTCGATCAGATTCGTCAGGCCAGTGGTGAGGCCAGTCAGATATCGACCAGTGTTCGTAACGATATCGAAACTCTGGTGAGTCAGGTGCGCAACGCGGCGAAGGTGGTGAATGGCGTTGCGTCCCAGAGCCAACAGATCGAGGTGGTGCTGGAGGTGATCAAGAATATTGCCGGGCAGACCAATCTATTGGCGCTGAATGCGGCGATTGAAGCAGCGCGTGCCGGTGAATCGGGCCGTGGCTTTGCTGTAGTGGCCGATGAAGTGCGGGCGCTAGCCGCTAAGACGCAGCAATCGACCGAGGATATTCAGCAGCGAATCGATGGTTTGCAGAGTGAGGTAGGTCAGGCGGTCAGTGTTATCGAAACGGTGTGTGTTACGGCTGAGGCCAGTATTGAGGATATAGGTCGCACCGATGAACAGATGAGCAGTGTTTCGGACTCGGTCAGTCAGTTGTACGATCTGACCAACGATATCGCCGCGATGGCGGAGCAGCAATCGCAGGTTTCCAACGAGATCAACAGCAGTGTCGGTCGAATCAGCGACGATGCCGAACTGGCGGCCGATTCGATGCAGCAGAACACGCAGGCCTCGGATGCGCTGGGTGCGCTGTCGCAATCGCTCAAGAGTACGCTGGGGCAATTTCGGGTGTAATAACTGCCCGATAATTTTTGATGACGCATAAAAAAGGGACTCATCTGAGTCCCTTTTTTGTTGCTGCAGCATATATGTCCGCTGTTGTATCCAGCCGTTGTGATCAGCTGTTGGTTTCGCGCTCAATCGCCCGGTAAGCGATATCGCTGCGGTAGCTCATGCCGTCCCAGCTAACTTTCTTAAGCAGTTCGTACGCTTTGGCTTGGGCGTCGGTGACCGATTCACCCAATGCGGTTGCGCACAGTACCCGGCCACCGGAGGTCACTACCTGACCATCTTTGTTGGCGGTACCGGCGTGGAACACCTTGCTGCCCTCGGGCTGCGATGCAGGCAGGCTGATCACATCTCCTTTGGGGTAATCGGCAGGGTAACCGTTGGCTGCCATCACCACACCGACGGCGGGACGTGGATCCCAGTCGGCCTGGGTTTGGTCGAGCTTCTTATCCAATGCGGCCTGGCATAGGTCGACCAAACTCGACTTCAAACGCATCATGATTGGCTGGGTTTCGGGGTCGCCGAAACGGCAGTTATATTCGATCACCTTAGGGGTGCCGTCGGTCTGGATCATCAGACCGGCGTACAGGAAACCGGTATAGCTATTGCCTTCAGCCGCCATGCCGCGAACGGTTGGCAGGATCACTTCATTCATGATCCGGGCGTCAATCTCAGCAGTGACCACCGGTGCTGGCGAGTAGGCGCCCATACCACCGGTGTTGGGTCCCTGATCACCGTCGAGTGCGCGTTTATGGTCCTGACTGGTCGCCATCGGTAGTACGTTTTCGCCATCGACGATGACGATGTAGCTAGCCTCTTCACCTTCGAGGAACTCTTCGATAACGACCCTGCATCCAGCTTCGCCGAAGGCGTTGCCCGACAACATATCGTGCACGGCGGTCTCAGCTTCTTCCAGCGTCATCGCGACGATAACGCCTTTGCCCGCAGCTAGGCCGTCGGCTTTGACCACGATAGGTGCGCCGACTTCACGCAGATACGCGATGGCGGGTTCGACTTCGGTAAAGTTCTGGTAAGCACCGGTTGGGATCTGATGACGCTCAAGAAAATCTTTGGTGAACGCTTTTGAACCTTCCAGTTGTGCGGCACCAGCGCTGGGTCCGAAGATCGCAAGACCTGCAGCCTCAAACTTGTCGACCACACCTTCAACTAGCGGCGCTTCGGGACCAACAATGGTCAGCTCGATAGCATTGTCTTTGGCGAAGGCGATCTGACCGTCGACATCCATCACATCAATAGCGACATTTTCCAGCTTGGCTTCGAGCGCACTGCCAGCGTTACCGGGGGCGACGAAAACCTGTGTGACGCGCGAATCGCGAGCTGCCTGCCACGCCAATGCGTGTTCGCGACCGCCGCTGCCGAGTATCAATACTTTCATGATCTTTCCTCAGAGTTCTTTAAATAGCTCGTTTGATCTGGGCGTTAATCGGAGGGTAAAGCGTAGCGAGCGAAGGTCAGCGAAGACGCGCAGTTTACAAATTGTAAATGAGCAGTCAGAGCTGGCTTTCAACGACGCATGACCGAGCGCAGTCGCTTTGCACCCGATTAATGGCGGAAGTGTCGCATCCCTGTAAACACCATGGCGATTCCCGCTTCGTTCGCCGCCGCAATCGTCTCCTCATCACGCATCGAACCACCGGGCTGAATCACCGCCTTGATACCGGCAGCTGCTGCTGCATCGATACCGTCGCGGAATGGGAAGAACGCATCGGATGCCATCACGGATCCAGGTACTTCCAGCCCTTCGTCGGCGGCTTTGATGCCGGCAATTTTAGCGCTGTAAACACGGCTCATCTGGCCGGCACCAACACCGATGGTCTGGCCATCTTTGGCGTAGACGATGGCATTGGATTTAACGTACTTGGCCACCTGCCAAGCGAACAACAGATCACGCAGCTCCTGTTCGGTCGGGGCGCGTTCGGTGACAACTTTCAATTCACTGGCATCAACCATGCCCAGATCGTTGTCCTGTACCAACAGGCCGCCGTTGACACGTTTGTAATCGAAGGAGGTGGCGCGCTCGGCATCCCACTGACCGCATTCCAGCAGACGGACATTGGGCTTGGCGGCAACGATGTCAGATGCAGCTTGCGAAACCGCCGGGGCGATGATCACTTCAACAAACTGGCGCGCGACGATCGCCTTGGCGGTCGCTTCGTCCAGTTCTCGGTTGAACGCGATGATGCCGCCGAAGGCCGATGTTGGGTCGGTCTGGAACGCTAGGTTGTAAGCCGCAAGAATGTCATCGCCGATCGCTACACCGCAAGGGTTGGCGTGCTTGACGATGACACAGGCAGGCTCCTGAAACGGCTTGACGCACTCTAATGCGGCATCGGTATCGGCGACGTTGTTGAATGACAGCGCTTTGCCTTGTAGCTGACGTGCGGTAGAGACGGATGGCTCGGCTGGGTTTTTCTCCACGTAGAACGCAGCACGCTGGTGCGGGTTCTCGCCATAACGCATCTCTTGCGTCTTGATAAACTGGGTGTTGAAAGTGCGCGGGAAAACCGATGGTGTATCGCTGTCGTGATCCAGGCGGTTGCCGAGGTAGTTGGCGATGGCACCGTCGTAGGCGGCGGTATGTTCGAACGCCTGGACCGCCAGATCGAAACGGGTCTGCTGGCACAGTTGGCCGTCGCTGTCGCTCATCTGCTTCAATACGCTGTCGTAAGACTCGGCGTTAACCACGATCGCGACAAAGGCGTTGTTCTTAGCGGCAGACCGGACCATGGTCGGGCCACCAATATCGATATTCTCGATCGCCATCGGCAGGGTGCAATCGTCACGGGCGATGGTGGATTCGAACGGATATAGGTTAACAATCACCATGTCGATCGGCTTGATATCGTGCTCAGCCATTACCGCATCGTCTTGGCCACGACGTCCCAAAATACCGCCGTGAACCTTGGGGTGCAGGGTCTTGACCCGGCCATCCATCATCTCAGGGAATTTGGTGTAATCAGAGACCTCGACCGCAGCTACCTGATTATCGCACAGCAGTTTGTAGGTACCACCGGTTGAGAGGATTTCGACGCCTTGCGCGCTCAGCGCCTGGGCAAACTCAACAATACCGGTTTTATCAGAAACGCTGATCAGAGCGCGGCGAATCTTGATCGGGTTAATAGCTTCAGACATGGGAGTGTAAGTCTCAACTTAAGTTAGGAAATTAGCGTTAGGTGATTACGGTCGGCTGCTTAACATCAAGGGCGTAAATCCTGTTTTTCAACAAGGCTCTTTTTACAGTGACGACGGTAGCCCCGGCGGTCGGCTTACAGCAGACCGTACTGTTTCAGTTTCTTGCGCAACGTGCCGCGGTTCAGTCCCAGCACTTCGGAGGCGCGGGTCTGGTTGTCGCGGGTGTGCAACATTACCGCTTCGAGCAAAGGTGCTTCGATCTCGTTGAGCACCAACTCGTAGACATTGCAGGCGGGTTGTCCGTCGAGCTGCTTGAAGTAGTTGTCGACGGCTTCAGCTACGCTCTGACGCAGGCGTTTTGATTGGCTGGGCTCGTTAGCTGCGCTTTCGGCGAGGTGGAGCGGGGTGTCTGTGTCGGGTTCGGTCACGGTGTTTGTGCTGCCTAGTGTCATGGGAAATTATGCCGCTTTGATGGTTTGTCGCAGCGTGGCAAAAAAATCGCCTACTGCGGATAGTTGTTGTTGGTGATGTAGCAAACTGTTGAACTGTTTTTTGAAAGGTTTTGAATCTGGATGCTGCGGGTTTCGCTCGGCCAGCGCGGCCAAATACCAGCCCACGTGTTTACGGGCGATACGTACACCCAGATAATCACCGTAAAACGCATATAGCGCCTGCAAATGATCCAGCACCATGGTCTCGATCTGTTGGTTGGACGGATCGGGCAAGTATTCGCCGGTGCGCAGGAAGTGATTGATCTGGCGGAACAACCAAGGCTGCCCCTGAGCACCACGGCCGATCATAACGGCATCGGCGCAGGTGTACTCCAGCACCTGCTTGGCCTTATCGGGACAACGGATATCACCGTTGGCGATTAGCGGAATCGAAATCGCCTGTTTGATTGCGGCGATGGTGTCGTACTCCGCTTCACCCTTATAGGCGCAAGCACGGGTACGACCGTGGACTGCCAACGCTGCTATACCGCTCTGTTCAGCGAGTTTGGCGATGGTGATGCCGTTGCGCTGATCGATATCCCAGCCGGTGCGGATTTTTAGCGTTACCGGTACGTCGACAGCCGCCACCACCGATTCGAGAATCGATTGCACCAGTGGTTCGTCACGCAATAATGCCGATCCGGCGGCTTTGTTGCAGACCTTCTTGGCCGGGCAGCCCATGTTGATATCGATGATCTGGGCACCGCGCTCAACGTTCAGCACTGCCGCTTCGGCCAGCATCTCAGCGTCACCACCGGCAATCTGAATAACCCGGGGTTCGGCTTCGTTGTTACCGTTGCTATCGATAAAGTTGAGACGTTGCTGCGATTTACGACTGTTCCACAACCGTTTGTCAGCGGTAACCATCTCTGACGGTGTCAGACCTGCACCCTGACTACGACACAATTGACGAAACGGTTGATCCGTAACGCCGGCCATCGGTGCAAGCACCGCGTGACTATTGATGTGGTAGGGGCCGATACTGAACACGATAATATTTGTCCGATAGCTGGTGTTTAACAGGCCGTTCCTGGTGTAAAACCGGGCCAAAGCCTTTACAACCGGCAACAGCAAAACACTCGGTCCATAAACGGATCGATGGCTCAGGCTATGCGCGGATTAGGGCGCTAATGATACCCGTACAGGGGTGTGCTGGGGAAGGGTGAATTGGTTGTTTTTTGTTCGTTTTTCAGCTTGCGCATGGCGTTGAATTATGGCTGTTTGGCCTGTACAAATTGCAGCTGGTAGTTGGGTGCCAGGGTGCCGGGGTCCAGAATTTCCAGCTGGATCTGGATCGGGCTGCGACGTGGCATACGGTCGTCGGGTTGCAGATCGCCGCCAAGGTATTCGTCGGGCTGAAAGGTTCGGGCCGCACGCAGGCTGCCGTCGAGACCGCTGAAGCTGAGTTTGATTGCAGGGAAGGGCTGGGCAAACGGTGCCTGGTTAATCAGGGTCAAATCGAGCGCTAGGGCGTTAGCGTAGTCAGGGTGTTGGCGGATCAGTAGTTGCTGACTGTGGATGCTGGGCAGGTCCTGTCGCGGCGATAGTCGACAGTCGAGTTGTTGGCAGATACGGCTATACAGAGGCTCAAGCTGGGGTTGTTGGGACAGTTGGTCGCGTTCGAACCAGAGCACCTGCCCCCCGAGCCCGCAGACTGCAATGAGGATCAGTAGGCTCCAAAGAACCGGTATTAAGGTGCTGCGCGGACTTCCCGGTGCCAGTACCAGGGGTATGCTGGGGATGCGTTCGCCGGAGTCGACAGGTGCAGCTTCGGTACGGGTTTCCATGTGTTCGGTCGCGACGAACACGTGCTGGCAACTGCCGCAGCGGACCCGGCCACCGGCGGCGTGAAGTTGCTCTCGGTTGATGTCAAAACGCGTTTGGCATTCCGGACATTGGGTGATGAATTGTTGCCGCATCGGTTGCTAACCCTTGTGCTGACTGAAGTGAAAGCTGGCTTGTTGATTCTACTCTTAACTAGGTGCTTAGCTTTGTCTTAACTCAGCGCTTAAATTTAGTACGTGGCTGATAGTTAGCGCCGAACACCGGTTAATCGTACCCAATCTTCGCGCACAGTGGCAGGTTCAAGTTCAAACCAGGGGGAGTAAGCCTCGATTAACTGCTCGGTCTGACTGGCAAGCAGTCCTGACAGTGCTAGTTTACCGCCAGATTTAACCAGTTTTTGCAGTGCCGGCGCCAGTTCGACCAGCGGTCCGGCCAGAATATTGGCTATCATTACGTCCGCGGCTTGCAGGCGGTACTGCTCTGGCAGCTTATCGGGGTAGTACAGTTCGACGCGTGAGGCTTCGATCTGGTTGCGGTTGGCATTATCACGACTGGCGAGTAGCGCCTGCGGATCTATGTCGGTGCCGATCACGCGGTTAGCACCCAGTAGCAGTGCGGCGATGCCCAGTATGCCCGAGCCGCAGCCATAGTCGATCACGATGCTGTTGTTTAGATCTTGCTGTTCCAGCCACTCCAGGCATAGCGCGGTGGTTGGATGGGTGCCGGTGCCGAACGCAAGTCCCGGATCGAGCATCAGATTGGCGGCATCAGGGTCGGGGACCGGTTTCCAGCTGGGGCAGACCCAGAGCCTTTTTCCAAACTGCATCGGGTGGAAGTTCTCCATCCACTCACGTTCCCAGTCTTTGTCCTCAACCAGTTCGCTTTTGTGCGGTGGTAACGGCGCATTGGGGTCGATCATGGAGTGCCCTGCTTTGAACAGCATCAATACAGAATCCATATCGATTTCGGCGTCGAACAGGCCGGTAATGCGGGTACGATCCCATAATGGTGTGGTGCCTATTTCGGGTTCGAATAACGGCTGATCCGCCGCATCTTCCAAGGTGACGGCACAGGCACCGGCCTCAAGCAGCAGATCTTCGTATTGCTCACTCAGGTCGGGTGGGGTTTCAATCTTAAGCTGGAGCCAGGGCATGCGAACCTCTAATGAAATATTGTCTGGCCAGAAAAAACAAACCCTCTATGAAAGAGGGTTTGTATCGGAAGCATCAGCGGGGCTTACATGCCTAGCTTTTCTTCCAGGTAGTGGATGTTGACGCCGCCTTTCTGGAAGTGGCTGTCACGTACTATTTCCTGCTGTAGCGGGATGTTGGTACGAATACCGTCGATCAGCATCTCATCTAGAGCATTCCGCATCCGGATTAGCGCTCCAGTGCGATCTTCAGCATGGGTGATCAGCTTGGCGATTAGCGAGTCATAGTAAGGAGGGACCTTATAACCGCTATACAGGTGCGAATCGACCCGAACACCTAATCCGCCGGGAGCGTGGAAGTGGTGTACCGTACCGGGGCAGGGCAGGAAGGTCTTGGGGTCTTCGGCGTTGATACGGCACTCAAAAGCGTGGCCGTTGAGTTTCACATCTTCCTGCTTGATCGCCAGCGGCATGCCGCTGGCGATTTTGAGCTGCTCTTTGACAATATCGACACCGGTGACCATCTCGGTAACTGGGTGCTCAACCTGAACACGGGTGTTCATTTCGATGAAGTAGAAGCCGCCGTTCTCGTACAGAAACTCGAACGTACCCGCACCGCGGTAGTTGATCTCGATACAGGCATCAACACAGCTCTTGAGCACCGCCGCGCGTGCTGCTTCGTCGATGAACGGGGCAGGAGCTTCTTCGACCACCTTCTGGTGACGGCGCTGCATCGAGCAATCACGGTCGTACAGATGGATAGCGTTGCCCTGGCCATCGGCCAGTACTTGAACTTCGACATGGCGAGGGTTCTGGAGGTACTTCTCCATATAGACTACATCATTGCCAAACGCGGCCTTGGCTTCGGCCTGGGTGATGTGGATCGAGTTGATCAGCGCCGCTTCGGTATGAACCACCCGCATGCCGCGACCACCGCCGCCGGCAGTCGCCTTGATGATGACCGGGTAACCGATCCCGCGAGCGATCTTGATGGTGCGTTCGTTATCGTCGTTCAGCGGACCGTTGGAGCCGGGCACTGTTGGAACGCCGGCTTTTATCATCGCCTTGATCGCTGAAACCTTGTCACCCATCAGGCGAATGGTTTCGGCTTTGGGGCCGACAAAGGCGAAGCCGCTGTTCTCGACCTGTTCGGCGAAGTCGGCGTTCTCAGCCAGGAAGCCGTAACCGGGGTGAATCGCCATCGCATCGGTAACTTCACCGGCGCTGATGATACTCGGGATATTGAGGTAGCTTTCTAGTGACGAGTTGGGTCCGATACAGACCGCTTCGTCGGCCAGTCGAACGTGCATCAGGTCTTTGTCGACTACTGAGTGCACGGCAACGGTCTTGATGCCCAGTTCGCGGCAGGCTCGCAGAATTCGCAGAGCGATTTCGCCGCGATTGGCAATAATGACTTTATCCAACATAGATGGTGACCTTCAGTCGGTGGCTCGATTACGCAATAGTGACGAGTGGCTGGTCATACTCAACCGGCTGGCCGTCTTCAACCAGAATCGCGGTGATCGTTCCGGCTTTGTCGGCTTCGATCTGGTTCATCATCTTCATCGCTTCGACGATACAGATAGTGTCGCCAACGTTGACCTTTCTACCGATCTCGGCAAACGATGGGGCGCCCGGAGAGGCTGAACGGTAGAAAGTTCCCACCATCGGTGACAGAACAGCGTTACCATCAAAAGACGGCTCAGCAGCGACCGGGGCAGCAGCAGGGGCTGCTACAGGGGCAGCAACAGGCGCTGGAGCAACAGGTGCGGCAATCATCTGTGGCTGCACGCTGGAGGCGCGACTGATACGTACTGACTCTTCGCCCTCTTTAATTTCGATTTCGTTGATGTCGGATTCTTCAAGCAGCTCGATCAGCTTTTTAACTTTACGAATGTCCATGTTGTATCTCTATAAAGGATGATTTGTGAGTGTTAAAAATTAAGCATTTGACTGTAGGTGACTGACAGCAGCCTGCAGTGCAAGTTCATAGCCCTGTGCGCCCAAGCCGCAGATCACCCCTTTCGCTAAATCGGAGAAGTAGGAATGCTGCCGAAACGGCTCGCGCTGGTGCACGTTGGACAGATGGATTTCGATAAAGGGGATGGCAACGCCCGCGAGAGCGTCACGGATAGCAACGCTGGTATGGGTGAATGCGGCAGGGTTGATCAGGATGAAGTCGACCTGTTGGTCGCGGGCCTGATGGATGCGATCGATCAACTCGTGCTCAGCGTTGCTTTGAAAACAGTCCAGACGATGGCCTTGTTCGATGGCTTGTTGTTGCAGTGCGATATTGACGTCGGCCAGCGTGGTGATGCCGTAAATATCGGGTTCCCGAGTGCCAAGTAGATTCAGGTTGGGGCCGTTAAGCACCAGAATGTTAGCCATGTCGGATAAACCTCGTAACTGCGGACAGTTTGCGAACAAAGACGTAGTTTGCAGTAAAGGTAGCATGGAGTCCAGTTATCTGTTTTTTTTCTGTAGTTCATGGGACTTAGCATCATTTCGTCCCAATTTTATCTTGCAGTTTGGTGGCTCTGGTGGTTGTTTTGATATCTGTGAGTGGTCGATTTTTCGTGGTTCTCGTTGCTTGATCCGTGTCGGACATAGGGCGTGATATGATGCGATCTTTGTTTTTTACGGGGTTGAATAATGAACATTCGTTATCTGTTGTTGGTGCTTTTCATGCTGGGACTGACCGGCTGCGGAACGCATTCGACCCAGCCGAGTGATGCTTCTGTGGGAGGGGCTAAGATAGCCCTCGCGCCAGTTACGACCGCGACAGTTCCTGCTGAGCCCGCAGTGGTAGTTAAAAGCGCTTTTGACCCGAAGGAGCGTCAACGTATTTTGAAGGTGTTGGAGTTGTTAGATCGGGCTGACCTGGCGATGATGCGGAAACGCTTGACTGAGCCTCGGGGTGATAATGCCGTGGACTATTATCGTCAAGTGCTGAAATTGCAGCCCGGGTACCCTGAAGCGGAGCAGGCGTTGCAATCTATAGTTGACCGTTATGTTCAATGGAGCGATGCTGCTGTGCAGCAGGGCAGGTTGACGCAGGGCCGAGGTTATCTGCTTAAAGCACGTCAGATTGCTCCGCAACACCCGTCGGTCGTTGCTGCGACTGAACGATTACAGCGTCAGGCGAAGCAAAGTGATGATTATGTGCGCCTCAGTGCAGATGAGTTGAAGTTAAAGAGTCCTGCCGTTAAATCAAAGCTGGCGCGTTTGGCTGACCGAATTTATGCGGAGAACGCACGGGTAGTTATTGAAGCGCCGACAGATCTTCAGGGGCGCTGGATCTACCAGCAACTCAATGATCGTCACGAAGAGTTCCGTATACGGGCGAACCTGCGCTTTGATCCGCAACCGGGTATCCGGTTGCTAACTTCTACCTTGCCGCCGTGATCCGATTAGAAAATGTAATGATAGTTTCTTATTCTGTATCCCAACAAAATCACAACCAGTAAGTGACGGAGAGATGTCGATGCGCAGAGTGGTGTTTAATCAAAAAGGTGGTGTGGGGAAATCGAGTATTACCGCTAACCTGGCTGCGATCAGTGCCAGCAAAGGCAATAAAACGCTGTTAATTGATCTGGACCCTCAGTGTAATTCCAGCCACTACCTGTTGGGTGACGGTGTTAACGAAATCGATAAAGATGTTATGGATTTCTTCACTCACGTGCTTGAGTTTCGAATGAATGGAACGGACTTTAATAACTATATCTCCGACACCCCGCACCCGAACCTGTATCTGGTTGCATCTAACCCGCAGCTAGGTGATCTGCACGCCAAGTTGGAAGCGAAGCATAAAATTTATAAGTTAAGCGAAGCGTTGGCAGATCTTGATCAATACGATGCGGTTTATATAGATACCCCGCCGGCGTTTAACTTCTATACGTTATCGGCGTTAGTGGCTGCGCAGAAGTGTTTGATTCCTTTTGATTGTGATGAATTTTCACGCCAGGCACTGTATGCGCTGCTGGAGAATGTCCAGGAGGTGCAAGAGGATCATAATCGGGATCTGCAGGTGGAGGGTATCGTGGTCAATCAGTTTCAACCACGAGCGTCGCTGCCGCGTCGGATTGTCGAGAGCCTGCGCGAAGATAAGTTGCCTGTTATCGATGCCTTTATATCGTCATCGATAAAAATGAAGGAATCACACAACGAGTGCCTGCCGCTGATCTATTATGCGCCGAAGCATAAGTTGACTCAGGAATTTCTGGCCCTGTACGACCATCTTGAATGATCGTTTTAGTCTCGTTGTTGGAGGGTTAAATGTGAGACATTAGGTGTGAGGCATTAGGTGTGGGCTATATAGAGGGACGGTTGGATGCTGCAACCCGATTACGATAAAAGTATCGTCAATCTGATCAGTTCGCTGGCAGGGCCTGAGGCTCCAGCGGCGTCTCTTTACCCGCCGCTGCCTGTCCTGGAAAAGTCGCGCTGCGATCAGCGCCCTGTCGTGCTGTTGGTTCTGGACGGACTGGGCTACCAGTTTCTGCAGCAGTTTCCTGATAGTGTGTTGGCAAGTCACTGCGTTCAACGTCTGACGTCAGTTTTTCCAACCACCACAGCGACGGCGGTTACCGCTTTGGCGCTCGGGGTTCCGGCGCAGCAGCATGGAATTACCGGTTGGTTCACCTATCTGCGGGAGTTGGGGGCGGTGGTGATGCCGCTGCCGTTTATGCCGCGCGGTAGCGTAACTAGCTATGCCGATCAAGGGCTTAGCGCCAAGTTGATGCTGGATGCCGGACCGTTGCTGCCTCGATTAAAACGACCGGTGACGGTTTGCAGTCCGGCTTATATAGCGGATTCGTCGTTTAGTGATGCTATCTACGGCGCCGCGCCACGGGATCCCCACCAGCAGTTACAGCAGCTTTTTGATGGTTTAAGCCGAGGAGTCAAGCAGCGAGGGGCGCCCTTGGTGTGGGGGTACTGGACCGAACTGGATGCACTGGCTCACCAATTCGGTGCCCAAAGCCGCCAAGTAAAAGCCCATTTTCAGCAACTTGACCGGGCGTTTGGTCGTTGGTTAACAGAGATCGCCGGTAGCGATGTATTGGTTCTGGTGACCGCGGATCATGGTTTGATTGATACCCGTAAAGATCAGCAAGTGCAGGTGGAGCAGTATCCCGAGTTGCAGCAACTACTGCAGTTACCGCTTTGTGGCGAGCCGCGCGCAGCGTTCTGTTATCTGCGCAGCGGTGCACAGCACGATTTTGAGCAATATATGGCGCAGTACTTTGCCGAGTTATTCGATGTGGTACCCAGTGAACAGTTGATAGAACAGCAGTTTTTTGGCCGTGGTGAGCCCTCACCGCGGTTGCGTCAGAGGGTTGGTGATTTTACCGTGCTGGCCCGCCAGCAGGCGGTGATGACGGAGTGCTTGCTGCAGGAAAGGCCGTTTTATCAGCGCGGCGTTCATGGCGGATTGAGCGCAGAAGAGCTGTATGTACCGCTGGTTATGGCCGAGGTGTAGTGATCTCTTTGGGAGAGTGCAGCGAAGGCACAAAGGTGTCGTGTTAAGCAAACTAACAGTTTGATTGATCAGTAAAAGCTGACTGTAACCTTGTTTTTAGAGTGACTTCTTCTCATTTGGTACAACTGGTGGCTTAAATTTCAGATTGGACGTTGACTACGAGATTAAGCTGTTTATAATTCAAGCAGCTTGAAAGTACGTCTGATATTTATGCACAGATCTTCGATGTCCTATCTTTAGTACCTCGTCCTGTTTTTCATAAGTAATCGCAACACTTCCAGCCAAAGAGTCTCTCAAGAGACTTAACTTACTCATTGAATTAATAGGAAGATTATTATGTCTACTACTACTGGTACTGTTAAGTGGTTCAACGAAGCTAAAGGTTTTGGTTTTATCGAGCAAGAGTCTGGTCCAGACGTCTTTGCACACTTCTCTGCTATCCAAGGTTCAGGTTTCAAGACCCTGACCGAAGGTCAGAAAGTTGAGTTCACTGTAACTCAAGGCCAAAAAGGCCCTCAAGCAGAAAACATCGTAGCTATCTAATTAGCTGCCACCGACTGGCATTCTGTGCGGGTCGGTCTTAACCCTTAGGGTTAGGAACTCTCGATAGAGAGAAAGGGTGAGACTTCTGGTCTTGCCCTTTTTTGTGTTTTGACGTTTGTTGTTCGAAATCCCTTATTCTCGTTTATCCGGAAGATCACCGTGCTTATCACCGCAAACCTTGCCATCCAATTTGGCGCCAAACCGCTGTTTGAAAATGTCTCTGTCAAGTTTGGCGAGGGCAATCGTTATGGTCTGATCGGCGCTAATGGCTGTGGCAAATCGACCTTCATGAAAATTCTAGGCAATGACCTGGATCCGTCGGCGGGTAATATTTCGAAAGACCCGGGCGAGCGGATTGGCAAATTGAACCAGGATCAGTTCGCTTATGAAGAGTGCGGAGTGATTGATACCGTGATCATGGGTCACGAAGAGCTGTGGGCGGTTAAGGCCGAGCGTGATGCGATCTACGCAAACCCGGATATGTCCGAAGAGGACGGTATGCGCGCCGCCGAGCTGGAGTCAGAGTTTGCCGAGATGGACGGCTACACAGCTGAGGCACGCGCCGGTGAGTTGCTGTTGGGTGTCGGTATTGCCGAAGAGCAGCATTTTGGCCTGATGAGCGAAGTGGCGCCGGGTTGGAAGTTGCGGGTGTTGCTGGCTCAGGTGTTGTTTTCTGATCCAGATATCATGCTGCTCGATGAGCCGACCAACAACCTCGATATCAATGCTATCCGCTGGCTTGAAGGGGTGTTGCTCGAGCGCAACTGCACCATGATTATTATCTCGCACGACCGCCATTTCCTAAACAGCGTTTGCACCCATATGGCGGATCTGGATTACGGTGAGTTGCGGTTGTTCCCTGGCACTTATGACGAATACATGACCGCGGCAACCCAGTCGCGCGAGCGGTTACTGGCTAATAATGCCAAGAAGAAGGCGCAGATCGCCGATCTGAAATCGTTTGTTAGTCGTTTCTCGGCCAACGCCTCGAAGTCAAAGCAAGCCACTTCGCGTGCTAAACAGATCGATAAAATACAGCTGGAAGAGGTGAAGCCGTCGAGTCGCCAAAACCCTTATATCCGCTTTGAGCAGGATAAAAAGCTACACCGCCTGGCGCTAGAGATCGAAGGGTTGGGTCACCGCTATGATGAAGAGCTGTTCTCGGGCTTTGATCTGATGGTTGAAGTGGGTGAGCGTGTTGCCATCATCGGCCCTAACGGTATTGGTAAGACCACTCTGCTGAAATGCCTGGTTGGTGATCTAGAGGCAACCAGCGGCGCGGTGAAGTGGTCTGAAAATGCCGAGCTTGGTTATTACGCACAGGATCATGCTTCTGACTTTAAAGAGCCAAAAACGCTGCTGAGCTGGATGGGGCAGTGGGGTCAGGAGGGCGACGACGAGCAGGTGATTCGGGGGACGTTGGGGCGCCTATTGTTCTCTCAGAAAGAGATCGACAAAAAGGTTAATGTGATCTCAGGTGGTGAGCAAGGGCGGATGCTGTTTGGCAAGATGATGCTGCAGCAGCCTAATGTGTTGTTGATGGACGAGCCGACCAACCACCTGGATATGGAATCGATTGAGTCGCTTAACCTGGCGTTGGAAAACTATCCGGGTACGTTGATGTTTGTCAGCCATGACCGTGAGTTTGTCTCGTCACTGGCGACGCGGATTATTGAACTGACCCCGACTGGCATCGTCGATTTCCATGGTACTTATGAAGATTACTTGGTCAGCCAGGGTGTTGGCTGATCGAGGCTAGGTCGAGATATGAAAAAACCGGCTGATCGCCGGTTTTTTTGCTCTAAGAGAAGCGATTATTTAGCGGCTTCGAAAGCCTTAACATCGCGCTCAATGGCAGCTCGCGCCGCTGCCGCATCGGACCAACCTTCAACCTTGACCCATTTGTTGGCTTCCAGTGTCTTGTAGTTCTCGAAGAAGTGTTTGATCTGATCTCGCATCAGTTGCGGGATATCTTCGACGTCCTGAATGTGGGCGTACTCTGTGCTGAGCTTTTCGTGCGGGACTGCGACTAGCTTGGCATCTTCACCGGCTTCGTCGGTCATGTTTAAAATGCCGACAGGACGACAGCGGATTACCGAGCCGGTGATGACCGGATGCGGTGCCAGTACAAGTACGTCGGTTGGGTCGCCATCGTCGGCCAGAGTGTTGTTGATGTAGCCGTAGTTGGCGGGATAGAACATCGGTGCCGTCATGAAGCGATCAACCATGACACTGTCGGTCTCTTTGTCGATCTCATACTTTACCGGAACGCTGCTGTTGGCAGGGATCTCGATGATAACGTAGATATCATTGGGCAGGTCTTTACCTGCGGGTATTTTACTAAAGCTCATGGTGGCCTTCCGGGAAGTGGATTGTAGAGGTTATGACCGCAGTATAGGTGAGCAGGCTGGTTTTTTGTTAGTAAAACCAACAAAAAAGGTAGGTTTTGCGGGGTACTGTTGTGGCTGAGATGGGGTCGGGGGCGAGGTGTTTAGCAGGTGGAGGCTTGTAACAAAGCTGGAGTCGACCGGGCTCTGGATTAGGCTTGCGGGGCAAGGCCTGCAGAGCCGGTCGGTGCTTCTTCTAAGAAGGGCTGCGTTGTTATTTCTGTTCGTGATGGTAGCGAAGTACCGTTTCGACTTCGTCTTTAGAGCCCAATACAACAGATACCCGTTCGTGAATCTGACTGGGTTGCACTTGCATGATATCGATCTTGGTGTTGACGCTACGGCCACCGGCCTGTTCAATCAGCATACTCATCGGGTTGCCTTCGTACATCAGTCGCAGCTTACCCGGTTTCTTCGGTGCCCTAGAGTCCCACGGGTACATGAAAATACCACCACGGGTCAGGATACGATGGACTTCAGCCACCATCGAGGCGATCCAGCGCATGTTGTAGCGCTTACCCAGTGGTCCTTCTTCACCGGCCAGCAGGTCGTCGACATAGTTCTGAACCGGCTTGTCCCAGAAGCGCTGGTTTGACATGTTGATGGCAAACTCCTGCGTTGTCTCAGGAACCCGTACCTGTTCACGTGTCAGATAAAACTCGCCATTGTGTCCCAGAGTAAACATGTTGACGCCGTTTCCGGTGGTCAGCGCCAAGATGCAGGATGGACCATACAGTACGTAGCCGGCAGCAACTTGCTTACAACCTGGCTGCAGGTAGGCTTGCTCTTGAGCGGCGTCTAGTCCTTCCGGAGCTTCCAGAATTGAGAAGATGGTACCGACTGTGACATTGATGTCGATGTTGGACGAGCCGTCTAGCGGATCAAACGTCACTAGGTATTTACCTTTAGGATCGCAGGCGACCGGGAAGTCCTCTTCTTCCGAGGCCATGCCGCGTACCAGATCCGACTCGCTCAACGTCTGCTTGATCAAGTCATTGGAGATAACGTCGAGTTTTTTCTGGGTCTCGCCCTGAATATTCTCAATCTCGGTCGCGCCTAAGATTCCCGCTAATGCACCGTCTTGCAGCTGCCGCTCAATCTCCTTACAGGAGGCCATCAGCAGGTTGATCAATTCGATCAGGTCAGCGGATGTTTCTTGGTGTTTGAGGAACTGGGTGAGCCGTTGCATGGAGTGGGTCCTGTCGTTATGCGCGTTGAGACAAGTAATAGCAGCTTTTTAATACGATCGCCGCGTTGAGTGGTGCGAATGATACGTCATGCGTATAGCCATTGCATGAAAAAACCTGCGCTGAGCGATGATATTACTGATCCAAAACAAATTTGGATGTGATCGGCCAGCGGTCGTGGGTTTGGCGTGGGCGCACAGGTAGACAGGTAAGGCTTTAGGTCATCTGTTGGAGGGGGTTTAGCGCGCTCAATTCGTTGTGAAATAGCCCGACGGTAAACTCTGCTGCTATCATGCGGACTCTTTCTAAGTGATGGGCGATTGGATCAGCATGCATCTGCATATTTTGGGTATCTGCGGTACATTTATGGGCTCGCTGGCGTTGTTGGCCAAAGCCAAGGGGTTTCAGGTTAGCGGCTGTGATGCCAATGTCTATCCGCCGATGAGCACGCAGTTGGCGGAGCAGGGGGTTGAGCTGCTGGAGGGTTATCGGCCCGAACATCTGCAGGCTAGCGCTGACCGGTCGGTTCCGGATCTGGTCATCGTTGGTAATGCAATGTCGCGCGGCAACCCTTGCGTCGAGTACCTGCTCAACCAGGGGATTGCTTATACCTCGGGGCCGCAGTGGTTGGCGGAGCATGTGTTACAGGATAAATGGGTGATGGCGGTTGCTGGCACCCACGGCAAGACCACAACAAGTAGTATGCTGGCCTGGGTGTTGGAATATGCCGGTATGGCACCGGGTTTTTTGATCGGCGGGGTGCCGTCCAATTTCGACCTGTCGGCTCGGCTGGGTGAAACACCGTTCTTTGTGATCGAAGCCGACGAATACGACACGGCTTTCTTCGATAAACGTTCCAAGTTTGTTCATTACCGACCTCGCACCGCGATTCTCAATAATCTTGAGTTTGATCATGCCGACATCTTCGACGATCTGGCGGCGATAGAGCGACAGTTTCATCATCTGATTCGTACGGTGCCCGCCAATGGTCAGGTGATCGTGCCGCGCGACGATGATAATTTGACCCGAGTATTGGAGCAGGGCTGTTGGACCCCAGTGATCAGTTTCGGACTGGAATTAGGTGGCGACTGGCAGGCTCGGCTGTTGCAAACTGATGGCTCCTCTTTCGAGGTTTTGTTGGACGGTGCATCGGTGGCTACAGTCAACTGGGATCAGACCGGACAGCACTCCGTGCGAAACGGTTTAGCCGTGATGGCGGCGGCGCGTCACGTCGGGGTTACCCCCGAGCACAGTGCCGAGGCGTTGAATCGTTTTAAGGGGGTTAAAAGACGGATGGAGCGCGTCGGTGAGGCTGCCGGTATCAAGGTGTATGATGATTTTGCCCATCATCCGACCGCCATCGCCACAACCCTGCAGGGGTTGCGAGCCCGCGCCGGAGATAAGCCTGTGGTGGCGGTGATTGAGCCACGTTCAAACACCATGCGTTTGGGTAGCCATCAACAGGCACTGGCTCCTGCTACTGCCGATGCCACCGAGGTACTGTGGTACCAGCCAGCGGGATTGGACTGGGCGCTGGATGCGGTGGTAGCTGATAGCCCGGTGCCAGCACGCGTATTCGACAACGTCGACGCCATTATCGAAGCGGTCAAAGCATACCAGGGCAGTGGCGCTGAAGTGGTGATTATGAGTAATGGTGGTTTTGAAGGGATTCATCAGCGGATGTTAAGCGCGTTGCAGGCGCTACCGTCATGAATGACAACGCTTCTAAACCGGTTGCGGTCGCGCTGACTGGCGCATCAGGAGCGCAATACGGTCTGCGATTGATCGAATGTCTGGTGGCCGCACAAGTGCCGGTCTATGTGATGGTTTCACGCGCTGCGCAAGTAGTTATCGCCACAGAAACCGAGCTAAAAATCCCCTCGGATGCGGCCAAGGCGCAGCAGTTTCTGACTCAGCAATTTGGTGCGCAAGCGGGACAGATTCAGGTGTTCTCGCGCGAGAACTGGTTTGCACCGGTGGCCTCAGGTTCTGGCGCTGCCTCGGCGACGGTCGTTTGCCCATGCAGTACCGGTAGTCTGTCGGCGTTTGCCTGTGGTGCCAGCGACAATTTGATCGAGCGAGCGGTCGATGTCGCTTTGAAAGAGCGGCGACAATTGATTCTGGTGCCGCGAGAGGCGCCTTATTCTGAGATTCATCTCGAGAACATGCTCAAGCTAACCCGGATGGGCGCGGTGGTAATTCCAGCGAGCCCCGGTTTCTATCATAAGCCGCAATCGGTCGCTGAGATGATCGATTTCGTGGTGGCACGGATTCTGGATCAGCTGGGCATTGAGCAAACGCTAATGCCGCGATGGGGTGGTTGAACGAATGTCCTCCGCAATCCCGTCATTTCAATGAAGGGTCAAGGAGGACGG
>JBALVL010000014.1:0-109188 GCA_036961355.1 Motiliproteus sp.
TCATTCTGACGGTCAGCGTGCTGGTGTTTATTGGCTGGTGGTATAGCCGCCGGGCCGAAAAGAAGACGCTGCGTGAAATGAAAGAAGCAATGGAGCAAGCCGAGGCCAGTGGTCAATAACGGGTTGGCAATTACTTAATGGGTTGCTGAATTGAATGGTTCAATCGTTGAATAGTCGCCAGCCAGATAGGACAAGGAGCTAGCAGCGACGTTGCGTTGCTCAGCTGATAGACTTGCCGCCGCTTAGCCGGTTTCGGACCTGCTTGGCGGCAGACTTAGCGATAACAATAAGGAGTAAGCTGTGGAAGTCGGCGATCGGCTAAAGAAGATACGGCAGATCTATGGTCTGTCTCAGCGTGAGTTGGCCAAGCGGGTTGGTTTGACCAACAGCACTATTTCGATGATCGAGCGCAATGCGGTCAGTCCGTCGGTGGCATCGCTGAAGAAGATACTGGGCGGCATTCCGATGACCGTTACCGAATTCTTCACCGCCGATATCGAAGATCGGCAGCAGGTGGTATACCGTGCCGATGAGTTGATCGATATGGGCGGCGATGGCGTTGTTTGGAAACTGGTGGGCAGCCCTGATAAAAAGCGTACCTTGGCGTTTCTGATCGAAACTTATGACCCGGGATCGGATACCGGTACCGAACTGATGGAGCATGAAGGGGAGGAGGCCGGTACGGTGATCGAGGGTAAGATCGAAATCACGGTAGGTGGTGAAGTTCATCTGCTGGAGGAGGGCGATAGCTACACCTTCTCGACTAAAATTCCCCATCGCTTTCGAAATAAAACCAAGAAAATTTGCCGGATCGTTAGCGCGCATACACCTCCATCATTTTAGTTCTCGTACCCCCCGTTATCATCTCTTAACGGATCTCTCACGCTCTTTGGCTATTCCGTCATGGTCTGCTAAAAATCTTTGATAGCACGGCCATTTTTAAATGTTGCCGCTGCTTCGAGGTTGCTCAAGCTGGTCATATCAGGGACACTGACAATAATCAGTTGATGATCCTAGCAGGGCTGTGTCGAAGCTCTGCTCCCCACCCCTTTTTTATTTGACCCTTAAGCAGGAGATAGCGCCGTGAAATGGTGGCAACGCCCGGAAATGTTGTTGTTCTTGATGGCTGCTGCCATGCCGATCTCGTTCGGTGTCTGGCAGGCGTTGCTGAACAACTTTGCCATCGAGCGTGCCGCCTTTGGCGGGGTTGAGATCGGTATATTGCAGTCGTTGCGCGAGATCCCCGGGTTCCTGGCTTTCGGCGCGGTATTGCTGTTGGTCTTTATACGCGAACAAACCTTGGCGCTGGTTTCACTGTTGTTGTTGGGTATTGGTACCGCCGCGACGGGCTTCTTTCCGACTGAGGTAGGGTTGTACTGCACCACCGTGTTGATGTCGGTGGGCTTCCACTACTACGAGACGATTAATCAATCGTTGTCGTTACAGTGGTTTAAAAAGGAGGAAGCGGCTCACCGGCTGGGGCAGCTAGTTGCGATGCGTTCGTTTGCTGGATTGATCGCGTTTGGGTTAGTTTGGTTGGCGCTGGACCAGTTGGCCCTGGAGATGGAGCTGGTTTATCTGCTTGGCGGCGGCATCACTATCGTAATGGTGCTGGGTTGCTGGTTGATGTTTCCGCACTTCCCCGAGAAGGTCGAGCAGCACAAGAAACTGATTGTGCGCAAACGTTACTGGCTCTACTACGCGCTGGTATTTATGGGTGGTGCGCGGCGGCAGATCTTTGTGGTTTTTGCTGGTTTTTTGATGGTCGAAAAGTTTGGTTTTTCGGCTGCCGATATCACCCTGATGTTCCTCGCCAACGGCGCACTGAATATGTTTTTTGCCCCTAAGATCGGCAAGCTGATCGGCTACTGGGGTGAGCGTAATACCCTGACACTGGAGTATGTCGGCTTGATCTGTGTGTTTATCGCGTATGCGCTGGTATCTGACCCGGCAATCGCAGTCGGGCTCTATATCCTCGACCACCTGCTGTTCTCGATGGCGATCGCCCAGAAAACCTATTTTCAGAAGATCGCCGACCCTAAAGATATGGCATCCACTGCGGGCGTGGCCTTTTCAATTAACCATATCGCTGCGGTGGTGTTACCCGCAGCCTACGGATTGTTGTGGATTGTTTCGCCGGCAGCGGTGTTTCTGACAGGTGCGGCAATGGCGGCGGTGTCTTTGCTGTTGGCGCGCTTGGTGCCGGTTGATCCGTTACCCGGCAATGAGGTGGTCTGGAAACGAGCGGCAGCGGTTAAGGCAGGCTCTTGAGCCACGGAACTGGCGATACGAAACTATAAGCAGAGTTTTGCTGGGAAAGTCTTCATCTCGCCATCTGTTGTCGTGATCAGCCCTTTTCTAACGTCAGCGTCAAAGTGCGGCTATTTCTCAGCTATGATGCTCGGATGTTTTAGCCGGAGTTGAATAACCCCGTTGTCTATGACCGCGGGTTATGGCCGTCGAATTTATGACCATTAAGTTGGTGTTTTGTTGTTACTAAGGAGTTGTTGTGTCGTCGATTATTTCGGTTAAAGGCGTGGAAAAAACCTACGATTCGGGCTTTACCGCGTTGTCGCAGATCGATCTGGAGATCAATCGCGGAGAGATATTTGCACTACTGGGACCTAACGGTGCCGGTAAAACCACCCTGATCAGTATTATCTGCGGCATTGTGAACCCCACTGGGGGGCAGGTGCTGGCCGACGGTTTCGATATACATACCGACTACCGTGCTGCGCGCAGTAGGATCGGTCTGGTGCCGCAGGAGTTGTCCACCGATTCCTTCGAGAGTGTTTGGAGTACCGTCAATTTCAGCCGAGGTTTGTTTGGCAAACCCGCAGCACCAGAGTATATCGAACAGATTTTACGGCAGCTGTCGTTGTGGGATAAGAAAGATTCGCGAATCATGACGCTGTCGGGTGGCATGAAACGGCGGGTGATGATCGCCAAGGCATTGTCGCATGAACCGGAAATTCTGTTTCTGGATGAGCCGACTGCGGGTGTTGATGTTGAGCTGCGGCGTGATATGTGGGAGATGGTACGGCAACTGCGCAGCCGTGGCGTGACCATTATTCTGACCACGCATTACATCGAAGAAGCCGAAGAGATGGCGGATCGGATTGGGGTGATAAACAAAGGTCAGATTGTGCTAGTCGAGGAAAAATCGATGCTGATGCAAAAGTTGGGTAAGAAGCAGTTACGGCTGCAGCTTCAAACCTCACTCGATGCACTGCCGCCGGTGTTGGCCGACTATCAGCTTGAGTTAAGTGATGACGGCCACAGCCTGCTGTACACCTTCGATACCCAACAGGAGCATACCGGCATCGCCGATCTGTTGCGCAGCCTCAGCGAACTGGGATTGGAGGTCAAAGACCTGCACTCCAGCGAGAGTTCTTTGGAAGAGATATTCGTCAATCTGGTAAGGGAAGCATCATGAACTTTTATGCTATTCGGGCGATTTACAAATTTGAGATGTCACGCGCCTGGCGTACTCGGATGCAGAGTATTGCCTCGCCGATTTTATCAACCTCGCTCTACTTTATCGTTTTCGGTACCGCCATCGGTTCACGGATGGGGGATATTGACGGCATCAGTTATGGCGCTTTTATTATTCCCGGCCTGGTGATGCTGTCGTTGTTGAGTGAAAGTATCTCCAACGCTTCGTTCGGTATTTTCTTTCCTAAATTTTCGGGCACCATTTACGAGGTGTTATCAGCGCCGGTGTCGCCGTTCGAGATCGTCGCCGGTTATGTCGGTGCTGCTGCGACCAAGTCGATTATGTTGGGGTTGTTGATTCTTGCCACCGCGACATTGTTTGTCGATTACACCATCGAGCATCCGGTATGGATGATGGCGTTTTTGGTACTCACCGGGGTGACCTTTAGTCTGTTCGGTTTCATCATCGGCATCTGGGCTGATGACTTTCAGAAACTGCAGGTGATTCCGTTGATGGTGGTCACACCGCTGACCTTTCTTGGTGGCGCATTCTATTCGATCAGTATGCTGCCCGAGCCTTGGCAGTCGCTGACGCTGTTTAATCCGGTGGTCTATCTGATCAGTGGTTTTCGGTGGGCTTTCTATGGGGTTGCCGATGTCAATGTGGCGGTGAGTCTGGGGATGACGCTGCTATTTTTAGTGCTGTGTTTGGCCGGCATCGGTTGGATCTTTAAAACCGGCTATCGGATCAAATCCTAACCTGTCCTTTGGCTACCTAAAGCGAGTGACGATGATTGTCCCTGAGTCGGCCTTAGGGGCAATTGCATAACATACAGACTTCTCCCTCTGGACTTATTAGCGAGGACCTCTTTGCCTGGACTTCTTTGTCCGAATTTATTTTCCCGGAAACAATAGCGGGCAGATCTGCTGTAGCGACGTAACTCGTTGCAACAACGGGTGCCTCTGTGTCGCCAAGTTAGTGTTTGTATCGCGGCTAAGCCAGACTGCGTTGATGCCTGCCGCCAGCGCCGGGGCGATATCTTTGCTGAAGCTGTCACCGACCATCGTTACTTGATCGCATTGCACGTCTAGTCGTTGCAGAATTCGCGGCAGGAACTCTGCGGTTCCCTTGGCTACACCAACGTTGTTCTGGCAAAAGTACCCCGTCAGATAACGATCCAGTCCGACCCGTCTAAAGGCGCTACGGATATCTTCTTGGCTGGAATCAGCGGCACCGGTGGCAACATAGAGGCGAGCATTCTCGGACAGTTGTTGCAGCGTTTTCTCGGCACCCTCGACCACGGTGACTGTCGGCCAGTCACACATTTTTCCCAGTGTATCCGGGTAGTCCACCATCAGTGTATCGCCCCAGTCGAATAGGATCACGGTTGTTGGTTGCTTCTCGGCGGTATCAACTGTCGGAGTCTCGGGCATTAGGTTACTGGTGCCTGGCTGCGGGGATCGAGATGCTCCAACTGCTGACAAAACTGGTTCAAATCGTAAATAAACTGCTGTTGGTGCCACAAGTGGGGCGAGTGATCAGAGTTGGGGTAGAACTGTAGCTGGGTGTTGTTGAGCTGACAGGCAACCCAGTGCGCCAGATCCTGTGAGTAGAACTGGCTCTGATCGCCATAGATTTGCAAACAGGGGATATTGATCTGACTTAACACATCTCGGTAATCCTGAGTGGATAGGCTCTTCCAGGCCCGGATTAGCAAATCGGCAGGAAGCTGTTGCAACGTTAGCCGCAGTTTCTGAAAACCGCGCGAGTTACGCTGATAATTTTCGGTAATGCGGGGATTGTTGCCGTTGGCGGCAAGTTCTAATACCCCTTCGGCAAAGTCTTCCCCCAAACGCCCAATCAGGTGTTGATTACTGTTGCTGTCAAAGTCGCTGTAGATGCCGTGCTGCCAGTTGCTATCGGTGATCAGCTTGGGCGACTGGTCGATGATACATAACCCGCCCAGATGGTCGCTTCCGTAGTGGCGGATGTACTCCCAGCTGGTCAAGGCTCCCATGGAATGCCCGATTAATACCGGCTTATCGAGCTTTAGCTCGGTGATCAGCTGGTGCAAGTCAGCGGCCATGGCGCCGATGCCCATGTCGATATCGCTGTTATAACGGTGATCGCCATGGCCGCGTGCATCCCAGCACAGTGTTCGGAACTGCTCGGATAGTGGTGCGGCAAACGGCAGCCACTCGCGCACGCTGGCGGTCCAGCCGTGCAGGAAAATCAGTGGGCGGCCATGCCCGAGCGAAACGTAGCGGATCGGTGTTTGATCGTGCGAGATCAGCGTTTCCATCGTAATTCAACCTTTGAGTAGCCTAATCATCAGCGCGCCATTGTGCCGATGCTAAGGTGATGCGGCAATAGTAATGCAGCAAGAGTGGTGCAGCAGGGCTGGCAGAATAGATCAGGGTGCCGCTACCAATAGCGGGTTGGCATTGAACCTTAGAAGCATTATTTGGCTAGCATCACCTGCTGGCGGTATGTGTACTAAAAAATACTTCTACTCATGAAAATCATGCAGCTTCCTAGATCAACTCAGACTATGCTTAGTTCTTGATATTTAATAACGATTTGGACGATCTTATTGATGGATTCAACGGTTGGTTTGACGGCCCCGGTCATTGGAGTGTTGTTGTTGTTAGTGACGGTCTCGGTGGTTGTCGTGGTGGTGGTATGGCTCAGAAACCTCAATAAACGCGATAGTCTAGGTTCGCTCTATACCACCGAGTTACGGGTCATATCGGCTTTTGCCGTGTTGCTCTTTGTAGGCACGCTGTCGATATTGGTGACACTGGGCCTGCAGCAGGCCAAAAGTCAGGTGTTGGAGGAGGCCGGGGAAACGCTGACGGTGATTAATGAGACCACCGATGCCGCGTTGCTGGGGTGGCTTGACGGTTGGCGAGCCAGGGTTGAGTTGATAGCGCATGATCCTGACTTCCAGCTTGAGGTTGAGCAGTTACTCAAGGTGCCTACGGATCGTTTACTAGACCCCGAAAATGCAGCTTTGACGCAGGTGCGTGATACCTTGTCGAGTTTCCAGAAGAGTCTGTTTGATAAAGGCTTTTTTGTTATTTCGACAGACAGATTAAATATCGGGTCGATGCGCGATACGAATCTTGGGCAGCGGAACCTAATCGACCTTCAAGCGACACAGTTGTTGGATAGGGCATTCGGCGGTGAAACGGTCTACATCCCGCCGATCCGATCTGACATCGCCTTGAACTCACATGGCGGCGAGTTGGTGGCGAATGCCCCAACCATGTTTATCGCCACTCCGGTTCGCAATCACGACAATATCATCATCGCCGTAGTGACGTTGCGGATGGATCCGGAGCGTGAGTTTGGCAAGCTGGCAGTTAGTGGTCGGCTGGGCAGCACCGGCGAGACCTATTTTGTTAACAGTCAGGGGCGGATGATATCACCCAGCCGTTTTGAATCGCAGATCAAGATGCTCGGTCTGCTTAACGATCAACAGACTTCGGTGCTGGGTCTGAAACTGATCGATCCCGGCTTTAATTTGACTATTTCGACACGGATGCCGAGAGCTGTTACCAGTAATCAGCTGATCCTGAGTGTCGATCAGGTCACCTCTGGGATCTCCGGTCACAATGTCGAGGGATACCGCGACTATCGGGGTGTGAGGGTATTGGGTGCTTGGAAGTGGGATCCCGCTTTGGGGTTAGGGGTCGTCACCGAAATAGATCGGGAAGAGATAGTTAACGGTTACATCGTATTTCGTCACATTATTCTGCTGTTACTGGGCAGTGTTCTGGTGGTCTGCATTGTTCTTGCCGGTGCCATTTTTTGGATCGGCAGGGCGGTACACAAACGTTTGAAAACCGCCAAAAACGAGCTGGAACAGCGAGTCGAAGAGCGTACGGCTGAACTCAAAGATCGCGAGACTCTGTTGTGGGATCTGTATGAAAACTCCCCAATCGCTTATGCCCTGCTTACGCCGACGGGACATTTTATCAAACATAATCAAGCTTTTGCAGAGCTGTTTGGGTTACCTCGGACTCGTTTTTCTGATCTGGTGTGGGCCCAGTTGCCGCAACCCGATGATGAACTGGCCCATACTCGTCGGTTGCTCGACGATGCTGTAAACGGAAAGCACTGTCGCGGTGAACTGGTAAAGTTTCATAACGGTAACGGCAAGCTGGTTTATACCGACGCCACACTGCTGCATGTTCAAAAAGAGCAGAGTAGTGACGAGATTCGGGTCTCGTTACTTGATGTCACTGATGCTGAATTGTCACAGCAAGAGCTTCGCCAGAGTGAAAGCCGCTTTCGAAGCCTGACCGATAATTTGCAAGGGGCCGTATTTCGGTTTGAGGTCGAGTCAGCCGAAGCCGACCCAAAGGCGATTTATATCAGTGCTCAATGGGCCAAAGTCACGGGGTATCCACTGCAGCAATTCTTGGCTCAACCACCGGTGCGGAGGTTTAGAGAACTGATCCACCCGCAGGATTTGGCTGCTGTGGAAGCCGAGACTAAACGTGCTCTGGAAGGTTTGCAGCAATATCACAAAACCTTCCGCATCTACCGTGCCGACAAGGCGGTGCGCTACGTTCATCTGATCGCCTCGTTCGCGATCGATCCGGCCACCGGCAAACTGTTCCATGACGGTATCCTGCTGGATGTGACCGAACAAAAATTACTCGAACAAGAGAGCAAAGATAACGAGGAGCGGCTGCAGTCTGTGCTCAACACCGTTGCCGACGGTATTTTGGTGATCGATCAGCAGGGGACAGTACACGGCTTTAGCCCTGCTGCAGAAACGATGTTTGGATACCGTCATGATGAGGTGATCGGCAACAACGTACGTATGCTGATGTCCGAGGAGATGGCGTATCGGCATGACGCCGGATTGTCCGGCTATCATCACAAAAATCACTCGAATAAACCGGCTGAGTCCAGTTCTGAATCATCCTCAACAGAGGAGTTGTCGGGGAGCGCTGGTACTAGTGATGGCACGAAAGAGGTCGAAGGTACCCGCAAAGATGGTTCTGTATTCCCGATGGAACTGTCGGTGCGTGAGATGAGACTAGGTGGTGAGTTGATGTTCACCGGCATCGTGCGTGATATTACCCGACGCAAACAAGCCGACAGTCGAGTGCGTGAGAGTGAAGATCGGCTCGATGCCGCAGCGCAGGGTGGCAATCTGGGCGTCTGGGATTTCTTCATCGACAGCGGCACAGTCATGGTCAATGAGATCTTCGTTACCATGTTGGGTTATCCGTCAGAGCAGCTACGCGACGGTACAGGAAAATGGGCACCTTTTAAGGGTGGTCTTGAGGCGTGGTTGGCGTTAATTCACCCCGACGACCTGGAGCGTAGCCGAAAGGATATCGAAGACCACATTAGTGGCAAGAGCGACATATATCGTTCTGAAGTGCGGGTGCGGATGCCCGACGGACGCTACAAGTGGGTGCTCGATGTGGGACGGGTGGTTAATTGCGATAACGCCGGTAAGCCGTTGCGGATTAGCGGCATCCATCTGGATATTGATGAGGTTAAACAGCTGGAGGAGGCGCTGGCGGGAGCCAAGCTGATCGCCGAAGACGCCAGTCAGGCCAAGAGTGATTTTCTGGCCAATATGAGCCACGAAATTCGGACGCCGATGAATGCGGTGATCGGTATGTCGATGTTGGCGCTGCAAACCGACCTCAATCCTAAACAGCGCAATTACATCGACAAAGTGCATCGTTCAGCCGAATCTCTGCTGGGGATAATCAACGATATCCTCGATTTTTCTAAGATTGAAGCCGGTAAATTGGAGATTGAATCGATCGATTTTCAACTCGAAGACCTGCTTGATAATTTGGCGAACCTGCTCGGCTTCAGAGCTGAGGAAAAAGGACTGGAGCTGTTGTTCGATTTAAAGCCCGGGCTACCAACGGCCCTGATCGGAGATCCGTTACGGTTGGGTCAGGTGTTGCTGAACCTAGGCAACAACGCGGTGAAATTTACCGAGAGTGGTGAGGTTGTCGTATCGATTGAGGCGAAGTCGCCGAGCAACGGTCAGGTAGAAATTGAGTTCAGTGTACGCGATAGCGGTATCGGCCTGGATCTTGAGCAGCAACAAAAGCTGTTTAGCCCATTCTGCCAAGCCGATAGTTCCACCACTCGTAAACACGGCGGTACCGGGCTGGGACTGGCGATCAGTAAGAAGTTGGTCAAAATGATGTCGGGCTCGATCTGGTTGCAAAGTGAGAAGGGCGAGGGCAGTACTTTCAGTTTCCGGGTGCCGTTGGATGTCCAGAGCGAGCAGCCGTTTAGCTACCGGCTTGAGGCCGATAAACTCGATCAGGTGCGGGCGCTTGTCGTTGATGATAATGCCAGTGCCAGGCATCTGTTAGGTGCGTTGTTGCAAGGTTTTGGTATCACCGTTGAGGAGGTCAGCAATGGTCATACGGCGATCACGTGTGTTGAGCAGAGTGATGTTGAGAATCCGTTTGATCTGGTGGTGCTCGATTGGAATATGCCGGCGATAGACGGTATCGAGGTTGCCCAGCGACTGCTGCATCAGTGCCAACTTAAAAACTGTCCCAAGATTATCATGGTCACCGCCTTCGGCCGGGAAGAGCTGGGTGAGGCGGCGGGTGATCTGGCGATAAGTGCCATGTTGACCAAACCGATTACGCCTTCCGTGTTGTTTAACGGGGTGATGCAGGCGTTGGGTAAACCGGTTACCCGGCTGACTCGCAGCAATCAACGCGATGAGTTAGTTACTGATGCGATGAATCAGTTACAGGGTGCGCACCTACTGTTGGTTGAAGACAATGAAATAAATCAAGAGCTTGCGTTGGAGTTGTTAAGCAGTAACCAGATCAGGGTAACCGTGGCTAACAATGGTCAGGAGGCGATTGATCTCTTAGATGGAAATAACTACGACGGCATTTTGATGGATTGTCAGATGCCGATAAAAGATGGCTACGAAGCTACCCGCGAGATCCGCCTGATGCCTGATTGGCGTGATATTCCGATCTTGGCGATGACTGCCAACGTGATGAGCGGAGACCGCGAAAAAGTGTTGCAAGCGGGGATGAATGACCATATTCCTAAACCGATCAATGTGGCGGAGATGTTTGAGGTGATGGCACGTTGGATCCATCCCGCCAAGCCGTCGGCTTCTGCTGAGACGTATGATGTTGAGCCGGTTGCCGAGTCAGCCGCTGAAACAGAACAAGGCTTTGCTGCAGGTCAGCGCCTGTTACTTGAAGTAGCGCAGAGCTTAGCTGGAGGTAGTCTGATCGAACAGCGGGCTCAGGATGAGACCGCGCTCGCTTGCGCCGAGCGGCTGGTGTTGACTGCGCTTTCGCAGATCCCCGCGCTGGATAGCAATACCGGCTTGAGTCGGATTCAGGGCAATGTTGCGCTGTATTTGAAGATACTGTTGAAATTTCAACGCAGTCAGGCCGATTTTATCGCCCGCTATGATCATTGTGTTTCTCTTGAGCAGTGGGGCGATGCGCAACGCCATGCCCATACACTCAAGGGGTTGGCTGGTAGCATCGGCGCAGAGGCACTGCAGCAAGACGCCGCAGAACTTGAGCAGCTTGCAGACCGAGAACAAACCGAAGCCGACGTGGTGAAACGGTTGGCGGTTAGTTTGGAATCGCTGATGAAGGGTATATCACTGCTGCAGGCCGGCGATGATCAGCCTGCCACGGCAGCACAAGCAGACACTCAACTGGTACGGCAGCAGCTCGAGCAGCTACAGGTACTGATTGATGGTTTTGATGCAGAGACCGCGGACTACCTTGAGCAACATCGCAGCACGCTGTCAGCAGGTATGTTCAGGTTGCTGTATAAAAAATTGGCCGCTGCGGTGGATCAATACGATTTTGAACAGGCGCGGGATGTGGTCGTGTCGATGCTGGATAAGGCTGAACAGTGACGCGGCTAACGTCGTTGGTAGCTTCGAAAATTAGATAATGGTTGGAGATAACCGGATGCAACAGCAAACAACACCTGATCAGGCCACCATTTTGGTGGTTGACGATACTCCTGAGAATATCGATGTACTGGCCGGTATCCTCAAAGCCGATTATAAAATTCGTGCGGCTCGTAACGGCGAAATGGCTCTGAAAATTGCCAACATGATGCCGCAGCCCGATCTGATTTTGCTCGATATTATGATGCCCGGTATCGATGGCTATGAAGTTTGCCGGCAGTTAAAAGCGGCCATGAATACCCGCCACATTCCGATTATATTTGTCACTGCGAAGATTAGTCCTGCGGATGAACTGGAGGGGCTGTCACTGGGTGCCGTCGACTACATCACTAAACCGGTCAGCCCACCGGTGGTGAAACAGCGTGTGCAGACTCATCTGGCGTTATACGATCAAAATCGTGAGCTGGACCGTAAGGTCAAAGCCCAAACAGAAGAGATCTTCGCCACACAGCTCAAAATTATTCAGCGCCTCGGTCGGGCTGCCGAGTACAAGGATAATGAAACCGGCATGCACGTTATCCGGATGAGCAAATATTCGCAAATTCTGGCATTGGCGATGGGGATGACCGAAGCCGATGCTGATCTGCTGATGAGCGCAGCTCCAATGCACGATATCGGTAAGATCGGCATCCCCGACAGGGTGTTGCAGAAGCCGGGAAAACTGGATGCTGACGAGTGGCAGATTATGCAAACTCATGCGGCTATCGGTGAGCAGATACTCGGTGATAGTGGCAGTTCTGAACTGCTTGAACTCGCCCGAACCGTGGCGATCACGCATCATGAGAAGTGGGATGGTAGCGGTTATCCCAACGGCCTGAAGGGCGATCAGATACCGCTGTCGGGGCGAGTGGTAGCGATCGCTGATGTGTTTGATGCGCTGACATCTGAGCGCCCGTATAAAAAAGCCTGGAGCATCGACGATGCGGTGGGGTTACTGGAAGCTGAAGCCGGTAAACACTTTGATCCTGATCTGGTACCGCTATTCGTAAACGCATTGCCGCAGATCCTTGAAGTAAAAAACAATTTCGCTGATTGATCGCTGTCGAACTGCCCGAGCCATTTGGAAATCATGCATCGGTCGTGATTAAGCCGGGTAGGTTAGACCGGGTTAGTTAGACCGGGTTAGTTAGACCGGGTTAGTTAGACCGGGTTAGTTAGACCTGGTTAGTTAGAGCTATCTTATCGAGGTGTTATCACTCGCCGTTGCCTTCCAAGCTTGCCATCATCTTGGACAGTGTCTGTTCGGCCAGCTCAAAATCGTAATCCTCCAACTGGTCGAGTAAACGTTTGGCGTCGCCGGCTAGTGGGCTTGATGCCAACTGTGGCAGCAGCTCGGCGGCGCTCTCTTGGGCCTGGAAATCGAAGTTGTCGACCAGAGGTTTGAGCCGGGTTAAATGTTGCAACAGATCACCGCCGCTTAGTTGCGGGGTGTCCGGGTCAGCTGCGCCATCAGACGGTTGGTTTATTTTCTCCAGTTCAGTCAATACATTATTCAACTCGGCCACTGCGGCTCTTAACAGGTTGTTGATGATCTCCTCTCCCTGCTTCTCATCGCTGGCCGCTTCGAGTAACGAAGCTTCATCTGCCAACGCCTTAGCGCCGATATGCCCGGCAGCACCCTTAAGGGTGTGGGCAATACGGGTGGCGTCCTGCCATTCTTGAGCCTACCAACTGTCACGATACTGCTGTTCAAACTGCTTGTTTCCCTTGCGGAATTTTTTCAATAACCGTAGATACAGTTCCTGATTACCGTTGCAGATCGCCATTCCGGCCTGAGTATCGATCAGGTTGCTATCGATATTTTTTTCGATATTAGGGCCGATAACTGGATCGGGTTCGCTGGCCGATTCCTCTAGGCATGGATCGTCGGTAGGAACCGTGAATTTTTGGCTAGGCGTAATCCAGTGACTTAGAGTGGCGAACATCTCTTCGACGTCGATCGGTTTGGCAATATGGTCGTTCATGCCGGCGGCGATCACTTTCTCTTTATCACCGGCCATGGCGTTGGCGGTCATCGCCAGAATCACAAGGTTGGTATCATTTTTGCGGATCTCATGGGTTGCGGTATAACCGTCCATGACGGGCATTTGCAAGTCCATCAGCACGCCGTCGTAGCGAGTCAGGGCGATCATATCGAGTGCTTCTTGGCCGTCGTTGGCAACGTCGACTTTGATATGGGCTTGCTCTAACAGCTCTTTGGCCAACTCCTGATTGAGCTCGTTATCCTCGACCAGTAACAGATAAGCACCGGCAACATGGTTACGCTGTTGTTGCCTAGTCTGTCGTTTTTTCTGCATTCGATGCTGATTGGATTGCTCGTCCAGCATTCGCCTCAGGGCTTTAAAGACGCTTTTGGGGGTGGCGGGTTTGGCGATCATACTGTCGAAATGGCGACGAATATTGTCTTCACCAATCTCAGCACTGTCATGACTGGATACCATTACCAGCTGCTTCATATCCTGATTGGGTAGCGCTCTGAGTTGGTCACAGGTCTGTAACCCGTCGAGTCCCGGCATCTCCCAGTCAATTAGTGCGATATCAAAGCTGGCGGTGGCTGCGGTCGCAATATCGATCGCTTGCTGGCCGGAGGATGCGGTAAAAATCCGACAATCGTACTGCTCTAAAATTTCTTTCAGGACATCGATAGCGGAACTGTCATCGTCGACGATCAAGACCCGTTTACCACTTAGCATGTTGTGCTTTGCTTGGAGTTGTTGCGCTTCCAGCTCTTGATTAACTGTTAAGTCAACGGTGAAATAAAATTGGCTGCCCTGTCCCAGCTGGCTTTCGGCCCAGATCTTGCCATCCATCAGCTCAACCAGGTTCTTGGATATTGATAACCCCAGCCCGGTACCACCGTACTTGCGCGTGGTCGAGGCATCCGCCTGCGAAAAGGCAGCGAACAGCTTGGCTTGCTGCTCTTGGGACATGCCGATACCGCTGTCAGTGATGCTGAACTGCAGGGTGACACGATTATTCTCGACGGCCAGTTGTTTAACATCCAGCTTGACGTAGCCTTCGCTAGTGAATTTGACTGCGTTGCTGGTTAGGTTGGTCAGTACTTGAGATATCCGTAACGGGTCGCCGATCAGCGCGACGGGAACCTCCTGGTCAATATTGATATCAAGCTGCAATCGCTTCTCTTCGGTTCGAACCGAGATGACAGTGATAACGTTGTCCATCAGTTCGGCGAGGTTGAAGTCGATCCGCTCGAGGTCAACCTTTCCCGCTTCGATCTTGGAAAAATCGAGAATGTCGTTGATGATGCCTAGCAAATTAGTAGCCGAGAGATGAACCTTCTTGATGTAGTTTTGAGCCTTATTACTGAGCTCCAAATCGAGAGCCAGGTGTGATAAACCAATGATGGCGTTCATCGGCGTCCGGATCTCGTGGCTCATGTTGGCTAGGAAGTTGGACTTGGCACTGCTGGCCTCATCGGCCAGCTCCTTAGCTTCCATCAGCGCCTGCCGCGCCCGAGTCTGCTGTGAGATATCACGAATGGCGACAACGACCCCGGCGGAGGTTTCCTCTCCGGCCAGCGGGGTGATGGTGAACTCAACCGGTAGTGGCGGCTTTCCTGTTTTGCTGGCTAAATTGGAGCTGCGTTGATGGCTCAAGCCGCCACCGATGACCTCGGCCAGTATCTGGTTAATAGTGGTGGTGGGGTTGGTCTTCGGGTTGTGGAAGGTGAAAATCTGATGGAGGGTCTGGCCGATAGCCGTTGCTGCGTCGACTTCAACCATCTGACAGGCAGCCTGATTGATAAACGTGCAGCGGGCCTGGCTATCTACGCCGATGATGCCTTCATTGACTGATCCCAGAATTAGTCGATTGTCCTGTTCCGATTTGCGTAGCTCACGGGTACGAAGTTCGATCTGTACTTCTAACTGCCGGTTGGAGTCGAGTTGCTGCGCATAAGCGCGGCGGCCAATGGCGATGGTGAACAGCGTGATCGAGATGATCGCCAGGATTGCGACGGTGCCGAACAGCCCTACTTTGAATTGCAGCTCCTCATACTGCTCGAGTACCTCCTGCTGCTCAATTTCGGCAATCAGCATGATATTGAGGACGGGGTGCCAGATCCATTGACCGATCACGGTGCGGCCGGTGTAGCCTAGATAACCGGCCAGGTTAGCACCGTTTTTCTTATTCAGCAGATCGGCTTTGGGTGTGGTTTTCTGCGGGTCGTCGGGTAGGTCAACATTAAGAATGGCCGATTCGCCCTGTCGAAGTACCCGTTGTTGTCGAAGCAGTTTATGAAAGCGGCTACTGGTAATCATCTGTCCGTATTGGTTGACCGCGTAGATCTCATCGCTGTAACCCACTCTAGCGGCCTTTAACAGATTTGATAGGTCGTTATGAGGGTTAAAAGTGAGAGCCAATGCTGCAATTATCTGCTGTTCCGAATCGTAGACTGGGGCGCCGATAAGATAAACAGGGTCGGTATCTTTGGCGATTGAATTGCCATCCATATCGATATCTGACCAGATCGGCGGAATGAACAATGACTCACCATTGAGTACTCGCTCCAGCTCATCCTGTGCCTGATCAGCAATGATGTTTGGACTACCGGTGACCGAATCTGCGCTGGTGATCAGGTTTTTTCCATCACGGCTTATCAAGTAATAGCCGGTCGCACCAACGCCGTTAAGTTGGTTAGATATGGCCGACTTGAATGCTTCTAGTTCGCTGGAACCTTGCAACGAATATCCCGCTTTATCGAACTCGGTTAATACCCCAGAGAGCTCAGAAATAGTGTCTTGTTTGGCGAGGGCGCTGATAAATTCGATATTCTGCTGGTACATATTGACCAGTATCTGATCGGCATTGGTTAAGTTGATGTTGAGTTGGTCTGAATGGCGATTAACCGCATCGTTACGCGCGTCGTTGAGGATAAGCAGGGCTAACAGGGCCAACACCGAACAGAGCGCGAGCACACCGGCCAGATAGGTTTTGTAAAAGCGGTTAGAGCCGAACTTCGAGGCGATCTGCTCGGTCTGGCGGCGCCTAAACAGCAGCAATAGTGCCAGGATCATGACACCAGCAAAGATGACCGTTATTTGGGTGAAACCTGAGAGATAGCGATTGGTCGATAGTTCTGTTGTTTTGACTTTGGGGTAATAATCTAGCACCTGCGTTTCGTACATCTTTGACAAGCGTGCCTGACCTACCTTATCAAGTCCCCAGTTGATCCACTCTAATAACTGTTGTTGTTCCTTGTTAATACAAAAATGCAGCAGCATCGGCTTTTGCTGGTTAATGTAGTGATAATCGAGATCGGTAAGGCCAAGTTGTTGCTGCCAATAGCCAGCCTGGGCCGGATCGGTGATGAAGCCGTCGAGGGTACCCTGCTGTACCTGCTGCAATCCTTCTGCAACGCTATTTACTGGGACAGTGATAGGAGATGGCGTTAGCTGCTCAAGGTCATTTTTTGTCGCGTAACCCCGACCGTATCCGATCCGATGCAGGCTATTCATCGCTCGCATGTTGGGTAAAACACGAAGTTGAGCGTTATAGATAATCGCCAACTCCTTACTGAAAAGCGGTTGGCTGAACAGTAGGTTTTGTTCGCGCTCGGGAGAGCGGGCGCATTGGCTCATGATATCGGCTCTGCCGTCCTCAACCGCTTCGAGTTGGCTAACGAAATCAGCGCGGGGTTGGTGCACTAGTTGGAACGGTAAAATAGCGTTGAGCTCGGTAATGATTGCCATACCTAAGCCGCTGGGCTTGTTTTTTTTGTCGTAAAAATCGAATGGAGGTAGTGCCGGATCGGAGACGAGACGAATTTCTGGGTGATCCTCCGCCCACTGGAGCAATTCCGGTGATAGCGCAGGGTCGGAAAGGTAATGGGTATCCGCCGCTACTACATTTGTGCCGGTTGTTAGCAGCAATAGACCCAGCATGCACAGATTGTGAAGTGAAGAAGCCAGTAACTGATGTGACCAAGAGCGATATGCGTTAATACAACGGATCATAGGTTTCCTGTTGGGAAGGTTTACGGCGCGGTCAATAACCTGTGATATCAAAACGCTGAACTGAGAATAGCAAAGCCTTAAAAATCTGCCTATTAGGGAACGATATATGTAGCAATGATGCCAACCGACTATTCGATGGTTGCATAAAGTAGTTCAGGTTTTAGAACGGCTGCTTTTAACCTTGTAGGACTCAATCTTAGAATCCTGACAGCGTTATTGTTGTTAAGGGAGAGGTATGGGAAGAGAGTGGATAGGGGGTAGGCAAGGTTATATCGGTGCTCGGTCGGCAGGCGGTTGGACTTCCCTCGGTTGCGTAGACACTCATTGATTACCACACTGTCCCATCTCAAATTGTTCTGGGCTAATGTGGCCTAAATAGCTGCATCTGCGCCGACGGTTTTAACGCGGTGGCTGTGAATCAGCGATAACAAAGCCGCGCGACAGTGTGTTGATGCTTAGACACTAATTTATTAGCTCCCTGATTCAGCCGCTTGAAATAGCGCTTGAGTCGCCTGATTTCGATGGTCGCTGATACCGCGCCTGCTGCACTCCGCTGCACAGGTTTGCCAATCTTTGCGGGCAGCCGCTCCCATCATTGTTGGGAATTTCCGGCGCAATCCCGCAACACCCAGATTAAATGCCATATCCAATAGTGCTTCCTGCGCCGGTTCTGGATAACTATCAAAGTCGTTGAGTTGGCCTTTGATACCTGTAGTGAACTCGTCTATTCGCTGATCGAGCAGTTCATCAACTCTCTGATGGGTCATTTCAAGCTGCGTAACCGCTTTGTATGCCGCCGCAATTTTGCCCGGTTGCTGCTGTAACATCCGGTCGTATTCCGCTGTGATCTGCTCATCGGTGGCTTGCTGTTGAGTCTCTCGAACAACCAGGGAGAGCTTCACCGCATCCGTAGCACTGCTGACCAGTTGGCCGACAGCGATGGTGACGTTCCCTCGGGTATCAAGATACATATGGTGGATACAGCCTTCATGTTGATTGATGCTTTGCTTGAGCTTGTCACGATTCATTCTTATCTCCTTAGCAAAACTTGCTCGCATTAGGGCGCTCTGCAATCTGCGGTTATTCTAGCCGTAGATAGTGAGTTTTTTATTCGGACTGAAAATAAGTATCAAATTGCTTTTTATGAATCGATAGAACTGAGGGGATCCGACAGCTAGCAATTGGCTGATTACATTTAGGGTAAGGAGGTTATTAGAGCGCCCCCTATTTGAAAGACTGAGGGCGGAGGGTATTTAACGGAGGAAAACTGTAGAACAAGTCACCCGGAAACGAATACTAACGGGGCAGGTCGGGGTTGCTGTCAAAAAAAGCACTGATCACATCGGCGATATAGGTTTTTGCATAACTGTCTTGATGCGTTTGCGGTACCCAGGGCTCACCCAGAGAACCATCGTTCAGTAGACGTGGCGTTGGCTGGTAGTAATCGATGTTGCATCCTTGGTGTGTGAACAGGGTTACCCGGTCGTAATAGTTATGCTCACCGGTTTCGTATCGGTCCAGAACTAACAGCTCAGGAGCGGTCAGGTCATGAAGAATAAAACCGTCAACAGATTGCTCAGGTGCAGCGAGTAAGACCGGAAAGGGGGCGAATTCCTCGAGCTGGATCGTTCGGGCAAGATACCCATCAACACGATGGGGTATTTTGTTTGGCACCCGTTTTAGCAAGGCGAGTAAGATCGAATCAAAACAGAGCACACCGTAGACAAATACGGAGCGAGGGGCAGCAGTTAACGCCGGTGTTTTTTGTAGCATAGCCAGTTCCCGACAGGGATTACCTGTCTGATAATTATGACGAATATTGTGGGAGTGTTGCCTGGCCTTTTACGGCCAGACAAGAGTTTTCAGACCTGGAATTTGCTGATTACCTGCCCTAGCTGTTTTGCTAACGCTGTCAGAGTCTCTGATTGCTGCGCAGTATCCTGAGCACCTGCGGCAGTGGTCTCGGTGATCTTATTTATTTCACTCAGGCTGCGACTGACCTCTTCGGTGGTACTGCGCTGCTCACCAGTGGCTTGGGCGACCTGAGAGTTCATCTGTCGAATACTGCTGACCGATTCGGCAACATTGTCGAGCTGCTCGGTGCTGCTCTGGATTTGGGTCAGACTCTGGCTTGCCTGAACACTGCATTCAGCCATGGTGGAGACCGAGCTACGGGCACCTTGCTGTAACTTGTCGACCATCTCCTCAATCTCGATAGTTGACCCCTGAGTTCGACTGGCGAGGGAGCGAACTTCGTCTGCTACGACAGCAAACCCACGCCCTTGCTCACCGGCACGGGCAGCCTCGATAGCTGCGTTGAGGGCCAATAGGTTGGTTTGATCGGCAATGCCCCGGATCACATCAACTACGTCCCCAATGGATTCACAAAACTCCTGTAACTGTTGAATCTGCGTCGCTGAACCTGAAACCTGTTCAGACAGAGAGCTGATTGAACGGCTGTTTTCCTGCATCAGATTACGGCCATTGGTCAGTGCTGATTCGGCTTCCATTACATCGTCGAGAGTCTGGCGAGCATTCTGTTCAACTTCTGCAGCGCTGGCTTCGAGTTCAGTCATGGTCGCGGCGACCCGACTGCTCTGCATCTCTTGGTTGGCTACGCCATCTAACGTTTGTTTACTGACTTCAATCGAGGTCTGGGCATTTTGTTGTAGGTCGTCGACAGCGTTACGGATCTTTTGCACCAGATCACGCAGATTGCTCGTTAGGTCGTTAACACTGCCTGACAGGTGAGAGAACTCATCCTGCCCCTTGGTATCCAAACTGACATTCAGGTCGCCTTCGGTGACACGTTTTAGGCCATCAACCACTTGCACCAGTGAACTGCGAATACGGCGGGTGATGAGCAGGCTCAACACAGTTGCGACCAGCAATGCGATGGCGGCACCCAGTGCAATCATCAAGATGGCTCGGCTGATGGTTGCTTCTGCTGCAACTTCAGCGTCGGTGGCGTTTTGCTGCGCGTTGTCGGTGAAGCTAAGTAGCTTGGCTTCGTGTTGGTCGATCAACTGTTCTACCGACGCTAGTTGTTCGAGTGCTTGCTCTTTCGACTTCACCGAGCGTGTATGGCTTTGAAAAAGTAGTTCGGGTTGGTTGATCTGAGCTTGTAGTAGCGCCCAGCCTTCGCCTATCTCTTCGAAATCTTCCTCGCCGAGTAACTCATTGAGTTTTTTAAGCTGATTATCAAGCTGGGCCTCTTTAGCTTTAATGGTTTGCCAGTGCGCAGCTATCGTTTTTGAGCTGTTGAGTGCCAGCAATTGCTCAAGCAGGTTACCGATGAAATCCAGATCACCCTTGATCGTACGTGAGCTGTCCATGATGGCGTAATCATTCTGATCGAGCATGATATCTTCAAGCACGTAGCTAAAATCTTCAGCATCTTCGAGGTAGCTGGCGCGGGCTGCAATGATCTGATTTTGAGCGGTTCGGTAAGTGCGGTGGAAGCCAAACAGTTGCTGAGCATCGGTAAATAATTGATCGGTTTGCGCCTCAATATCACGAAGAGCATCACGGCTGGCTGGATCTGACTCGCTCAGCGATAACGCCTGCTCCATGATCGTGTTGAATTGTTGTTGATGGTCATTCAGACCATTTTCAATGACGTCAAAAGCTTCTGAGTCATCCGCCTGGAGGTAGCTCAGCAGCAGGTATTTACTCTGTAGTAGTTCGCGTAATAGTTGACCGCTTTTGTTGGCCAGTGGCGTGGCTTGCTGTGTCACCTGCAATAACTGCTGATCCACTGACCGTAAGCTGGTAAAAGCGATGGCGCTTATAAGCAGCAGCAACAAACACAATAATCCAAAGCCACCGCCAATCCGTTGTGATACTGAAAGATTCATAGAGTCCACTTGTTGTTAATTGGAGAGGTAGGTTGTTAGTTGCCGCTGTAGATTGCCGCCTGCAGTTTGAGAACAACGGTGGCGACTTACAGGTGATGCCACAGCTTATTGCAGAATACCGAAGCGGTTAATACCCCCGAGGGGATATATCATTGGACATTTTGACGTTTGTTGATCGATGTCAATGGTATGACGTCTGCGTGAGGGTCACTGTCGTTGCTGAAAAAGCTTTCAATGTTTTGTCGCTCCCACATCGCATCTTTGTATCCCAGGTCGATCAGGGTTTCGCAAAATGGCGGTGCAAAAAGTAGATAGCTGGCTGCACCACCGCCGCCCCCCTTTGCGGTGGCGCCGACCATGCGCATAAAAAATCGCAACGTATTGGGCAGATAACGGATCTTGCGCCCTGCGATTTTGTCCAGCTCATCAGTAGGGGAGATGATCAGGCTGTCGACTTGCCTGACGGGAAGTCCGGCAGCAGCCCGTTGATCTTCGGGGATGAGCTGTAGCAATTTGTTGGTACGTTCCAGATGTTCGATATCACCTTCAAGTGAATCGATGAAAGCGCTGGCAAGGAGGTGGCTCATGATCTGTGCCATCGATGGCGAATGACGGGTGCGGCGGCGTCGACTCCAATGCTGCGGGTTTCTGTTGCCACTGACACCAACCACAAAAACACGGTGGGCACCCAGATGTAGAGCCGGACTAATTGGAGCGAGTTGACGCAGAGCACCGTCACCAAAATACTCACGGTTGATATGGACTGACGGGAATACCGTTGGGATCGCGGCAGATGCCATCAGATGGTCGATATTAAGCTCACAATGGCTGCCATTGCGGCGGTGGCGGTGCCAGGGTTTCAGGTGCTCAGCTCCTTGGAAAAAGCTGACGGAATGACCGCTGCTATAACCCATCGCCGTAACGCAGACCGCCTCCAGTCTGCCTCGATCGATCGAATGCTGAATCTGACTGAAATCAACCGAGCGTTCGATCAGCCTGCGCATCGGGGTATTGTCGAGCATTGAGACGGGCCGGTGGCGACCGACACCTTCATTGAGCAACGAGGCCATCAGCCTGCCGCCGCCTTTTAACAACGACCAAAGGTCAGAGCGGTAGATCTGTTCCGGTGTTAGCTGTCGCCAAATCGCTTCAAGATTGGCCACCGTTTCACGGAAGTCCCCAGTATGACAAGCCAGGGTTAAGGCGTTGATTGCACCAGCGGATGTGCCACAGATGATCGGAAAAGGATTGGCACTGCCAGCCGGAAGAATCTCAGCGACCGCTTTTAGCACACCAACCTGATAGGCTGCTCGGGCGCCACCGCCGGAAAGAATAAGCGCACGTTTAATCGGCTCCGGAGGTTCAGTGCTATCGATGACCGTTTTTCGTCGTAAAAGTACATCCAACGCCTCTTTCATAACTACAGTATATGAGCGATAACCTGAATCAGAGTCAAGCAATAATCATTATCAATGTTTCAACATGTTAGGACAGTTGGAGTCGATGAACTGTTGGCAGTATAGCCGTGTCTAATCATTTATTGATTTGAAGCTGAATTATGGTCTTCAACGGCGGCTTATGGTTGACGCACCTATATGGAAAAGCGAGACTGTTATTGTTTGATAAAGGTGCCACACTGTTAAAGGATACAGCTAGAGGTTAAGGCGTTTACGCAGCCTCTATTGCTATCTTGGGTAGACAGACTAACGGGTTTCTCGACGTCCAGGCTGACCGTGCGGAGGCGGTGTTATGGAGAAGGATCTAAAATCAATAGCGGATGTCTGGTTGGAGCTACAACTGGTGACAATGAGTGCTGACCTGTCGGTTGAGGATCGAGAACGGCTGGAAGGACTACTCGAACACCTAAAAGGTCATGTTAATCATAACCAGGAAAAAGAGCGCAAGATGGTACTGCGCTGGTTTACCTCGCGTTTGGGTAACCGCTTGTTCTCGAATCATTACAGACAGCTATTGCTGGAACTAGCCAATTTGATGTCGTCAATCTGGGTCGGCTCTCCCAAGTTTCAGACCAGCGATGAGGTGCTTTACTGGTTACAGGAAACCGCGCCGTCTCAAACGGTTGAAGAACTGGACGCACACCGTAAGGAGCAAGAGGGCTAAGCCACTTGTATCTGCTCTTCATAAACGCCTTCTCTGGCGTTTTGTTTCTTCAGTCAACTGTAAACTAACTGCGAGTCTCTGTTGGTTGATAGCCGGCAGTTATTACAGGATAGATCGGGTATTGCCGGATGAATATCATCGTCAAACAGGTCGATTACGGCCATCACCAAGACGCCATTCAATTGATTCGAACTCAGGTTTTCGTGCAGGAGCAATCGGTGCCCGAAGCGTTAGAATACGATGACCGTGATCCGCTATGCTGCCATGTCTTAGCGTTAGAAGGCGATCGGGCGATCGCTACCGGCCGTCTTGATCTGGAGAAAGACGGCAAGATAGGTCGGGTTTCGGTGTTGGCCGAGCAGCGTGGGAAAGGTGTCGGCGAACAGGTGATGCAGTCGCTACAGCGAATAGCGCGCCGTGCTGGGCTGAAACAGGTACGGTTGAACGCGCAGGTATCAGCGTTACCATTCTATCTTCGGTTGGGATATCAGCCCTGTGGTGAGCGCTTTATGGAGGCGGGGATTCCGCACCAGGCGATGCTATTGGCGTTGGATGCGGCGAAACACTAACTACTGGGCAACGTTGGTCGGTTGGGTATGTTCTCTGTTACAACAACGTGATACCGACGGTAGCCGATAAAACTTGAGTGGTGCTTACCGAAACGGGCCAGTAACGGCCTTGCTATCCTCTTGTTTCTCCCTAATTTGATCCCGAGCGATCCACTTGAATACCGCCTTCTAAGGAGGTTAGCGCCGCGATTGCGTCATTCTTTCCGCGCTAACTAGAGGCCGACTCTCCGGTCTTCTTTTCAGAAAGGGCAGGCTTGGTAACGCCCGGTTCGGTCACGGCAGGCTCGACAATTGCGGGCTCGGTAATTGCTGGCACGACAACGACTGGTGGTGGTAGCCGGTAGGGCGTGATGCGAATCAGTAAACCAAACACGGGGTGGTCCAGGTAGTGAAGTTCGCGGCTACGCATTCGCCGGGGTTTATCCATTTTCACGGTAAGGTAGCGCGCGATTGGCTCAGACGATTGAGCCACTTCATCCGATGGCATGCTTGTGACAGCGGCGCTGGCCGGGGCTGCAGTGTTGCTGAATAAGCTACTGCCGGTAGCTATTGTGATGCCATTTTCTGAGGGTGTTAGCGGGTCGTTGCCGACGATAGCCTCTGCGGTGCTCTGTTGAGCTGCCGCTAGCGCCTGTGTTTCCAGTAAAAGCTGTTGTTGCTCTCGTTCTCGTTCTAGTTCTTGTTCTCGTTCTTGCTCGAGTTGCAACTGTTGGGCTGTTGCCAGTGCTTCAACCGTTCGCGGATCACGCGGCTGCCAGTCTTGCGGTAATGGTACGGTTAAATAGAGTTGTGGCCACAGGTGCAGATAACGATTCAGCGAGACCTTGATATCACCCTCAAGTTCAAAATGCTTTGGGCCCAGCGGGTCGCCACCACGGATCAGGATGGGTTGGCTTTGTTTAAGATCGACCACCGGCTGACGCCAGTTGGCGTGGAATAAGATGCGATGTCCTTTCTTTTGTAATCGCTTCAGATTGATCGGTGCTAATGCTGGTTTTTTGTCATTTGCGGTTGGGTTCTGTGTTGCGTTTTCGGCTTCTTGCTTAAGGTCTGCTGCAAGTTGCTTGGCACTCAGCAGTGAGAAAGCACCGTCCTGATAGTAAAGCGGTAACTGTTGCGGCCAGGATGTGGCGGACGGCGATGTAGCAAGCGGTTGAGGATAGAGAAAGGAGTAAAGGTCGGGCAACTGTCGCCCGGACAGCGGAGCCAGGGTGGCGTGTGAGTCGATCAACGAGGGTACTGAAAGCGACGCTGGCTGATCGGCATTAGCAACGACAACTTCAGAATCATTTGGCGCTGCGGGTACCGGGTCGCTTTGTTGTGGATCAGCAATCGGTAGCTCGACAAACTCTACGCCCTTGGGGGCGCGGGTCGGCAGCAGCAATATTGGATCGTCGGCGTAGGTTGGCTGAAGCTGTTCGTTCCAATACTCTTGCGTCAGTTTCGCGTCGGGTTGAGTAAAAACCACCAGCTCTATTTGAAACCAATCGGCCGCGTCCTCATTATCAATCGCCGCAGTTTGTGCCATCACTGGATTACTGATGGCAGCACCGAGTAGGCCTGCTGTCAGCAGCCCGGAGGGAAAGTGATTTCGGCATTGTTGTGCAAGCGCCTCTTTGCCATGTAGATAGCGCTGTAAGAGGGCTGGTAACTGCGACGATGGCATTGAAAGGGTCTCTTGGTTAAGTACGTTGCTAGTCGTTTACAAACCGCGCTAAGCGGGCTTCTGCGGCGAAATCATCTGCAACAAGCGTTCTAGTGCCTGAAAGCGTTGTTCGGTTGTCGGCATATCAAGCTTGAATTTAAGCTTGTTGCCGCCGTCCAGTCCATAGTGCTGTGGCTGACTTTGCACCAGTTTCACTAAGACCAGCGGATCAACATGCGTTTCAGCCCCGAACTCAAAGCGGCCGCTTTCTGGCCCTGCATCAATCTTGACGATTCCCAGTTTCAGGGCTTTGAGCTTGAGCTGGGTTTGGCGGAACAGGTTTTTGACCGGTTCGGGCAGTAAGCCAAAGCGGTCAATCATGCCGACCTGGAGTTCGCGAAGCTCGTCGTTGTTTCCCGCACCGGATATCTGCTTGTACAGTACCAGCCGTTGGTGGACATCGGCCAGATAATCATTGGGGATCAAGGCCGGTAGTCGCAGGTTGATTTCGGCACCGTGGCGCAGGGGCCGATCCATGCCGGGTGTGGTCCCGGACTTGATCGACTCGATCGCCTCCTCCAGCAGCTCCATATAGAGCGAATAGCCGATTCCTTCCATCTGACCGCTCTGTTCGTCGCCAAGCAGTTCACCGGCGCCGCGAATCTCCAAGTCATGCGTTGCTAAGGTAAAACCAGCCCCGAGTACGTCGGCCGCTTGAATCGCTTCTAAGCGCTTTACCGCATCGCCGGTCATCGCTTTCTGGTTGGGGGTCAGCATGTAGGCGTAGGCCTGGTGGTGAGAGCGGCCAACGCGCCCGCGCAACTGGTGTAGCTGCGCCAGACCAAACTTGTCGGCGCGCTCCATGATAATGGTGTTGGCGTTGGGGATGTCGATGCCGGTCTCGATGATGGTGGTACAGATCAGCACGTTGAACTTCTTGTGATAGAAGTCGGACATCACCTGTTCCAGATCGCGTTCGCGCATTTGGCCGTGGCCGATGGCGATGCGGGCTTCGGGAATAAGCTCTTCCAATTCACGCGCCAGATTATCGATGGTCTTGACCTCATTGTGGAGGTAATAGACCTGACCGCCACGTAACAACTCACGCAGGACTGCTTCTTTGATCAAGGCTTTGTCTTTTTCCCGAACAAAGGTTTTTACCGACAGTCGCCGCGCTGGCGGGGTGGCGATGATCGATAGATCGCGGATGCCGGCCATCGCCATGTTGAGTGTCCGGGGGATTGGGGTGGCGGTCAGGGTCAGGATATCGACGTTGGCGCGCAGTTGCTTGATCTTTTCTTTCTGGCCGACGCCAAAGCGGTGCTCTTCGTCGATCACCAGCAGTCCCAGCGCTTTGAAATCGATACTGCTAGAGAGCAGTTTGTGGGTGCCGATGACAATATCGACCTTGCCCTCGCTCAAGCCCTTGATAGTTTTGTTGGTCTGGCTGCCGGTGCGAAAGCGCGACAGCACTTCGACAGTAACCGGCCAGTCGGCAAAACGGTCGGCAAAGGTTTGATAGTGCTGCTGCGCCAGCAGTGTGGTCGGTGCCAGAATAGCAACCTGGTAGCCGTTCTGAATGGCGATAAAGGCTGCCCGCAAGGCCACTTCGGTTTTACCGAAGCCGACGTCGCCGCAAACCAGTCGGTCCATTGGGGTTTTGGCGGTCATGTCGCGTATCACCGCGTCGATCGCCAACTCCTGATCAGGCGTCTCTTCGAACGGGAAATCGTCGGCGAAGATCGCGTAATCGTCCTCATCAAGAGCAAACTGTTTACCCTTGCGAGCGGCGCGCTGGGCGTAGATGTCGAGCAGCTCGGCGGCGGTGTCGCGAATCTTCTCCTGCGCCTTGCGCTTGGCTTTGCCCCACTGATCGCTGCCGAGTTTGTGCAACGGTGCCAGTGTGTCCGACGCGCCTGAGTAGCGCGAGATCAGGTGTAATGAAGATACCGGCACATAGAGTTTGGCGCCGTCGGCGTATTCAAGGGTCAGAAACTCGTTGGCCTGGTCTTCGAGCTCTAGCGTTTGCAATCCTAGGTAGCGACCGATGCCGTGTTGTTCGTGCACCACCGGCGCATTGACTTGTAGTTCGGTCAGGTTGCGGAAGATCAGGTCCGAACTGTCGGTCGCTTTTTGACGGCGACGGCGCTGCATCACCCGCTGTCCCAACAGTTGCGACTCGGTGATGATCTCCAACTGTTGATCGGGAAGAATCAGACCGATGCTGAGCGGGCCGACCACGATAGCGTGACGTTGAGTGCTGTCAGCAAAGGTCTGCCAGTCGCCCGCAGCTTGCGGTTTAATGTCGATGCGCCCGAGCAGTTCGAGCAGCGACTCGCGGCGGCCTGCTGACTCGGCCAAGAACAGGGTGCGGCAGTTAGAGCTGGTTAGATGCTGTTGTAATGCTTTGAGTGGCTGCTCGGCCTTGGCGTTGACGGTTAGCTCGGGCGCGCTCGCTTGGATTGGAGTGAAGCCGCCTTTGCGGGCTGTAGTGGGTGCTTCATCATCGCTTTGTTCAGTCGCTAAATAATTGAAGTCGGTGCGCTGGAACGGTTTGAGCCGGGCAAACAGGGTTTCGATCGGCATAAACGCCTGATGCGGCGGAAGAATTGGCCGTTCGATGTCATGGCGACGACTCTCGTAACGACTTTTCACGTCAACCCAGAAATCTTTGCAGCTGGCTTCGAGTCCTTGCTCGGTGATGATCTGGGTATCGTCGGGCAGGTAGTCGAGTAAGCTGTCACTCTGTTCAAAAAACAACGGCTGGTAATACTCGATGCCGGCCGGGGCGATACCATCGCTGACATCCTGATAGACAGAGCAGTGCCGTGGGTCAACGTCGAACCGCTCACGCCATTGTTGGCGAAAGCGTGAAATAGCTGCTTTGTTGAGCGGGAATTCACGCGCGGGTAGTAACCGGATAGATTCAACCAGCTCAATCGAACGCTGCGACTCCGGATCGAAACTGCGGAGTGTATCGATCTCATCATCAAACAGGTCGATCCGATAGGGTTGTTCGGTACCCATCGGGTAAATATCCAGAATCGAACCGCGAACCGCGAACTCCCCATGCTCGTAGACGGTGTCGACCGCACGGTAACCGCTGGCGGCCAAATCACTTCGCAACTGGTCCAGATCCAGCGTCTGACCTTTGTCCAGCATCAAACTGTTGGCCGCGATAAAACTACGCGGTGGCAAGCGTTGCAACAGGGTGGTTGCCGGAACAATCAGCACGCCTTGCGGGGGTTGTGACCCCTGCTGTTTTTGAATCAGCTGGTTGAGGCAGGTCAATCGTTGTGAGGTGATGTCCTGATGTGGCGAAAAGTTGTCATAGGGCAGCGTCTCCCAGTCGGGGAAACTCATCGGTTCGAGTTTGCCGTTATAGAAGCCGATCTCGGCTTCCAACTGCAAAGCCGCTTCGACATTACGTGCGATCACCACAGTCAGCTTCGGGTGACCGGCGGCGAGTTCAGCAACCAGAAGTCCGGCGGCACTGCCGGTCAAACCATCGATATACCGGATTTTGCCCGTTTGGGGCTGTGGTGCCAGGGCGGTCAGCAAAGGTTTCATCAAGCAGGGCTCATCACTATCAATAAATAAACGCCGCATTGTAGCGGTTGACGGCGGTAGCGCCAACGCGATCTGAGGGTTGAGGGCGGTTAATTGCCTGTCTGTGGCTAAATCGACAACTCCATGGTTAAGTCATCCATCACATAGGAATTGCCAATATCCACGCAGACTTCGCCGGTTTTAATAAAGCCAAGCTTGTAATAGGCGGCTATCGACTTACTGTTGTCCTTGTTCACGGTAAGGGTTATTGCCTCCAGTCCCAACTGTTTTGCTAACTGTTCAATAAAGGTTAATGCTTGCCGGCCGAACCCCTTCCCCCGCTGACTAGAACAGACATACAATTTACTCAAGAATAATGAGTTGTTTCTTTCCTGAATGCCGAAATAACCCACGGCAATATCATCAGCCTCCAGCAGATAGTAATGATAGTTATCATCATCGATATGTTTAGAGATAACATCCGTTGAATGAAGGTTTTCCAGCATATACTGAACTTGTGCTGCACCAATGATAGGGGTGTAATGTTCATGCCATATCCTCTTGGCAACAGATACGAGAATAGAGATGTCTTGGCTGGTCGTTACTTTTTTAAACATTGGTCACTCTTTTATAATACGACGGGTGCGTTTTCGCGCATGTCCGGGCACGATATTTATATAGATATATTTATAAATTTCGTGCGTCATAGGCCCAGTGTAACAAGGCTTGTCGCTGTTTTGTTCGGCATTGATAGTCATAGGGCTCAGAGTGTTTTTTTATTGCGCCGGCATGGCGTCTAAATGCCCGCCAGCGCTTTTTTGTCGCTGATCCTCCTCGGGAGTACGTCTACCCATATAGTAACGGCAGTACCATTGAAACCAACCGCGAGGATCTTGAGGGTGAATCCAGCCTTTCTTTATCCACTCACTTAACGGTTGTGACGCATCGACTGAAAAACAATTAAGGTCTGTATCCTTAATGTCACACAGCTTTGCGTTCAAAAACCAGTCATAAGGAAATTCGTATTTACAGTCATTCAAATACTTACCACCAAACACACCGAGTATGAGCATCTATTTGGGTGTTAACTCCGGTGTAAATCCAGGGTCGAAATTTTCTCCTGTGGGCTCAACCAGTCCATAGATATACTGGCTTTGCATCTTGTCATTTACAGAGATGTCGTTCAGCTTTTTTGTCATATGCAGTGCAACTCAGATGCCTTGTTTTGGTACTAGCAGCTTTCAACACCCCTCAACGAGCAGCAATGTGCACTGAGCATTCTCTGTACGGTGTGGCTTAACCGGGGCGTACTCTTCTGAATCAAGGAAAGCCTGCCCATCTTGCATGCTTGGAAACTCGATAATGACCATACGGGTCGGTGTCCACAAGTCATTCTCACGGACATCCATGTCGCCACCTCGAGCACGGTAAATCCCTCCGAATTTTTCGGCAATCGGTTTGGCGAGGTTTTTATACTCTTCATAGGCAGCGGGGTTTTCAATCTTGGTATCAACGATAAGGTATGCGCTCATAGGGAGTTCCTTAGTTTTAAGTAGTGAATGACATGCCAGAAAATCGTGCAGCAGTTTAGCGTTTCTAATCTGCTTTCAGGCGTAGTTGACGGCTTTGTTATAGCTTATTTTCATGCTCAAAGTGGCCGTTTTTTAAGTAGTTAACAACCTGAGTAATGACCCTTTCGTTCTTCATCATAAAGGGATGGCTGACAGGCATCTCTATGTGGTCATTCATGCCGTCTAACTTTGTGCTTGCTATCGAAACCTTTCCATCATCCGTGTTTGGTATAAGAGCGGACAATATCCAATTAATACTCCTTGTTCCGGCAATAATACCGACATCGAAGTTGGCCTTTCCCAGAGCGTTGGGGATATTTAATTCGCCGGTGCCTAGCTGAATGCCAGCATCGCCATTTATAAAGTGAAAGCCGGGTACCTCCCTGAGCTTATCGACCACCTCGCTGCCTTTGTTGGGAGGACCAAGCATGACGACCCGGTGTAAATTCTTTATTTCGTGTTTGCTTAGATATTGCCGCACCGAAATCCCGCCTAGAGAGTGCGTAACAAAATTGATATCCATATCTTTTGGACACTTTTCAAGAGCGGGTTTTATCGCTATCTCTGCAAGACGCTCAATCGGATGTTCTCTTGAGGGATAACCTTCATTAACGGTGAAAAATCCTTCTTTTGAAAGAGTTTTGTCTAGCGCCTCCATTGAGCCGGGTGTTCTTGCTAAGGCCATGAAGAAGAACCACGCATGAGGCTTGAGAGCTTATGGAAAAACACAGTAGGAGAGCTAGCGGTATTAATTTCATGTTAAAGATCCATAATGCCACAGAAGCGGGGTGGGGTAGTCACTTGATATAAGCCTGGCCGATCATTCGTAATCACATATATGACTTGAATGATTAAAGCTACCACCAGAATCAAGGCACTTGTCTATTTTAAATAATTCGCCATTAGAAAGCATGGTCCAGACCCCAAAGCAAATTACAAAAAGGCCTATGGCTACGGCAGGTTTACCCTTTATATAAAATGCAGTCGGGCGTCCTTTTATGCCTATACCTACAGTTCTGCTGTAGCACCAATGTACACCAGCAACAGTGAAAATCAGTCCAAACAATTGATACCAATGTTCTGCAATCCATGACATAGGGCTTATAACGTCCTGCTAAACGGCGAGCGCGGAGGCCCGTCTTTTTGGGCCGGAACGATGTTTGAGCAGTTTGTTAGGTTTTTTTACCACGATGATCCAACCAAGCTTGTAATGCTCCAGATAGAACAGTTACATATAGTGAAAACTTATGAACGGGTTCCATTTTCTGGTACGCAGGGAATCCCAATTCTTTTAGTTCGTTTTCTTTGGTTTTGTACAACTCTTGCGTAATTCTTTTATTTTTTGGTGAGAATGCCTTATAAAAATTATTGGCATCCGACTTTGTTATCTCACCTCTCAAGCGATGAGCAAATGTATTTCTCAGTTTACCCAAGCAGCCTATAGCTGCTCCCCAATCTTTATCAAGACCAAAAGCTAATGCCAAATTTGTTTTTTGCTCAAATGAAAGATCCATTTTATTGAGGAAATTTATATCCTTCACTTGAGACTCAATATATTGAACAATAATGTTCTCTATTATAATTTGAGAACGAATGACTTTACCCAAGTCATCTTCGCTATCCAATGCTTTTATTAGTTCCGCAAAAGTATCCATAAATTCCTATCGATTATATTTCTGGAATATCATATAAATATGTTTTTGCTCTAAACGCGGGGTGAAAACGGGAAATCTCAAGAATTTTAACGCGGGTGGGCGCAGGGGCGGTGCTGTTGATGCGGTTCTCGACTGTAGGGGCTTCCATGTCATCATCTCCTTTTTTGCAATCCATTGCCGAGCCTGTACGGCTGCGTCGCTATCGTCTGCGAACGTGGATCCAGTCTTTCATACTCTTTCCTCAAAAAACATACCCTCTAGCAGAGGGTTGGGTAGTAAGTGGTGACTTTTTAACCGATTTTGCGATGGGATAGTCGGTCTGGCCGTCGATCTCGGTGCCCTGGGTTGGGCGAGGATTTGCTGGGTTGGATCGACACGATGCGATGAGTATTAAGGCTCCGTTGGGTCGTTTGTCGCGGTGTTTTTCGGCGCTTTGTAAGTGGTGGTTGCGGGGTGACTATATCGGTCGATTAATGTTCACTATTTCGCTGCTCAATATTGGCATGGGATTACCGCGTTAATCGTCTCTTTACGGCTTTGGTTGGTTTGCTCGGTGGGGGATAAAAGCGCATAATGCGGCCTCAAAATTTTTCATTCTGACGCCATTGGAGTAGCCCCTGTGAGTCAAGATCAAGTTTTTAATGATTGGAAAGAGCGCGAAGCCGTTGCTGAGTCGATGATTCCTGGAATCGGTCGCCTGTACCGTGACCGTGAAGTGGAATCCTCTGTTTTCGGTAAAATTGTTGTTAACCGCTCCGTTATCAACATCCTCAAGGCCCACCGCGCCGTGCGTCAGATAGAGGGTGAAGAACTCTCCGTTCATGACACCTATCCTGTGCTCCAGGCGATGGAAAAACTGGATCTGGGTCGTGCTCATATCGATATCGGCAAGCTGGCGGTCAAGTACCGCAAAGAAGCTAACGGTGCTTCGATGGACGAGTTCGTGCAGCAGGAACTGTCCGGTGCATTGAAGAACGGTGATGAGACACAACCTACCGATGTGGTGTTGTATGGTTTTGGCCGCATCGGTCGTTTGCTGGCTCGATTGTTGATTGAAAAGACCGGCGGTGGTCACTCGCTGCGTCTGCGTGCCATCGTGGTTCGTGGTCAGGGTGGTGATCTTGAAAAGCGCGCCAGCTTGTTGCGTCGTGATTCTGTTCACGGTTCTTTCCTGGGTACAATTACCGTTGATGAAGAGAACTGTGCGCTGATTGCTAACGGTAACGTCATTAAGGTGATCTACGCGGATGCGCCTGACACCATTGACTACACCGCTTACGGTATCAGTAATGCCGTTATCATCGATAACACCGGCAAATGGCGTGACCGTGACGGTCTGTCATTGCACCTGCGTGCGAATGGTGCAACCCGTGCGATTTTGACTGCACCGGGTAAAGACATTAAGAACATCGTCATGGGTGTTAACAACGGCGATATCAGTCTGGATGACACTATCCTGTCGGCCGCCTCTTGTACCACCAATGCGATTACACCGGTACTGAAAGCGATTCAGGACGAGTATGGTGTTAAAAACGGTCATGTTGAAACGGTACACGCGTACACCAACGACCAGAATCTGATTGATAACTACCACAAAGGTGATCGTCGCGGTCGTTCTGCTGCGTTGAATATGGTTCTGACCGAAACCGGTGCGGCTAAGGCTGTGTCTAAGGCGCTGCCTGAGATGGAAGGCAAACTGACCGGTAACTCGATTCGGGTTCCGACCCCTAACGTGTCGATGGCGATTCTTAACCTTAACCTTGAGAAAGAAACCTCTAAGGATGAGATTAACCAATACCTGCGTAACATCGCGCTGCACTCGAACCTGCAGAAGCAGGTCGATTACAGCAGTTCCCCTGAAGCGGTATCAACCGACTTTGTTGGCTCACGCGCAGCGGGTGTTGTTGATGGGCTGGCGACGATCGTCAACGGTAGCTCTTGCGTACTGTACGTCTGGTACGACAATGAGTTCGGTTACAGCTGTCAGGTGATTCGGATGTTGCAGCAGATGACTGGTTCGGGACTGCCTGCGTATCCGCTCGAAGGCTAGTTTTGTACCTGCTTTAGAGTAAAAAAAACCGCCTACGGGCGGTTTTTTGGTTTTTGGCTGCTGATTTGTTGTTGGTGTTGCCGGTGTGCGTTTATTTATTGTTGATCTTGTGAGGATTAGCTTAGTAGTACCACCTATTTATAAGCTATAGCTAATTTAAGCCATGTCAAATCAGTGCACAATGAAGGGGCAACGGAGCGATATAAGCCTTTGGACCAGTGGAAATTTTGGCCCCCTCTCTTTATAATTACGCGATTTTTTTGGTTGGGCCCGATTGGGAAGAAGGGGAGATGTCTTTGTGAAAAAAGAGATCTATCTTCTCTAAGGGTCTGAAATATAGGCTTTTGATTGGGTGAGGCGCATGATCAAGATCACAAAAGGTCTGGATCTACCTATTGCCGGAGTACCAAAGCAAACCATCGTTGATGGCTTGCAGGTGAACTCGGTTGCTATTATCGGTGCAGATTATGTTGGTATGAAGCCAACAATGTCGGTCCGAGAAGGTGATCGGGTTAAGCTCGGCCAGGTGATTTTTTCCGATAAGAAAACGCCAGGTGTCAAATTCACCGCTCCGGCTAGTGGAGTGGTGTCAGCGATTAACCGTGGTGAGAAACGTGCTTTGCAGTCGGTCGTTATCGATGTCGATGGCAATGATGCAGTTGAGTTCGCTAAATACGACGCTGCGCTGGCAACGCGCGAGCAAGTCGTTGAAAATCTGGTTGAGTCCGGTCTTTGGACCGCTCTACGAACACGTCCGTTCAGTAAGGTTCCTGCTCCTGAGAGCAGCCCTAACTCGATCTTTATCACCGCGATGGATACCAATCCGTTAGCGGCTGATCCGGCACTCATCATCGCCGAGCAGAAAGACGCGTTCCTTTCAGGTCAGAAGTTTCTGGCTAAATTGACCGACGGAAAATTGTTTGTCTGTAAAGCCGCGGGTAGCGATATTCCAGCGGCACCGCAGGCCACGGTTCAGGAGTTCTCGGGTGTACACCCTGCGGGTAACGCCGGAACGCATATCCACTTCCTTGATCCGGTTAGCGAAAGTAAGACTGTCTGGACCATCGGTTATCAGGACGTGATTGCGGTCGGTAAGCTGTTTGAAACCGGTACCTTGTGGACTGAGCGTGTTGTTGCGCTAGCGGGTCCTCAGGTTCCTGCACCACAGCTGGTTCGTACCCGTTTGGGTGCTAATACCGATGCGTTAGTTGCCGGTCTAGTGAAAGATGCCGATAACCGTGTTATCTCCGGCTCGGTATTAAACGGCCGCACTGCAGAAGGCACATTAGCCTATCTGTCTCGCTACGCCACTCAGATTAGCGTGCTGCTCGAAGGCCGTTCACGCGACTTCTTGGGCTGGATCGCTCCCGGTGCTGAGAAGCATTCGATGTTAAACATCGTTACCGGAAAACTGGGCGCCAAACTGTTGAACTTCACCACCACCACCAATGGCTCCGAGCGAGCTATGGTGCCGGTAGGGCAGTTCGAAGAGGTGATGCCGCTTGATATTCTACCAACTCAGTTGCTGCGTGCGCTGGTTGTTGGCGATATGGATGTGGCGATCGCGCTGGGTGCTCTGGAATTGGACGAGGAAGATCTGGCGCTTTGTACTTATGCCTGTACCGGTAAGTATGAATATGGCGTGATCCTTCGCGACAACCTGACTGCGATCGAGAAAGAGGGCTAATTCGTGAGTATCAGAAATATTCTCGACAAAATGGAGCCGCATTTCCATAAAGGCGGTAAGTATGAAAACTGGTACGCCCTCTATGAAGCGGCCGATACCATTTTCTACACCCCGGGACAGGTCACTAAGACCGCATCGCACGTACGCGATATGGTCGACTTGAAACGGATGATGATCTTGGTTTGGGTTTGTACTTTCCCTGCCGTATTCGCCGGTGCTTACTTTCTGGGTTTTCAGGCGAACACAGCCATGGAAACGCTGGGTTTGACCGAGACGGAAGGCTGGCGCGGTGCGATCATCGACTCTTTTGCCGGACATAATCCGGAAAGCATGTGGGATAACTTCATCTACGGCTTCGTTTACTGGCTGCCCGTTTACCTGACCACATTTATTGTGGGCGGTTTCTGGGAAGTGTTGTTTGCGATGAAACGTGGTCATGAAGTTAACGAAGGTTTCTTCGTAACTTCTATCCTGTTTGCCCTGATCCTGCCTCCGTCGATTCCTCTGTGGCAAGTTGCCCTGGGTATCAGCTTCGGTGTGGTTATCGGTAAAGAAGTGTTTGGTGGTACAGGCAAGAACTTCCTCAACCCAGCTCTTGCGGGTCGTGCGTTCCTGTTCTTCGCTTACCCCGCACAGCTTTCTGGTGACGCAGTCTGGACCGCGGTTGACGGTTTTGCCGGCGCGACCCCTCTTGGCCTGGCGGCTGAAGGTGGCGTCGAGCAGATTCTGGCGAACAACATCACCTGGATGGATGCCTTCATCGGTAACATTCAAGGCTCTGTCGGTGAGGTCAGCACCATTGCGATCTTGATCGGTGGCGCGGCGTTGATGTTCTTTAAGATCGCCGCTTGGCGCATCGTTGCCGGCGTGATGGTTGGTATGATCGCCACTTCGCTGTTGTTCAACGTGATCGGTTCTGACACTAATCCGATGTTCGATCTGCCGTTCTGGTGGCACTTCGCGTTGGGTGGTTTTGCTTTCGGCATGTTGTTTATGGCGACCGATCCGGTATCGGCTTCGATGACTAACAAAGGTAAGTGGTACTTCGGCGCGTTGATCGGCCTGATGGTAGTGCTGATCCGAGTGGTCAACCCGGCCTTCCCTGAAGGCATGATGCTGGCAATTCTGTTTGCCAACCTGTTTGCACCGTTAATCGACCACTTCGTGGTGCAGGGCAACATCAAGCGGAGGAAGTTACGCAATGTCAGCTAATAACGATACGATCTCCAAAACGCTGATCGTTACGGTCTCGCTGTGTGTAGTTTGTGCAGTGCTCGTTTCAGCCGCCGCAGTAGGTCTAAAGCCTCTGCAGTTGGCTAACAAGGCGTTGGATAAGAAAACCAATATCCTGGCTGCTGCCAACATCGATGCCACCGGTAAAGATGTTAACGAGCTGTTCGACAGTTCGGTCGTGGCACGGGTTCTGGACCTGGAAACCAACCGTTGGGCCGATAACATCGATCCTAAGACTTACGATGAAGTGAAGGCCGCTAAAGATCCGAGCCAGTCGATTGCGCTTAGCTCTGATCAAGACAAGGCCGGTATCAAGAAGCACGCCCGTTACAAGACCCTGTATATGGTCATGAACGGCGATGCGGTTGAGACCTTGATTCTGCCGATTCACGGTAAGGGGCTTTGGTCAACACTGTACGGCTTTATGGCTCTGGAAGGCGACTACAACACTGTTGTAGGGCTGGGCTTTTACTCGCACGCTGAGACTCCTGGTCTGGGCGGTGAGGTGGATAACCCACGCTGGAAAGCACTGTGGCCTGGTAAGAAGATCTTCGCCAGCGATGACGATAGCAAAGCGGCTATCGGTTTGATCAAGGGTAAAGTTAACCCGTCAAACGCTGCTGCTGCGCATCAGATCGATGGTCTTGCCGGTGCGACGCTGACATCTAACGGTGTAACCAATCTTGTTCAGTTTTGGCTGAGTGAGAACGGCTACGCTCCCTTCCTGTCTAAACTGCGCGCGGGTGAGGTGTAATCATGGCTAATGTGACTGCAAAAGAAGTCCTGACGAATCCAGTCGTCGAGAACAACCCGATCGCTCTGCAGATTCTGGGTATCTGTTCTGCCCTGGCGGTAACCAGCTCACTCAATGTGGCGTTGGTTATGAGCTTGGCGGTAATCGCGGTAACAGCGTTTTCAAACCTGTTTATCTCGGCTATCCGTAAGCATATTCCAGGCAATATTCGCATCATCGTTCAGATGACCATCATCGCCTCATTGGTAATTGTGGTGGATCAGGTGTTGAAGGCGTTTGCTTACGAGCTGTCTAAACAGCTGTCGGTATTCGTTGGCCTGATCATCACCAACTGTATCGTAATGGGTCGCGCCGAAGCCTTTGCTATGAAGAATCCTCCTGGGATCAGCTTCATGGACGGTATCGGTAACGGTCTGGGTTACGGTGCGGTACTGATGTTTGTTGGTACGGTCCGTGAACTGCTCGGTTCTGGCTCACTGTTTGGCTTTGAGGTTCTGTCTCTGGTCAACAACGGTGGCTGGTATGTGGCCAACGGTATGATGTTGCTACCTCCTTCTGCTTTCTTCGTCATCGGTCTGATGATCTGGGGTCTACGTACCTGGAAGAAGAATCAGGTGGAAGCGGCAGATTTCACCATTGCCCCCAACACCAAGTAAGCAGAGGCGAATAAACGATGGAACATTATATAAGTTTGCTGGTTAAGGCGATCTTCATCGAGAACATGGCTCTGGCCTTCTTCTTGGGGATGTGTACCTTTATCGCCATCTCTAAGAAGGTTCAGACTGCGATGGGTCTGGGTGTTGCGGTTGTGGTGGTACTCGGTATCACTGTGCCGATCAATAACCTGATCTACACCTATCTGTTGGCCGACGGCGCACTGGCTTGGGCCGGTCTGCCCGATGTTGACCTGAGCTTTCTGGGTCTGATCTCGTACATCGGCGTTATCGCAGCGATGGTTCAGATTCTGGAAATGATTCTGGATAAGTACTTCCCTCCACTCTACAACGCGCTGGGTGTATTCCTGCCGCTGATCACCGTTAACTGCGCCATCATGGCCGGTGCGTTGTTCATGGTAGAGCGCGACTATAACTTCGGCGAGTCCGTGGTTTACGGTATCGGCGCTGGTTTGGGTTGGGCATTCGCGATTACTGCACTGGCGGGTATCCGCGAGAAGCTGAAGTACTCCGATGTGCCGCATGGCCTTCGTGGTCTGGGCATCACCTTCATCACTGTAGGTTTGATGTCGCTTGGCTTCATGTCCTTCTCTGGGGTTCAGCTGTAAGGCTGTTGCGTACTTGAATACAGAGCGAACAAGTAAAGGTTAACGAAATGGAACAAATTATACTCGGTGTAGTTATGTTCACAGTCGTGGTACTGGCTCTGGTAGCGGTGATTTTATTCGCCCGCTCCAAGCTGGTTTCCAGCGGCGACGTGAAGATCGAGATCAATGGCGATCCCGAAAAAACGATCCACGCCCCAGCCGGTGATAAGCTGCTGGGTACCCTGGCGGGACAAGGTATCTTCCTGTCTTCTGCCTGTGGTGGTGGTGGTACGTGCGCACAGTGTAAGTGTATCGTCGAAGAGGGTGGTGGCGAGATGCTGCCAACCGAAGAGGGTCACTTCACCAAAGGCCAGGGCCGTGAAGGCTGGCGTCTGTCGTGTCAGGTTGCTGTTAAGCAGGACATGAAGATCGAAGTTGAAGACGAAGTGTTTGGCGTTAAGAAGTGGGAGTGCACCGTTGACTCCAACCCGAACGTAGCAACTTTCATCAAAGAGCTGACCTTGCGTTTGCCTGAAGGTGAAAGCGTCGACTTCCGTGCCGGTGGTTATGTGCAGTTGGAATGTCCTCCGCATGTTGCGGCTTATAAAGACTTTGACATCGACGAGGAGTACCACGAGGACTGGAACAAATTCGACATTTGGCGCTATGTGTCCAAAGTCGACGAGACCACTATCCGTGCCTACTCGATGGCCAACTACCCCGATGAAGTCGGTGTGGTCAAGTTCAACATCCGTGTGGCGACACCGCCTCCGGGTCGTGATGATCTGCCTGCGGGTAAGATGTCGTCCTACGTGTTCAGCTTGAAGCCGGGCGATAAGGTCACCGTATACGGTCCGTTTGGTGAGTTCTTTGCCAAAGAAACCGATGCCGAAATGGTGTTTGTTGGCGGTGGTGCCGGCATGGCGCCGATGCGTTCACACATCTTCGATCAGCTTAAGCGTTTGAGCTCCAAGCGTAAGATCTCTTACTGGTACGGTGCACGCTCGATGCGTGAAGCGTTCTACGGTGAAGAGTTCGACCAATTGGCTGCTGATAACGAAAACTTCAAGTGGCACCTGGCGCTGTCAGATCCGCTAGAGGAAGATAACTGGAGCGGATACACCGGTTTTATACACAATGTATTGTTCGACAACTATCTGAAGGATCACGAAGCGCCTGAAGATTGTGAGTTTTACATGTGTGGACCACCGATGATGACCTCGGCTGTTATCAAGATGCTGGAAGATCTGGGTGTTGAGCGCGAGAACATCCTGCTCGACGACTTCGGCGGCTAAGATCAGCTCCGATGATGATTAGCAGTATCTTTTACCGGATCGTAGCGCTGCTGGCTTTTGCCACGGCGTTGCTGACCGGTTGCACGGACGGCGACCCTCGGGTCGCCGTTCATGCTTTGTCCGGTACCACCATGGGTACCAGCTACCACATTAAAGTGGTGGCACCTGCAACGCTGGATAGCCAGCAATTACAGCAGCGCATACAGGCGGTGCTGGACCGAATCGAAGCACGGATGTCGACCTACCGTGATGATTCCGAATTAAGTCGGTTCAATCAGAGCATCGGTGGAACGCCGTTCAGTGTCTCTGAAGAAACCGCAACCGTCGTCGCATTGGGGCTGCAAGTCAGCCAGCAGACACACGGCGCGTTCGATATGACAGTAGGCCCGCTGGTAAATCTCTGGGGATTTGGTCCGGGTGGTGTGGTTAAGCAAGCGCCGGATCAGGCGACCATCGACCGGCAGCTGCAGCAGATAGGTTATCAGCAGGTGAGTGTTAAGACCTCACCAACTGCATTGCTGAAACGCGCTCCGCGTTACCTTGATCTGTCGGCAATCGCCAAAGGTTATGCCGTTGATCAGCTAGCCGAACTGCTTAAAACCGATTATGCCGGGTTTATGATTGAGGTCGGTGGAGAGCTGCGACTTTACGGCAGCAAACCCGATCAACAGCCCTGGCGTATTGCAGTCGAAACGCCGGATGCATCAACTCGTCAGATTCAGCGAGTCATCGAAGTCGGTAATAATGCCATTGCGACCTCCGGTGATTACCGTAACTATTTTGAACAGGACGGTGTGCGCTACTCGCATACCATTAACCCCGACACAGGACGGCCGATCAATCATCGGCTAGTTTCCGTGACGGTGGTTGACCCTTCATGTGCGCGCGCTGATGCGATGGCGACAGCGATGATGGTGCTTGGGGATGAAAAAGGGTTAGCGTTGGCTGAGAGCCTCGGCGTAGAGGCCTTTTTTATTGTCAAAACAGATGCTGGATTTCTCGAGAAAAAGACTCAGGGATTTGAGCGCTATATTAAGCCGCTAAATTGATAGGTATCGGCCTATAACCGGGCAAAGAATCTCTGCCTGTTGTTAGCACTTTAAAATCAAACGTTTTACAACGTAACAAACAGCGATAGCGAGGTTTACCGTGCAAACTTTTTTGATTGTTTTTGTCGTTCTAATGTTGGTCATTGTGGCCAGCTCAGTCGGTGTGATCATGGGGCGTAAGCCTATCAAAGGCTCTTGTGGTGGTGTTGGTGCGGCACTGGGTGAGACCGACTATACCTGTCCGTTGTGTGGTGATGATCCCAACAAGTGTGAGAAAGAACAGGCACAAGCCGAACAACAAGCCAACGATACGCTTAGCTATGAACTTGCTGCTAAAAAGTGACAGATAAACACTGCCAGGCAGTTGTTTGGACGTACGCTAGTTGCGGCAGAAGGTTTCAGCGGTAGCTATGCTGAAGTCATTTTTTGAAAACCGGAGAAACCGTTATCGGTTTTCGGTGTATCGGTCCCGGAGAGGGTTGAACACCGTAAATTCAGAGTCGGCCTTGGCCCTTGGTTATGACTGTCATGAAGGTGACGTGTCAGTGACCGAGTTATTTCTTGTACGACGACTAATTTAGAGCGCTCTGAGTGCAGTAGGGGATTTTGATGGCGACTTATGACTACGATGTCGTAATTATTGGATCGGGACCAGCGGGTGAAGGGGCTGCCATGAATGCAGCCAAGAAGGGCTGTAAGGTCGCGGTGGTTGAGATGCGTGATCAGGTTGGCGGTAACTGTACCCATGTTGGTACTATCCCGTCGAAGGCATTGCGGCATTCGGTTAAGCAGATTATCGAGTTCAACACCAACCCGATGTTTCGTGATATTGGCGAACCGCGCTGGTTTTCGTTCCCCAAGGTACTTAAGCGGGCTGAGAAGGTCATCACCAATCAGGTGATGATGCGCACCGGTTTTTACGCCAGGAACCGAATCGATGTGTATTTCGGTTTAGCCCAGTTCGAAGACAGCAATACGGTACGGGTAGAGAACACCCAGCGGGGTGATGATGTACTGAAAGCCAAGAATGTCATTATCGCTACCGGTTCTCGACCCTATCAACCTGAGGATGTCGATTTTACCCATCCACGGATCTACAACTCCGATACCATCCTCAAATTGGAACATACACCGCGCACGTTGATCGTATATGGTGCGGGTGTCATTGGTTGTGAGTATGCCTCCATCTTCGCCGGCTTAGGTGTAAAGGTCGATCTTATTGATAACCGTGATCGTCTGTTGTCGTTTCTTGATGATGAGATCTCCGATGCTTTGGGTTATCACTTGCGTAACAACGGCTGTACCGTTCGTCATAACGAAGAGTACGAAACGGTCGAAGGTACTGATCACGGCGTGATGCTGACGTTAAAATCGGGTAAGAAGATACACGCCGACGCATTCATGTGGTGCAACGGGCGAACCGGCAATACCGATGGTATGGGGCTAGAAAATGTCGGACTCGTCGCTGATGGTCGTGGTCAGTTGAAAGTTGATGATCACTACCGAACCGAAGTCACTGGCATCTATGCCGCCGGTGATGTGGTTGGCTGGCCAAGTCTGGCGTCTGCTGCGATCGGCCAAGGCCGGGCGGCTTGTGATGATATGCTCAAATCCGAAGATTTCCGCTATATCTCTGAGGTGCCGATCGGTATCTACACCATCCCCGAGATCAGCTCTGTCGGCCAGAACGAGATGGAACTGACTGCGGCCAAGGTTCCTTATGAAGTTGGCCAGGCCTTTTTTAAGGATATGGCGCGAGCACAGATCTACGGCGAGCCGGTCGGGATGTTAAAGATTCTGTTTCATCGCGAAACGTTAGAAATACTGGGTATTCATTGCTTCGGTGATCGGGCTTCTGAGATCATCCATATCGGCCAGGCGATCATGTCGCAGAAGGGCGAGGCCAATACGCTGAAGTATTTCGTCAATACCATCTTTAACTATCCAACCATGGCTGAAGCTTATCGGGTCGCCGCTATCGCCGGCCTCAACCGAATCGCAAATTTGTGATAACTCGATCACAGTATTGACCTCAAAATGGCCTGCAACTGCAGGCCTTTTTGTTACCGGAACTTTTTGTAACTGTTTGAAGTGCAAGAGATTGTCGCAGCTGTGCTATCGTTCGTTGAATTCGGTTTTGGTGTCTGGTGGAATTGAATCAGGCTGATCACATTTCGATGAGTCTTCTGAGTCGGTGAGTATCGAGTTGGCATTGAATAAGTGCACAGGCTTACGGTTGATACCAGGGCAGTTGTGTGCGGGTTTAACCGTTACTCTGTGGCTGTTTGGGCTGAAGGGACATCGCTAAATACCGGTACACCTTCCCAACAACTCGCCGAAGCGGAGTCTTCGCCGGCGACTCCTTCACCTGCGACCTTACAAGCCAATCCCGGCCTCGCTGGCAATGCACCGCAACTCGCCACACCACCATCGTTCTTACCTTTACCGCTGCAGGATGATTGGGTCAAGCTGAGCTCAGGCGAGTGGCTCAAGGGTGAGATTCAAGTTCTTTACGAAGATGACATCGAGTTCGATAGCGACGATCTCGATATGTTGGTGATTGATTGGGAAGATGTGCTTGAACTGTACAGCGTCCAAATCATCAGCGTACGGCTGGTAACCGGCGAAGAGCTAACCGGGCGTATCAGCATTCAATCGGGGCTGTTACGGTTCGACAATCATCCAGGGCAGTATTCCATCAGCAGTATTCTTTCGATGGCAGCCGGAGAACCGGCGGAGTTAAATTTCTGGACCGGCGAGATGTCACTCAGTGGCAGCCTTAGCTACGGTAATATCGAAGAGCTACGGCTTGATTTCGGCCTGGAGTTGCGGCGCCACACCAGCCAGCTCAATATCGAATATGACGGCACCTTAAGAGAGTCCTACGGCTTCGATGTGGAGGATAGTCGTCGCCTGTTCAGCACTTTTTAGTGGTTTCTGAACCCGCTATTTTACTGGGAAGTTTACCGAATAGACCTGTTCTGGGATCGGGCTAAAAACGTTAAGTTGCGGGGGACTGTCGGTTCCGGCTTGGGTTATCACGCGCTGGATACGGCACGAGCAACCTGGGATTTGAGTTTAAGTCCTGCGGTCGAATACACAGAATACTTTGTCGTCGAGGGGGGCAGTGAAAACCCTGACGTTGGTCCCGCGTTGGTGTTCGACAGTGACTGGGATTATGAACTGCCCCGCGATATTGATGTTTTCCTTCATTATCGTGCTTCGCTGATGCAGCGAGCATCCGGCGGTTACCACCATTATTTTGAAACGGGCTTCAAAACCGAGCTATACGGTGACCTGGATCTGGATGTGACGATGCTTTGGGAACGAACACAAGTGACCTACCCTGATGAAAATGCTCTGGTCCCCGAGCAGGACGATGTGCGTTTTAGCGTGGCACTAGAATACGGTTTTTGACCCGGCTGACGCTCTTTTGTTAAACGTGAACCAGCTTGATGCTACTTCCGTTTATCTTATTTCAAATTCCGACGATGACGTTTGCAGTCGTAGCGAGAATAGAGCCGGTTGTAGTGGTTTCGTTTCTTTTGCCAGCCCGACATCTGCGCCGAGCTGCCACCGCGTCGACGCTTGTCGGTATACCGCTGGATTGAGTCCTTGATCGACTGACACTGTTGTAGTGAGCCGGATTCGGCACTAACGCCAGGGTTGGTGGCCAACGCGAAGCTAAGGAACGCAGCCGCTAAGCTGAGGGTTTTCATACACAGTCCTTGTGTAAAGAGGTAGGAGGGCGTCCTGCCCATCGGAGTTCTCCGGCGGTTTTGGCGCTAGCCGTTAACAGCTAGTGGTGCGCGCTGTGGCCGGGGCCTCCTGCAAAACGTTTTTGCTGTTTGATGTTATACATGATCCGGTCGACCTCTTCGATCATACCGTCAACACTGGTGTTGGTATCAGCCTGGTAGCACTTGGCCCCGACACTGGTGGTCAGTGGCGGCATACTGTCGCGCTGCTGTTTGATCAGATTGAGCTTACGTTGAATCCGTATTGCCAGGTTTTCCATATCGTCCTGCTGTCGGACAAAGACCAAGGCCGCGAATTCATCACTGCCTATTCTGGCGGCGATATCAGAGTCCCGAAGCTCGCTGTTGAGGGCGTTGGCCATGGCCTGTAGAGCTTGATCTCCGGTCTCATGGCCTAGCTGTTCATTGATGGTATGGAGGTTATCAAGGTCAAAATAGATCAGTCCAAAGGTGTGACCGTAGCGTTTAGCGACACTCAGTTTGTGCTCGGCGAGCACCTTAAAACCTTGTCGGTTATTGATGCCGGTTAATTCGTCGGTCAACGTCAGTTCTTCGAGTACTTGATCCTGCACTATCAGGTTAAGGTCTGATTCGATCAGCGCTCGGAATGTTTTCAGCAGTTCAAAAAACTGTGGGCGGTAGTTGCTAGGTGCTTTGTCAAGGATACACAGCGAGCCAAACAGTAAGCCGCTGGGCCAATAGATCGGGATCCCCAAATAGGAGGTGAATCCAGCTTCTGTTACTTCCTGGTGATTGGCCCACTGGAAATCGTCGCGGGCATTGGGGATATAGAGCTCACGCTTGAGCTCGGCGATGACATGGCCGAACAGATCGGCTTCGCGAGGGATAAAACTGCCTACCGGATACGGTGTGCGGTCGCTGTGGCTGGAGGCAACCACCTGCGACCCTTGGCCTATCGTTTGAAAAATACAGGCTGACGGAGCATGAAATAACTCTGCTAGCAGGTTGACGTTTTGCTGCCACCGCTCCAACGAAATGGGGAGGTTATCTGTTTCTAGAAGCCACTTGTTCCGATCGATCATGATGGTGGATTTCGCTCCGAGTGCTGAATCATTTCAGTCTAGTTCATTCCATGTAGAGCAACAGTGTTTATCGTCGTTGGTCGATCTGTACGGGTATTGACGAAAAAAAACGCTCCTGAACATTCTATCACTGTGACCCACCTGAGTCGCATGATGGAGCTTTATAAAAGCTCTTTGTGTAGGTGTTTAGAGTCAACATTTGTGAGTGCGGTTAGTTATCAGATCAAGCCGCGGATGTTCATGACCACCCATATGTCCTTCGACCCCTTTGTCAACGAAGAGATCGTGGCCGAAGTCCGCGAGCACTGGAAGGGACCGTACCACTTTGGCGCGCCCGACGGCATCGTGGTTAATATGACCAAGGACTTGGTGTGGGTACGTGAGGGGATCTTGCCAGACTTCCCCAACAGCCGTGCCCCTCAGTTTGACTTTACCAACGGTCAGCTCATCGTGCCGCACCCGCCAACCAGCCGCGAAGAGATCTAGGAGCCGTTTGTACGTGAGCAGCAGATCGACCCTGCCAAGTATTATCCCAAGGATTACCATCCTGAGCTGCTAGAAGACTGGCCGGGGAGGGTGATCTGGTTGTTCCAATGGACGCGCTGCCTGAAAATCTGAGAGATAGCATGGGCGCAGAGTGGCGTTTGAAGAACAAAAATCAAAAAATTCTAATGGAGCAAGGTAAGAAGTAACACTCTGTTGCTAAGTTAGTAAATCGTAAAAGCCAGGAGCGCTTGCCGCTTCTGGCTTTTTTGTTGTTAACAGACGGGACTTGTATGCTACGACATTCCCGTGGGGTGTTTGCCTGCTCAAGTGTATCGGTTGCTAAAACAGAGCTATTGACGCCGTTATGGTTATGGCGAGAACGAGACTGTACCTGTGATGTAATATCATCCGTTGGTGTTGGTGCTAGGCATTCACTGTTCGGTGAAAGCGGCTATGGTATTCCAGGCTTTCGCAATATTTATTGATTGGTCATCTTGATTTTTTATACCGTTATCTTTGTAGGTGGACTCTAGATATTGATGGCAGTTGTTGCTGGCTTGAGGGCTTGCAGGGTACATCGATATTATTAAGCACAAAAGCCATTGAAAAATATAAGTGCTATCGCTGTCTGATCCACAACCCAGCAACGTACAACGAGGGAATGCATGATTGGAAAATTACGGTTGGTTACAGGGTTAGTTCTGGCAAGTTTTGTCATTCTTCATTTAAGTAACCATGCTCTGGGGCTTGTTTCGCTGGCGTGGGTTGATGGCGGATCTGCAGTTTTTATCAGTTTTTGGCATCACCCTTTCCCATCGTTGCTGTTAGCCGCCTCGTTTCTGACGCATGGTCTGCTGGCGCTGCGTTCACTTTACAAACGCACCACGTTAAAAATGCCGTTGTGGGAAGGTCTGCAGCTGCTGCTTGGATTGTCGATCATCCCTTTACTGATTGCGCATGTGATCGGAACCCGGTTGAGCAGTGAGTTGCTGGGTTTTGAACTTAAATACGAAACGACGGTTGGTATCCTCTGGGCGATCGATAACGGCGTGCTTAAGCAGACGACGCTGTTGCTGGTGGTGTGGTTACACCTGATGATTGGGTTACATTATTGGCAGCGGCTCAACACCGGCTATCAACGATGGTTACCGTTCTGGCAACTGCTGGCCTCATTGCTGCCTATCTTATCGTTGTTAGGGTTTTATCGTCTTGGTTATCAGATTGGAGCAACAGACCTGGCAGCAAGGTCGGCGGCGTTAATCGAACAAAACCCTACAGAGATGGTCTTGCTTGGCGGCTTGGAGCAGCAAATTCTGACGGGTTATCTGGTGTTGTTGATCGCAACGTTACTGGCGCGTCAGTTACGCCATTTGTTTAACACCAAAGGGTCTGCGATTATCATTAATCATCCGCTACGGGGCGCGTTTACAGCGCGTCGCGGACAGACCCTGCTTGAAGCGCTTCGCGAAGCGGGCATTGCTCATTCATCGGTCTGCGGTGGCAGGGCGCGCTGTACCACCTGTCGGGTACGGGTAGTTCAAGGGCAACAGCAGCTGGAACCTGTCAGTAGTGCCGAGCGCGATGCGTTAAAGGGGATCAAGGCCGAAGCCGATGTCAGATTGGCTTGTCAGTTGGTATTAACGGACAATTTATCCATTGTTCCTCTTATTCCGCCTGAGATGGGCGGAGCCTATGTGCGCAAACCGGGCGGGGTTGAAGGGCAAGAACAGCGAGTCACCGTCTTATTCATCGATTTGCGGGGCTCCACGCGGCTAGCCGAACAGCGACTGCCCTACGACGTGGTTTTCATCTTGAACCAGTTTTTTGCCGAAATGGCCGAGGTACTACGTCAAACTGATGGCCATTATGCGCAATTTAACGGTGATGGCTTGATGGCCCTCTATGGCCTCGATGGTAATTACGTCGAAGGGTGCCGAAAAGCGATTATTGGCGCTCAGAAAATGTTGCAGCGATTAGAGCAGCTCAATCAGAAGATGGGGTCGGAGCTGCAACAGCCACTGAAGGTGGGCATCGGCATTCACAGTGGTGAGGCGATCGTCGGTACGATGGGGCCGCCTGAGTCACCGATTCTCTCGGCGATCGGCGACACTATCAATAGTGCTGCGCGAATTGAATCGGAAACCAAGAAAGAGTCGGTCTCTTTGATTATTTCAAAACAAACTCTCGATAGTGCAGGCTTTACCTGGCCACAGTCCAAATCGAAACAGATAGAGATTCGAGGGCGTAGTCAGCTTCTCGATGTAGTGATCATCCGCGACCCGTTGGCCGTATCGTTTTAGCAGGCTGTGATAAACTGCTGAATGTTATAGCCATTCTTTTGGGCCCGTTCGGGCTCTCTTTTATCATGGAGGATCGATGAGTCTCGAATCGATTAATAACCGGTCGCCAGAGCAATCGCTGCAAGCGCTCGATAATGCACTAGATGCGATTGAAACGGTGGTGTTAGGGAAAGGCCGTCAGGTGAGATTGGCGATGGTTTGCTTGATCGCCCGAGGTCATCTGTTAATTGAAGACCTGCCGGGGATGGGAAAAACCACGCTGGCGCACACTCTGGCAAAGGTCCTTGGGTTGGAATTTAGTCGCGTCCAATTTACCAGCGACCTGCTGCCCTCTGACATCATTGGCGCTTCTATCTTCAACACACACGAGCATCGATTTGATTTTAAACCGGGGCCTGTTTTTAGCCCGCTGTTATTGGCTGACGAAATCAACAGGGCTACGCCTAAGGCGCAAAGCGCATTGTTGGAAGCGATGGAGGAGCGACAGGTTTCGGTCGATGGTGAGACCCGAATGCTGCCCGAGCCTTTTTTCGTGATCGCGACACAGAACCCGAAGAGTCAGCTGGGCACTTTTGCGTTGCCTGAATCGCAGCTCGATCGATTTTTGATGCGAGTCGAGCTGGGTTACCCTGATGCTCTTGCAGAGCGACAGCTATTGGCCGGGCAAAGCCCGCGACAACGCTTGGCGTTACTCGAATGCCAACTGTCGCTTGGGCAGTTGCAGCAACTTCAACTGCATGCTGAACAGATACACTTGTCGGATGCGGTGCTCGATTACGTCCAACGGCTGGTTCACTTAAGCCGCCACAGTAGCGAGTTCGAGTATGGTCTGTCACCACGCGGGGCATTGGCGTTGGTGCATTCTGCCCGGGCTTGGGCGTTGTTGGAACGGCGCGATTATGTGCTGCCTGAAGACGTGCAGCAGGTGTTGGAGCCGGTTGCCGAGCACCGTCTGCGTGGTGACCATGATACCACCGGACATCGGGGCGCCAGTCTGGCACGACAACTTCTCGACGCCGTTGAGGTGGTGGTGTCCCGCTGATGGCGTCGGACGATTCTGGTCTTAATTCTGATTCCCCGCAGCGAGATCAGCGAACGCGATCCGGACGCTTTGATTCACTTAGGGGGTGGTTCCGCCAGCGGTTTGAGCGCTGGCTTAGCCACCGGTTGCCCCGCAGTCGTATTACGACACTAAATCAACGTCGTATTTTTATTATTCCAAGCCGTAACGGTGGTCTGTTTTTGCTGATGGCCGGCGTACTATTTCTGGGTGGAATTAATTACGGAAACAGCCTCATTTTGATGGTAGCAATGTTGCTGGTTAGCCTGTTTCTGGTCTCGATTCTACACACCTATCGCAACCTTTCCGGACTGACGCTGGAAGCGGGTCGTACCGGCCCCGCCTTTGTCGGGCAGCAGGTCGCATTCGCCATCCATTTCAGTAGCAATAGACAGCATGAGGCGATCAGTATTGGCTGGCCAGAGCAACCCTCACAACAGCTCAACTTATTGGACAGTCGTCGTGATGAGATGACATTGATGCTACCGGTGAGCCGGCGCGGACTTTGTCGGTTCCCGCGATTTAAAGTCGAGAGCACTTTTCCGTTGGGATTATTACGAGCCTGGAGCTGGATTGAACTCGATGCCCAGTCGCTGGTATACCCGCGGCCGATAGAAGCGGCGTATCCGTTATCTGAGGCTCCGCAGGGCGACCATGGCGATCGCGTCAGTCGTGAAGGCAGCGATGATTTTGACGGCCTGCGGCGTTATCAGGAGGGTGATAGCTTTAAGCGGATCGCCTGGAAGAGTTATGCCCGTCACCGCCAGTTACACAGTAAAACGTTTGCAGGTTATCAAGCCCAGGAGCATTGGCTGGAGTGGCAGGCGTATAGCGGAATGGCGATCGAATCACGGCTTGGCCGGCTGTGTCACCAAGTGCTGCAACGAGACCGGCAGGGGCAGCGTTTCGGCCTGCGCATCCCCGGACTGGAAGTGATGCCGAGTCGTGGTGATAGTCATCGTCAGCACTGTTTGAGAGCACTGGCGTTGTACGGTTTGGCACCGCCAGCAGTATCCGGTGTTGCTACTGGATCTGATCATGACGGAAAACCTGATCGTGTTACAGCATCGGATCCGCCACCGCTTCAGGGCGACACGTTATGAGCGCGGTATTGCTGTATCAGATACCCCGGAACAGCTTATTCTGGCTGCTCGCTTCGATGTTTGCCGCTATTGTGCCGCATGCGGGTCGGCTGCCGTTGTGGTTGCTGTTAGTTTGTTTGTTATGCGGATGCTGGCGGCTGATGGTCTACCGTGGGCGTTGGTCACTGCCGGGCATGCTGGTTCGCGCTGTGTTGGTATTATCCGGGTTTGCAGCAGTGTACGGCCACTACGGAACATTACTGGGGCCGGAGGCCGGTAGTGCGTTGTTGGTGTTGGGATTTTGTTTCAAATTGATGGAAACCCATCAACCCAGGGATGCCTTCATCGTGGTCGTGCTAGGCTATTTCGTGGTGGCGACCTCATTCTTCTTCGACCAATATTTGGTCAGTGCCGCTTACATGGGGCTGGTCTGCATCATGATCACCGCCGCGTTGCTCGGACTTAATCAATCGCCGTTACATACCCATCCACGCCGGACATTGATGATTAGTCTTCGTTTGCTCGGACAAAGCGTACCGCTGATGGTGGTGTTGTTTGTATTGGTACCCAGGATCGGGCCCGTTTGGTCATTGGATCTGGGCTCCGGCAACGCCAGAACCGGCTTGAGTGATCGAATCACTCCCGGCGATATTGCCAATCTTAGCCGTTCTGACGCTCGGGCTTTCAGGGTCGCCTTTGATCCACCCGCTACCGTTCCACCACCGTCACAACGCTATTGGCGAGCGCTGGTTCTAAGCCACTATGACGGTCGCACTTGGAGCCGGGGTAGCGTCGATATGGATGCTGAGCCGATGGTGCATTGGGGATCCGATAGGCCACCCTGGCTCTCTTCTACGGCGAACGATAACTCCGGGCCTAATAGCTACCGCTATCAGGTGACGATGGAACCGACAGATCAACGCTGGTTGTTCGCGATGGAGGGTTCATGGAGCGGTGATTCGGGAGTGGGTCGTAGTCGTGATCACCGGCTGCTCAGCCGTACCGAGGTAAGGCAAACTTTTAGCTATCGGGTGGAATCACCTACCGTTGTAGCACTCGATCAGCACAAGCTACCGGGTTGGCTGCGACGCATTAATCTGCAGTTGCCGTCTGATGGTGACCCCCAAAGTCGTCAGCTGGCAAAACGGCTGTGGCAGCAGGCAGAGTCGCAGGTCGGTGCTGGCGCGGCAAGGATAACGGCAGTTCAGGGGCCTAGCAGCGAAGTCGATGAGCGTTATATCGCACAGGTGATGGCTTTGTTCGCACAGCAACCGTTCCGGTATACCTTGCGGCTGCCTCGATTGAGTGGTGATCGCATCGATCAATTTCTGTTACAAAGCCGCAGCGGCTTTTGCAGCCATTTTGCAGGGGCGTTTGTTTATCTAATGCGGGCTGCGGGTCTGCCTGCCCGGATTGTTGCGGGCTACCAAGGTGGCGAGATCAATCCGTTAGGTGGCTATCTGTCAGTACATCAGTTTGATGCACACGCCTGGGCGGAGGTGTGGTTGGAAGGACGCGGCTGGGTTCGTTTTGATCCGACCGCTCAGGTTGCACCTGAACGGGTTGAGCAGGGGGTTGAGCAGGCGCTGCTGGAGGAGGGCAGTTTTCTTGATAGCAGCCCATTATCGCCATTGCGCTACCGTCATCTGGCTTGGTTGACTCAGTTACGATTGAGCTGGGATTACCTTAATTTTTCCTGGCACCGTTGGGTGTTGGGGTACGATGCGAAGGCACAGCAAAAGCTGCTGCTGCGTTGGTTGGGAAAGGTCGATTTCAGGCAGTTGGGCTTGCTGCTTTTCCTGACTGTCGGCACTTTGCTGGCCGGATTGGCATTATGGCAGCTCTACTGGGATCGCCGTTTATCCCACCGTGACCCGGTGTTACGTAGCTACCACCGTTTGTGTCACAAGATGTCAAAACGAGGGGTATCGGTATTAGAGGGGGAATCACCATCGAGTTACCTGGCCCGATTGCAGCAACGGTTTCCTGAGCTGACGGGCTCATTCAAACAGCTCGATAGCCTGTTAGTTGCACTGTTTTATCAACCGCATACGACTAATAGAGCGAAGCAGGTTAAACAGTTGCGCCAACTGGTCGGCCGGTTGTGATGAGATCTGCGGTGACTGAAAGGGCGGTTAAGAGCGTGACAATACGCTGTGTACGGGTTGAGTTTATAGATTGAATTCAACGCCTAAGCAACCGAGTTACCAAGGTTGTAGTGCCGCAGAAACAACACTGGCGCGCAGCTAGAACAGAGTCATCATTTACAGTGCTGCACGCCGTGTCTCGGGTAGGGCGAGGAGAGCCTACTTGAGCTGGTTGATCTGGCGGCGAATATCTTCGAGCTTACTCACGACCACTTTTTCAAGATGATCAACGTCATCCATCAGGCGCTGTTTGACATCCATGGCGTCGTGTTCTTGTTTGACCAGAAGATGCAGTTCGTCGACCGCTTTCATCAGAAACGAAGACATCTCTGAGGTTTCACGGTATTTGTTGGTGCTGCTATCGACCCGGTGCGTGTTGACGGCGCGACCAAACTTGAACTTCTTACTCTTGGGTAACAGAGATCCCTTGGTACGACGGAAATAAATTTTCAGGACATCGTTGTCACCTTCTTGGCGCAAGCTGTACTTGTAGATGTCGGCGATGGATACGATACCCATCTCTTCCAGGGTTGGGGTATTTGACATGTTGCTGTTCTCTGACGTTATAGATAGCGACACTTTAGAAGAGGGTATCGCGATGGGCAACAACTATCTGATGCAGAGTGGATGATAGAAGTAATCTTAATTAATAGCTTTTAATCTACTGATTTATCGCTGCTTGATAGTCATTTTTACTGTGTTCATAAAATGCCTTCCGCGCCAATGCTGCTAGTCTTAGTGCCAATGCCTTGGTTCACAAAGGAAGATTGTATTGATGTCGATCGCATATAGCTGTATTGCGCCGCTGCGGCGGTACATCCTTGTGGGTTTGGCCGGACTGTTTTATGCCGTGAACAGCGTTGAAGTAGCGGCAGCTGAACCCTCTACGGTATCTGTTTCTCCCTCTTCTGTTTCGTCGGTTCCGATCGCTGTTTCGACCCAGCAACCTCCGGGGCAGCCTATCTTGGCACCATCGCCATTAAGCGCGGTAGAGCCTTTGCCCGGACATCTACCCCAGCCTCAACCGTCTCCTGAGGCGTCCCCCCAACCTGAACCGAAGGGTGATGATTCCTCCGTATCTACTACGGCCGATGTGTCCAAAGAGCAAGACGCGGAGCAGGCCATAGCACAGCAGCAATTGGCGGCTATACAGGCCCGGTTCGAAGCGTTGGCTCAACAGAATTTGAACAATGCGGATTACAATCAAGGCTACAGTGATATCTACGCCGACCTACGGCAGCATCTCAACAGCCGCCTTGATCGTCTGGAGCAGCGGATCAAGCAGCCACCATTAAATTTGGCGTTGCTCGATGAGGTGGGCAACGATGCTGAATTCGAACGGCTTTTAGGCCAGGTTTATCAATTACGAGATCTACTGGAACTGCGCCAGCAAGTTTTCAGCGACGCCCCCGACCCTTTTTTGGCGACTAACACCAGCGCTAAGCTTGAAGGGGTACGCGAGGCGAAGCTGGAGTGGCGATATATCCGGTTACAATTGTTATTGATTGGCCAAGCCGGTTATCAGCGGACACTAGAAATTCCGCTGCGATTTATTAAAGCACCGATCGACCTGTTGACCAACGCGGTGATGATTATCATCGCGGTGGTGGTTTTTAAACTGTGGCGCCGTTGGGCACGGGATGGCATCAGTCTGTGGCGGAAGCGTCTGTTGGATCTGGAACCGCGCAGCAATGGGCGAATTAATTTGGCGAGGCTGCTGTGGTATTTCGACAATACCCGGGCACCGCTGGAGTGGTTGTTACTTCTCAATTTTGTGATGGGCTTGTCAATACTGCAGTTGCATAAGCTGACAGAGCTGCTGTTGCTGGTGTTATTTTGGATAACGGTGATCGCTTTTGTCTATCTGTTGTTGATCTGTCTGATCGAACGCAGCAAACAGTCGCTGGTGGGTGGTATAACGCAACGGCAGATGCTATCGCTAAAGCTGGTGGTCTATTGGGTTGGTTTCTACCTGGTCGGTGAAGGGCTACTGTTGCTGTTTGCGGGTAACGGCACGTTGGTAAGCTGGTTAACTACGCTGTCGATATGGCTGTTTATCCCGATCTATCTGTTTCTTGTGGTGCAGTGGAAAAACAATGCCTTCGAGTTTGTACAGCAAGAGCGAGATACCGCGGCATGGATGAAAAAACAGACCGTTCATAGTGCCGGTGTCCGGGGCTTTTTGGTCGCTAATCTGTGCATTTTCTACGCGCTGTATTTTAGCCTGTCGGGGAAAGTTTTACGCTTGCTGTCCAGAGTGGAGAGCGGCAGGCGGTTAACGGCTGAAATCTATCGCAAACGGCTAAGCGCCGGCGGCGATCCTCATGGTTTATTTGGTGCTGGCTCGCAACCGGTGTCGGAAGAGACTAAACGGACTCTTATCGACACTAATGAGAACTACAATCAGGCTGTTTGCCAACCGGTTGTTGAACAGATTGAGCAGATGCTGGCGTTCAATGAAAAGAGTCACGTGGCTATTGTGGCGGAACGGGGCATGGGTAAATCAACCTTGTTGGAGCTGATACAGCAACGCCATCCGCAGACCTTACGGGTTGATTGCACGGAAGGTTTTGAACAGATCGTGGATGCGGTAAAACAGCAATTGGGGTTGGCGGATAATAGCCGAAATGATCAGATTATCGATGCAATACAAACGCAACAGATCAGTATGATCTTGCTCGATAACTGCCATCGTCTGGCTTGTCCTGCGGCAGGGGGGCAGCGTCAACTTAAACGTCTCTATGGTTGGATCAATGAGCTGCGTGAGCAGGTACTTTGGATCATGACGTTTGAAGCCAATACCTGGCAGTTGATCACGGCGCTTAATATTGCGTCCGGTTTCTACAGTCATGAGATCAAACTCAAACGCTGGTCACAACCCGATATCGCTGCGATGTTGCTGCAGCGTTGTCAAATAGCGCAGCTCGATGTTTCCTACGGTCATTTGCAGATCCCCCGACAGATTGCAGACATTGAAGAAGATTCTCTCGAACTGCGGAATCGCTCGGGTATTAATCGAATTATCTGGGGTTTTTCCGAAGGTAATCCGGCGATCGCCGCGAGGGTGTTTGCTGATTCGGTTCGGCTGGTTGATGGGCGAGCGTTGGCAACGTTACCCGATTACCCCAGTACCAGCACGCTGGAGGAGTTTGATATCCATACATTGCTGGTGTTACGGGTGATCTGTCAGTTTGGTCGAGCCGGGACCGGCGACCTGATCGACAACCTCCGAGTTCATGCGTTGGTGGTCAATAGCGCCATCGCCACCTGTTTGGCGCGGGGAATTATTGATTCGGTCGAAGGACGTTATCGCATCAGCTGGTTGTGGTTACGGGTGGTGACCAAGTTTCTGGCGCGGCAAAACCTGCTAAGCAGTTAAGGAGGCATTGATGGCAATTTTTCAGGCGATAACCGACCCTCAAAGGAGGGCGTCGCCTCGCGTGGAACTAGCGGGCCTAGTGGGGTTGAGTCTCGCTTTGTCACTGCTGTATTCGGGCAATGTCATGGCCGTTGAGACGGCTGAGCTGGCGGCGATCTCGGTGATGGCAGAGATGATTAAACCCGGCGGGTTGTTCATCTCAGGGGTGCTGTTTCTGGCGGTCTGGCTGGTATTGAAAATCACCAAGTCGGTGGTCAATGATCTCAGCGAAGTGTTCGCCGAGCGTCGCTTGTTGCTTCAGAAGGCGCTCGTGTTCTTCCAGTTTATTCTTTACATGTTCAGCATCACCACCGCGATCATGCTTAGCTTTCAGATCAGCAAAGAGTTACTGGCGATCCTCGGAGGTACGTTGGCGGTGGCGGTGGGTTTTGCGATGAAAGATATCGCCGCCTCTTTTGTTGCCGGAATCATCATCATGTTTGATCGACCGTTTCAGGTGGGTGATCGGGTGCTGTTCAACGGCGAGTACGGCGACATCAACGCTATCGGGCTACGCTCGGTGAAGATGATAACCCTGGATGATAATGTCGTGACGATCCCCAACAATACCTTTCTCAACCAGATCACTTCCTGCGGCAATTACGGTGAGCTGGATATGCAGGTGGCGATCACCTTTTATGTTGGTTTGGGGCAGGACCTGGCGTTGGCGCAAAGTATTATCCGCGAAGCGGCGGCGTTGAGTAAGTTTGTTTACCTGAAAAAGCCGATCAATGTGCTGGTAAGCCAGGCGTTGATCAATAATTTTGTTGCCTATCAGTTTGTGGTTAAAGTTTATGTTCTTGATACCCGTTATGAGAAGGCACTTGAGACTGATATCACCCTGCGCGTTGACGAACAGTTTCGTAAACAGGGGATCGGCTTCCCTCAGATGCAGTTTAGCTCGACGCCGTCGAGTGGCTTGGTCGCCGAAGGCGGTGTTGGCTGATCCCAAGGAGGATCGGTTAGTTTAGACACCAAGTAGCCGATTAACCAAGTAGATGTGTCGGGTAATAACTTGAGGTATAATTGCCGCTCATTTTTTCAGAAGTCCTGCCGTCATGATTGCCGCTCCTCGTTTGCTCGCTGATTACCCTAAGCCCCCGCCGACTTATGCTCCGGTGCTACCGATGTCGCGCCAGGAGATGGAAAAACTGGGCTGGGATCAGTGCGATGTGGTATTGGTTACTGGTGATGCTTATGTTGATCATCCTAGCTTTGGTATGGCGGTCATTGGCCGCACACTCGAACGTGCCGGTTACCGGGTAGGTATCATCTCGCAGCCGGACTGGACCAGCAAAGACGATTTTATGCAGCTGGGACGGCCGCGTCTGTTCTTCGGTGTTACCGCCGGCAACATGGATTCGATGATCAATCGCTATACCGCTGAACGACGGTTGCGTCACGACGATGCTTACACCGCCGGTGGTGAAGGTGGAAAACGGCCGGATCGTGCTGTGGTGGCTTATAGCCAGCGTTGCCGCGAAGCGTTCAAAGGCGTACCGCTGGTGTTGGGAGGGATTGAAGCCAGCTTGCGGCGAATCGCCCATTACGACTACTGGTCTGACAAAGTTCGACGTTCTGTGATTCAGGACGCCAAGGGTGACATCTTGCTTTATGGCAACGCTGAGCGGGCGCTGCTGACCGTGGCCAAGCGGCTCGATGATGGCGAACCGGTCAATGAGCTGACCGATATACGCGGTACTGCGGTGATGCGCACGCGCTTGCCCGAAGGTTGGTCGTCAATCGATTCCAGCGACATCGATAAGCCGGGTAAAGTCATCCCGCCTGTCAGCCCCTATCAGGAAAAGAACGACTGTGTCTCGGAAGCGGCTGAAACGGCAGCCGTCACCGAAGTGGTCCCGCAACCGCTACGATTGATTGACCCCAAAGCACGCCGCGATAGTACCTATATCCGGCTACCTTCGTACGAAACAGTTAGTTCGGAGCCGGTAATGTACGCCCATGCTTCACGGGTGATGCATCTGGAGACCAATCCGGGTAACGCTAGGGTGCTGGTCCAGCGCCACGGTAATCGAGAGCTGTGGGTTAATCCGCCGCCGATTCCGCTAGACACACCCGAACTCGATGCGGTGTTTGATCTACCCTATAACCGTTTACCCCACCCGAGTTACGGTGACGCCAAAATTCCGGCCTACGAGATGATCCGCTTCTCGATCAATATCATGCGTGGCTGCTTTGGGGGTTGTACCTTTTGCTCGATCACCGAGCACGAGGGGAGGATCATCCAGAACCGCTCCGAAGCCTCGATTCTTAACGAAATTGAGCAGATTCGCGATAAGACGCCAGGTTTTACCGGCACCATCTCTGATCTAGGCGGGCCGACCGCCAATATGTACCGGTTACATTGTAACGACCCCAAAATAGAAGAGTCGTGTCGCCGCCTGTCTTGTGTTCATCCGGGCATCTGCAAGAACCTTAAAACGGACCATAGTCATCTGACCCGGCTGTACCGTAAAGCCCGCAAGATTAGTGGTGTCAAAAGGATAATGATCGCATCCGGACTGCGCTACGATCTGGCGGTAGAAGACCCGGAGTACCTGCGCGAACTGGTCACCCACCATGTCGGTGGCTATCTCAAGATTGCACCCGAGCATACCGAAGAGGGACCGCTGTCGTTGATGATGAAGCCGGGTATGGGCAGCTACTACCGTTTTAAAAAGATGTTCGAAAAATTCTCGGAGGAAGCGGGTAAAAAACAATACCTGATTCCCTATTTCATCTCGGCTCACCCCGGTACCGAAGATGAAGATATGCTCAATCTGGCGCTTTGGCTCAAGAGTAATGATCTGAAGCTCGACCAGGTGCAGAACTTCATTCCATCACCAATGTGTAATGCCACCACCATGTACCACAGTGGCCGCAACCCGTTGAAAAAGGTCTCGCGTAGTGACGGTGAAATCCGGATTCCTAAAGGCACTCGCCAGCGTCGCTTACACAAAGCTTTGTTGCGCTACCATGACCCGGATAACTGGCCGTTGATTCGTGAAACACTGCGCCGTCTTGGGCGCGCGGATCTAATCGGCCGCAGTCCGCAATCGTTGGTTCCGGCTGAAGGACGGACGCCGGTACGGCAACACCCGCGCAATAGCGGCGGAATCAAAAAAGCACTGGGAAGTAATCCGCACGACAGGCGGCGCAATAACGCGGCAGCGCAGGGTGGTGCCGATGAACACTCAGCGACGAAAACTCCGTCTCAACGAGCGCTCAAGGGTGCTGCTAACAAGCCAGCCAAGAGTACGGCTAACAAAAGGTCCTCTGCTAAGCAAAATGCGGGAAAGACCCTGACCAAGAAACAGCAAGCTAATCGCACAGAACCCCAGGCAAGTGGTTTACAACGCAAACGCCGTTAAAGGCAGTTGGCGAGTTCAACCGCATCTTGCGCGTCTATCTGAAGGGCGCGCAACGTTTGCTCATGCTCATGCTCATGCACATAAGAGTCCGGAATGAATTTTCTGGCGCACCTGTACTTTGCAGATGCGACCCCCGAATCGCGGGTCGCCAATCTGATGGGCGACTATCTCAAAGGTCGGATCGCTGCGGACTGGCAGCCAAACCTACGCGATGGAGTGATACTGCACCGAAGGATCGACGGCTATACCGATTCGCATCCGCTGGTGTTACAAAGTGCGGCGCGACTCAGCGCCCGTCGGCGCCGTTTTGCCGGCATTATCCTCGATATCTGTTACGACCATTATTTGTGCCGACACTGGGATCGCTTTAGTGATCAGCCGCTCGACCGTTTTATCGAGGACTGTTATCGCCAGCTCAGCGATTACCAAGGCTATCTGCCTGAATCAATGCAGCGACCGTTACGGCTGCTGATCGAACAGGACTGGCTATCGACGTACGCTGATCCGGACACTATCTGTTTAGTACTGGACCGGGTGGCGAGCCGGTTGTCGCAACCGCAACGGATGCTGGGTGCCGGCGAAGAGTTTATTAGAAATTACTCGTTGTTCGAGCGAGATTTCTTGTCTTTTTATCCGCAGTTATGCCAGTTTGTTTTATTAAATAAATCATAGCAGTAGCTGCCTTTTATAACGCTGTTGTTGATCTGATAATAGTCTCCCTGTTTCGGGATTTTTCTGAACAACCCTTACCTGCGATGATCTGTCGATGACATCACGGCGACAGCAAATAAGCCGTTTTCCGGTGTTCTGGAAAACGGTTTATCTGTTCTGGGTTATGCTTTTTTTTTCAATATAGATCACGGTCTCAGCAGTGAGAACGATTGGATGATGGTGCCGAACACTCCGGGGAGTCCTCGTAAAGCACAAAGTGCCCGCCACAGTGGAAAGCAGCTATTAACTGATTTGTATCACTTTCCATCCGATCAGCTAGCGTGTAAAGTTTCGGCTCACTGGTCTGCTTTGTAGACCAGTTTTTTACCAGCTGACACAGCTGTTCCTTAATCAGTCAATCAAGGCCGTCTTATGCTTAAGAATCTAAAACTTAATGTCCAGATGGCTGTGGCATTCGCTTCTATCATGGCGCTGCTGGTTATCATCTCAACCGTTGCCTGGTTTGGATTGAATAGCTCCTACAACGGCTTTGTCGATTACAGGGGGTTGGCACGTGATACCAACCTGTCGGCACGGGTTCAGGCCGATATGCTGAAGGTTCGTCTCAGCGTGCTGAAATTTCTGAATGAGCGTAGCGAAGAATCGTTACAGGATTACAATGACCTTCAGGCTGAGCTTGATCAGTTACTGGTTGAAGCCAAGGTCAAGATCAATCAGCCCGAACGTGCAGCTTTGATCGAAGAGGTGGTCGCAGAGGTTGAAGAGTATAAATCCGGCTTTACTAAAGTGGTGGCGCTGATTCGTAAAACCGAAGAGATGGTGGCAACCAAGCTGGATCCGGCTGGCCTGTCGATGCACAAACAGATGACCGATATCATGCAAGCAGCTTACGCCGACGATGATACCAAGGCGGCTTTCTACGCCGCTCAGGTGCAGGAGAACTTGCTGTTAGGTCGGCTGTATGTGACCAAATACCTGATTACCAACACCAAAGAAGATCATGATCGTGCGATGAAAGCGTTAAGTGAGACTCTGCCGCCATTGTTTATGCGGTTGGACTGACAGCACTCTCGAGGATAGCATGATGAAATCCTGGATGGAGGTGTTCAAAAACGACTATATCAATTATGTATCATCATTCCGGACGATCTACGGCCAGATTAAGGGACGCAATCGTCATATTACTAAGACACTAAACCGAGTCGGCCCTGATATCGGGAATCAACTCGAACAGGTCAAGCTATCTGCCAAGAATGAGCAGGATCAATTGGGGCCGAAAGTGCAGCATGATACTGAGAATACAGTGTCGATGGTTGCCTGGTTTTCAATCATTGCGATCCTGACAGGAATCGGTATGGCTTGGTTTATGGCGCGTGTTATTCGTCAGCCGATCGGTGGTGAACCGCGTGAAATAGCCGCGATCACCCAGGCGATCTCTGACGGCGACCTGACCCAGGACCTGGATATTTCAGCTAAAGACACAGGTATTTATCGTTCGGTTGGTGAGATGTCGGTTAAGTTGAAGGGATTGATCGGTGGCATTATTGAAACCAGCCGTTCACTATCCGATACCGCACAATCTGCTGCTCAAATTTCGACTGACACCAGCGCTATCATCGATCAGCAGCAACACAAAACCACTTCGGTTGCGGCATCGGTGGCTGAGATGGCTGCCAGCATTCAGGAGGTTGTTCGCCATGCCACCGAATCGGCCACGTTGTCCAATGACGGAATGGTTGAGGTGGAGCGGGGTAAGACTACGGTCAGCAACACTCTGGCTGAGATCGGCAAACTGGCCAAGAATTTAGAAAACTCTGTTGAGATCATCAAATCACTGAGCAGAACAGCTCTGATATCGGCTCGGTGACCGAGGTGATTCAGAATATCTCCCAGCAGACCAACCTGTTAGCACTTAACACTGCGATCGAGGCGGCCCGCGCCGGAGAGCAGGGGCGCGGCTTTGCTGTGGTAGCGGACGAGGTGAGGTCGCTGGCGCAACGGACTCAGGAATCGACCACCGAAATTCAGGATATGGTGCAGCGGCTGCAGGCCGGTACAGCCGAGGCGGTCAGTGCGATGGAAAACAGTTACGGTCAGGCGCAGCAGACGGTAACTCAGTCACAAGAAACTGGTAACGCGTTGGAGCAGATCCATCAGGCGATCAGCGAGATCACTAGCATGAACATCCAGGTGGCGGCGGCGGTCAGCAACAATCGGCGGTAGCCGACGATATCGCCCGTGATGTCGAAGAGATCAGCAGCGGTTTTGAAGAGACCACCGCAGGCGCTAATCAAACGTCACAGGCAAGTAACCAAGTAACCGGCCTGGCCAACGAACTGCAGCAGTTGGTATCCGACTTCCGAGTGTAGTTGTGGAGCTTAGGTTGGTAGAGCTGTGTCAGATGGGGCGGCGGGTAGCGATAATCTAACCAAGCGCATCAGCGGCAAGGCGATAGACGCAGCATTCGAAGGCGGTAATGGACCACCGAATTAACCTGACGGGCTAATATGCTAAGAAGGTCGGCCCCATGCTTGGCAATTAGCGAAGGTCTTCATCGACAAGTTAAGGTGCTATGCCGCCTTATTGTTGATGCGATAGCTTCGGTGATCTAAACAACTAATAAACATAGATCTCAATGTTTGCACTTGAGATCAGATAGCCCGTTGGGCCTTCGTCGGTTTCTACGCTGGTTAAACCAATATCACCGGTAACCCAATAGGGGGCATAGGGGTTAGTGATTTCAACGGGATCTTGTAATTTCACATAAGCCATCTGATTAGGATTGTGGTGAGCATGGCGCTGTACGTGGTGCTCTAGAAAAGGTACAAGAATAAATTCTTGTACCTGATTGTCGGTGAACTTCACCGGCACCATATAACCAGGAAATTTTATCCTGCGTCCGTCGATACCGGCATTTAATGACTCTGCATCAACATGATGCTCGTGCTCCTCATTGGGTTCTGGTGCTAGCAATGGTTCTTCCCAGCCAGCAGGGATTAGATCCTTCCATTCAATAGCCATAACGGCTTCATTACCGGATGAAGCTATACCGGTAAACGCCAGCAGCATCAAGAAAATGGCGATCCGGGGCGGGATGTTACTGCGCTGACAGAGCTTGATAGAGTTCAATACAAAATCCTATGAATAAACAGTGTGCGTGCCATTAATCAATGAGGCCGAAAGATTGCTCGAATTTACCACTTAAAAGAAGATATCTAGCAATTTTTATTGATGGCCTTGATAAGGCGATATGGGTTGGATCTAACAAGACGGTGATAACGGCTATAGTTTAAACCGTATAGATTCGAGCATTGATGGCACGGTAGTCGTGTAATCGGATGGCTTTGTTGTTCCATCTGTTGATGTTAGAGGAGGTGTTATGGCGCAGTGGCAAAGCGGCGTTGTGCAGCAGCATATTCATTGGGACGAGACGTTTCATTCCCTACAGATTACGACGACATCTCCTCTTGCGTTTAAGGCGGGTCAGTACACCCGTGTGGGACTGGAGATCGATGGCGGCTTGGTTGCTCGGCCCTATTCGTTTGTTAATCCGCCAACAGAACCGCAGTTGGAGTTCTATTTCAACACGGTGCCAGATGGTCCGTTATCTAACCGGCTTGCCCAACTTGAAATCGGTGATTCGCTGGAAATAGCAACACCGGTTGCCGGCTTTATGGTGCTTGATGAGTTGCCGCAGGGACGTGATCTTTGGTTGTTTGCGACAGGAACCGCTATTGGCCCCTATCTATCGATGTTGGGCTGCGAAGAGCTGTGGCGACAGTTTGATCGGGTGCTGCTAGTCTGGGGGACGCCGTTTAACCATCAACAGCACTATGCGCCCGTTTTGCATCAGTTTGCGGAACGCCATGGTGATCGCTTTCGTTGGTTAGCATGTCTTAGTCGTGAGCCTCTGGCCGAGACCTTTGATACACCTAGCTTACCCGACAGCGCTGCCCGTTTGATTTATGGAAGAATGACAACCGCGCTGGAAGACGGTCAATTGGAACAGCAATTAGGCGTTCAGTTGGCTGTTGATATCTCTCAGGTGTTGCTATGTGGAAATCCGGCGATGGTCAAAGAGATGTTATTGATATTGAAACGGCGGGGGCTAACCAAAAACCTGCGTCGAAACCCTGGCCAGGTCACGGTTGAGCGGTATTGGTAAACGTTGTTCAATGCTTAAATCCTGACCACGCCACCTGCATATTTAGCTAGCAATTGTGGATGTTTATCAGCACCATAGCCGCCCCTGTTTTTTGATTGATCTCGCTCTGGCTGAGTCTAACTATGTCGACGTCTTCCCAATCTTTTTATTACCAACTGCGCCAGCTTGGCGATGAGATAGTGCAGGTCACCTGGATTCTGTACAAAATGATGGTTCCGGTCATCATCGCGGTGAAATTGCTTGAACATTTTGGTGCGATTGAGCTGATTACCGGTTTGTTGGCCCCTCTAATGGCATGGGTGGGATTACCCGAATCGATGGGACTGGTCTGGGCCACGGCGATGCTGACCAATATTTACGCCGGGTTGATCGTATTTTACCCCTTGGCGTTGAATGAGCCCCTGACGGTGGCACAAGTGACGGTTCTGGCCATTCTGGTGCTGTCGGCGCATAGCCTGCCGTTGGAAGCTCAGGTGGCCCGCCGTGCCGGTATCCGGCTACCGGTGACGCTGCTACTACGGATCGGTAGCGGCTTGCTGATGGGGTTGATGCTGCACTGGGGCTATTCTTCTGGCGACATGCATCAGCAAGCGAATGTGTTGATTTGGGAGCCGCAACCGGTGGATACCAGTTGGGGAGGTTGGGCTGTTCAGCAGCTCTATTTCTTGGTGGTGGTGTTTTTTGTTATCGCTGCGCTGTTAACGTTAATGCGTATATTACGGTTGGTTGGTATCGAACGGTTGATGATCTGGCTGCTGCAACCGATATTGAAGCTGTTGGGAATCGGCGCCCAGGCAACGACCGTTACGATCATCGGGATTACGTTAGGATTGTCGTTTGGCGCCGGGATTTTGATTAGAGAGGTCGAAGCCGGACATATTCCACGGGCTGATATCTTTAGCTCTATCATGTTGCTGGGGGTTTGCCACAGCCTGATTGAAGATACCTTGTTGTTGCTACTGATAGGGGCGCAGGCTGACGGTATTCTCTGGTTACGACTGGTTTTTTCGGTACTGCTGATCGCATTATTATCGAGAGTATACCGACGGATGCCACAAGCGTGGGTCGACCGTTACCTGATGCTGCCGTCTATTAAACGTTGAACTTAAGTGTTGCCAGCCCTCTATCTTAGATAGAGGGCTGGCCCCGAAATCGGGTCTCACCGAATGGTGTCACAGGGCTTTGGAAATTCGTTTTTTGATGAAACCGAACAGATTTGCACTTAGTCGCGCTCTTCCCGCTGACTCTGGTCGACATAGTCTATCGCTTCTTTCACAGCGAGACTTACCTTGTCAGTCATCTCTTTATATTCGGTGGGTGACAGGTAAAAGGCCATATCTATCTCGTGGCGGTAGTAGCGGGGTGGTAGTCGATTTAGTGCAATGCATGCGATGTCCGACATATCATCGATATCGATCGCTGTGTCCTTCAATTGTTCGGCTAACGCTTCGCCGACCAGTTTCTCGTAAAAGTTATGAATGTTTTCCTGAATAGACATGACTACCCCTTTTCCGATAACACAACGCGTGAACTTCATAGTGAAGATAACACAGCCTGCAAAGAAGTGAAGTGAAGTGATTGATTTGTAGCCGTTTAGAGGGCTGCTTTTGGGTTTCTTAGCGATCGGTTACTGATGAGATTAGGTTGCTACCGATAGAGGGTATCGGTAGTAAGGTTTCTACAATGCCGGTGGTCTTTAGTAGGCTGTGCAACCAGCTAATCGCTATGGCGATTTATATCCGACCCTCTCTGGCTGTTCATTGCTGGCTTTTTTATTTCGGTTTTTAATCCTCGGCTCTTTATCCACGGTGATAGCGCTGCTCGACAAAGGGTATTTTGGCGATGTTCATCGGTAGTGCTTTGCCCGTGACTAACGCAAACACTCCATCGCCGAGTGCGGCAAAGGCGTTATCGATATATCCCATCGCCACGGGTTTGCCGACACTGGGCCCAAGGTTCCACTGGTGATGGCGCCGATTTCGTTGTTATCGGCGTTAACCAATACCGTACCTTCGCGAACGGGGGACCGGCCCAGACCGACCAGTCCTACCCGCTTGCGGGCGAATTTGGCTCCACCGAGTTGCTCGAGAATCAGCCGGTACTAAGGCCTCGAGAGCGCTGGCTGCATTCGCACCGATCAGACGGATCTGGCCCATATGCGAGACATCAAACAAGCCCGTTTGCTCACGTGTATGAAGGTATTCTTTTTTGACACCGGCAGGGTACTGAACCGGCATATCGTAACCGGCGAAGGGGACCATTTTTGCGCCCAGTTCCAGATGAAGGGTGTGGAGAGGGGTGCGAGCCAGCGTGTTGTTATCACTCATGTTCGTTCTCGACTGTCCGGTAGAGAAGGATGAAAGGGGGATGACGGGCAGGGTAGCCACAACGGCTAGTGATGATAAATCCCGATCTTGGTTATCGCTATCATGGGGCACAAAAAAGGAGCCTATTACGGCTCCTTTTGAAGTTAATCACTAGGCAAAATACAATTACAGTATTTGACTCAGGAATAACTGGGTCCGTTCTGACTGTGGGTTGTCGAAGAAATCGTCGGGATTGTTCTCCTCGATGATCTGACCGGCATCCATGAAGATAACCCGGTTCGCCACCGTCTTAGCAAAGCCCATTTCATGGGTGACGCAGATCATCGTCATTCCCTCTTGTGCCAGCTCAATCATCACGTCGAGCACCTCTTTAATCATCTCTGGGTCGAGTGCCGAGGTGGGTTCGTCGAACAGCATCACTTCCGGATTCATACACAAACTACGTGCAATCGCTACCCGCTGTTGTTGACCACCCGATAGTTGTCCCGGGTATTTATGCGCCTGATCTGGGATTTTAACCCGCTCAAGGTACTTCATCGCTGTCGCTTCAGCCTCAGCCCGTGGCGTCTTACGTACCCAGATTGGTGCCAGTGCCAGGTTCTCCAATACTGTTAGATGCGGAAACAGGTTGAAGTGCTGAAACACCATGCCGACTTCTCGACGGATCGTTTCGATATTCTTGAGGTCGTTATTAAGCACGGTTTTTCCAACCAGAATTTCACCTTTCTGGTGCTCTTCAAGACGGTTTAAGCAACGGATCATGGTTGACTTACCGGAACCGGAAGGTCCGCAGACGACGATGCGCTCTCCCTTGTGTACCGTCAGGTTAATATCTTTAAGGACGTGAAAGTCACCGTACCACTTGTTGACGTTGTCGAGCTTGATCATCACCTCGTCGGAGATGCTCATATCGGCCGGACTGTTTTGTTCTGACACTGTTTGTTCTGACACTGTTGGTTCTGACATTGCAGACTCCTAAATTCTTTTGACTGCCCAAGGCTTAGCGTGCGCCATGACCGGTATGTAGTTTGCGCTCAAGGTACTGGCTATAACGTGACATGCTGAAACAGAAAATCCAGAACACGAAAGCGACGAAGGCATAACCTTCGATCGAGTAACCGAGCCATTTCGGGTCAGACAGTGCTGCCTGGACAATGGCCAACAGGTCAAACAGGCCGATGATTAGTACCAGCGAGGTATCTTTGAACAGTGCGATAAAGGTGTTGACGATACCCGGGATCATGATCTTCAGCGCTTGTGGCAGGACGATCAGTGCCATCTTCTTCCAGTAGCTTAATCCTAAGGCGTCAGCAGCTTCGTACTGGCCTTTGGGGATCGCTTGCAGGCCGCCACGGATAACCTCGGCCATGTAGGCTGACTGGAACAGGGTGATACCGATCAACGCGCGTAACAGCTTGTCGAAATCGATCTCCTCGGGCATAAACAGCGGCAGCATCACCGACGCCATAAACAGAATAGTGATCAGTGGAACACCACGCCACATTTCAATAAAGACGGTACAGAAACTGCGAACAACCGACATTTGTGAGCGCCGTCCGAGTGCCAGCATGATGCCTAATGGTAGCGATGCCACGATACCAACGATTGCAAGTACCAGCGTCAGGCTAAGCCCGCCCCACTTGTGCGTTTCGACTAGCGTTAACCCGAATGAACCACCATAGAGCATATAGAAGGCGAAAATTGGGAAGATTGTCAGAGCGAATGCAGCGATTAGCCCTTTCTTCGGCGTACCTTCGTAGACCAAAGCGACAATTAACAGAGCCAACATGCCGAACAGAATATTGATCCGCCAGTATTCCGCTTCGGGGTAGAAACCGTAGATGAACTGATCCATGCGCACGGTAATAAAAACCCAACAAGCGCCGCCGCTGGTACAAGCGTCGCGACTATCGCCGACCCAATCTGAATCGATGAATATCCACTGGAACGCAGGTATTAACGTGCTAAACAGGATATAGCCGATCAACAGCGTTAGTAATGAATAGAACGGGGTGGAGAACAAATTTTTGCGTAACCAACCGACCACGCCGGTGGTGCTGCCTGGTGGCGGCAAGTCCGGCAGTTTTGTGTCATTAATTATCATATTAACGCTCCACCAATGACATACGTTTGTTGTAGAGGTTCATCAGCATCGACACGATCATGTTGATGGTGAGGTAAACCGCCATCGTCATGAAGATGATCTCGATTGCCTGACCGGTCTGGTTGAGCGTGGTGCCCATAAAGACCGAAACCAGATCGGGATAGCCGATGGCGGTGGCCAGCGACGAGTTCTTGATCAGGTTGAGGTATTGGCTGGTCAGCGGTGGAATGATTACGCGCATCGCCTGAGGAATCACAATCAAACGCAGCGTCCGGTTTTTACTGAGTCCCAGCGCTTGTGCTGCTTCAGATTGACCGCTGCTGACCGCCAAAATACCAGAGCGGACAATTTCGGCGATGAAGGTACCGGTATAGACCGACAATGCGATCAGCAGAGCCATCAGTTCAGGAATGATGGTAGCGCCGCCCCTGAAGTTGAATCCCTTCAGGACCGGATAATCCCAACTCATCGGCGATCCCATGATCAGGTACACCACAAACGGTAAACCGATCAGCAGTCCCAGTGAAACCCAGATTACTGGAAAGCGCTGACCGGTTTCGTCCTGGCGCTTTTTGTTCCAGCGAAAAAGAAACACAACCGCGGCGATAGCGATTGCCAGAGCGATCATAACGAAGCCGAAGCCCGATTCGAACACTGGTGCTGGGAGATAGAGGCCGCGATTATTTAGAAATGCTGCACCCATCTCGATGCTTTGTTTTGGTAGCGGTAATGGTTGCAGTACCGCTACATACCAAAACAAAATTTGTAGCAGCAGAGGGATGTTGCGGAAAATCTCGATATAGGCAGTAGCGACTTTGCTGATCAACCAGTTATCGGATAACCGGGCAATGCCCATGACAAAACCGAGTGTAGTCGCAAATATAACTCCCAAAAACGAGACCAGCAGAGTGTTGAGCAGGCCCACCATAAAGGTACGGCCAAAGCTGAATGTTGCGTCAAAAGGAATTAGGTGTAACAGAATTTCGAAACCGGCTGACTGGTCGAGAAAATCGAAACCTGTCGTGATACCCCGTGTTTTAAGATTGTACAGGGCATTGGATATGATGTAGGCGAAGAAACCCAGAACCGTCAAAATCATCAAGATCTGAAACAACATCGCCCGTTTGTCGGGGTCGTTCCAGAATTTGGGCTTCGAGGAGGGTGCCACGCCTTTGTTTACATCAGAGGGCATGGAGAGTGCTCCAATAAGTTAGTGGCTTGAAATGGGAAGTGTAGTGTAGAAACGGCCGGGAATAGAGATTCACCGGCCGTTTGGGGGTTAATGCGTGATTAACGCATTGGTGGTGCGTAGAGGAAGCCACCCTGGCTCCACAATGCGTTTACACCCCGGTCGATCTTCAGAGGAGAGCCGCTGCCGACGTTGCGTTCGAAGCCTTCGCCGTAGTTACCAACCTGCTTAATGATCTGGTAAGCCCAGTCATCGCTCAGCTCCATACCCGATCCCTTAGGACCGTCTTTGCCGACAAAGCGAGCAATACTTGGATCGGCGCTGTCTTTCTCGCTGTCGATGTTAGCTGAAGTTAGACCTAGTTCTTCGGCGTTGATCATTGCGTTAAGTGACCACTTAACGATGTTGAACCACTGGTCATCACCTTGGCGAACAACAGGACCCAAAGGCTCTTTCGAGATCACTTCGGGCAGTACCATTGCACTGCTTGGATCAGCAAGCTTGATGCGCAGAGCGTACAGCTGTGATTGGTCTGAGGTCAGCACGTCGCAACGACCAGCTTCAAACCCTTTAACTGTTTGATCAGAGCTATCGAATACGACGGGAGAGAACGTCATTTTGTTGAGACGGAAGTAGTCTGATAGGTTCAGCTCGGTAGTGGTGCCCGACTGGATACAAACGGCGGCGCCATCAAGTTCCTTGGCGCTTTTTACGCCCAGATTCTTGCTAACCATAAAGCCCTGACCGTCGTAGTAGTTAACGCCAGCGAAGTTCAAGCCCAGTGTGGTATCACGGGTTTGGGTCCAGGTAGTGTTACGAGACAGGATGTCGATTTCGCCTGATTGCAAAGCAGTAAAGCGCTCTTTAGCAGTCAGGGGAATAAATTTAACCTTAGACGCGTCGCCCAGGGTTGCCGCTGCAACGGCGCGACAGACATCAACATCCATCCCTTGCCAGTTGCCTTTTTCGTCAGGGTTAGAAAAGCCGGGCAGGCCAGTCGAAACACCACATTGGACAAAACCTTTGTCCTTAACGGAATCAAGAGTCGCACTGGCGGCTTGAGCGCCTGAAACCATGCCGATGGCGATGGCGGAGGCGGCGGCAAGAGAAGTGATTTTTTTCATAATTATTTTATTCCTTCTGTTATCAGATTGTCTGCCGGAACAGCCGGTCAGACAGGCACTAACGGATATCGTGAGCTTCCCGAACAGCAAACGTTGTGCCAGCTGTTAATTATTTTTTCCGTTCTGTAGGTCTGTCATGGTGTGTCTATCCGCTTGAATAAACACACAGAAATGACGTACTCAGCACGTTTGGTTAGCTAACTACTTGATTGAAGCAAAAGGGTTGGGGAGCAACAATATCGCGAACTGGTGCAAAGGCGAACTGAGTGGTGCTTCTGTAGCATCAACTAGCACTATTATTGCGGTGCAAAATAGAATTTTGTGGTATTGATGCCGTTGTCAGATGAAGAGGTAGCCATTAGTAGCATGATGATTTCGGGTACGTTGTTTTGGCTGAAGCTCTTATTAGAAGGGGGTTGTTGACATTTGATTCAATTTTCTAAGAACGCTACAGGTAGCCTGGAAATAAGGTTCTACACTCCCGTCAGACTTAATATTTTGGTAAAGTGGCGCTCTTGCTTAATGGAGTGTCAATAACGATATCTACAGATCGTTTTGGGGCCACTACAATCTTCTTACTCCTGAACTTTTCTTTATCGGTTTGCTGCAATGTCATGACCGATAACGATCATTAATCGATATCACAATCAGATAGGTATTCCGAATGAATGCACCGACAACCAATTCTTTACAGACGTTGAGCCCTTCACATCGCTTTAGCGATCGTCACCTGGGACCCGATGACAACCAGGTAAACCAGATGTTGCAAACTCTGGGCCTGGAATCGGTGGCACAGTTGATTGAACAGACGGTTCCTGAGTCGATTCGGCTGCAACAACCGTTGGCGATGGAGGCTGGGCAGAGTGAGGAGCAGGTGTTGGCCGTACTCAAAAAGCTAGCCGATAAAAATACCGTCAATAAGTCTTATATCGGCAGTGGTTATTACAACACATTGGTTCCGAATGTGATTCTGCGCAACGTGATGGAGAATCCGGGGTGGTATACCGCTTATACGCCGTATCAGCCTGAAATCGCGCAGGGGCGTTTGGAGGCGTTGCTTAACTTTCAGCAGATGGTGATAGATCTCACCGGCATGGCACTGGCTAACGCCTCGCTGCTTGATGAAGCTACCGCAGCAGCAGAAGCGATGGCGCTTTGTAAGCGTGCCAATCGTAAAAAGAGCAATCTGTTTCTGGTTGATGAGCAGGTCCATCCGCAAACCATCGATGTGGTTAAAACCCGGGCCGAGTATTTTGGCTTTGATGTGATCGTTGGTGAGCTGAGTGTGTTACTAGATCAGCACGATGCATTTGGTGTGATGATGCAGTATCCGAACACCAGCGGCGCGATCTGTGATATTGAAGAGCTGATCGCTAAGGCCAAAGTGCAAAAGGCGATGACCTGCGTCGGTGCTGACTTGTTAAGCCTAGTCCTGCTCAAATCTCCGGGCGAGATGGGGGCTGACGTGGTTTTTGGCTCGGCCCAGCGTTTTGGTGTGCCGATGGGCTTTGGTGGTCCGCACGCGGCGTTTTTTGCCACTAGCGAGAAGCAGAAACGCTCGGCACCGGGCCGGATTATCGGTGTGTCGATCGATAGTCGTGGTAATCAGGCGCTGCGGATGGCGATGCAGACCCGCGAGCAGCATATCCGTCGGGAGAAGGCGACCTCCAATATTTGTACGGCGCAGGCACTGCTGGCCAATATGGCGGTGTTTTACGCGATTTATCATGGTCCAGAGGGGCTAAAGCGTATTGCTTCGCGGGTGCAGATGCTGACCACGTTACTGGCCGAAGGGTTGCAGTGCTCAGATCAGACGCTGCTCAATGACAGCTGGTTCGATACCCTAACGCTGGTAGTCGGTGACCAACAACAGGCCATCGCCGAGCGGGGCTATGCCGCCGGTATCAACCTGCGTTTGATCGATAGTGATAAGTTGGGCATCAGCCTTGATGAGACCACCACGGTGGCTGATGTCGAGCAACTGTGGCAAGTTCTGCTGGGTAGTGATCATGGGCTCGAGGTTCAAGCGTTGCTTGCTGTTATCGATAAGGGCGCTAAGTCGGGTATCTCGGCTCAAGTGCAGCGCAGCAGTGAGTTCCTAACCCATCCTGTATTCAATCGTTATCATTCTGAAACAGAGATGCTGCGCTACCTCAAACGGCTTGAGAACAAAGACTTCAGCCTTGCGCACGGCATGATTCCGCTGGGTTCGTGCACCATGAAACTCAACGCCACCGCGCAGATGATCCCGGTGACTTGGCCGGGATTCGCCAATATTCACCCCTTTGCTCCGCGCGATCAGGCACAGGGGTATATGGATATGATCGACCAGTTGGAAGCGATGCTGGTCGAGGTGACCGGTTACGATAAAGTCTCGATGCAGCCAAACTCAGGCGCACAGGGTGAGTATGCTGGCCTGCTGGCGATCCGAAAATATCAGCAGAGTGTGGGCCAGGGTGAGCGTGACATTTGCCTGATCCCAAGTTCCGCCCACGGAACCAATCCGGCGTCTGCGGCGATGGCGGCGATGAAGGTGGTCGTTGTTGAATGCGATGCGTTGGGTAACGTCGATATCGGTGATCTAAAACGTAAGGCCGAGCAGCATAAAGATGACCTTTCTTGTCTGATGATTACCTATCCATCGACCCACGGCGTGTTCGAAGAGGGGATCAAAGAGATCTGCGATATCATCCACGACAATGGCGGCCAGGTGTATATGGACGGTGCCAACATGAACGCTCAGGTTGGGCTGTCTAAGCCGGGTCTGATCGGCTCTGATGTGTCGCATCTGAACCTGCATAAAACGTTTGCGATTCCGCACGGCGGTGGTGGTCCGGGCATGGGGCCAATCGGTGTTAAAAGTCATCTGGCACCGTTTCTACCCAACCATGCGGTTAGCCCGATCGACGGGCCTACAGCGCCCGGCTTCGAGCAGATGGGTGCGGTTTCGGCGACCCCGTTTGGTAGCGCCTCCATTCTGACCATCTCATGGGCCTATTGTGCGTTGTTGGGCAGAGATGGCCTGCAGCAGTCGACCGAGATCGCGATCCTTAATGCTAACTACCTGACCGAGAAGCTGTCGCAGCATTACCCCATCCTGTATCGGGGGCTAAACAATCATGTCGCACACGAGTGTATCGTCGATATCCGCCCGATCAAAGAGAGCTCGGGTATCTCTGAAGAGGATATTGCCAAGCGCTTGATGGATTTTGGTTTCCACGCACCGACCATGTCGTTTCCGGTTCCGGGCACGTTGATGATCGAACCGACCGAGTCTGAATCCAAAGCGGAACTGGACCGTTTTATCGAAGCGATGGTAACTATCCGGCAAGAGATTGGACAGGTAGAAAGCGGTGCGATTGATGCAGATAACAACCCACTCAAGCGGGCGCCGCATACCCAGGCTGACCTTGTCGAAGCTGAATGGAACCGGCCCTATAGCCGCGAGCAGGCGGTATTCCCGGTCGCGGGCCTTAAGCACAACAAGTTCTGGCCAACCAGCAATCGGATCGATAACGTCTACGGTGATCGGAATCTAATCTGTAGCTGCCCGGCGGTTGATGATTATCGTTAATGAAAGCCGTTAATAATGGTCGTAAAGGGACTCGCGAATGGCGGATTCGGCAGCATTGATCAAGTTGTGGCACTGCCACGGTGCTCGTTCGTTGCGCCCCTTATGGGCGTTGGAAGAGATGGGGTTGGACTATCAGATAGAAGTTCTGCCATTCCCACCACGGGTGTTTCAAAAAGGGTACCTGGCGGTTAACGCGTTGGGCACGGTGCCATTTTTCGATAATGGCGAAACCCAGATGACCGAGTCGTCCGCAATCTGTCACTATCTGGTGGAGCGGTACCAGCAACCACTGTTTGGCCTCAGTCCAGATCATCCCGAATACGGTGATTATCTAAATTGGCTCTATCACGCTGATGCCACGTTAACCTTCCCACAGGCTGTTGCTTTGCGCTATAGCGCGATGGAGCCACTCGAGCGCCGATTGCCGCAGGCCGCAGATGACTACGCGCGCTGGTTCTTAGCCCGTTTACGCCGCTTGGACGCACATCTCGACGGGCGTGAGTTCCTGGTGGCGGGGCGGTTTACCGTCGCCGATATTGCGGTTGGCTACGCGTTGCATTTTGGATCGATTCTAGGCCTGAGCTGTGAGTTTAGTTCGCTGGTGGTTAGTTATCTCAATCGACTACGTGCTCGGCCCGGTTTTAAACGGGCCAATCTGATTGGAGCCGAAACGGATCCATTTAAAGGCTTGGATCTTCATTTGTTAATTGATCGTTAATTGATCGCTAAGTGGTTTTTTTGAATGGCAGGTGCATTCGTGCCTGCTCTATATAGCGAGAAATTTGCTGCCGCTCTGACTGTAATGAATGCTCGACCGCCTGATGCAGTCCAGGGTGGCGTAGCCAGTGCAGCGAGCCTGTTCTGACAGGCTCAAAGCCGCGTAGCAGTTTGTGCTCACCCTGCGTGCCCGGATCAAAATATTGCAGCTTTCGTTCGATCGCAAACTCGATGCCCTGGTAGTAGCAGGCCTCAAAGTGCAGGCAATCTAGCTCGGGTAAACCACCCCACCAGCGACCGTACAGTGCTTGCTGATCGAATAAAAACAGCGCGGCTCCGACCGGTTGGTGATCGCGCTCGGCTATTACCAGTAACATCTGCTGATTGAGTTGTTGCCGAATCCGGTCAAAGAAATTCCGGTTGAGATAGGCGGTCTGACCGCGTTGATGGTAGGTGTGCTGGTAGAATTGAAAGAACTGGTCCAGTACCTCTTCGGTCAACTGTTTGCCGGTTAGCCGTTTCATCTGGATCTGTTGTTCGTCGATCCGGCGACGCTCCTTGCGAAGGTTTTTACGCTTGCGCGAACTGAATCCTTCCAGAAAATGGTCGAAGTCACGGTAGTTACGGTTGAACCAGTGAAACTGACAATCATGCCGTTCAAGCAGCGGCAGTAGTGTATTGGATTGTATCTGTGCGTTTTTCGCTTCAAGACCTTCCGTTTCAAAGCTTTCCGTTTCAAAACCCTCCGTTTCAGCGAGGGAACCGGAGAGTTCTTGCCAGTGACGTTGGATCAATTCTCGGCTGGGTCGGTCCGCGAACAACAGATGCCATGAGGAGGCGTGTAGTTGCCGGGCTTGATTTACCAACCCGGACAATAGCGGCTGCAGTTGCTGGTCATCGACGTAGCCGATCCGTTTACCGGTGGTTGGGGTAAAGGGGATGGTGGTGACCAGTTTGGGGTAATAGCGGATGCCGGCACGTTGGCAGGCATCAGCCCAACTCCAGTCGAAAACATACTCACCGTAGGAGTGCTGTTTGAGGTAGAGCGGTAACGCTGCCTTAAGTTCTCCTGTTGATGAACTTAAGGTCAGGTGTTGAGGCTGCCAGCCGCTTTGTTGATCGATACTGTGGCTCTGCTCCAGAGCGTTGAGAAAATGGTGGCTGGTAAGCGGCGAATCGCCGAAAAGTTGTTGCCACTGTTGCTGATCAATAGGGTCAAGCTGTTTGATATGCGTTACATCCGTCACGATAATTCCTGTTGATTAACAGCTTGTTGAAACATGGTTAGCGACATCTATCATGCTTAGTTTGGTTTGCTCGCTTATACTTTGAGTCACTTGAGTGTTTGATATCGTTTATGTTCAACATTAACGGCAGTTATCGCGAGCAATACTCTGCTTGGATATGCTTTATGTCACAATTAAACAGTAACTACCAATAGGAGAGGTCACAATTATGACTCAGCCTGCAGAGACACCGTCGATGGATTATGATCCTGCCCGGGACATTGATCCGGAACTTCACCCGTACTTGCTGCATCCTCAGTTGCAGCAGGACTGTGTGTTATTGGGTAGGTTTGTACTATGCGATCTGCTGCTGATGGATGATGCGACTTATCCGTGGTTTATTTTAGTTCCGCGGCTGGCCGATATCAGTGAACTCTATCATCTGTCGTTGGCGGATCAGAACCAATTGATGCTTGAATCGAGCCTGTTATCGTCCAATCTTGCCGATATCTTTAATGCTCATAAGCTTAACGTGGCGGCTATCGGCAACGTGGTTCGTCAGCTGCATCTGCATCATGTCGTCCGTTACCCCGATGATCCGGCATGGCCAGCACCGGTATGGGGAAAATCCGCCGCCAAACCCTATAGTGCTGTGCAGATTGCTGAGCTAAAAGAGCGGATCAATTCGTTATTGCTGGACGGCGCCGACTACCAGCCGGAGGTCGCTGGCTAATCAGGCGAAATACGTAATTGGGCTATTCGCGTGGTCGGGAAAACGTCGTATAGCAGAGATGGATTCTGCCGTGTTGGGTATTGAGGAAGCCTCCTTTTGTGAGGCATAGCCAAGGCTAGTGAGGGGCGTTGTAAGGGGGTTACTGACTCAGGTTTTCCGGATTATGGTTCTCCGTACCAAGCTCAATCTCAATCAGGATGCTGCTGCCTTTGCCTTGCGTGTCCTCTAGAACTAGCGTTCCATTCATCGAACTGAGCCGCTCAATCATACCGTTCAATCCAAAACGCTCTTGTCGATCGATATTTTCCTCACTAAAGCCGATACCGTTGTCGGCAATCTTTAGCTGTAGCCTCGGGTCATGCGAGTCGCCTGACAGGGATGTGGGTGGGAGCAAACGTAGTTGTAACCAGGCCTGGGAAGCGCGGCTGTGCTTGAGGATATTGGTCAGGCCTTCCTGAACGATTCTGAATAGGTGGATCTCGACCTGTTCAGACAAAGATGGCAGTGTCTGCGGTAAAGATAGCTCTATGTTGATACCGTGGGTGCTGAAATTATCCAGTGCTGGCATGTGCCGAATCGCTTCGATTAACCCCAGATCATTGAGCGGCATGGGCCGCAACGACTTAATCCGCTGATAGACTACGTCTGACATCTCGGCGGTGTTTTGTTGAATAGACAGCGCGTACTGATGGATTTTGCTGTCGCTATCGCTGCCGGATTTGATTAGGTATGCATCGGTGTTGATCACGGCTAGTGGTTGACCTAATTCGTCATGAAGTTCCTGTGCCAGATATTTGCGCTCTTGTTCCTGCAGTTTGAACAACTGGTGTATCAACCGGCGGTTTCGATTGGCCAGTGCGGTTTGTTCTTGATGCGAGTGTTCGAGTAAGCGGCTTTTCTCCCGTAATCGTTGTTCGGTGGTTTGCAACTCGGTCAGCATCAATGCAATTTCGTTACTAAGTTGTTGGAATTCAACGATCGGTCCGGGTGTGAACTGTTGTAACGTGCTGCTGCGGCGCTGAGCAGCAAAGTCTCGTAACCGGTCCAGTGGTGACAATGCCAACTGTAAGGTGAGTAGCACGATAACCACTGCCAGGATGATAGCCAGCAGTAGTATTTTAGTGGACTGCAGGATGATGCCTTGTTGCAGTTGGTAGATACCATCGGTTCGCACCACGCTCACTAATCTGACGTCGTGCTCTTGCAGGAACTCCAACTCGATCGGCTGACTCATCGCTACCATGTCGCCTGGCAATTCGGTGATCAACTGCTGCGGCTGCAACGTGGCTTGTTGAAGGGCTTTGTATTCGGTTGATTCAGGTTTGGCCGTCGTGGTAATTAATTGACCGTCATAGGAGATCCCCGCTGCTAAAGTCTGCTCAGGGGCTAATTGAACGGCCCTGCTGATCACGGATACGTTGCCGGTCAGGAAGGTGCCTCCATGTAAGTAGGCGAGGACCTTGCCGGATTTTGTCACAATCGGAAGGCGCGTCTGAATCATAATAAGTGGTAGAGGATCGAGATTGTCGAGATTGACTAGGTGCCAGTCGTATAGGCTGGAATCAAATTGCTGAATCAGAGTCTTGCAGTCGATGGTTACTGTTTCAAACGGCAGGTGGGCGTTGCTGCAGGTTCTACTATCGGGGCTGCTCAATACGATGAAGTCTGAATTGATAACCTGATCCTGATTCGTGAGTATCTGTTGTAACGGCCGGTTAATATCAGCCAGGGTGTTGTTATCGTTAAGCGTGGTCAGCTCTTTATGTGTTGAGAGTGCTTGTAGCTGGTAGCTGGTTAACGTCAGTTGTGTTTTGAGTACCACGCGTAGCAATGCGTGGTTTTGCTGAACGCTATTGTTTATCTCCTTGCTAATTATTTGATTAGAAAGGCTATATTGCCCCCATAGACTGATACCGATGATTAAACTGAAGGCGATAAGGATCGCTCCGCCCAATACCGAAAATAGCGATAAACGGCTAAACCGGGACGTCGGTTGGTCGATGTGATTCGGGCTGATTTCAGAGCTCATTGACCGGAATACCTGAAGGCGGTTTCGGATAATAGACGCAGCTCTTGTTCGGTATGGTCGCGTGTTATCAATACAAGGCGACCTGAAAAAATTTGTGGGACAGCAATGCCGTTCAGATCATTTCCGATCGCTTCTGCGATCGCTATGCCAGAGTCGTCATTCATTCGCATAACGGTGACGCTCAGCTCACCGCGTTTGATTGCCGCAAGCTCGTTGGCACCGCCGCCCCAACCGCTCACCTCTACCTGTTGTTGTAAACCGAGTTGTTGAATGGCCTGCGCTGCTCCAAGGGCGACGTCGGTACTGCAGCTGAAGATAACATCAGGACGATCTGGGCTTTGTAGCATGCTGAGTGTTGCGATCCGAGCCGATTCACTATCGCCTTTGGTATAGTAACTTGCACTGAGTCTATGTTTGGTTTGGTGCAATGTATCTTGGAATGTACCGCCGCGCAGTTTGCTGACATAGCCGGGTTTTCTGAACAGAATACCAAAACTACGAGGTGGGTTATCTGGCAAGAGGAGCTTTTCAGCCAGCATACGGCTACCTAAAATATGGTCAAAGCCAACGTAGATAAAGGGCTGTCGATCCGCCCAGGCTTTCAGAGGTGTTGTGGTGTTGAGCAAAATGATTTTAGGACGAGGTTTGCTCAACAGATGCTCGATTAAGCGTTGCTGTCGTGGATCATCCAGCGTCATGATCAGATAGTCTGGATCGGTGGCAAGTGCGTCATCGATCGCTTTTTGTTGTTGCTCGATGCTAGCGGTAACGGCATGGGGGTGGTCGTGGAGTTGAAAATCGATATTCCGTTTCAAAAGACGTAATTTGAGAGCCTTCATGTTTCTTAGCCAGAAATCGGACTGCTGCAAGCCTGGATAGACCGCTGCAATCTTAATCGGCTGAAGTTGGTCGATAGACAAAGGGGTGGCAACTGCTTCTACCTGTGCGGCAAAGGCTTTCATTAATCCGGCTTGCTCAGGATGTAGCTGGCTGTAACGCTCGATGGTGTCATAGGGGCTGCCGACATGTGCCGGAGCGTTCACTGATGTTAGCAGCAGAAGTGTTGCGACGAGTGAGATAACTAAAGCCCGGAGTGTTCTGCCAGTAACTAGCAGCAAATCCTGTTGTGTTAGAAGCGCTGAAAGCAACGGTCTTTTCTCCCTGTGTAGATCAATCGATTTTAACCCGAAAGCTCGAACTATGTCTTTAAATGTAAAGTCTTCAGGGTAAGGTCTTCAGCCGCAAGTTGCTTCAGGTACAAGGTCTTAGCTGAAAACTCTTCACAGACAAAAATCTTGATATACCCGATTACGCTGTTTGTTTTATCATCCCGCACGCGACACAGTTAAAATTGCAGCGCCGATGAATGCTGTTAAACGGTCGAATCGATAAAGGGAGAGGGATATGGATGCGGATTTTTGGCATCAGCGTTGGGATCGACAGCAGATAGCGTTCCACCAACAACAGGTGAACCCGCTGCTGCAACGGTATTGGCCGGCGCTGCAGCTAGAACAGGGAAGTAGGGTGTTTGTGCCGTTGTGCGGTAAGTCGGTCGATATGCTGTGGTTGCTTGAGCAGGGTTATTCGTTGGTCGGCAGTGAGCTGAGTGAGCTGGCCGTTGAAGCATTCTTCACAGAAAACCAACTGCAACCGCAACGTTCACAGATTGAGGGTTCAGGGACCTCACCGTTGCAACAGTGGCAGGTCGATTCGTTAACACTATTGTGTGGCGATCTATTCGCCATCGATAAAGATCGTTGTGGCCAGTTTGATGTTATTTATGATCGTGCCGCCCTGATCGCATTGCCTGAGTCGATGCGGCAGGGTTATGTCGATAAATTGGTCGGTCTCCTCAAACCGGGAGGGCAGATATTATTGATAACCTTGGAGTATCCCTCGGAGTTACATCAAGGACCTCCTTTCTCGGTCCTTGAAACTGATTTCATGCCACTGTTTGACGGTTTTAGTGTCGAGAATCTCGGTAGTGAACTATTGACGCGTGACAGTCAGGGCTTTAGCCGGCGCGGTTTGTTGGGTTCAACCGAGGTGGTTTACCGCTTACAGCACCGTGGTAAGTAACGGTGTTGGACAATTGATGCAGAAATTGTGCTTGATATCGAGCTACGGGGATGTGTCGGTAGTATGAACCGGTTATAATTTGCTGTTTTGTACTATTAAAGTGTTAAGTGGTAATCGACATGCCTATCTATGGATATCAGTGCGCTGAATGCAGCCACGAATTTGAAGCGTTGCAGAAAATCAGTGATAAGTCGCTGACCGACTGTCCGGCTTGTAGTAAGTCGGCACTATCTAAGTTGGTCACAGCACCAGGTTTCCGGTTATCCGGTAACGGCTGGTATGAGACTGACTTTAAGACGGGCAACAAGAAAAATTTAGCGGCGGGCTCTGATAGCAGCGTCGATAAGTAGTTGCGTCATGATTAATCAACGCCCCGCCAGTGCGGGGCGCTGTTGGTTTTAGTCCGGCTATTTGAATTTGTAGATTAATATCCCATCTCTCTATTTTTGAAAACAGGAACAGACTATGCGCAGCCATTACTGTGGCATTTTGAATGAGTCACTGATCGACCAGACCGTTACCCTTTGTGGTTGGGTTCATCGCCGTCGCGACCACGGTGGCGTTATCTTCCTTGATCTGCGTGATCGCGATGGTATTGCTCAGGTAGTATTCGATCCGGATACCGAAGAGCACTTTGCGCTGGCCGATAGTGTCCGTAACGAATATGTCGTTCAGGTTAAGGGCCGGGTTCGCGCCCGTCCAGCCGGCACTGGAAATGCCGATATGACCACAGGTCAGATCGAAGTGTTGGGTAAAGAGCTGGTTATCCTTAACAAGGCTGATACCCCTCCGTTCCAGCTTGATGAACATCAGGCTGTTGGCGAAGACATTCGTCTTAAGTATCGCTATGTCGACCTACGTCGCCCTGAGATGCTCGAACGTTTGCGTTTCCGCTCTAAGATTACCAATCACATCCGCAATTATCTGGATGACAACGGCTTCCTTGATATCGAGACACCGATCCTGACGCGTGCAACCCCTGAAGGTGCGCGTGACTATCTGGTGCCAAGCCGTACTCACGAAGGCCATTTCTTTGCTTTGCCGCAGTCGCCACAGCTGTTTAAACAGTTGTTGATGGTGGCGGGCATGGACCGTTATTACCAGATCGCTAAGTGCTTCCGTGACGAAGACCTGCGTGCTGATCGGCAGCCTGAATTTACTCAGATCGATATCGAGACCAGCTTCCTCGACGAAGAGGCGATCATGGGCTTGACCGAAGGGATGATTCGTCAGTTGTTTAGCGAACTGATGGATGTTGAGCTGGGTGAGTTCCCGCGGATGCCTTACGCTGAAGCGATGACGCGTTATGGTTCCGATAAGCCGGATCTGCGGATTCCGCTGGAACTGGTTGATGTTAAAGAGCTGATGGCCACGGTTGAATTCAAAGTGTTTGCAGCGCCTGCCAAAGACCCTAAAGGCCGGGTAACCGCACTGAAGGTACCGGGTGGTGCCAAGCTAACCCGTAAGCAGATCGACGAGTACACCAAGTTTGTTGGTATCTACGGTGCCCGCGGTCTGGCCTGGATCAAAGTTAACGAGTTGGCTAAGGGCGTTGAAGGTCTGCAGTCGCCGATCGTTAAGTTCCTGGGCGACGACGTGTCGATGCAGTTGATGGAGAAGGTTGGTGCGCAGGATGGCGATATCGTCTTCTTCGGCGCCGACAAAGAGAAGATCGTCACCGAAGCGTTGGGCGCACTGCGTTGCAAGCTTGGTGAAGACTTGGACCTATACACCAGCGAGTGGGCACCGATGTGGGTGGTCGACTTCCCAATGTTCGAAGAGAACAGCGACGGTTCACTGACTGCGTTACACCATCCGTTCACGGCACCTTCGTGCAGCCCCGAAGAGCTGGTCGCCAACCCTGATACCTCGCTGTCACGTGCTTATGACATGGTATTGAACGGTTGCGAGCTGGGTGGCGGTTCGATCCGTATCCACGATCAGGCAATGCAGGAAGTGGTATTCAACGTTCTCAAGATCAGCCAGGAAGAGCAGCGCGAGAAGTTCGGCTTCCTGCTGGATGCGCTGAAGTTCGGCGCGCCACCGCACGGTGGTTTGGCCTTCGGTCTTGACCGCCTGGTGATGCTGATGACCGGCTCCAAATCGATTCGAGAAGTGATCGCCTTCCCGAAAACCCAGAGTGCGGCTTGTGTGATGACCGCCGCACCGGGTGAGGTCAGTACCGCTCAGCTGCGCGAGCTGAGCATTAAGGTGCGCAAGCCGCAAGCCGCTGCTGAGTAAGCGGTGGTTGGTGCTTGACGAAAAAGGCGGACCTTAGGGTCCGCCTTTTTTGTATCTGGCCTATTTAAGGCCTCGTTTTTTAGCAGACATAACTATTCAAGTTCAGAGCTATTCTAAGACAGAGTCCTACTAAGACAGCACTATTCAAAGACAGACAGGAGCAATCCATGGCAGGCCATAGCAAATTTGCCAATATCAAGCACCGGAAGGCGGCGCAGGATGCCAAGCGCGGCAAAGTTTTCACCAAGCTGATTCGAGAACTGGTGGTTGCCGCCAAAGAGGGTGGTGGTGCGCCCGAGGATAACCCGCGCCTTCGTTTGGCTATCGATAAGTCGCTCGGTGCCAACATGAAGAAAGACACCATCGAAAAGGCGATTCAGCGTGGAGCCGGTGGTGGCGAAGGTGAACACTATGACGAGTTAACCTACGAGGGTTATGCGCCCGGCGGCACCGCCATTTTGGTCGAAACCATGACTGATAATGTTAACCGCACCGTCTCGGCGGTGCGTGCTGCGTTCTCTAAGTCTGGCGGAAATATGGGAACCGCAGGCTCGGTGGCTTACCTGTTCGACCGTAAAGGGCAGCTCACCTTCGACGCCGGGGTCGACGAGGAGCAGATCATGGAGTTGGCGCTTGAGTCGGGTGCCGATGATGTCATCACTAATGATGACGGTTCGATCGATGTATTTACCGATCACAGTGTTTTTTTAGCCGTTAAGGCAGCATTTGAGGGCGCAGATTTAACACCAGTGGTGGCGGAAGTGTCGATGATTCCATCGACCAGCAACGAGCTGGATGTGGACGCGGCGAAGAAACTGTTACGACTGATTGACGTGCTGGAAGATCTTGACGACGTACAGGAGGTCTACCATAACGGCGAAATTCCAGAGGCGGCGATGGAGGAGTAACGCTCTTCAGTGTCCGGTATAACAAAACGCAGTGGCCTTAAGCCACTGCGTTTTGACTATCGATTGCAGAGTGGGATAACGGAAAGGCGTTACTTATTCGCTTCGTCGAGCAGGCAATCCGGGTTGAAGCCCATGATCAATGCGCCCCAGTGTTTGCCGTTGATGTGAATTGGCATGGACAGGTCATTGAGTACTTCGCCGGTATCACGAATGAAGGTCTGCAATAGGAACGGTTCTGTATTGCTTGCCCGGCGTTGTTCGGCTCGGGTGGCATTGAATATCCGTTGGTGGCGACTTTGTAGGTTATCGACAGCAGGATCGCCAGTTAGCGGTTTGGAGAGGTGGCTATGGTGGGCAGGCAGGTAGCCGTTGATGTCGATCGCTACCGCATAGATAAATTCGGGGCGTTGTTTGATGAAGGCATCAAACAGGGGCTGTAATTTACTCTCAAATGCGGAGGCGTAACTGACCGTGGTTTTCTGTGGGTTGGTGTTTGGGGTCGATTGATAGCAGCGGTCGAAAAGATTCAGCCCCTGACTGCCAAGCAGCTCCATCGCGTGCTGAATTTCTGTGGTCCAGCTACGTCCGGTTTGAATCATATCCTCAAAGCCACCGTAACCGATGATGAAACGCGATAGTAGCTCCTGCGTCTGTTCGGTGGATATCTCCAGATCGTCGGAGTAGCTCTGTGAGCGCTCGATATCAGCACTGACCTGGCGGCTCAGATCAGCGATCAGACTGACGTGCTGGTGCGACTCTTTATTGGTGCTGGATAGCTCTTCAATGGCAGCACTGATATCGGTCAGCTGACGATTTACCGATTCAAAATCATTTACCATGCGGTGGAACTGGGTGGAGGTGGTCTCGATCACCTCTTGGGTATTGAGCGTGTATTGTTGGATCTCTTCGGTGCCTTTCTTGGTTGTGGCAACCAGTCCCGTCATCTGATTGATGTTTTTATCGATTTCGCTGGTAGCTTTGTTGACCTTCTGTGACAGGCTGCGAACTTCATCGGCGACCACGGCGAAACCACGACCGTGCTCACCGGCACGCGCCGCTTCAATGGCTGCGTTGAGTGCCAGCAAGTTGGTCTGCTCGGAGAATTCCTGCACCATGCCTACGATGCTGCTGATATTGTCCGAGTTAGTACTGAGCTGGTGCACGGTTTCGTTGAAGCTTGAGACCAGTTTGGTGACTTGCTGAATCTGCTCCACCACCACTGACAGCTCTTTGGCTGAGACCTGTACATCCTGAAGGTTCTGACTGTTTTGTTGAGCAATGGCGTTGGTGTTGCTGGCTATCTCATCAATCGCTTGTGTTGCCTGCGAACTTGATTCGAAGACTAGGGTAGCGTGGCTCTCCTGTTCGCTGACATTTTTGTGTGCATGCTGTATTACCTGACTAAGACGGGTAGCGCCTAAGGCAACGTTAACGCTACGGCGGCGGGTCTTGGCGATAATGCTGCGCAGGTTGACGGCGAAATTGTTATAGCTCTCCGACATTTCGGCTATTTCATCATGAGTGCTGACCGGAAGGGTGCGCGATATGTCACCATTCTTGCCACTAATAGCGTGTAAAATTTCGGTGATAGATTTGATTGGACGCAGGAACAGGTGACGCATGAAAAAGATCAGGAAGATGGCGGCGACAATGGTGGCGCCTGAGACCAGGGCGATATAGATGCTGCTCTCAGCATGGATCGCTTGAACTTGCTGTACCAACAGGTCATCAGCCGGGAACTGGCTCATAGCCTGTGAGATCGATTTGTTGGCATTGTAGAACAATCCGAGCGTGATGAACTGCATCAGCAATAGGAAGCCGACATTGCCAACGATTTTTCGAGTTAAGGTAAAAAAAAGTGACTTTTCAATATTTTGATACAGGCTCATAGATTTCTCATGATTCAGCTACAACAAATAGGACGTCCCTCAGGCCATCCAATCAACCAAGATTGTCGGGATGGGGGGACTTAATCAAGAACAGATTTAGGCCTTGTGACTAAAGGATGAGAGGAATAGGACTGTTGATCTAAGTCATTCTGGTCTAAGGCGTTGCTGTTGCTGGGAAGGCCGGGTATTGCTATCGGTCGGTGTCAGCACCCCGTTGTGATTTGGCCCGAAAGAGCGGTATCCGTCGTTCGCTCAGCGGGCCGTGTTTCATGCGCAGTTGCTTTTCAAACGGGACTTGAGGGGTAAGGGTAAAGGGCGCTGAATAAGTGGTGTTGATGCTTGGTGCTGGCACTCACGATCTCCTCGATCGTTTCATTGGCTTGCTGTATTGCTCGGTATTCCTGCTCACCGGTTTCAGCCAAGCTGTGTTCAATGTTCTGCAGATAGCCCAGCTGCGACTGAGTCAACGCCTGAGGGTCACTGCAGCAGTCGAGAATAACTTTAAACTGTTTGACGCTGGCTTCAATGCTGCTGCTGAATAACGCCGTCTGCAATTCAACGACTTTTTCAAAAGCCTGGCAGTTGGCATCGGCTATTTGCAAAAAGGGTGTCACTAATTCGTCACTGCCATAACTGGCAGATGCCAAATCTGTTTTTTTCTGGCTATTCATGGGGGTGTTCCTGTTCTGTAGCTTGGAGGGGATGAACGCCAAAACGGATTAATGGCGGACCACAGCAACACTAGAGTAGTACAGATATGGGTCTAAATTAGCACGCTTGCATAAAGCTCATGATCTTATGAACTCCAGCATGCTCAAGCCGTTGTTGTTATGGCTATAGAGGCGGGCAACTCAAAAGCTGATTAGCGGCTCAGAATGAAAAGAATTGATCCAAGCGCCATGCGCAAGAAGTATGGCGAGTGGCAATTTTGAGGGGCATTATTAACGGTAACTAGTAACGGGTATTTAAAATGCAGGCTTTAGTGTGAAGTAGCTATTGAGGCGGGCTGGTTGGGCCTGTATCAACGAGTGTCGGCGATGCGATAAAAAGGAAACAGCAATATCCAATAACACCGCAAAGAGATATCACCATGGCCATCGGTAAGGCTGTTTCGTCATGTAGCAGACTAACAGCCACGGCAGTCAGGCCGCCTATCAGAAATCGGCTGGTTCCTAATATTGCGGCAGCGCTGCCTGCGGTACGATCAAAAGGCGAAACGACGGCAGCCGAGCAATTGGCACCCAGCAGGCCGATACAACCTACAAACAGAACCAGTAGCGGAAAGAGCGCGGCCAATTGATCCAGGACCAAGACCGAGACCAACAGCAACATCCCGATAATCGCCTGAAACAGGCTGGCTCTACCGATCATAGTCGCTAGTCCGGTGCGCATAATGATTCGGCTATTGACCCAGTTAAGCAGCATCATCAGTACGATGTTGCAACCGAACAACAAACCATACAGCGCTTCGCTGACTCCGTAGTACTCGATATAGACAAACGGGGAGGCGGTAATAAAGGCGAACATCCCTGCCGTGGAGAAACTGCCACACAGCAAGTACCCCATCGCCTGACGATGACCCAATACTTGTTTGTAGTCGCAGAGCATACGTCGTAGTGAAAAGCGCTGGGGGGTGGTTTGTCTTGTTTCGGGTAACCGCAGCCAGATGACCAGTGAGAGCACGGCTCCAAGCAGTGTTAGTAACAAGAATATTGTCCGCCAACCAAACCAGAGCAATACCTGACCACCAACCAGCGGAGCGAGCAGCGGGGCGAGAGTCATCGACATCACTACCAGAGACATCATTCGGGCGGCGGCTTCTCCACGGTACAGGTCCCTGACTAATGCAGTGACAACAACGGAAGCTGCACCGCCACCTAGGGCCTGAAGGGTGCGCGCCAGTAACAGCTGTTCCAGATCTACCGCAAGAGTGCAGATTAAGCTGGCGACTGAGAATAACATCATGCCGAATAGCATCACGGGTCGTCGGCCGAAGCGATCTGATAACGGGCCGTAGATCAGCTGGCATAGCGCGTAGCCGAGCATAAATACGGTTAGGGTTTGTTGAATCTGATTGATTGGCCGGTTCAGCCCTTCCGCCATTGCTGGCAGAGCCGGTAAGTACATGTCAATCGCTAAGGGCGCAGTTGCCGCGAGTGCGCCAAGTAGCAGAATGAGTGCGGTTGAGTCGACAGCTAAGGGGCGGTGCAGAAACATCAATGAGCCTTAATTAGAGGCGATTATTAGAGCCTTTGGCCCCTAATCAAAAGCAGTTATGGTATCAGAGTATGGGGCAGGAGCTGTAGTTGTGATTGCCCGGTAATTGTCATCGATGCCGATCATCGCTTTTGATGTTGTGGCCAATCGGGTTGTTGTTCTTGGTTGTTTAGCGGTGCCGTGCAGTGACAACCGCCGTCTCTTTATATATCATTTTGCTCCTGTTTTTTTGTTCGGTTTATGCGTAACGCCTGTGAAGAATCGTCTGATCTTAACCTTGACCACCAGTCGGGGGTCGCGCCAACTATCATTAAATCTGGTAGCGCGTTACCTGCTGCTGATCTTTGTCGCTATGTTACTGTTTAGTTTGTTTATCAGTAATGCTTTGCTGGTTAAAACCTCGGATGAATTTGATAGCCTGACGGCTGACCATGTGCAGTTAGCCAACCTCTATACCGACGTTCTGGATAGTCGCGAGACGGTCAGAACCGAACTTGATCGTTTGAGCGATAACCTCAGTCTGATCGAACTGGAACGCGACACTCTGCAACAACTTAGCGATGAATGGAGTCAGCCGTTTCGTCAGCTCGAACGGGCGATGGGTTTAACTGAATCGCCAGTGATAAGCTTGGTGCGTAGCCGTGAATTGCAACAGATGGCATACGAACGGTTGTTCATGCTGTACGGCATACCGAACGGTTCGCCGCTCGAGAAGGTCGAGCTGACGGACCGTTTTGGACGACGGACCCACCCGGTGACCGGCAAAAAGAAACACCATAACGGGCTCGATTTTCGTGCTGCCATGGGAACCCCTATCTACGCCACTGCCGATGGCGCGGTAGAGTTTTCCGGCTTTCATAAGAAGAGCGGCTACGGAAATCTGATCATCATTAACCATAATTTTGGTTTTAAGAGTTATTACGGTCATCTTAAAAAAGCCGCTGTACGCAGCGGTCGCTTGGTGAAGAAGGGACAGCTGATCGGGTATAGTGGAAATTCGGGTATATCTACCGGACCTCACCTCCACTATGAGGTCCGTTATCTGTTCAAACCGCTCAACCCGGCTCCGTTTATGAGCTGGAGCATGGATAATTATCAGCAGCTGTTTACTGAGGAGAAGGGGATAAAGTGGGATGGTTTAAGAGAGATGCTGCCGATCAATCGGCTCGAACTGCCGTTACTATCATCGCCCGGGGAAACAAGCTCTGCGGAGAGATGAGTCTCGTTGGTAAGTTGCATATCGATGGTATCTTCGAAGGGCGTATCTCATCGGTTGATAGCATTGCGATTGGTCGCCGTGGTGAGGTGACCGGTATGATCCGGGCGCAGCAGGTTAGCGTCAGTGGCCGGCTTGATGGCGAAGTGCATTGCGATGAGTTGACGATAGAGCGTGGTGGCCAGGTTCGTGGCGTGGTTCACAGTCGGCAGATGACCATCCATAAGGACGGTAATTTCATCGGTGAGCGGGCGTCGACCGATAATCTCCCAGCATCAAAGGCTGTACTGGAAACCATCGATAAAAAAACGGCACCTGATGCCTCGTTGATCGAGTTGGATTCAGACACCCCTACGGTTGTTGATGCCAAAAAAAGTGACTTCGGCATTGTCGATGAAAGCGCGGAGGAAAGTCCCGACCAGCCGGCTGCGTCCAACCAATCGCGCGATACCCATAAGCCTGAGCAGTTAACCCGTATGCTCGATGAAATGCTGGGTGAAATTCCTAAAGTCGGTAGCCCTAAAGACACCAATTCCGATTCCTGATAGCCATTTTTCCAGGTAACTCTATCTTCATTTTCTTCTCGTCCGGCAGGTTTGCGGCTGTTGACGTGCTGCAGCCCTTATCTAGTCAACTTGCTGTTCTGTTATGTTTTTACAGCGGCCCCGTAACAGTCACCAATTTATGGCGTCTAGGGTGACAGACTGTTCACAGATCGTGCTTTGTTGATCACTACAAGAGGTTTACATGGAATATGCATTACCGCTGTTAGTCGCTGTGTTGGCAATCGGATCGGTACTGATTAGCCGAAATAGCCGCACCGCCGGGGGCTTTTTTCAGGGTCAGAGTGCCGATGGCAAAGCGCCGGGATTACTGACGCTGACATTGTCCCAAGTGACGACCTGGGTGTTCGCGCGTTCGTTAATGAACGCGGCAATTTTGGGTTTTTATTACGGCATTTGGGGCACGGTTGCTTATGCCGCTTATTATCTGTCGTTTATTACCGGCGGGCGGATCATCGACAGCCTGAGATTTGAGCACGGCTTTAGCAGTGTGCAGTCATTCCTTCGTGCCCGCTTTGGTCGTTGGGGCAGCAGTTGTTACAACCTAGTCGTAGGTATTCGCCTGGTTAGCGAAGTCTTCGCTAACCTGTTAGTGATCGGATTGTTGTTTGGTATTGCCGGCAGTCAGGCCTACATCCTCGCCATCGTCGGTTTTTCTTTGGTGACCTTGATCTACTCGATGCTGGGTGGGTTACATGCGTCACTGCGTACCGATCTATACCAGATGTTGATCTTTGTGGTAGTCCTGATCGTGCTGTTGGTGCTGACAGTAACCGGTGGCCGTTTTGAACTGTCTGACCTGATGTTTGTACCGTTTCAGCATGATCAACCGGGACCTATACTGCTTGCCGTGGCATTACTGCAGATCTGGAGTTATCCAATGCACGATCCGGTGATGATGGACCGGGGCTTTTTGGCCGATCGAATCACCACCAAGCGTAGCTTCCGGCACGCGGCTTGGATCAGCGTGCTTTGCATCAGCGGTTTTGGGACGCTGGGCGTGTTAGCCGGTGCCCATGCCGGAAGTGGTGAGGCGATGAACGCAGTGCTTAGCCGCTTGTTGGGTGACGTTCCAATGCTGCTGTTTAATGTGGCGCTGGTAATTTCGGCGATGTCGACGTTAGATAGTACCTTGTCCAGTTCGGCCAAGTTGGTGGCGGTTGATATGGCGATTCTTCGCGGTAGTGTCGCTAACGGAAGAATCATCATGCTGCTGTTTATGTTACTGGGACTCGGGTGTGTCTTCCTGGGCAACAAAGACCTGTTCAGCGCTGTTGCCGTCAGCGGTACGGCATCGATGTATCTGGCACCGGTGATTTTCTTTTCTCTTTGGGGGCGGCGAGATGACATTCCGCTTTGGAGCTACCTGAGTAGTTTCGCGCTGGCACTCGGTGGCGCAATGCTCTATTTTCTTGAGTCTTCCGGTTATAGCTTATGGCTGGGTGATGCGCATAAATACACCAAACTGTTGTGGATCTCTGCCAGTGTTCTGGCCGGTGGCTGCCTAGCATTCTGGGTTGGCGGCTCGATTGCCAGTGCTAAACGTCGGGCTGCTGGTGCCGATACAGCGCTCTCTTCGGTAGCCGGTTGATGCAGATCTCTGCTAAATCGCTACGTCAGATAGACCTTGGAGCGCTGAGCGGCCCGGTGCTGGTGTTTGGTGGCTGTTACAGTAACCTGCAGGCGACGCAGGCGATGCAGGCCGTGGCTGAAGAATTGGGTATAACGCCGGAGCAGGTGATCTGCACCGGTGATGTGGTGGCTTATTGTGCAGACCCGCAACCGACGATTGACCTAGTTCGGGACTGGGGCATAACGGTAGTACAGGGTAATTGTGAACAGTCATTGGCCGACGGCAGTGCCGACTGTGGTTGCGGTTTTGATCCGGGCAGTAGTTGCAGTTTGCTGTCGATCGCCTGGTATCGCTATGCCAGTGAGCAGGTGGACCAATCCGCTTGCCGGTGGATGGCGCAACTGCCGCAGCAGGTCTGTTTCAGTCTGGCCGGGCGTGACTTTTGTGTGGTGCATGCGGGGCTGAGTTCTAATAACCGGTTCCTATTTTCTTCCACAGACGATGCTGCTTTTACTGAAGAGCTTCAGGGGTGTGATAGCGACGTGGTGATCGGCGGGCATTGTGGTCTTCCCTTTGGTCGAAGTATTTCACTCCACCACCCCCAACAAGAACAGCGCCTACGCTACTGGCTCAACAGCGGCGTTATTGGTATGCCGGCCAACGACGGTACGCAGCAGGGCTGGTACTTGCTGTTACAACCTGATGGTGACCGTATCCTCTGTCAGTGGCATCGATTGGCGTATGATGCTCAGGGGGCTGCTGCGCGCATGCTGCAGGTTGGCTTGCCTGAACCTTATGCACAAGCATTGATCGATGGCCTGTGGCCCAGTGTTGATGTTTTGCCATCCGTTGAAAGACAGCAACAGGGTTGTCGGTTAGTTTGCCCGTTGTTAACGCTGTAATGAGTGCAGTGGGTTGCCCTTGTTGGCGATTTATAGTCCTATGCGCCAGTTATCACTATATAGATCAATGCCGTAGCTTATTTTTTGAGTCGCATGAAATACTGCTGTATTCTGATAATTCATACTGATAATGACTAAGATTCTCAAACTCAAGACGGTCCCCTTATGACTCACCAGGAACATCCATTCGCCCCCTTTATTCGAATTCTTGGTAAAGGAAAGAAAGGTTCTCGCTCACTGACGCGTGATGAGGCTGAGCAATCGATGGCGATGATCCTCGATCAGCAGGTAACGCCTGAGCAGCTCGGCGCTTTTTTGATGCTGTTACGGGTCAAGGAGGAGAGTCCAGAAGAGCTCAGCGGTTTTGTCACCGCTGTACAGCAAAGGATGTCAGCTCCCGAGACGCTCAAGGTCGATCTGGATTGGTCAACGTATGCCGGTAAGAAACGTCAGTTGCCGTGGTTTTTTCTGTCTGCTCTAGTATTAGCAGGTGAAGGTGTCAAAGTTTGTATGCATGGTGCCCGGGGGCATACACCGGGGCGGATCTATATCGAAGAGATTTTGGGACACTTCGGTATGCGTAGCGCCACTAATTGGCTCGATGCAGAAGTGGATCTGCAACAGGTGAGCCTGTGTTATCTACCCCTATCGCTGATCAATAACGAGCTGGCGCGTATCATCAACCTTCGTTCAATGTTGGGGCTGCGTTCGCCGGTCCACACCTTAAGCCGTCTGCTCAACCCACTGTCGGCGCCGTTTCGGGTCGATGGAGTCTTTCATCCGGCCTATGGTCCGATGCATCAGCAGACGGCGATGATGTTAGGTCAACATAATAGTGTCACCATTCGCGGAGACGGCGGTGAGGCTGAGATTCGACCTGATGCCGACTGCACTTTGCAATGGGTAAGGCAGGGTGAGTATATCGACCAAACCTGGCCCAAAGCGTTGGCTCAACGGCAGGTGCGGTCAGAGCAACTCGAAGTCCGTCAGTTATTGAGTGTATGGCGGGGTGAGCCGCATGTGTATGGTGAGGCCGCTGTAATTGAAACGTTAGCGGTATGCATACGCCTAATGGGCTGGCAGGCAACTAATGACCAGGCACGCGAACAGGCATACGCCTTATGGCAGCAACGCAACAAAGAGGCGTACTGATCCGTTAATGAAACGCGGTTATTTACGCTGCTGTATGAGTTGATCAAGTCGCTTTAGCAGTTCGGGGTCTCGATACTCCGATGACATCACCAAGAACACATCTTCGCTTTGTAGTCGGCTGCTATGGATGAGGGGTAAGTCTCGCTGGGCCAGAATCAGATTGATCGGCCGTTGATACCCTAACAAATAATCTCCGACGTTATTTTTCAGCAGCTCCAGACCCTCCTCGATATTAGAAGCGAAGTGGAGCTGGACCTGCATCTCAGTGTTGGCCAGTTGATCGAACAGACCGCCGTAGCCATAGCCCCGTATAGCGATCACCCGTTGTTGTGACAGCTGCTCAAAACGTTTGATCGAGGCGGTGTGCTGATATTGATAACTGGTCAGGCGTAACTCAAGCATCGAGTTGCGACTGTAGATGGCCGTATTTCTCAACATCGGGTGATCAATCACCATGGTCAGATCAGCTTGTCCGTTAGCGACTTTCTGTAGCATGAGCGGGGCAGAATAGAACGTAATTTGCCTTTGGCAACCAAGTTGATCCAATAGCTGCGTTAATTCATCGATCAGGATGCCTTGAGCCTGACCTTGTTCGTTTGGTGAGTAGAAGGGAGCAAAGTTGAATAGGGCCACGCGGATAGGTGTCTTTTGGCACAGCAGTTCTGTCTGGGCTGCTGCGGTGAATCCTAAGTTGAAGAGTACCGAGATGACGGCGCAGTAACTCAGTGACAACAGCTGTTTCATCACGACCATAAAATACTCATTGATTGGATTGGCACTGCTAGTGCAACGGCTAAAATAAGGGAGGGGTAACACGGGTGCTATTTTGCACTATTGTCGTTCGCTGTTGATAGATTAAAACGCGATTTTAACTAGTGATTTAGCCGCTTGGCACCCGATAGTGTTAAGCCTCATGAGGCTTAACAAAGAACGTGTGGGGGTTACTATGATTAGTCGCAGAAAGAAGATTGTTATTATTGTGTTATTGCTGCTCGGTTCAAGCAGCGCATGGTCAGGTCCGTTAAACTGTCATGTCGATGGCAGTGATGATCAGTTTATTTTGTATTTGGATCAGCGCATTTACCGTTCCGAACAATTTGATGTCTATGCCTTGATGGGAGGGATGACTTTGGCTACGGTGTCGCGCGCGAGTTTGCGCTTTAACCGGTTAACACAATTAAACCTGTTAAAACAGCCCGACCGGATACAATGGTTCGAAGGGCAGTGTGTCGAGGCTACTGAGCCATATGTAGTGCCCTCTGCTGAACAATAGTTTGCAGCAATGACTACCTCCCGTTTTTATCTTTTCGTTTGAGATTTTCCAGATATGTCAGAGCAGCACGCATCGTTTAGCGTCATCGATATACATCCCGACTTCATCGTTATCTCGAAGTCTGCTGGCGTTGATTTTCATAGCCAGGAGCAACAAGCTGGGCTGGTTCCTATGGTGGAGCAATCGCTGCAGCTGGGTAAATTCTACCCGGTGCATCGGTTGGATAAGATTACCTCGGGATTGATCATTCTTGCACGCAGTTCTGCCGCTGCGGAACAGATTAACGAACAGTTTCGACAGCAGCGGGTCGAGAAGTATTATTTAGCCATTTCAGATCGTAAACCGTCAAAAAAACAGGGCCTGATCAGTGGCGACATGAAGAAGTCTCGCCGTGGCAGCTGGAAGCTTCTCAATAGCCAAGCCGATCCGGCCCAAACTCGCTTTTTTAGCTTTAGTTTACAGTCCGGAATACGTCTTTTTGTGCTGAAGCCGCTGACGGGACGAACCCATCAATTGAGGGTGATGATGAAGAGCTTGGGAGCACCGATTCTTGGTGATGAACGTTATTATCCCGGGGAGACCGATACGGCTGACAGGGGATACCTTCACGCTTACGTTGTGAAGTTTGATTTTGACGGGCAGCAATACCGATACAAATCACCGCCGCTTCAGGGTGCACTATTTGCTTCTGAGGCGCTAAAACAAGCGTTGCTAACGCTGGGCCCTCCCGAGAGCTTAGCGTGGCCCTCTAGCCATTAAGATCAGCCTGCTGAACGTGCCGATGACGAATCACAGGAGTTAAGACGCTTTGTGAAGAGTTAAGGTGCTTCATCGAGGATGGTGAATGACAAGAAGGTGGTAAATAAACCCAGCGTGACGATGAAGTGGACCATGGGGAATGCCAGCATCAAAATGCCTGTTGCGATCCATAGACCCCGCACAATTTTCTTTTTGGCGCGATAGCGAGTCGTGCGCATACGCATCAGCGGGTGGTCAGAAGAGCGGTTGGCAGAATCTGAACTAAAGATGAGCATCAACCACGTAGCCAGTAATCTTACTCCGGTAAACATAACCACAACCTAACGATCCAGACAGGTATCGGATGCGGCTGGTTACTAGCAGGGCATTGCGCCAGTCCGCTAAGAAACTATAGCTGACTCATCGCAGGGTGGTCACACCGCTGATGTTTTTTGCTTTCTATTGGAGGGTCGGATTTTTTGCCAAGGCAGTTGTGAGGTCAGCATGCCTGCCAGCATCAGCCCGCAACCCCATAAGCCTTTGTCCGACATCTGCTCTCCCAGTAAAAGCCAGCCGCCGATCAGCGCAAAGACGCCTTCCAGACTGAGAATGATGGCCGCGTGTGCCGGGGGAGCGTGGCGCTGAGCTACGACCTGTAGCGTGAAAGCTACCGAGGTGGACATTACGCCGGCATAAAGTAACGGTATTGCCGTATCGAGGATCGCCTGCCAACTGATCGTTTCTACGATCAATGCGGTTGTCAGGCTGAGAATGCCACAGATCAAGAACTGCCAGATTGAAAGGTCGATGGCGTTGAGCCGAGGGGATAACCAGCCAACGAGTAGCACATGGCCAGCCCAGAAAAAAGCGCTGATCAGAATCAGCAGATCACCATAGTCGAGGCTGAAGTCATCTTTGACGCTGAGCAGATATAAACCAGCCAGCGCGATGATGGCTCCTGCCCAAGTGTTTGCCAGTGTTCTTTGTCCCAGAAAAATACCGAGAAACGGGACGATGACAATATATAAGCCAGTAATAAAGCCGGCATTTCCCGCATTGGTATAGACCATCCCCATCTGTTGCAAGCTGGCCCCAATAAACAGGACTACGCCGGTACTAATGCCGCCTATGATCATCATTCGTCGCGGGTTTTCTACGGGTATCAGACGAGCAGGCAATTTTGGTTTGATCAGATAGATCAATGGTATTAGCGCTGTTGCGCCAAGAAGAAAACGGATGCCGTTGAAGGTGAATGGCCCCATATGGTCCATGCCAATGCGCTGTGCGACAAAGGCGAAGCCCCAGATAGCAGCAGTGATCAACAGTAGCAGATCAGAGCGTAAACTCAGTGTTTTCATAGCAACGGTGTTCAACGAATAAAATGGGCCGCTACTCTATCTCAAACAGTCGATGTCTGCACCTGTGGGGTGGTGCAGACAGGTTCTTGAATAGGGAGGGGGAAATTGGGGCGGGGAGAGGATGGAAGAGGTGTTGTTAACGAGAATTACCGGGCCCCTTTGCCGAATAACACAACCTCTATCGTCTCGATCATGATGATGGTGTCGAGTAGAAAGCTGAAGTTCTTGATGTAGTAGAGATCGTATTGCAATTTTTCTATCGCATCGTCTGTCGAACCACCGTAGGAGTAGCATACTTGGGCCCAGCCTGTCAGACCGGGTTTGACCATGTGGCGATCACCGTAATAAGGGATCTGTTCGGTCAGGGATTCGACAAACTCGGGACGTTCGGGTCGGGGGCCGATAAAACTCATATCGCCGGTGAAGACGTTAAGAAGTTGCGGCAGCTCATCGATGCGGTATTTACGAATGAATGCCCCGACAACTGTTACCCGGTCGTCATTCTGTTTGGCCCAAACGGCGCCACCGGCTTCGGCATCGACACGCATGCTGCGAAATTTATAGATACGAAAAGGTAGCCCCCCCAGACCAACGCGCTCCTGCCAGTAGAAGACAGGCGTGCGGGGGCCGCTTTCGATCATGATCAGCAGCGCTGTGATGATCATTAAGGGTAAGGTCAGTGCCAGCATCACTAAGCTGATCAGAACATCGAAAATACGCTTTAGTGCTTTAACAAATAGGTCGTTGGTACGGTAGCCGCGTGAGTAGATTACCCAGCTGGGATTGAGCAGATTCAGGGGAATTTTACCGCATTCGCGTTCGATGAAGGAGGCGATGTCGGTGACATGGATTCCGGCTACGCGGCAGCGGTATAACTCATCCATCGGCAAGGCACCACGGCGCTGGTCTGCCGCGACAACGAGTTCGTCGACCCGGTGAAGCTCAGCGTAGTGCTGCAAATTGTCGAGATCGACATCGACCAGTTGGTGTTGATGGATATTGTTGTTCTCTCTATCACCCAGAGGAATATAACCCAACAGCTTGAATCCGCGCCTATCGTTGGAGCGCCGCATACGCTGCTCGATGATATTGGCTTTTTCACCCGCGCCGAGGACAAGGATTTTACGTTTGATCAGCGCAGTGCCTGAAATGGTGATGAAGCTATACCGAATCAAACAGACGATGATAAAGGAGAGCGATAATGCCAAAATAATCGCGGTTGGTTCGATATTGAGATATGGGATGAAATAGAATATGACCGCCTGAGCGACCGATGCCAGCCCAAAGCTGATAAAAAGACGTGCCAGCTGTTCCCGCGATTCATCACGTTGGCGGGCATGGTAGAGCCCCATGGCGGCCATCGATAGGGTGACGATTAATACGAAGGTGATGCATTCGAGGCATGCAAGGTGATCAACAAAATTAGTTGATTGATCCGAATATACATTGATACCTAGAAACAGGCAGGAGAACATCGCCATCGATTCCAGCAACGCTAGTCCAATAAATGTGTGCCGTACTGAGGGTTTACGAACACGTGAAGGTGTCGACATTGTCGCTCTTCCTTGCAATTTGATTCCTAGAGCCTACTGCAGCTGTACTTCCATTGAGAAGGGTAGCCGTTTTTTTTATCAGCCCCCTGAGGATGAATAAACTCCGTTATTCGAGCTTAGGACGTCGTGCCGGGTTGAAAAGTATATTAGTGTTAGAAATTTCGCAATAGTGTAGAAGATTAAACATCGATTTTAAGTAGTTGTTGTTTGGCGCAATAACTGATTTATTTTACAAAATTAACTGGAGATACGAGATGAGTTTAATACAGTTTTTGAATAGTGCGCGGGCTATTGAGCCGATTGAGTTTACCGATGTGATGGCCATGATCAACGCTCAGTATCGCTATACGCCCACAGCGTTTAGTAATGGAGTCGGGGAAAAACGCCAACAGAATGCGGCTGGGCAGAATGAAGGGTCTTGTAAACTGCTGGCCTTTGCCAAGTTGCACCAGCTGAATAAGGAGCAAACGTTGAACCTCTTTGGCCAGTATTACCATCAAGAGGTGTTGCAGGATCCCGCTGGCAGCTCGCATATGAATATCCGAGCTTTTATGGCTGATGGTTGGGATGGTGTTAGTTTTGACACTGAGCCGCTGGCCGCTGGCACCAAATAATCAGGCGGCCTGTAGCAATAATGAGCGTAGGTGGTCGAGCTCTTCAATTGCGCAGGTGCGAATGGTACGGGATCCGTGGCCCAGAGGCAGTTGTTGTTGTAGCCAGTGGAATTGAGGGCGTTGTATCAGGCTCCAGCCTCGCTCCTCAAACCGCTCTTCGCACAGTTGATCTAAAGGCAGGGTGCGTAATTGCTGGCAACTGATCGGTTGATGATGGCGATCGATGATAGAGAGTGAGCCGGTCAGCGCCAGTTGATAGACACTGGAATCGACTACGTTTCTGGCCTCAAGAATGATCTCGGTTTCATGATTAATACCTAACAGGCAAGCCAGTTGTGTTGCTTCGATCTGCTGTCCTTGCCGGAAAGGTTCGGAAGAAAAGTAGTAGCCGTCAGTGGCCAAGGCGTGATTCATCGCAAGTCCTTGCTGCATTCTTCAATTCCCGGTTATTATTATTATTATCGGGTTATTTTGGGGCGATACTGTAATGGATAGGGCCAACGATTGCTAGAAATAATAAATGGATAGGGCCAGCGATAGCGAGACACAGTAACAAATTTATTGGAAGGTTATTCTGGCTGCTAAAGTTAGGTGTTGGGGAAGGGGGGAGGATACAAAAAAGAACAGTGCATCAAGTTTATGGTTAGGGCTTTGTTGCGGCGTTTTATTGTCGACGATAGCGATCTAGGAAAGAGTGCTCACCCGGATCGCTGCTGCCTTATTAATCGTGTGTTTTATCCGTTCTGTGGGCCGCCGCCGTTTATGACTCTCAGATTGATCACCTCTTCGATGGAATTGAGTGCTTGCAAGGATTCGTCGCAAGGCATCGCTTCGAGATCGATAATATTGTATGCCAAACCATCCCGGCTCTTATTCAGCATATCGGTGATGTTGAGGTCGTATTCAGCGATGATCGCTGTGACCTGTCCCAGTACATTGGGAACATTTTTATTGGTGATGGTAATGCGTACCGGCGTTGTACGAGCCAGTTCGATCGGTGGGAAATTAACGGAATTACGGATGTTGCCGTTTTCCAGAAAATCGATTAACTGATCAGCTACCATTATGGCGCAATTATCCTCGGCTTCGGCGGTACTGGCACCGATGTGCGGCATCTGTAAAATCCGAGGATGGGATAGGGTATCGTTAGCCGGAAAGTCGCTGATGTACCGGTGCAGGCGATCCTGGTCCAGCGCTTTGATCACATCCTCTTTGTTAACGATCTCCCCGCGGGCAAAATTGAGCAGTACGGTACCTGGCTTGACACAAGCGAGCAGCGCTTCGTTGATCAACCCTTTCGTGGCCTCAATGGCAGGCAGGTGCAGGCTGATATAATCGCATTTAGCGAACAGGCTGTTGAGGTTGTCCATCTTCTGGACCCGGCTTGATAGCCGCCATGCCGCTTCCACCGAGATGGCCGGATCGTAACCGCAGACTTCCATTCCCAGTGATTGCCCCATGTTGGCGACAAGCGAGCCAATATTACCCAAGCCGACGACACCAAGCGTTTTGCCCCGTAGTTCGGAACCGGCAAAGCGCTTCTTCTCTTTTTCGAGTAATGGATCCAAACCAGCTTGTGGCTCGAGCCCTTCGACAAATCGCATTCCTTGGTAGATATCACGCGCGCCTAGCAGCATACCGGCCAGTACCAGCTCTTTTACGGCGTTGGCGTTAGCACCCGGCGCGTTAAAGACAACGATGCCATCGTCGGAGCAGCGTTCGATCGGGACGTTGTTAACACCGGCACCGGCGCGTGCGATCGCTTTGAGACTTTTTGGGAATTCAGTGTCGTGTAGTTTTTGCGAACGAATTAAAAAAGCGTCGGGATTAGGTAGCTCGCTGGCAACTTCATAGCTGTCGCGAGGAAGGCGTTCGAGGCCTTTGACTGATATGCTGTTGTAGGTACGAATCTGGTACATGGTGTCCTTTACCTTATGTTGTCTGTGTAAATGTCTGGCACCAACAACAACGGCCCATATTAGGGCCGTTGTTTGGAGCTTGATTAACTTGCTTTAGCTTCTTGATTTTTTACCTGAAGGTAACCCCACTCAAGCCAGGGCATCAGTGCTTCAATATCGGCGGTATTGACGGTAGCTCCGCACCAGATTCGTAAACCAGCCGGCGCATCGCGGTAGGCGCCAATATCGAATGCTACGCTTTCGCTGTCGAGCAATTTGATCAGAGTTTTGACCTGATCTGCTTCCAGATCCAGCGTCAGGCAGACACTGGTATTTGAGCGCACTGAGCTATCAGCGGCTAAGAAGTGAACCCAGTCGTTGCTGTCGACGAATGCTTCGATCGCCTTGAGGCTGGCGTTGCTGATAGCGATAGTTTGATTGACTCCGCCGATCGAGCGGACCCAGTTAAGTGCATCTTGGTAGTCAGCGACACAGAGCATCGATGGCGTGTTGATGGTAGCACCTTTAAAGATACCTTCAATCAACTTGCCGCCTTTGGTGAGGCGGAAAATTTTCGGCAGAGGCCATGTTGGTGTATAGCTTTCGAGCCGCTCAACGGCGCGCGGACTGAGGATGATGACACCGTGAGCACCTTCGCCGCCGAGCACTTTTTGCCAGCTGAAGGTGGTGACGTCGAGCTTTTCCCAAGGCATCTCCATCGCAAAAACGGACGAGGTGGCATCGCAGATTGTTAGGCCCTTGCGGTCACCGGCGATCCAGTCGGCGTTGTCAACTTTGACACCCGAGGTGGTGCCGTTCCAAGTAAACACGATATCGTGATCGGAATTGGTTTGTGCCAAGTCTGGTAACAGACCGTAATCGGCGCTGATGTGGTTAACCTCAAGCTTGAGCTGCTTGGTGATATCCGAGTGCCAACCAGCACCAAATGATTCCCATGAGCAAACATCAACTGGACGGGCTCCGAGCACGCTCCACAGGATCATCTCAACCGCTCCGGTATCGGATGCCGGTACAATCCCAACCCGGTAACCCTCGGGCAGGCCAAGTAGTTCAGCTGTATCGTCGATGGTCTTTTGCAAAGCAGCTTTGCCTAAGCCGGAGCGGTGAGAGCGCCCTAGCGTCGCGACATCCAGATCGGCTACCGAATAACCGGGACGCTTGCTGCATGGCCCGGACGAAAAATTGGGGTTTTGAGGTTTGCTAGCAGGACGGGTTGGCACAGTCGTTCCTCGCAGTGTGGGTGCGCAATTAAACATTGCGGCATCGCAAAAAAATGGTTGCCGAATAGTACCTAAAAAAGTACTGCTACTCAAAAAGATCGACCCCTTGTGGCGTGCATCAGCGGTTATTTCGCCTATTCTTTCAAACGTTAGGGATTTTTCAGGGGCTGCTAAGCCCGCACTATCGTTTAGCACTTAAACACCATCTTGCCAAAATCTTTAACGTGAGTAGATCCTCATTGAAACAGAGCTGAGTAAGGATGCCGTTATGAAACAACTGATTCGCTTGGGCGCCAATGTTGCTGCCATCTTGGGAGTGTCGTGTTGTGTGGCCGCTGCGTTTGCGCGCCTTAGAGGTGCTTTCTATCTACCGGGTGGGATCGAGGCGATCAGCCTGTTCGAACTGGGAACCGGGATGATGGTTTTTGCCTGCCTGGGCAAGCTCGAACTGTTGTTACAGCGTGAAGCAGTATAGGGGAGCGGTGTAGGCTCCAAGCAATTACATCGTGATGAGTCTGGGCAGTGAAAAAGACTAGCGCTTTGAGAGTCCAATCTCCAGATACAAAAAAGGAGCCGTGTCGACTCCTTTTTGAATTGTATCGACGCAAGTTACTGTGCCTTAACACTCTGACGATGAGCGTGCAGAAGTGGCTCGGTATATCCACTGGGTTGCTCAGCACCCTTGAACACCAGATCGCAGGCGGCCTGGAAGGCGATGCCATTAAACCCTGGTGCCATCGGCTGATACAGCGGATCAGCGGCATTCTGGCCGTCAACAATCGCAGCCATCCGCTTCAGCGTTTCCATTACTTGGTCACCGTTACAGATACCGTGACGTAGCCAGTTGGCGATATGTTGGCTGGAGATACGCAGCGTGGCTCGGTCTTCCATTAAGCCGACATTGTTGATGTCTGGTACTTTAGAGCAACCGACACCCTGATCAACCCAGCGTACCACGTAGCCAAGAATGCCTTGGGCATTGTTGTCCAGCTCTCTTTGGATGCTATCGGCACTGAGTTGGCGATCACCCAATAGTGGGATGGTGAGGATATCATCGACGCTGGCCCGTGCACGGTTTCTTAACTCCAGCTGACGGGTAGGGACGTTGAGCTGGTGGTAGTGCAAGGCGTGCAGTGTTGCCGCAGTGGGCGAAGGAACCCAGGCGGTGTTAGCTCCGGCGATGGGGTGACCTATCTTGGCCTCCATCATATCGGCCATATTATCGGGAATGGGCCACATACCTTTGCCAATCTGGGCCTTGCCCGATAAACCGCATGCTAGGCCTAGATCAACGTTCTGATCTTCGTAAGCCAAGATCCAGGGGCGTGTTTTCAACTCACCTTTGGGTAGGAAAGCGCCGGCTTCCATGCTGGTGTGAATCTCATCACCGGTGCGGTCGAGAAAACCTGTGTTGATAAAGACGACGCGCTCTTTAGCGGCACGGATGCACTCCTTAAGATTGACCGAAGTACGACGCTCTTCGTCCATGATCCCAACTTTGATGGTGTTTCGGGGCAGATCCAGAGCATCTTCAACGCGGCCGAAGAGTTCACAGGTAAAAGCGACCTCCTCAGGGCCGTGCATCTTTGGCTTGACGATGTTGATGCTGGCGGCAGAAGAGTTACGGTATTGGCTATTGCCATTGAGGTCATGGATCGCGATAAACGATGTCACCATAGCGTCCATGATGCCCTCTGGAATTTCATCACCGTTCTTATCCAGAATTGCCGGGTTGGTCATCAAGTGTCCGACATTGCGGATAAACAGCATGGCGCGACCTTTAAGCGACAGAGTGCCTCCGGTGGGTGTCTTATATTCCCTGTCGGGGTTTAAACGCCGTACCAGGGTTTCCCCTCCTTTGGACATTGACTGTTCCAGCGTTCCATTCATCAGCCCTAGCCAGTTTTGGTAGGCCAGGACCTTGTCCTCAGCATCGACTGCAGCGATTGAATCCTCGCAATCCATGATAGTTGTTAGAGCTGCTTCGATCAGCACGTCATTGATGCCTGCTGCATCGGTGCTGCCGATGCGGGCGTTGGCGTCGATCTGGATTTCAAAACGCAGGTTGTTGTGCTTGAGCAAGACCGCGCTAGGTGCACTGTCGTTGCCACGGTAGGCTGCTAGCTGACCCGGCTTTGCCAGGCCGGTTTCAACACCGTTGCTGAGGGTGACACTGAGGCTGCCGAATCGAATCCGGTAGGCGGTGGCATCTTTATGGGAACCGATGGTTAGTGGGGCTGCCTGGTCGAGGAACTTGCGGGCGTATTCTACGACTTGAGCACCGCGCACCGGATTGAAAGTCGTTCCTTTCTCGGCGCCGTTGTCCTCTGGCAATACGTCAGTGCCGTATAGGGCATCATAAAGGCTGCCCCAGCGTGCATTAGCGGCGTTCAGCGCGAAGCGAGCGTTCATGATAGGTACAACGAGCTGCGGCCCCGCCTGAGCGGCTATTTCAGGCTCTACATTTTCAGTGGTAATCTGAAACTCTTCCTGTTCAGGAACCAGATAACCGATCTCTTGCAAGAATGCTTTGTAGGCGGCGAAGTCTCCGGCACCGTTATCGCGATGCCACTGATCAATTTGGGTTTGTAACTGATCACGCTTTGCCAGCAGCTGGCGATTTTTTGGGGCTAGATCATCAATGATTTGTTCAAAAGCAGACCAAAATGCCGCTGGATCAATACCCGTTCCCGGAGCGACTTTTTCGGCGATCAGATCATATAGAACGGTGGCAATCTGAAGTCCGCCAATCTGAGTGCGTGCGGTCATGCTTATATCCTCAAAAATAAAAAAACGATTCTACCAATAGCTGACATTTCGGCCAGCATAAATCAGGGCTCTGATTGTAAAACGAACCCCTATCATTTGCCTAGGTTATTAATGCAATCTTCGTCATTCCTAAGCTGAATAGAGGTTCTGTTTACTGAGTGATCTGTTGGGCTACGTCGCTGATCAGTGTGCGTAACCACTGATGGCTGGGGTTGTGTTGCAGCAGCGGACTCCAGGCCATTTTTAACTCAATTTCAGGGATCGGGAACGGCGGAGTCCTGATCACCACATTTTCATGGTTATGACGCAAGTTAGCGGCACGTGTTGGTAAAGTCACAATCAGGTCTTCCTGCTCGGCGAGCAACATGGCGGTTTGATAATGCCGGGTAAATACGGTGATGTTGCGCTTTTTATCCAGCTTATTAAGGGCACCATCAACCCAGCCAAGGCGTTGCACATCGTTAGGGTTGATGCCCACGCCGGCGCCAAACCCGGTCTTGCTGACCCAGATATGGTTGGCTTCTAGATAAGTGTCGAGGTTGAAGTCCCCAATGATCGGGTTGTTACAGCTAAGCAGGCAGGAAAAACTGTCGGTCCAGATGGTTTTTTGGTGGAACGATTGTGGCATCGAATCAAATCGGTTGATCACCATATCTATCTTTCCCTGCTCAACATCGAGAAAGGTAACGTCGCTAGGGGTCATGATATCCAGCGTGATACCCGGTGCGCTGTCTCGTAGTCGCTTCAGGATTTGTGGGAATAGGGCAGACTCAGCGTAGTCGCTGGCCATGATTCTGAACACCCTGTCGGAATTGGCGGCGTCGAAGGGTTGTTTGGTTTGTAGCGCTCTTTCGAGCTGAGACAGTGACTCTCTGATGACGGGTTGTAACTCAAGCGCTCGCTCGGTCGGTGTCATGCCGTCACTGGTTCGAACCAGTAACGGGTCACCTAACATGTCGCGCAACCGCCGTAGGCCGTTACTCATCGCCGGTTGACTTAACCCTAATTGATTTGCGGCATTGGTAACACTGCGCTCTCTGAGTAACACATCAAGGTAAACTAGTAGGTTCAGGTCAATTCGGTTAATTTGCATCCGGTTGCTCCGTATCAGTGGCATAGGTGAGCTACAGCTGTGCCTTTATCGCTAAAGGGTTTAGTCTCTCCATTCATGTTGTGGATGTCTATGTAAAACTGAATAACTGCGGTAAATAATTGTTACGGTGGTTCTGTTGTTGTTAATGAAATTAGTGGGTTAGAGGGTGCTTCTGTCCTTTATTTGTTTGGTGAATCACAAGTATCTTTAATATTTATTTTAGTTATGACGCAGTTGCGGTTATAGTCAGCGCAGCACTACGAGGTAGTCCCTTTTTTTACCGATCAAAGGCATCAACCAAGCTTTGATGCGATAACAATATTAGTGAAGGAATGACCATGTCAGCAATCAATAAAGATATCGACTCAATTGCCGCCGCAAAATTTGCCGCTGGTGCTCCTTGGGATACCATCAGCCCAGAATCAGCCGCTCGCATGCGTGCTCAAAACAAATTCAAGACTGGCCTGGACATCGCTCAGTACACTGCCAACGTCATGCGTGCCGACATGGAAGCGTTCGATGCTGATAAGACCAAGTACACTCAGTCACTGGGTTGCTGGCACGGTTTTATCGGTCAGCAGAAGCTGATCGCTATCAAGAAGCATTTCGGTGGGAAGACCGACCGTAAGTACCTGTACTTGTCTGGCTGGATGGTTGCTGCCCTGCGTTCTGATTTCGGCCCTCTGCCTGATCAGTCCATGCACGAGAAGACTACCGTTGCTAGCTTGGTTGAAGAGCTTTACACCTTCCTGCGTCAAGCCGATGCTCGTGAGTTGGGCGGATTGTTCCGTGAGCTGGACGCTGCTCGCGAAGCTGGCGATACAGCTGCTGAAGCCTCTGTTCAAGATCAAATCGACAACCACGTCACTCACATCGTACCTATCGTTGCCGACATCGATGCCGGTTTCGGTAACGCCGAAGCCACTTACATCATGGCTAAGCAGATGATCGAAGCGGGTGCTTGTGCACTGCAGATTGAAAACCAGGTTGCTGACGAGAAGCAATGTGGTCACCAGGACGGTAAAGTCACCGTGCCTCATGCTGACTTCCATTCTAAGATTCGTGCATTGCGTTACGCCTTCCTAGAGCTAGGTATCGACAACGGTATTATCGTTTCACGTACCGACTCTGAAGGTGCTGGCCTGACCAAAGAGATCGCTGTTGTTAAAGAGCCTGGCGATCAAGGTGATCGTTACAACTCTTTCCTCGACGTTGAAGAGATCGACGTAGCTGACATGGCTGAAGGCGACGTCTGTTTCAACCGAGAAGGTAAGCTGGTTCGTCCTAAGCGTCTGCCTTCTGGCCTGTACCAGTTCCGTCAAGGTACCGGTGTAGAGCGTTGCGTATTTGACAGCGTCGAAGCTATCCGTGCCGGTGCTGACCTGCTGTGGATCGAAACGGCAACGCCAAACGTTCAAGACATTGCTGACATGATGAACGAAGTGCGTAAAGAGATTCCTGATGCGAAGCTGGTGTACAACAACTCGCCTTCTTTCAACTGGACCCTGAACTTCCGTCAGCAGGCTTACGATGCAATGGTTGCAGCGGGTGAAGACGTATCTGCTTATGATCGTGCGGCTCTGATGAGTGCTGAATACGACGAAAGCGAGCTGTCTGCACGTGCTGACGATAAGATCCGTACCTTCCAAGCTGATACGGCTCGTGAAGCAAACATCTTCCACCACCTGATCACTCTGCCGACTTACCACACTG